>CAVOTW010000036.1:0-83452 GCA_963699405.1 uncultured Acidobacteriaceae bacterium | reverse complement strand
GGTCACGCTTTACTTGGCGTTGAAGCTGCTGTATCGGCCGGCGCGGCGCATGGCGTGGCTGAAGCGCGCGTTGCCTTACTCTGATTATCTTTGCTCCATCTCTGACTATTCGTTTGCCGAAAATTTCTGGAACGTTTTCGATCAGCTGGTGGCGCCCACCGCTTATTACCATACGCAGGAAGAAGTCATCGATTGGTTCCAATCCGCGGGCCTGGCGGAGGTCACGATTTCTAGTCACAACAGCAACAGTTGGCGAGGGACTGGGCTGATCGCAAAGTAAACCTGGAAATCACGGCCGTCATCTTTCGAGCAGCGAACTTCGATGCGATTCTCATGGTTTTATTCTTCTGTTTTCATCTCCCGTTGACAACCCGCCTGCCAGATTTGGTGTAAACTTCTGCCGCCACGGCAAACCACTATGACAAATATCGACAAGCACCCCGCCGGTTCCTTTTGCTGGATTGAACTCCACACTTCCGACCAGAACGCTGCCAAGAGTTTCTACAGCTCGCTTTTTGGGTGGGAGGCCCATGACAGCCCGATGGGGCCCAATGATTTCTACACCGAATTCAAACTCCAAGGGCGCGAGGCGGCGGCCGGATGCTCCTTACGTGCTGAGGAGCGGGCGCAGGGCGTTCCTCC
This sequence comes from uncultured Acidobacteriaceae bacterium, assembly GCA_963699405.1. Classification (GTDB taxonomy): domain Bacteria; phylum Acidobacteriota; class Terriglobia; order Terriglobales; family Acidobacteriaceae; genus Acidiflorens. The sequence continues at coordinate 82,810 of CAVOTW010000036.1, read as the reverse complement.
GCACTGGATGATTTACATCGCGGTCGAGAGCGCCGATGCGGCCGTCGCCAAAGCACGGCAACTCGGCGGCAAGGTTCTTGGCCCGGACGCTTTCGACGTCATGGATTTTGGGCGCATGGCGATTCTCCAAGACCCTACGGGCGCGGTTTTCTGCGCGTGGCAGTCGAAGCAGACCTCCGGGATCAATATTGCTCACGTGCATGGGACGCTTTGTTGGGCCGACCTGAGCACGCCCGATGCGAAGCGTGCTACGGACTTTTACTCCGGTCTTTTTGGATGGCAGATTGAGAACCAGCGTACCGACGGCACAAAAGATCCCTCCGGCTACATGCACATAAAGAATGGAGAGCATTTCATCGGGGGGATTCCTCCGGCAGCGTTTCGCCCGCCGGGAGTGCCGCCGCACTGGATGGCCTACTTCCAGGTCGACGATGTCGATGTGTCCGCGACCAAGGCCAAGGAGTTGGGTGGCAAACTTTGTCTCGCGCCCATGGTGATCGAAGGAGCGGGGCGCATGGCCGTGATCTCAGACCCGCAAGGGGCTACGTTCGCGATCTTCACGTCGTCGCGGTAGCGTGGGTACTGGCTCAACGCGCTTTTCATCCTGAGCCCAGGATACGCTTGTGCTATTTTCGTTTTAACTTTCCGTCCGCTTGCCTCGCTCACAGCACAGATGGTAAAAGGCTCTCGAGGCCTCTGCTCGTGAAAAAGATCGCCTTGTCTCTCTTCTCACGCTTTTCTCCGTAGTTGTTGTCTTCGTAGTCGCGCGCGCTGCCGACCGCTCGCGTCGCATTAATCTTCCTACCAGCAAGACTCTAACGCTTCCCGTGCCCGGCTACCTTGGCCGCACTAACAGTTTTCCCGCGACCATCGCACTCAGTCCCGACGGCCGCTACGCAGCGTTGCTCAATCAGGGATATGGGACGCAAGAGAGCGGGGCGCGCCAATCGATCGCCATTCTCGACCTCAGCAACAATCAACTGCACGACTTTCCTGACGACCGGCTGAGCGACGATTACTCCACGCGGCAAAGCTACTTTATCGGGCTTGCGTTTTCGACGGACGGCAAGCATCTGTATGCTTCGATGGGCTCGATTACCGATCCTACGGGCGAGAAGCCGAAGAGCACCGGCAATGGCATTGCGGTCTACAAATTTGCCGGCGGACAAGTGACTCCTGAACGCTTTATCAAGATTGCGCCCCAGAAGATTGCGGAGGGAAAGAAGTTGCGTTCGGGCTGCGCACGGCTCCTGCCGGAACCGCGTTGCCTTATCCGGCTGGATTTGCGGTTTTGCCCGGCGCGAAGGGCGACCGCTTGCTGATCGCCAATAATCTTTCGGACAACGTGGTGCTGCTTGACGTTAACTCGGGCAGATTCAGAAGTCGTTCGACCTGAGCCGCAAGATTCATCCGCCGCTACATTCCCGAGCGCATATCCGTATACGGTAGTGGCCAACAAAGCCGGGACCAAAGCCTGGGTCAGCTTGTGGAACACTTCATCGATCGTGGAATTGGATCATCGAAGACGGGAAAGAGTGTCGCGCTGGATCGGTACTGTGGAAAACCGCCGACCCCGTTGCACCGAGTTGGCACCCAACGGCAATGGCCTTAAGCCCGAACGAAGAGACGCTCTACGTCACCTTCGCAAATGCTGATATCGTGGCTGCAGTCCATGTGAAATCTCGACCGGGCTGTCTCGATGCCCTATCGACACCTTAGTCTCAAAGACCCAGGTGTCCGTTCTTCAAGCCCTCGTCCTCTCACCCGACGGGAAATATCTCTTCGCCGCCGCCGGAGCGCTCGATGCAATCGCTGTGTTCGGGGTCATAGATTTGCGAGAACCTACCGGAAGCGGAGGTAGTTGGCAGCGGTCGATGACGAGCTCTTCCGCTCGGTTTCATCCCCGCCGAGTGGTATCCGAGCGCGCTGGCTATTGCGGGCAACGACCTGCTCATCGCCACCGCCAAAGGAGAAGGCAGTGGGCCTAACAATATGCTGGGAACGCTGAAAGGCGAGCGCAAAAGAAAAGAGCATCCCTATATTGCAACTTTGATCGGCGGGTCCATTCAGCGCATGAGCCTCGCCGACATCGACAAAAATCTTGCGGCTTACACTCGCCAGGTTGAAGAAGACAATCTTGTCCGCTCCGACGGCGGCAAATTTGAGTTTGCCGGTGGAAGAATCCCATCCGCCATGTGATCTATGTGTCTGAAAGAAAATCGCACGTACGATCAGATTTTTGGCGACCTGCCGGTTGGCGATGGCGACCGCTCGCTGACCATGTATGGCGCAGACATCACGCCTAATCGAGCACAAACTTGCGCTGCAGTTTGGCGTGCTGGATAATTTCTACGACAGCGGAGAAGTTTCCGGCGACGGACATCTCTGGTCCACGGCCGCCACTACTTCTGACTACAACGAAAAAACCTGGCCGATCGGCTATCGCAGCAAAGAACGCACTTACGATTCGGGCGGCAGTGTGGCGGAAGAATTTCCGCTGGAGCAGGGAATCCCGGACGTTGACGACCCCGCTACCGGCTTTCTCTGGGATAACCTGGCGCGCCGCGGCCTCAGTTATCGCATTTATGGAGAATTCGTTGCCGCAGTGTGGTGCAAGAGCGAAAAAGCCGATTCGCCGATGCAAAGTACGCCGTCGGCCAGTTCGACGGCGTGTCCTGTCGCGGAAATCAAAAAAGGCGATCCTCTGCCGGCGAATGTCGGCAACCCGCGCGGCGGGCCTAGCCCGTGGCCATGGGCGATTCCGCAGATGAAGCGCATGCGTCCGAGCAAAGCGGCGCTGCTCGACCATTATGATCCGCTGTTTCCAGATTTTCAAACCGATTATCCCGGACCAGCTGCGGGCCGATGAATTTCTCCGGAGTTCGACGAGTTTGTGAAAGGCGAAGGTAGCGCCAAAGAACTTCCGCAGTTCACGCTGCTTTATCTGCCCGACGACCACACCGGAGGCACGCGGCCGGGCAAGCCCACGCCGCAAGCATCGGTCGCCGACAACGATCTGGCGTTGGGAAGAGTGGTCGATGCCATTTCTCACAGCGCTTACTGGGACGACACCGCCATCTTTGTTATTGAAGACGACGCGCAAGACGGCGCCGATCACGTCGATGCCCATCGATCTACTGCGCTCGTGTATCAGCAAGTATGCGCCGCGTGCGCCGCAACCGTTTGTCGATCATCAGTTCTATACGACCGTGAGCATGATCCATACCATGGAAGTCGCTGCTCGGCCTCCCGCGATGAACTTGTTCGACGCGCATGCGCCGCTTATGGCGCCACTGCTCTCGGGGCCGGGAACGCAACCGCCGTATCAGGTTGACGACAAAAATCTGCGCAGCGGCCTCATTTACAACGTGAACGAGAAGAAAGCGGCCGGAGCGAAGGAATCGTCGCTGATGGATTTCTCCCGGCCCGACGCGACCGATGCCCGATAACTGAATGCGATTCTGTGGCAGGATGCGAAGGGCGCGGGGCATGCCGATAGCCGATTAGACCCTAAACGATTCACGCTGGGACAGACACCCTCCTTGCTTTCGACTTTGCTCAGGAAGCGTCTGGCGGCGCCGTTCTGCAAAGGAGTCGCGAGCTACTTACAATTTGCGAGTCGGAATTCTCCGATCCAGTGCAATAACCTGCGCAAGACCTACGACGGGAAAGTGGAAGCCGTCCGCGGCATCAGCTTGCAAATCGAAGCCGGGCAGTGCTTTGGACTCCTTGGGCCGAATGGAGCAGGGAAGACCACGACCATCGAGATTCTCGAGGGCCTGCTTGCGCCCACTTCCGGCGAAGTTCGCATCCTGGGACACACTTGGAACGATAATCCGCGGCAGTTGCGCGAGTGGATTGGGATTTCGCTGCAGGAAACCCGCCTCTCGGAAAAATTGAACGTTCGCGAAACCATCGAGCTCTTTGCCAGCTTCTATAGCGAACCTCGACCGGCTGACGAAGTTCTCGAAGAACTCGAACTAACCGAGAAATCCGACGCCTGGGTGGGAAAGCTTTCTGGTGGACAGAAGCAGCGGCTCGCCGTCGCCACTGCTCTGGTCGGAAATCCGCGCATTCTTTTCCTTGACGAGCCCACTACAGGACTTGATCCGCAGAGCCGCCGCCAGCTCTGGCACATCATTCGCGTCTTTCAGAGAAAAGGTGGCACGGTTCTGCTCACCACGCACTATATGGACGAAGCGGAACGCCTCTGCGACCGGCTGGCGATTGTCGATCATGGCGTGATCATCGCCGAGGGCACGCCGACTAATCTTATCGAGCGGCTCGGCGGACACCATGTGGTCGAGTTCAAAGTCAGTCATAACGGAAACGAGATCGACACCAAGAATCTCGACCGATGGCGTTCGTTGCCGAGCGTGGAGTCCGTCCGTCGCGAGGATTCGACTCTCTGCCTGAGTGTGCGCGAGCCGCACCTTACCATCCCTGCGCTTCTGGATGCGGTGACCAGAGATGGCCATCGGCTCGAACACCTGAGCACGCGGCAGGCCAGCCTTGAAGACGTTTTTGTGCAACTCACTGGGCGTCACCTGCGGGAAGACTGAATGGCAACTGAAACCAATACGCCGACGCTTGGTGACGAGGAGAAGAATCTGCGGGCTTCGTCCTCGCCCGCACGCGGTCCGCGATTACGCCATTCGCAACGGCCGTTGGGCGGGATATCGTCATCTGCTCTGGGCGCGCATACTCGAACTCAAGCGCGAACCTGAAGTCGTATTCTGGGTCTTTATCTTTCCGCTGCTGCTGGCGGCGGGATTGGGCATCGCCTTCCGCAACAAGCCCGCGGATGTCACCTCGGTGGTCGTGATCGATGGCGCGGGCGCGCAGAAAACGCTGGCGATGCTGCAGAGTTCGGACAAAAGTACGGACCGAGTCCGGGCAAAGTGCGGGCGAAAAAGATTCGGCCACGAAAGGCTCGTCCGGCAAGAGTTCTGCTATTCGCGCCATCGTGCTTGATCGCGAGGCTGCGCTTAAGGGCTTCCACTTTGGCAAGTTCGATCTTGCGATCGAGGCGAATGCCGATGGCAGTTATACCTACTATTACGATCCGGCGCGTCCGGAGAGCGTGCTATCCCGGGCGGAAATCGATGCCAAGCTGCAATCCGCTGCTGGACGCAGAGATGCGGTTGCTACTTCGTCCCAATCCTCGAGCGAACCGGGCTCGCGCTACATCGACTTTCTGATCCCTGGATTGCTTGGCATGAATCTGATGAACTCGGGCATGTGGGGAGTCGGTTTCGCGCTGGTCGAAATGCGCCAGCGCAAATTACTGAAGCGCTTTGTCGCGACGCCCATGCGTCGTAGCGATTTTCTGCTGGCTCTCACCAGCAGCCGGCTGGTTTTGATGGTGATTGAGGTTGGACTTCTCTTAGGCTTTGGCGTCCTGGTCTTTCACATGCGCGTTCAGGGATCGATTCTCTCAGTCGTTCTGCTGGGATCGCTTGGAGCGGTGGCTTTTGGCGGAGTTGGACTGCTTACGGCTTGCCGCGCGCAGAAAATCGAAAGCGTTTCCGGGCTCATCAACCTGGTTATGATGCCGATGTGGATCTTCTCGGGAGTTTTCTTTTCTTATCAGAGATTTCCTGCTGTGACTCATCCTTTCATCAAGGCGCTTCCGCTTACGGCCCTTAATGACGCGCTGCGCGCTACGATTCTTGAGGGCGCTTCGCTCGGCTCGCAGTCGGGACGATTGCTGGTGCTAGCCGTTTGGGGCGGCGTTTCGTTTGTGCTGGCGCTGCGATGGTTTCGCTGGACGTAGGCAGCTCTCAGCCGTCAGCCGTCAGCCCTCAGGTAAAACCAAAACCGCTAGCTGCAGGCGCCCGTGGAATCCCATCCTTGCGCTTAAAAACGCGCAAGGATGGGGCACCGACCGCCAGATCTCAGTTGTTTACTCGGGGCAGGAGCAACTCGAAATACACCAGCGGATCCTGTTTGTAAGTCACGCGCGCGACCTCGCGGAATCCGCACTTCGCGTAAAAAGGTCCGGCTCCAGCTTCGGCGTCGAAGGCATCAAGACGGATGGCGTCGCCTGGCCACGCGCGCGCCAGAGCCTCGGCCTCCTTCAGCAGTAGACGGCCAACACCTTTGCGCTGGAGGTCGGGACGGACTGCCATGCCGGTCAGGTAGAGAGGTCTTGCTGCCGCGGTGAAATACGCGGTGTCGATGGCCCACGGTTTCTTTGTGGCGAGGCGCAGCGTACCGACGATGCGACGGTTGGCGCGCGCCACGAGGATTCGCGAAAACCTGGGCATCCGCAGGTTGCTCAGTACGCCCCTCTCCGTTTGGCCAGACGACCAGAATCCCTGGCCGAATTGGCGGGTGAGGTCCTCGGCAACGGCGGTGTGAAGGGCCGAGAGTTCGGCTGCGTCCGAGTTTTTTGCGGCCGCAAAAATCAGTTTCATCTCGTAACTCGCCAGACGGGATTCGGTCGAAACTGATCGACCATTCTAGCTCTTTAAGGGGGACCGCAGCGATGATTTCAGGTGAATGCAAGAATCACCGATGCGAGGCGGGCAGGTGTACACTTGCCGGATTCGAATAAGCCTTCAGCCAAGGAACGAGGAGGAAACAAATGAGTGGACCACTGGCAGGCACCTCTACAAACCCACTTTCCGGGCCAGCTGTTTCCGGTGCAGGCACAAACGGGGCCACCGCGATATTGGGTCTGAGCGACACCGGCTATGGAGTTTCGGGAAGCTCTACCTCGGGCACCGGCGTGCGTGGCCAGTCTCAAAGTAGCGAGGGGGTGCAGGGGATAAGCACGAGTAACGATGGGGTACACGGCAGGAACGGCGCGGGGAGCGGAACCACTCCTCATTTCAGCAGCGGGGTTCGAGGCGAATCTGATAACGGCTACGGTGTCTATGCCGCCAGCAAGGCAACCGACGGGGTGCATGCCGATTGCGCGTCAGGAACGGCGTCCGCCGTGGCGGCTATTAATAGTGCGGGAGGCACCGGCATCTATGCGAGCAGCTCCGGCAACGCTGGAAAGTTTGACGGGAACCTTGCTGTGACCGGTAACGTCACAGCGACGGGCAACGTTACGGCGAAGGACGTCGTCCTTTCCGGGGCGGATTGCGCAGAGGATTTCGATCTTGCCGGTGCGGGAGAGCTCGAACCTGGGACGGTTGTCGTTTTCGACGATGACGGCGCCATCAGCCAAAGCACGAAACCCTATAACAAACGGGTGGCGGGCGTGATATCCGGTGCGGGCAAATACCGTCCCGGAATCGTTTTGGGGCGGCAGGGCTCATCAGGCGAAGGCCGGGCGGCGGTCGCCCTCGTAGGCAGAGTCTATTGCAAGGTGGACGCTTCGTATTCTCCGATAGAGGCAGGAGACATGTTGACTACATCGCCGACGGCGGGCTTCGCCATGAAGGCGTCCGATCCGGCGAGGGCGTTCGGCGCCGTGATCGGAAAGGCTCTCGCTGGACTGGCTTGCGGATCTGGCTTGATACCGATGCTGGTAACGCTGCAATGAACCGCCGGTTATGCGTTCCAGTGATTGATGTTTGCAGCGGGCGCGGCAAGGCTCTTTTGGCAATGCTTTTTTGATGACTCGAGGGAGGGCCGAAAGATGTGGAGTTTGAAACAAGGCCTGGCGCTTATCCAGAGCCATTTACCTTCAGGTTTTGACGCCAATCACGGGATCAAGTCCTTATTTCCCGCTGGCTATTCCGGGAGCATCTCAGCTCTGAAGGGTTACGTGTTCTCGGCCTATGCCCAGCTGGGCGCATACTACGGTTTTGGTGGAAAACCCGGAACGTCGAGTTACATTCCAGATAGCGTCCTGGTAGAGTCCGTAGCCGATACGTATGTAATGGCGGATGGCGCGGGGCGATGGTACTTTTCATGGCTCGGCCAGAATTTGCAATTCAATTCCGCTGAAATGACTTCATTCTTCATTCAGAGCGGCTTCGTTTTTCATTTTTCGAATGATGGAAACGCGCATGGATTTGTGGACACTTCGCAACCGCTGATTACCTCCACCGACGCGTTGTATTCTGGTGATTATCGAAGCTGCATTTCGGGACAAGACGACTGGATTGCAAGGAATTGGCCGCAGATTTTCGCAGCGGGCAGGCACGTTCTACTGTGGGAAGGCAAGGATGCGCCCGACCCGTCCGAAGTCTGGACGGGGGCCGGCTTCGCCAAGCCGAATTTTACCCAATTGAATGGGTCGGCGGGTGTGTGCGCTCCCACCATAAGCGGATCCACGTTATTTCCTTTTCCAAGTACGCCAGTGAGGATGCTGTCGCCAGCCAGTCTAGTACTGGGTGTTTTCATGGCCAGGGCCGGGAACGCTCTTGGAACCAACCCCGCAAGCGTTCCGACGACGTTGACCAGTGGTGGCGTGACTTTCAACACGACCGTCCCAGCGGGAATGAATCCAGGTGATGCAGGAACGGTGGAGTGCAACTTCTCGAGTAGCGATAACAAGATCAACGGAACGTACGCATGGGATCTGCCGGGAACAGGGTCACAGTCGAACGGAACTTTTGAAATTGACGCCTCGGATGGCACGTACAGTATCGTTTATAGCTACAAGAATGATTCCAATACGACCACGTTGACGAGCACGGTCACTTTTGCGGGAACGGACGGAAGTTCGAGCAAGATCACGCAAACAGCGGTGAACGGACTGGTCAGGTCCCAGACAACTTCGGCTAGTGACACGAACGGCAATACGACGACAACCTCGCTAACGATTGGCGCCGATGGAGAACTCCAGGCATCGGGATCGAACCTGAACCCGGCAACCATGCTAGGGGTCGCGGGTACTCGGGCACAGACTCTCTCGCTGGTGGCAAATATAACCAAACCTCTCGCCAGCTTTGTGGCGACGGTGGTTAGTACGAGTGGGCCATTCCCTGCTCCTCCCACAGTCACGATCCCCACGCAACTGGGCCCGATCACTTTGTACACCACGACGACGACCTCCGGTTTCCTGACCACCACAACTGGGGGTGCAACGATTCCTACCGACCAAGGTCCGCTCACCGTAAGCTATAGTGCTTCCACGAACTCTATTTCCGCGCAGTCAGGCGCTACCGCGAGTGCCATGCTCGACGGGACAAAACCAGGTGGAGATGGGACAATCAGCAGCCTCACAACAAAAGCCGATGCCAACAACTACGCTCCTTATGACCAGACTTCGAGCCAAACTTCGCAAGTAATTGCCGCGGATAACAGTGCGAGTGTGACGACGGTCAGCTTTGATGCTGATGGGACTATGACGATTACCATCACTACAACCGACGCGAGCGGCTTAAACGGAACCTCGACTACGATCATTTCCGATCAATTCGGTACCCTCCAAGACACCTATGTTTTCGGTGATGGGGGTACAGGGGACGGTGAAACGGGCGACAGCGACGGCACCGAGCCCGATAGCAGTGACGGAGGCGGGGACGACGACAGTGGGGAGGAGTAGTCGCCCGCGGGGCCGAGCTGCGCTCGGCTTGTACGGGGGGCGAGGGCGCCCGTCCCTACGCGAACTTTATGCTTTCGACTTCTTGTATTCGTCGAAGGACTCCAGGAAGCGGTCTATGTCTTGTTTTGACAAGTAGTAGGGCGTTGATAGGCGGAGTTTGTTGGGTTCGGCTCCTCGGATTCTGATTTTCTTTTCTTGCCATAGCCAGTGTTCCAGATCGATTCGGACTAGCGGCGGGACGTTGACTGTCGCAATGGCGCAACGTAGCGTGGGATCGGGAGATGTCCAGGATTGGGCTCCGCGTTTGATCATGGCGTTCAGTATGTAGTCGCAGAGCTGGCGATGACGGCGTTCGATCCGGTCCATGCCTATGTCGTTGGCTAGTTGAACCGCGGCGCGCAAGCCCCATAGCGCGGGGACGTTCGAGCTGCCTATGCGCTGGAAGCGCTCGGCTCGGAGTTTGGGGTCGTCCCAACCTTCGGTGGCGATGGTGTTCCACAGGCGGTCGATCATCTCGTCGCGGACGTAGAGAAATCCTGAACCTTTGGGCGCTTGCAGCCACTTGTGCGGGCTCGAGGAGTAGAAGTCGCAACCTAGATCGTGCAGGTTCAGACGCATCATTCCGGGCACGTGCGCTCCATCTACGGCGGAAATAATTCCTTTGCCGCGGGCGAGGGCGCAGAGTTGCTTGGCGGGCAGAACTACTCCGGAGAACGTGGTGATGTGGCTGAAGAACAGGACTCGAGTGCGCGGCGTGATCGCGGCGTTCACTAGATCCAACACCTGGGCGGGATTGATGATGGGTTTAGGGAGGTTAAACTTCTTCACCACTATGCCGTAGCGCTTGGCGCGCAGGTCCCAGGGGTGCTCGCCTCCGGGATGCTCCTGGTCGGTCATCAGGACTTCGTCGCCGGGCTTCAGGTCGATGCCGTTTGCTATGTAGCTATTGGCTTCGGTGGCGTTTCTTAAGAGCGCGATTTCGTCGCGATTGCAACCTACGAAGGCAGCGAGCGGATCGCGGAACTCGTTCCAAGGGCCATATCCCCATATGGGATAGTCCTCGGGATCGGCCTCATTCAACTTCTCCGTCTTTTCATAGCCTTCAAATACCGCTCGGAGCACGGGTGCGGGGCTGGATCCTACGGTGCCGTTATTCAGGTAGATTTCGTCGGCTGGAATCAGAAACTGGTGGCGGAGTTCGCGCCAGTAGGCGTCTTCATTCTGGTCAAACAGGGAACGGTCGGGGAGCTTCGAAGGCAGCGATTCGAGCTGCGCCCATAATTTTCCGCGCCAACTCAAACCGGCGCCCAAGGCCAGGGATGAAGCGATCGATTTCGACAGGAAGTTGCGACGGTTCAGCATGTTCGGCCCTCTTTCGAAAGTCGCGCCATAGTACACCGGAGGGCGCTAAAACGGAAAGGGCGCTGGCTGCGCGGAATAAAAGCACCACAGAGGGACACGGAGTCAGGCACGAAGTCACATGAAGGAAAACCGCATAAGGCCCTTCTTGGGGAGGAAATGGGGCGATGTCGGGCAGGAACGGGCTCGAAAAGGCGCTCAGCAGTCACCTTCTACGAAAATAGCGGGTAACTCCGGGGGTCGAATCGGCGTCCAAACTACTTGGGAAGACTCCGTCGATACGGCTTGCAACCGGGCGTATAATGGTGGTAACCGACCGGGTCTTTGGGGGTGTCCAAATGTCGTTGCGTAGATTGCTGATCTCCCTGGGTCTACTTACACTGCTGGCGGGACTTGCGCTGGCGCAGAATCAAAGTTCCCAGACGCCGAGCGCACCGCCGCAAAACGCGCCGACGGCGCAGCCGACGTCTCCGCAGAACCCTCCGCCAAGCACAAGTCCGAGTCCTACGGACTCTTCTGACAGTGCGAACGCTACGGCGAAGCCTAGCGGAGACCCGCCCGTCCAGGAGCCTGAACCCAGCAAGGTCAAGCACACCGGCGGCGAGGACGACGTGGACGCTATCGGCAATCGCAACGTCGGTGGGCGCGGCATTGGCGATTGGTACTCGCTGGAAACCGAAATCAGGATGGGCAAGCAGTATTCGATGCAGGTTGAGAACAGCGTGAAGCTGGTTCAGGACCCGGTCATCAACGAGTACGTCAACCGCATCGGGCAGAACCTGGTGCGTAATTCGGACGCGAAGGTGCCGTTTACCATCAAGGTGATTGATTCCGATGAGGTGAACGCGTTCGCACTTCCGGGTGGATTTTTCTATGTGAACTCTGGGTTGATTCTGGCGGCGGACGAAGAGGCCGAATTGGCCGGAGTCATGGCGCACGAGATTTCGCACGTGGCTGCGCGCCACGGGATGCGCCAGATGACGCGAGCAAATATTGCGCAGCTGGCCACCATTCCTCTGATCTTCGTTGGCGGGGGCATCGGCTATGGAGTGTACGAAGCTGCCGGTCTGGGCTTGCCGCTGACGTTCATGAAGTTCCAGCGCAATTTCGAGGCGGAAGCGGATTACCTCGGACTGCAATATATGTATAAGACGGGATACGATCCGCAGGCTTTCGTCAGCTTCTTTGAAAAGTTGCAGGCGCGCGAGAAGAAGAAGCCAGGCACGATCGCTAAGGCGTTCGCATCGCATCCGCAGACGCCGGACCGCATTGCGGCGTCGCAAAAGGAGATCGCGACCATTCTTCCGGCGCGGCCGCAGTACATCGTGACCACCTCAGAGTTTGACGATGTGAAAGCGAGGCTGGCGACCATCGAAAACCGGCACAAGGTGATCGAGGAGAAGGATGCGAACCGTCCCAGCTTGCGGCGGGCTTCGACCAGCGACAAGCCCTCTACGGGCACGGATAGCAGCGACGATGATCGTCCGACGCTGAAACGGCGCGACGATGGTCAGGACACGGGTCAACAACAGCAACAGTAACGCGAGTTGTGGAGACAACAAAACCGGCGGGCTGCCCCCGCCGGTTTTTTATTGGCGTCGCTTCACAGGCCTATTGTTACGATCCGGCGGCCACGGATTTTACCGTGATGGTGGTGCCGTCTACATCTCCAGTGACCTTGGCCTTCGCTCCCGCCAGATCGTTTAGTTTGCTGAGAGCTGCCTGATCCGAAGTTTCGAGAGTGTAGACCTTGTCCCCAACTACGAGCGCGTATTTCGATCCATGCTGAACGCAGCCACGAGTACAATCCGCAGCCTTGCCGGGCATCTCATGCTTCGCGCCGCACATGGCGTCGCTCACTTCGCCGGTCAACGTCTGGGTCTTACCGGCAGCCAGCGCGGGAATCGCCGACATCCCAATCAGGATTTGGATCCCAAGAACCACAGCCGCAATTCGATTCACTTTCATTGTGCTTTCTTCTCCTGTGAAACGGGGTGACGGTTTGAAGCCGACCACCGCAATGTCATCATGATCTCACAATCACGAGGGAAGAGTCGTTGCGCAAGGACATAAAGGTTCTCGCGTAAGCTTGCGGTGGCATCGACTTGTTCCGCAGCCTGCTAGAACGCGCCGCTATCGCTACTGCTGCTTGAAATGGATTTCGACTTCGACGGTCTTGTCCTTGGCGTCGAGGGTCTCATGGGTGCTCACAGCCCAATCCGCTCCGCGAGGGAGAAGCGGTCCGGTATCGGCGAGAAATTTCTTGAGATAGTTGGCGTTGTAGGGTTGACCTTCGCGCAAAGTCCAGGCCTCGATCATTCGAGCTTTGGCTTGCGTATCCAGTCCCAGGATCTCCAACTCACCCATTTTGTAGAGATCACCCTCGACGATGTCCAGTTCGTAGTGGACGGTGCTTTTGTCGTCGTCGAACTGGGCTTCGGGTTTGACCTGAACCGCCATATAGCCGCGACTTCGGTAGAGCTTGGCCACATTTTCGAGGTCTTGCAGAAGGCGCACGGCATCGGCGGGCTGGCCGGGTGTCTGGTGGATCAAGGACGCAACTTCCGTAATGGCGACCGCGGAGTTGCCCTTCCAGTCGACGCCCGAAGCGGAATACATTTTGCCCGCCGTTACGGGCACGATGGCATCGACCTCGAGATCGGTGTTGGCTGGCTCGTCCGCCGCTGGCGCGGCTTGAGGACCAGTTTCAGGGGCAGCTTCAAGAACTACGCGGGCGTCGGACGGGCCGAATGCAGCTTTCAAGTATCCGCGCTGCAGGTACACGGGGAGCAGGTCGAGCTGGGCAGTCGCGGCGAGCACGGAGCGCCCGTATTCCGCCCCTTTGAGGCGGTGTGCTGCGGCGGTGAGCAGGGTAGTCTGCTCCGGTGAGGCTCCGGGGAATTCGAGGTTGCGGATTCGGATGCTGACTTCCTCGACGTGATAATCGACGGCTTGGAGCACGCCGCCGGATTGGTCTTCCACACGAAGAAAATCTACTCGCCCGGGGAAATGCTTCTCGGTGAGAATGGCTTGCAGCGCTTCAGAGACTCGGTCGGGAAGATTGCCAGTAAGCGGCAATAATCCCTTGAACAGCGGCACGCGGCGTTGCACGGCTGTAAGCAGTTCTGCGTCGGTGAACCAAACGAAGTTTTCGAAATGCGCGGGAACCAGTTTGCTCGGGTCAATGTCCGTGATCTGCAGGTCGAGTTTCACGCCGGCGTTGGTAGAGGAGTACGAGTAAAGGATTTCGCTGAACAGACCGGTATCACCCAGACGGCGCACGGCCTCTTTGAAATCGCCGTCGGCGGCGTTTTGGCCCAGCTCGAGGCCGCTCGCGGCTAGGATTTCTTTGTCGGTGTAGCGGGTTGTCCCGGTGGCTTTCAGCGCGATGAGTTTGCTGGCAGTAACCGGCGCAGTTTTGCCGCTGGTAGCTGGTTTCTGAGTTACGCCTGAGGAAACGATCAGCGAGAAAGAAAGAATGAAAGTCGTGACCCGATTACCTATCACCGGGTTCATCTGGATCGCTTCCCGCCGGCAGCCGTGGGAAAATTCTTTTGCTTCACCGCGATCTCCATGAAAGCCTTGGCGGCACGGCTGAGCGATTTGTCTTTGCGAAAGACGAGGGCGAGGTCGCGGCGGATTTGGGCGTCGGCGAGGGTGATCGCAATCAGAGCCTTGGCGCGGATGTCTTCTTCGATATTGGAGCGTGCGATAAAGCCGACGCCGACATCGGCGGCCACAAAACGCTTCAGCAGTTCGCTGGAATCGAGTTCCATGGCCAGTTTCGGTTTCAGATGATGGTCATAGAAAAGCGCTTCGAGGGCGTCGCGGGTGTGACCGAGTTTGGGCAGAACGAGTGGGTAAGTAGAGACCTCAGCCACCGTGACAGTCTTCTTCGCCGCGAGCGGATGGTTCGGGGCGGTGATGACGACGAGTTCGTCGCGATGGATCATCTGGGCCTCGAGGCGGTTGTCGTTCACCGGGAGCGAGACCACGCCGAAGTCGACTACATTTTCGAGGATGGACTCGAGAATTCGGGCGTAGTCGGAGCGCTTGATGTTCACGGCGACATTGGGATAGTCGCGTTTGAATTGCGCGAACACTTCGGGCAGGATGTGCAGGCACGTGCCTTCGTTGGCACCAACTACTATTTCACCGCGTGGGACACGCTCGGTTTCGGCGATTTCGTTGAGGATGGTCTTGCGGCGCTCCAGGGTTTCTTCGGCATATTTGAAGAACAATTTGCCGGATGCGGTGAGGGAAACGCGGCCACCGGAGCGGTCGAGGAGGCGAGCGCCCACTTCTTCTTCGAGGGCGCGAATCTGCGAGGAGATGGCGGGCTGGGTGCGGAAACGCTTCTCCGCTGCGCGGGAGAAACTGGAGAGGCGAGCGACTTCCAGGAAGATTTCGAGCTGGTCAAAATCCATCGTTCTGGCCCCAGACACTATAGCGAGAGTCAGGCGATTGCGGAAGGGGATTAGAGAAGCGGCGTCGATCCATGAAAGCCAACCCCCGAAGCGGGGCATGATTGCCGGACATTGCGGCATCACTAAAGCGATGCCCTGATACAAAACAAGGCGCCCTTCCAGAGCTTGTTCTGAGGCAGAGACGGGGCAAGCCCCGTCTCTACGGACAGTCCGACAGTTTTCCTAGACGTTGATTACCGCTATTAGTTCTTTTACTGCGGCGGCGCTCTTGTCGAGGGCAGCTTTCTCTTCTGCGGTCAGTTTGATTTCGATAATCTGCTCGATGCCCTTGGCTCCGAGTTTCACTGGAACTCCTACGAAGAGGCCGTGGATGCCATACTCGCCATTCAAATAGGCGGCGCAGGGGAGAATCTTTTTCTTGTCTTTTAGAATCGCTTCGACCATTTCGGTGGCGGCGGCCGATGGGGCGTAGTAGGCCGATCCGGTCTTGAGATATTTGACAATCTCGGCGCCGCCGTCGCGAGTGCGCTGGACGATGCGATCTAACGTGGCTTTGTCCATGAGTTCGGTGATCGGAATGCCGGCGACCGTGGAATAACGGGGCAGCGGAACCATGGTGTCGCCGTGTCCGCCGAGGACGAAGGCGTTTACGTTCTCGACGCTGACGTCGAGTTCCTGCGCGATGAAAGTGCGGAAGCGGGCGGAGTCGAGCACTCCGGCCATACCGATGACGCGCTCACGCGGGAAGCCGCTGAGTTTGTAGGCGGCCTGCGCCATGGCGTCGAGCGGATTGGAAACGATGATGAGGATGCAGTTCGGCGAGTTGTGCACGACCTTACTGACTACGTCGCTCATGATCTTGTAGTTAGTATTCAAGAGGTCGTCGCGGCTCATGCCGGGCTTGCGGGGGATTCCGGCGGTGATGACGACAATGTCGGATTTGGCGGTGTCGGCATAGTCGTTGGTGCCGAGAATGGCTGAATCGCGTTTTTCGATCGGCATGGCTTCCAGGAGGTCGAGTCCTTTGCCTTGCGGAACGCCTTCGATGATGTCGATGAGCACGACGTCGGCCAGTTCTTTGGAGGCAATCCAGTGGGCGGCGGTGGCGCCCACGTTTCCGGAACCTACTATGGTTACTTTATTGCGCATGAAATGTTTCCCTCAGGGGCTAAAGCCCGTAGTTATGCGGTTCATTCGGCACGGCTGAAGCCGTGCCCGTTCAAAGCAGCGTCAAAATCAGAGTTATTTCTCAGTCGGCGGAGACGGGGCAAGCCCGTCTCTACAATAGAGCTATGCCTAGTCTGCGGCGACTGCTACGTGCATGTTTTCGATCATGCAGGTGGCGAACTCGCTGGTTTTTACTTTGGTCGCGCCTTCCATCAGGCGCTCGAAATCGTAGGTGACTTTTTTCTGTTCGATGGTGTGCTCCAGACTTTGCTCGATCAGATCGGCAGCTTCGGTCCATCCAAGGAAGCGGAACATCATTACGCCCGAAAGGATCACAGATCCGGGGTTGATGACATCTTTGTCAGCGTACTTCGGAGCCGTGCCGTGGGTTGCTTCGAAAATGGCATAGCCGTCGCCGACGTTCGCTCCCGGAGCGATGCCCAGGCCTCCGACCTGCGCGGCGCAGGCATCGGAGATGTAGTCGCCGTTCAGGTTGGGCGTGGCTAAAACGCTGTATTCATCGGCGCGGGTCACGACCTGCTGGAAAATGGAATCGGCGATGCGGTCGTTGATCATCAGCTTTTTCTTCCATGCGCCTTTGCCGTGGGTGGCGTAGATGGAATCGAGACAGGTTTTCACTTCTTTGTAGATGCCCTGGCGGAAATCCTCCTGGGCAAACTCGAGGCCGGGTTCGGTGAGGTTCGCGTTCTGTTCTATGGTGAGGTTGGGATTCTTGTCTTTGTTGTCGATGATCCAGCTCTCGCGTTCGGTGACTACTTTGTCGCGGAACTCTGCGGTGGCGACGTCGTATCCCCATTGGCGGAATGCGCCTTCGGTGAATTTCTGAATGTTGCCTTTGTGCACGAGCGTTACGGACTTTGCACTTGTTATCGAGAGCGT
The DNA here is from genome assembly GCA_963699405.1 of uncultured Acidobacteriaceae bacterium. Lineage (GTDB taxonomy): Bacteria > Acidobacteriota > Terriglobia > Terriglobales > Acidobacteriaceae > Acidiflorens. The sequence goes on along the minus strand of CAVOTW010000036.1, from coordinate 65,506 downwards.
GCTTGATGGCCATGCGGACGAGGCGTTTGGTGCCGGTTACGGAGATTGGCTTGATGCCCACGCCGGAATCGAGGCGGATCTGCTTCTTGCCGCCTTTCAACATGTCTTTGTTGAGGAACTCGATGAGCTTGATCACATTCGGGAGTGCCTTGTTCCCATTCGATGCCGATGTACACGTCTTCCGTATTTTCGCGGAAGATGACGATGTTCATGCGCTCGGGATGCTTCACGGGCGAGGGCACTCCGGCATAGTACTTCACGGGACGGATGCAACCGTAGAGATCGAGGATCTGGCGCAGGGCGACGTTGAGGGAGCGGATGCCGCCTCCGACGGGGGTGGTCAGCGGGCCTTTGATGGCGACGCGAAACTCGCGGATGGCGCTGACGGTGTCGTCGGGAAGCCAGTTGTCGAAACGGGCTTTGGCTTTCTCGCCGGCGAAGACTTCGTACCAGGCTACGGAACGCTTGCCGTTGTAGGCTTTTTCGACGGCGGCATCGAAAACGCGAACGGAGGCTTTCCAGATATCGCGGCCAGTGCCGTCGCCTTCAATGAAAGGGATGATCGGGTGATCGGGAACGCGTGTACTTGCCGTTGCTGTATTCGATCTTTTTGGCCGTGGGACGGGACGGGAACTCCGTTGAACGATGCCATAAACTTGCCTCCAAAGGCTTTTGAGGAACGGATCATTATAAATTTTAACGGAAAAGGGAGCAGGGTGGCGATCACAGGCAAATGTGACGGCAATCACGGGGCGGGGCGGTGGTGTGATGAGAGCGCACAGTTGTGGGCATGGTGGGCAGGCGGGGACGCCTGCCCGACAGCCGGCGAGACGCCGGCGCTACTTGTTCTCGCGTTCGATTTTTACTGATTTCACAACTACGTCCTGGTTGGGACGGTCTTGGCGGTTCTTGGCTACTTTGGAGATTTTTTCTACGACTTCGTAGCCTTCGACGACCTCGCCGAAGATGGTGTGTTTGCCGCTGAGCCAGTCAGTGTTGGCGACGGTGATGAAGAACTGCGAGCCATTGGTGTTGGGGCCAGCATTGGCCATGGCCAGCTTGCCCGGCTTGTCGAATTTGTGCGGCGAACCCTTGGTTTCGTCTTCAAACTGATAGCCGGGACCGCCGAAGCCTGTCCCCATTCGGATCGCCTCCCTGGATCATGAAGCCGGGAATTACGCGATGAAAAATCGTTCCGTTATAGAGAGGATCGGTAGTTTTCTTACGCGTGGTGGGCTGCGTCCATTCGCGTTTGCCTTCGCTGAGTTCGACGAAGTTGGCGACCGTCTTGGGGGCATCTTTTTCAAACAGACGGCAAACGATAGTGCCCTCGCTGGTTTCGAATACGGCATAGGTTCCGGGTGTACGAGTCATAGTCTCCTCGAAATGTCTCTTCACTTGTGAATTTCGGTTGCGGCTGAGACGCGGCTAGCCGCGTCTCGTACTACATCCCCGATGGCTTGGCTGCCTCTTTTGCCGTGGATGCGCCAGCGCCTTGGATATCAATGTGTTTGATCTTGACGGGATTGACGGGTGTCTCACCGTGCGTGGGCATGCGCGCGATTTTTTTGACCAAATCAACAGCAGCGTCATCGCATTGGCCAAAAATGGTATAGCCGCCATTGAGGCTGGGGTAAGGAACTTCCGTGATGAAGAACTGCGAGCCGTTGGTGTTGGGGCCGGCGTTGGCGTAGGCGAGACGTCCGGGACGGTCGAAGGTAACGGTGACGGAGGTCTCATTTTTGAACTTGTAGCCGGGATCGCCCGTTCCATTTCCAGCGGGATCTCCGCCTTGAATCATGAATTGGGGAATCACACGGTGAAAGATGGTGCCGTCGTAAAGAGGAACACCGTGTTTTTTCTCATGAGAAATGGGGCTGGTCCAATCTTTCGTTCCGTTTGACAGGCCGATGAAGTTGTCGACTCCGATGGGCGCAACCTTTGGAAACAGGGTGCAGTGCAGATCGCCGGCTGAAGTGTGGATGACGGCGGTGGGATCGGCGGCAGCGCCGAACAGGCAGGTGGACAGAATCAGGACAAACGTCAACAGCATCGTTCGCATAAATGCTCCTGTAGGGTGTTTTGGCAAACTTTGATTGTACGACAATCGATTGGAGCTTTTCACTTAGCGGCCTGGAGTTCACGGCTGACGCGCTCGGCTTCGCGGAAAACGCGAAGGATGTTGCCGCCGAGGATTTTGCGGATATCGCCCGCGCTGTAACCGCGATCGAGCAGCGCCTGGGTGATCTTGGGAAGGTCGGCGGCGGAGTCGATACCTGCGGGAGTTGCGCCGCTGACGCCGTCGAAATCGGAACCGAGACCGACATGATCGATGCCCGCCACCTTGGCAATGTGGTCGATGTGATCGATGAGCGCGCTGAGGGGAGGACGAGGAATTTTCGCGGCCCACTCGCGCTCGATGCGGTCCTCCTCGATGTAGGAGACTGCTTTGCCATCGGTCTTCATTTTGTCTTTCAAGGCCTGGACGGCGGCATCGAGGTCTTTGGCTTGCGCTTCGGCGGCTTTGCGATAGTTCTCGTCGATGAAGGCATTATAGAAATTCACCTGCACCACGCCGCCGTTTTTGGCCACGGCGCGCAGCATTTCATCGGTCATGTTGCGGGGATGATTGGTGAGGGCACGGGCGGAAGAGTGCGAGGCGATGACTGGGGCTTTGCTGATCGCTATCGCGTCATAAAATGTTTTATCGGCAACGTGGGAGATGTCGACGAGCATTCCTAGCCGGTTCATCTCGAGGACAATCTGTTTGCCGCCCTCGGTGAGGCCGTTGTGATGCTCGACCTTGGGATCGTTAATGTCTCCGGAGGAGTCGGCCCATTCGTTGGTGTTCGACCAGCTCAGAGTCATGTAGCGCACGCCGAGGCGGTAGAAATCGCGGAGCAGGCGGATATCGTTTTCTATGGAGTGCCCGCCTTCAATGCCGAGCAGGGCCGCGAGTTTGTGTTCGCGGTGGGCGCGCTCAATGTCGGCGACGCTGAAGGCCATCATCATGCGGTCAGGATGGCGGGCGGCCTGCTCGTAGACGGAATCGATGAGATCGAGCGTGTGGCGGGCGAAATGGCCCTGATTGGTCTCGGGGTCGACCCAGATGGAGAAGAACTCGGCGCCTAGATTACCGGCTTTGGCTTTGTCTAGACTGATGTGGCCGGGGTCTTTGGGATCGGTGGATCCGATGTCGTAGTTTTCGTCGAGAAAGCGCTGGGGAGTATCGGCGTGGGTATCGATGACGATGGCAGAGTTCTGGATCTCGATGGCTTTCTTGCTGACAGCGGTCTGCGCGGTGAGAGGAACAGCGATGGCGAGTGAGAAAGCGACCGCGAGATAGCGTTTAGTCATAGTTGTTTTTATATCGAACAGGATTCTATACGATTCGGTTAGATGCTTGAACGGGGCAGAGCCCCGTCCCCACACGAGCAGCGCTGAAGGCCCTATTGTTTTTTGTCGTCGGCGATTGCGGATGTGTTCAAGGCAACGAGGGCTTGCTGGACGCAATCCTCAATCGGCTGCTCAGTGTTGATCATCGTTTTCGGGTACGTGATCGGCTCGAAGCGGGCTTGCACTTCACGATAGAGCATGAAGGAGCGGTTATGAGCGGGGTGCGCCGGATCGGGTTCCAGATCGAGTCGCCGCCGGGCGGATTCATCGGAACAGGTGCATTCGAGGATCGCCCAGGGCTGCGCGAGTTCGCGGGCGAAATCGAGAACGCGGTCGATCTGGTAATGGCGGGAGAACGGGCGGCCGTCGAGAAAAACGTTGCGGGCAGGAGTTGATCGCAGCAGGTATCGGGCTCTGTCGAGCATAACTTCCATCACGAAGTCGTCTTGCGGTGTGGAATATTCGATGTCTTCTGGCGCAAACAAGGAGGCACGGATTTCATCTTTGTTCAGGACGGCGCCTTGCGTGCGACGGGCTAGTTCGCGAGCGAGCGTGGTTTTGCCAGTTCCGGGAAGGCCGGCCATCAGAACGATCAAAGGCAGCTCTCAGCTTTCAGCTCTCAGCCCTCAGAAAAACCTTACTTGGCACAGAGAACTTTGCACTTAGAGCTCATTGTAACGGAGGGGATTTCGGATAGACTTTTAGTTCGAGGCGCCCACGGCCGCCACGGTAGTCGATGGTGCGATGGCAGGATCTTCGGTTGCGGGCAGCGAGAAAATCGTCTGGGTCTGGCGCCAGTCGCTGTAGCGGTCGGAGACCATGATGTGGAAGCACCAGTGGCGGCGTTCTTCTTCGGGTTCGACTAAACCGAGCGCGTTCAGATAAAACAAGTAGCGTTCAACGAAGCGCATCTGCTCTTTTGACAGTCCGCGGCGCTGAAGGTCGACCGTAATGCCGGCGAGATGAGAAGACGCCGTGTCGCCATCGACCGGGGCGGCATTGCGATTGTGACGCCGAAGTTTCTTCTGCACCTGAACGGTGCGAACCGCGGAATTCAACTGGATTTGCTCATGGAACTGACTGTAATAAACCTCGGAAAGGTCTTGCACGAAATCGCGAGTCCAAGGACGACAATAGCGGCGTGAGGGATCAAGACTGCGCTCAATCTTCAGAGACTCAGTCTCCTTGATCGGTACCAGTTCGCCGGAGGCCTTGAGGGCTTCCAGTTCGTCGTCGTCCTGAATACGGGGAAGATCGAGGCGGTCGATTTCTTCGTTTTGACGGAGCAGGGAATCGCGCGACGGACGAAACATTGGATTCCAGAGCATGCCGCGCAGTCCTCGGAAGCGAAACGCTTGCAGGATGCGGTGGTGGCGATGAGCGGTTACGCGGTGCAGGGCGAAGGCGGTTCCCGGCGCGGCCGCAATGAAGATCGCGAGCGTGAGCAGGGAGGTTAGCAGCGCGAGTTTCGGCTCGGGGATTCTCACGCTCCTTCTCGCACTCCGGGATGTGGGTCGCTGCATCATTGCAATCGGATTGGTTACTTACGTTAACCGCTTTTGTTGCTTCAGTTAGACGCTGTCCTCGAATTGTGGAAAATAGCCTTTTTTCGTTAGAGGAAGGGTAATTGTAAACGACACGTCAATAGGGTTGTGAGGCAATTCGTCCTAGGCCCATTACGAAAGGGAATTGCGGATGGTTACGGCAGGTAAGTCGATGATTTCGCGAGGCGCACGAGTGTGTTAACAGCGAGGTTATGCAGGCTCGAAGCGGGTTGGAACCGAGTGCGCTGGAATGGGGAAGGCCCGCCCCAGCAGAGTGGTACGTCACTTGCGCAACAAGTCCGTGAGCGCCTGCTTCATGACTTGGCCGCCAACTTCGGCAATCGAGGTGGTCAGTGGAATACTCTTTGGACAAATCTCCACACAGTTTTGCGCGTAACCGCATTCCTGAATGCCGCCGTCGCCCATGAGCGCCGACAGGCGCTCGCGCTTCAAAGCCTGGCCGGTGGGGTGAGTGTTGAAGAGGCGGACTTGTGAAATGGTAGCCGCCCCGACGAATCCGGTGTCTTCAGTGAATTGCGGACAGGCTTCCATGCAGCAACAGCAGGAGATGCAGTTGGACAGCGGATAGGCTTTTTCCTGCTCCTCCATTGACACGCGCGGGCCGGGGCCGAGGTCGTAGGTGCCATCGACGGGGATCCAAGCCTTCACTTTTTTCAGATTCTCAAAGAGCACGCTGCGATCGACGGCTAGATCGCGCACGATCGGAAACTTGGTTAGCGGTTCGAGCTTGAGTGGCTGATCGAGGTGGTCGAGCAGGGCGGAGCACGCCATGCGGGCGCGTCCATTGATGAGCATGGCGCAGGAGCCGCAGATTTCCTCGAGACAATTCGAGTCGTAGGTGACGGGCGTGGTCTGCTTGCCGTCGCGGGTGACGGGGTGGGCCGCGATCTCCATGAGCGCCGACGTGACGTTCATGTTCGGCTTGTAAGGAATCTCGAACTCTTCCCATGACGGCTTGGCGTCGGGGGTGAGTTGGCGTTTGATCTTGATGATTACGGATTTTGTGTTTGCCATTTAGCTTTTAGCCTTTAGCTCTTCACTCAACTTTCAGTATTTCCTCGGCCGCGGCGGAATCAGGCTGGCGTCCACCGGTTCGAACTCGAACTTCGGCTCGTCCAGATCGGGGGCGAAGACTGCTTTTGTGGTCTTCATCCAGTTCTTGTCATCGCGCTCGGGGAAATCGGGCTTGTAGTGCGAGCCGCGAGACTCGTCGCGCATGGCCGCTCCCTGCGCGATCACTCGCGACAACTGCAGCATGTTGTAGAGCTGGCGTGCAAAAGCAATCGTCGTGTTTGCCCACTGCGAACGGTCGCTCAGATTGATCTTCTGGAAGCGATGCAGCAGGTCCACTAATTTGGCGTCGGCTGCCTCACACTTTTTGCTGTAGCGGATGACGGTGCAGTTTTCGGTCATCAGAGCGCCGAGTTCGCGCCATAGCAGGAACGGATTCTCATTGCCGTCGGCCTTCATCAGCCCGGCATTGATTTCCTGCTGGCGCTTGCGTTCCGCTTCAAAATGACCGTTGGCGGGCGCGGCTGGCAGACTCTTTGCGTACTGCACGGCATTCGGGCCGGCTACGAAGCCTCCGAAGATACAGGACACCAGCGAGTTCGCACCGAGACGGTTGGCGCCGTGGTACTGGTACTCAGCTTCTCCGGCGGCAAAGATGCCGGGAATGTTGGTTTGCTGCTTGTAATCGATCCAGAGGCCACCCATGGTGTAATGCATTCCGGGGAAAATCTTCATGGGCGTCACGCGCGGATCGTCGCCGACAAACTTCTCGTAGATTTCCAGGATGCCTTCGAGCTTGCGGTCGAGAGTCTTGGCGTCGATGTGGGTGAGGTCGAGGTAAACCATCGGCTTGCCATCGATGCCGAGGTTGAGCTCGAAGACCACCTTGAAAATGGCGCGGGTCGCTACGTCGCGGGGGACGAGGTTGCCGTATTTCGGGTACCACTCTTCGAGGAAGTACCAGCGCTCTTTTTCCGGGATCGATTTGGGATCCCGCTTGTCGCCCGCAGTTCTCGGAACCCAGACGCGTCCCCCTTCGCCGCGGGCCGACTCTGACATGAGACGCAGCTTGTCTTCGCCGGGGATGCAGGTGGGATGCACCTGAATGAACTCGCCGTTGGCATAGAAGCATCCCTGCTGGTAGAGGGCGGACTGCGCCGATCCCGTGCAGACGACGGAATTCGTGGACTTGCCGAAAATAGCGCCACAGCCGCCGGTGGCAATGATGATGGCGTCGGCAGGGAAGGTGCGGACTTCCATGGTCCGCAAGTCCATGGCGCAGATACCGCGAGCGACGCGCTGGCCGTCGAGCACAGCGGAGAGAAATTCCCAGTGCTCGTACTTTTTCACTTTGCCTTCGGACTCGTAACGGCGGACCTGCTCGTCGAGAGCGTAGAGAAGCTGCTGGCCGGTGGTCGCTCCGGCGAAGGCGGTGCGGTTGTAGAGCGTGCCTCCGAAGCGGCGGAAGTCGAGGAGTCCTTCTGGAGTGCGATTGAAGGGAACGCCCATGCGATCGAGCAGATCGATGATGCCGGGAGCGGCCTCGCACATGGCTTTGACCGGCGGTTGATTGGCTAGGAAGTCGCCGCCATAGATGGTGTCGTCGAAATGCTTGTAGGTAGAATCGCCTTCGCCCTTGAGATTCTTGGCGGCATTGATGCCTCCCTGAGCGCAGACGGAGTGCGAGCGCTTTACCGGGACGATGGAGAAGAGGTCAACTTCGCCGCCCATCTCCGCGATCTTGATAACGGCGGCTAAGCCAGCCAAGCCGCCACCCACTACGATGATTTTTGGAGCTGCCATACGGTATGAATCCGATCTGCCGGGCCTTCAGGGGCTAAAGCCGGTATCTTTATTCGCTCCGGGTGGCACGATTAAAACCATGCCCTTCCCAAAGGCGTTTACACAATCCCTAGCGCATCACGACGCTTTCCATCGTGTTGGTATCTAAAGGCTGACTCGGCCTCGACAGGAATCCGTACATGCTGGCGGCTCCGAGCGCGACCAAGCCGAGAGCGAGTGCGAGGCAGAGGTAGCCAAAACGGCGGCGCGCGGTTTCTCCGGTCGTGATGCCCCACTTCGCGGCGAAGAGCCACAGACCATAGCTAAAGTGCCAGCAAGCGGCGATGATGCCGGCAGCGTAGAACGCGATCATCCAGGGATGCTGAAACTCTCCCTGAACTTTGGCGAACGACTGCATGGGATTTGTGGGCAGGTGCACGCCGGTGAAGCGCAGAAAATAAGTGTGCTGCACCATGAAGATCAGCGCGATGATGCCCGTCCAGCGCTGCGCGGTGTAGAGCCAGTTACCCGACCAGGGATACTCCGCGACATTGGAGTCGCCTTGATACCAGATATAGACGCCGTAGAGGCCGTGATAAAGAATAGGAATCCAAATGAAGAAGAGCTCGAGGAGAAACACGAAAGGCAGACTATTGAGAAATTCGACTTGCTTTCCGTAAGCGATGGGACCCTTGAAGGCTTCGGCGTTCGAGATGAAGTGCTCGAGGAGAAATGCTCCGATGGGCACGACGCCGCTGAGGGAGTGGAGACGACGCAGCAGAAACGAGGTTCCCTCGCCAGCGCGCAGCGGAGCGACGCCTGGTTTGATTGTGGGAGCGACGGAATTGGCAGTTGATGCCACGATGACTGCTCCTTAAAGTCGTCCAAGATGCAAACTGGCTATTATGCGTTTTCGCTGGAAGAGAAGTCAAGGAGCGGAGCGCGGAAGTAGTGGTCAGGCTGCAAGACAGGCCGCTTCAAGACAAATTCAAACTGACCCTGTACCTCGCCGGTGGTGCTGATAGCGAAAAGAGGCAGTCTATTTTCCGGGCTTCACCGCGCCAAACAAGATCGTTGAGAGAATCGTTCCGAGAACTGCGACCGTACCTGGGCGCGTGTAGTCCGGAGGCGGGGTTTCGCAATCCGAGCATGGGACATCGATGTTCAGGGGCTTCTCGGCAGCGTGATCCTGCGCCAACTTTTCGGCTTCCCGATACTTCTTCTTCGCCTGGAGAGTTTTAATGTTGGACTCGATCGATCGCCAGTTGGCATCTGCCGCTTCCTTGAGGGTCGTGCAACTTGTGCATGCCAACGCCGCCGTTTCGTATCGGGGCCGAATCACGGCATACTCGTAGACCAGATAGCCAGCGGCGACGAGCGCAATAATCAAGGTGATTACCGCGGCTGCTTTAGTCATGGGCGGAAATTATCTCACGGGGCGGTTGAGGATGGTTGGAGAACGGGCCAAAGCCTGCGCCGAAAAGGGACGCGCGTTCCTCGATCTTGGTTTCTCAAACCTCGATCATGGGCAAGCGCCCTGATACCACTCGAGGAATGCGCGAAAGGCTGCGCCACGGTGACTGTACTGCGCTTTTTCTTCTGCGCTCAGCTCGGCGAAAGTCTTTTGAATTGCGGGAAAGAAAAAGAGTGGATCGTATCCGAATCCGTTATGGCCCTGTGGCGCGTCGAGAATGACGCCTTCAGCGATGCCGCGGGAGATGTGCAGGTTTGGCCGTCGCGGGCGGCGGCGAGCACGCATACGAATCGCGCCGAGCGTTTGTCTGCCGGAATCTCTTTCAGTTCGCGGAGCACGCGGGCGTTGTTGGCCTCGTCATCAGTGTTGCACTCGACGGCATGGGGTTGATCGGCGGCGTAGCGGGCGGAGTGGACACCGGGGGCTCCGTTGAGCGCGTCAATCTCCAGGCCGGAATCGTCGGCTAGAACCAGTTCGCCGGGAACGGCCAAGCTGTAGGACTCTGCTTTCTTGCGGGCATTCTCTTCGAAAGTGAGGCCGTCTTCGATCACCTGGGGCAGAGAAGAGAAGTGCGGGATGTTGACGATCGTGATGCCGAAGGGCGCGGCGGCTCCGGCGAAATCGCGCAGCTTGCCGGGATTTGAGGTTGCCACCAGAACGCTATCGTTCCATCTTGTGCTCCCTTGGGATTTCTTCTCTTGAGTCATTGCGACTTCGTCTTCATCCATGCGACCGCGAATACTGCCAAGGCTGATCAGCGAGACGGCATTTCCTACGAGGCGATCGGTGGTCCGGCGGAAATGGATGCGTACATCGTTGTCTCCGGCGGCAATGGGAATGACGATCAAGCCGGTCACGTCGGTTTTCCCCGTCCGGCTGGGCTTGCCGTTTACGACGACTTCCCACGCCGGATAGTTGAATAGACGCACGATTAGATTTTGCGCCACTGCGGCGCGGACGGTGAAGTGTTTTTCGTTGGGGCTCCACGCCAGCATTTCGCTCGGAACCGGCGCTCCTGCGTCGTCGCTGATGCGCGGCAGATCTTTATTCAATTCGTAAGGGTCGGCTCCGGCGGGAACATATTCGTCGGTGCCCTCGTAGCCGCTGCCGTCGGCAATGGCATCGGCTCATCTCGCGGATATCGCCGGCCGTTTCCCACCAGGGTGGCTGGAAACGATGGCCGGCGAGGATGACAGCGGCCAGCAAAACGGCAGACGGCAGCAAACGCGAGATCCAGGTCGATGTCAAAGTCGAGCGCTCGGCGGCCATCAGGCAAGGAGGATCGCCAGGGCAGCGTTCATGCACAGCAGCCAGCGGAAGGGAAGTTGTACAAAGCGGAGTTCGGGCAAATACTGCCATAGCAGAGAGCTCACCGAAAGCATGAGGAGCACAGTGGCGATGCCCCAGGCGGAGAGCAAAATCCACAGGATGTTGTCAGCTGCTTTCGGCCGCTGCGCGTCTGGGCGCGCCAGCGGCGCGAACCCCAGATCGCGAGAGCGAGGACGCCGATTTCGGCGAGGGCTATGGTGGAAACCAGGAGATTGAAGCGATTGTGATCGGGATCGGCCGTGGTGGTGAAGAGGAAATTGTCTTGCGGACGGACTCCCGGCGACAGAACCTGGCTGAAGTCGATCCACTTCTGTTCGTAGATTGCCGGCAGCAGATAGAACGAGGCGAGGCCGGCGCCTAACAAAACGGCGAGCGCGGTACGAACCAAGGGACGAACTGCGGGACGAGCAAGGTATGAACGCCGGGGTGCCAGAGCTCTGGACTTCTAGATCGCAGGCGCGCGGCCGCGACGACAGAGAAGACCAACGCCAGCCCTACAATCGAGTAGTGGATCATGACGGCTGCGGGCGCGTTTGTCAGCCAGGCTACGGCCAGGAGCAGACTCGAGCCACAGCGTCGGACGCCAACCGGGTTCGCTCATCCGCAGGAGACAGGCGAGCAGAAGCGGCAGCAGGGCGGCAGCCAGCAGTTCGGCATAGGCGCTTCGCCAGTAGAGAATCAATAAGTGGTAGGGATTCAGAGCATAGAACACGGCGGCAAACAGCGCGTCCGGGGGCGCGAGCCACTCGCGTGCGAGCCGGTACATGGCTGCTCCGGCAAGCAGGAGCACGATCCAGCAATATGCGCCCGGCACCATCTTCCAGGGCAGAACGGCACCCAGTAACAGCGCCCAGAGTCCAGGAGAGGGGTGGGTAAAAAAGGAAACGGGCCTCGCCGTATCCCCAATGCGCCAGCGCGGCCCAGCGCGGATATACGATGCCGTGTTTCCATTGGCCGAGGACTTCCATCCACGAATCCATGTGGAACTCGAAATCATGGCCAGAGGGACTGCCCCACCAGAAGAATGGAGTGATGGCCAGGAAACAGGCGGCAGCCAGCAACAACGCGCGCGCGATCGAAGTTCTGAGCAATCTTCTGATCAATCTTTGGCCTTCTGCTGATTCGATGCCCGTGATTTTTCCTGGAGAGACGCGGCTTGACGTGTCTCCCGCTACGAGCGAGAACTGCGAACCAGACGGGGCAAGCCCCGTCTCTACAGGCAGAGCAATTCTATTGCATTGAAAAAATCCCGGAGTGCCAGTGGGATTTATTGGAGTGGCTGTTTTCTATTAGTTGACGGCTGCGGGAGTTCGCTGGCGGTGCAGTTCCTCGAGAAACGCTTCTTCCTCCAGCGCATTGCCGGTGCGGAGCAATTCCAGCAGCGGATCTTCGGTCGTCGGTTTCGGACTCGGGGTTCGCGGACTGGTTGAGGTCGGCGGCGTTGGCGACGAGCGCACGGGGAGAAATTTCCAGTTGCGGAGTAGCGCCGGGCTGGCCGGTGAGAAACTCGATGAAGTCGCCGACGCTCTTGCGCTGCTCTTCGGTCACGGCGGGGAATTCGATGCCCATGCCATGTCCGGGATGCATGACGCGGACCAACCCTTCGGTGTGAATCTCCATGCCGGCGGCGCGCAGGCAGAGATCGACGGCGAGGACTGCGGGAATGGAGATTCGGTCTGCACATAGCAGCCGCCCAGACTGAGGTCGGTGAGTTTGCATTGGCTGACCGTGTCCGGTTCTTCGGGCAAGGCATCGTGGCGAGCGGGCAGCCAGCCACTCGGCCATTGCTCGCGCATCTTGGCGTCCATGTCGAGAAAACGCAGACCGATTTGGCCGTTGGCGCTGCTCCAGGCAACTTCCGCTTCGGCTTCAATGGCGGTGCCACCGTCGGGAAGTTCGAAGGAGACGCGAACCACAGTGGCGGAAGGAAGCGGCTTGGCCGCCAGGACGTCCATGCCGCCGGTGCTCAGGTCGAGCAGGATCCCTTCGATCGGATTGCCATCCTCGACCTGGATCGAAATTGCCGCTTGAACGGCGACCCGCGACGATTGCCGTCTTTCGCGCTTCAGCAGCGCCGTAGCGGCGCGCAAAGTGTTTTGCGCCTGTTCACGGGTGACAGGCTTGGTGAGGATGAAGTGAGCTCCCGCGCCGAGGATCGAGCGGATCTGGGAGGCATCGTGCAGCAGAGCGACGGTGACGGGCGGATTACGATCGGGACCGCGAGACGGCGGCAAGCTTCGAGCACGGAGAAGGCCGCTTCAGGATCGTCGAAGTCGACAATCACCTGATCGAAGACGCTCGTTCTTCCGCCAGCCGCGCCACGGCGACATCGGCCGCGTTCGACCGATCCACGCGCAACCCCGAACTGCGCCAGGACCTGAACCAGCGTTTCCGCCGTCAGCTCATCCTTGGACACCAGCAGTGTCTGCAAAATCATGAAACCGAGCCCCCTCCTCCCGGGATCCTTATTCCGGCTTCTACGGCCAGCGCGGAGTGGCGCTGCGCCCAGACTTGGACGCGGCCGGCGAGGATTGAGCGCTGGCTTTGGCCGCCATCGCACTGGAGTTTTCGTCGTCGACTTCGGTGAGCACCGCGCTTTCATCCTCGGCGTCGGTTTCGGCGAGCAAGGGCGCGACTTCGCGCAGTTTCTCGGCAGCCTGCTGCAGCATCTCGATCTGCTTGCCCAATTGCGTGTACTGCGCCTGCTTGCGGCGCAAAACCTCATGGATATCCTTCATACGTACCCCCTGCGCCTGACTGTAGGTTCTGGAGAGCGGCAAGGTCAACGGCAAAGCCACCACGGGCCATTACCGCAGTAACCGAAGAACAAGAATAAGCCGAGGCGGGCCTCAAAATATGAGGCGCGGGTATCAGAGCGGGGTGTAATGAGTTCGAGCGGATGAAAGAGTGCCCGCCATAGCTGGATGGGACTCAGCGCCGCGAAGACGGCCTTCGGGCAAGCCTACAAAGTCTATCGGACGTTCGTCGATCAAATCAAAAGCCCCGCCTTGCGGCGGGGCCATGAGTCGAGTGTTCTGGGCGAACCTAAAAACGAACTCTAAACTATCCTTTGGTCAGTTTACGACGGAACATTCCAGCGACCGCCACAAGCCCAGTTCCGAGGAGGCCCAAAGTTCCGGGTTCCGGCGTAGTGGAATTGCGTTTTGCCACCAGTGATGTGACCGATACCCTTGTTGAGCTGTCCATTATTTAAGATACTGATGTCCTGGGTTGTCGTTCCATACACCGTACGACCGGTATACAGAGTGCCTTCGATTCACCGGTGAGAGTATAGGTATGGATTGTTTGGAAGAACTAACGAAAGTCCAGGTAGCCGGACCGTCGAAGCTGCCAGTGAAGAGATCGCAACCTGAACCGCATGATGATCCCGGTCAATTTGGACGCCCATTTGCCCGTGCCAATGATGTCAAATGACCCGCCACCCGCGAACGTTCCGCCGCCCGAAACTGAACCGCTCTCGAGAGCGCCGGTCGTGTAGTTGACCAAGCCAAGTGACCGAACGTATTGTTCCATTGAGTCAGTTGCGATCCGTGCGAACTGATGGTTGTTGAGCCAATCGTGCCCAACCCGCCCGTTCCGGCCATATCCGAAAACGCAACGGTTCCGCCCGGAATTCGATGTGATGATGTCTGCCGAAGCAGCAATCGGCAGTGCCAACGCCATTAACGCCAAAACTACCACTCGCCTCATGTTAATCCCCTCCGGTATTCTTTTCCGAGATTCGCCTTGAAACCCCATCTTCAAGGTATAGGTCGCCTAACACCACAAGTGCACTTTGAATTCCAAAACCAGTATGATCTTTAATATCGTGTTTTATCAGTATCTTACAGTCATTTCTGCCAGATCGTTTTTAACTTCGGACTGCAAATCGATGCACACTAACATCAATCGCTTTCCATGATCACCCATAGACTCTGCCCACAACCGAGTTGGCCTCGACGACCGAATTGGAGCCATCCGAGGCCCATAGTCGCGGGAGATATCCAAGGCGAAAAACCGCCCTAGCATTTGGTGACCCGCTTTCAGAACCCAGGTGGGACCGATAGTAACCGCTAGCAAAGTGACTCATGGTACCACACCTCGAAGATTTGGCAAGTGGCTCGTTCGTGCCACCAAAACGTTTGTAACCACGGAAAAACCTCCCCCACGGCCGCTTTGCGCCTTTAGGAGGCCAGTAGTTTCGGGATCATAGATGCGGAAACTCGGCAAGGAGTTGGGGATCGATGTTGCCGCCGCTGATTACAGCCACGTTGATGGTCGACTGGGGCAACTCAGGGAGGTGAAAAAGAAGCGCGGCCGGGGCGACGGCTCCGCTAGGTTCGGCCAGCGTTTTGTGGTTCGCACTCAGCATGCGCGTGGTCTCGCGAATCTCATCCTCGGTCACGGTGACGATATCGTCGACATAGGCGCGGATATGCTCGAAATTGATCGCGCCGATGCTCTGGGTACGAAGACCGTCGGCCGCCGTCCGAGAAACTTGCTCCGCCGGCCAGGAGATAATGCGGGCAGCTCGGAGGCTGGCTTGCGCATCTGCGGCCAGCTCGGGCTCGACTCCAATCACCTTCACTTTGGGATGGCTGAGTTTGATGGCCGCCGCGACTCCGCTGATCAACCCGCCTCCGCCAACGGGGGCTAGAACGGTCTCAACGCTGGGCAAGTCTTCGAGGATTTCCAGACCTACCGTTCCTTGGCCGGCGATGATCTTTTCGTCATTAAAGGGAGGTACGATCACGTATCCGTGCTCGGCGGCCAGTTGCTCGGCGCGCAGGCGGCGCTCTTCGCTGCCAGGGCCGACAATGACGATCTCTGCGCCCAGGGCGGCGGTGGCTTCGCGCTTGTTCTTGGGAGCATTGCCTGGCATGACAATGATGGCCTTAACTCCGAGGGCTCGTGCTGCGTAGGCCACGCCTTGGGCGTGATTTCCGCTGGAATACGAGATCACTCCCCGGCGGCGTTCTTGGTCGCTGAGCGAAGCGATCTTGTTATAGGCGCCGCGCAGCTTGAAAGCGCCTATGGGCTGCAGGTTTTCGAGCTTGAGGAAGAGCTTGCGCGGATCGGTTGGGCTCGTCCATTCGAATAGGGGAGTACGGACGGCGATGCCTTGGAGAAGGGCTTGGGCTGCCTGGATGTCGGAGAGAGAGACCATGCTGCCTAGTGTCAGATCTCCAAGATCACCGGCATAATCAGCGGACGGCGCTGGGTCTGGCGCGAGATGTAGCGCTTCAGGTCGGTGCGGATTTTCTCTTTGATCACTCCATAGTCCGCTTTCTCTTCGGCGCTGGAGGCATCGAGCGTCTCCATGACAATTTCGCGGGCGCGCTCGATCACGCCGTTTTCGCCGGGATTGAAACCGCGCGTCACAATCTCGGGTGAAGTTTCGACGCGTCCGGTGTGCTTATTGATGGCGATGATTGGCATGACAAAGCCATCTTCGCTGAGGTGACGGCGATCTTTGACGATGAGGTCTTCGACCACATCGGTGCGCGATCCGGAATCGATGCAGACGCGGCCCACGTTGACGCGTCCAGCCTTGCGGGCGCCGTGTTCGTCGATTTCGAGGACGTCTCCACTTTCGATCAGCATCACGCTACCTACCGACCCGTGCATCGATGCGGCCAGTTCGGCGTGCAACTTGAGTTGCCGGTATTCGCCGTGGATGGGAACGAAATACTTCGGTCGCACCAGGTTGATAATGAGTTTCAATTCTTCCTGGCTGGCGTGTCCGCTGACATGGATGGGCGGGTAGGAGCCATCATCGTAGATGACGAAGGCTTCGCGGCGGAAGAGGTGATCAACCATGCGGTAGATGGCTTTTTCGTTGCCGGGAATGATGCGCGACGAGAGAACGACGGTGTCTCCTTTTTCGATTTTGGCGTGTTTGTGGTTATCGACAGCGGCGCGTGAAAGCGCCGACATGGGTTCACCCTGTGTGCCGCTGATGAGCACGCAGACTTTCTCGGGAGGGAAATTCCTCATTTCGCCGGGATGGATCAGCATGCCCTCGGGGATCTGGATGTAGCCCAGATCTTCGGCAATCTCGGAGGAGTTGTTCATGGAGCGGCCGATGAAACAGATCTTGCGGCCGTGCTCGCGCGCCATGTCGACGGTCAGCTTGATGCGGTGAATGGAAGACGAGAAACAGGAGATGAATAAACGCCGCTTGGTGCGGACAAAGACCTCTTCGAATTTGCGGCGAACTGCTCGCTCGCTCGGGGTGTAGCCCTTGCGCTCGACGTTGGTGGAATCCTGCAAGAGCACGAGCACACCTTCTTTGCCGTACTCGGCGAAACCGTGCAGGTCGAAGAGACGATTGTCGGTCGGCGTCGGATCGACTTTGAAATCGCCGGTATGCAGCACTACGCCGAGCGGGGTGTGGATGGCGAGCGCTACACAATCGACGAGACTGTGCGTGACTTGCAACGGATGAATGGTGAACGGGCCGACTTTGAAGCGGGTTCCAGGTGTTATCTCGCGGAGGTCGGCGTTGTCGAGAAGTTGGTGTTCATCGAGTTTATCTTCGACGTAGGCTAGAGTGAACTCGGTGGCCCATACCGGGACGTTCAGTTCGCTGAGAATCCAAGGCAGGGCGCCGATATGGTCTTCGTGGCCGTGGGTTAGTACGATGCCGCGCACATGCTTACGATTTTCGAGGAGATAAGAAATGTCGGGAACGACTATATCGACGCCCAGCAACTCAGCTTCGGGAAACATCAGACCGGCATCCACCACGATGATGTCATCGCCGTAGCGGATGGCCATGCAGTTCATGCCGAACTCACCCATGCCGCCCAGCGGAACTATATGCAGTTTTTCTATTGACATTCTTAAACCGATGCTAGCACAGCGATGGCGCGGTGGGCAGTCCGCGGCAAGACGCCAGATGCCTCACCTCGTTCGGCATGACAAACTCGTAACTAGGGATCGCAATCGGCTCCGACTGATAAACTGATACTCAGGAATGGCAGACGAGGAATAAATCGTGGATGCGGCGGAAGGTCGAAGGCGCGATCCGGGGAGGATTGACCCGCGCCTACGACACGATCAGGGTGGATCCCGCGCGCTTTCTGATGCAGTTACGCGCGGCGCACGGATTGCCGCTGGCTACTTTTCGCGGCGTGTATACGCTGCCGGTGGAACGCCTCGACGATGTGGCGGAGTCGGTAATTCGCGGCGGGATGAAGTTGGCGGCGGCCGAAGGAGCGGGATTCGGTCTGGGCGGAATCCTCACGATCGTTCCGGACCTCGGAATTCTTTCCGCGATTACCATGCGCACGATCCAGAAGCTTAGCCTGATTTATGGGTTTGAGCTGAATAGCGACGACGAAATTGCCGAGCTGTGGATTGCGGCGGCCAGCGCCGCGGGAGTCGACATCAGCCGCGAATTGCTGGAAAAGGAAGTGGTCAACCGCTTTGTGCCAAAGGTGATTCAGCGGATCGCGGTTCAGGCGGGAGCGGATGTGGTGGAGAAGTGGGCTGGACGCTTGATTCCGGTGGTCAGTTCGGCCATCGGATGTGGGCTGAATTACTACTTCGTACGGGCGTGGGGACAACGGGCGATGCTGCATTTTCGGCAGAAGCATCTGGAGGCGCGGCGGAAAATTAGTCAGGAACAGGCCGAACTTCCCGCCGCGCCTTGAGCAAAGAGATAGACGTGAGCACTCTTCCCGGCTGGCCACCGCCGGATTACTGCGGGGTCAGCAGGAACGTGTGCAGAATGCCTTGGCTGTTCTCGCCTATGCACACGATTTGTCCGGCGTTGTTGATGCCGCGAGCTTCAATCAGCGTCCATCCAGGGTCTGCCTTTACCAGAGTGTTGAGGTTTTGCATTTTCCTGCCTTCATAAACAAACGCCAGGTAGGCGCCATCGTCGGTATCGACCCGTCCTACAACTACTGCGGAGTCGTTGATGGCGAAGCCCCAACTGGCGGCATACTTGCCGCCAATGGCCCCCAAATCCTTGATCGTGCCATTGGGATTCGCAATGAAGGCATGGCTCTGACCTTTTTTATTGGCGGAGATGCCGGTGACCTGGCCATTGCTGTTGATGGCGTATGCCTCGGTCCACTCCTCGCCGAGGTCGGGTAAGGCGGTCATGACGCCGTTGGTCCAGGTGAAGCCGCTTAGGCCGCCGTTCGAAGTGAAGCCGTAGCCGGTAACAACGCCGGAATTATTAATTCCTTCGGCGCTGTTCCACCACTGGCCGCCGGAGGGCGAACCGAGAGTGCCGAGATCGATCATTTGGCCGTTGCTGTAGAGAAAGGGATGATTGCTGCCGTCTTTGGTAACGGCCGAGCCGACGACTTGGCCTGCGTCGTTGAGCGCATAGGCTACGGCCGAACCGCCGCCTAGGTCGCCGATATCGATGAGAGAGTCGCCGTTCGAGATAAACCCGCGATAGGCGCCCGAGGCATTCGTGGAGTATCCGGCGACTTGGCCCGAGGTGTTGATGCCATTGCCGATGCCGGAATTGCCGCCGAGAGTGCCGAGATAGGTAAACGTCCCATTGCTATTCACGAACACGCCGCTGGACTCGCCGTTGGCGGGGCCGGTCGAGCCCGTGACTTGTGCGGAAGCATTGAGTCCACGCGGTACGGCGAACCCGTTTCCCTGGGGAAGGCCGAGGTCGATCATCGTGTAGGTGTGGGTTGCGCAAAATGCGGGCGCTGTCATGACAAGCAGGCAAATAAGCAGTCGCAAGCCCGAAATCTTCATAGTTCACCTCTGGTGCCAAAAGATTGGTCCGCAGTGCAGACGGGCGCATTGTGGAGCAATGCGGAAGGGATGTTGTCAGGAAAATGTAAAAAGATTGTTATTTCAGGCGTAGTGTAATCAGCCGGTCCTATCGCAGCCAATCTTCCAATTCGATCCCGCGCTCGGTTTTCTCGTCGCGATATTTCACGATCACCGGCGTGTAGAGGGAGAGGTTCCACTCGTCGGATTTACCTTTGCCTTTGTTGATGGCGCGCGAACCGGGGACGACGACGGCGTTTTCCGGAACTTCCAAGACGTGCTCGGCGGACGCGCGATAGATTTCGCCGCGCACCAGATCGTAGAGCGGGGTGGATCGGGTCAGAATCGTCCCCGCTCCCAAGACGGCGCGGGACGTGGACCAGCGTCCCTTCGTATACCCCGCAATTGCCGCCGATGAGCACATCGTCTTCGATGATCACCGGGGCGGCGTTGATGGGTTCGAGCACGCCTCCAACCTGCGCGGCGGCGCTCAGATGAACGCGCTTGCCGACTTGCGCGCAGGAGCCGACCAAGGCATGGGAGTCGATCATCGAGCCTTCACCAACATAGGCTCCGACGTTGATGAACATGGGAGGCATGCAGACCACGGAGGGCGCCACGTAGGCGCCTTCGCGAATCGAAGATCCGCCGGGCACGAGGCGAACACGATCGGTGAGGGCGAGGCGGCGGGCGGGGAAGGTGTCTTTGTCGATAAAAGAGAGTACGTCTCCGTCGGACATCTTTTGCAATTCGCCCAAACGGAAACCGAGAAGGATGCCTTGCTTGACCCAGGCGTTGACGACCCAGCGTCCGTCGATTTTCTCGGCGGCGCGAATCTCGCCGCGAGTCAAGGCTGCGCGGAAGTCGAAAAAAATGGGGCGGGCTTCGTCGGGGTTGGCGATGGTTTCGTATGCCGACAGGCGCTCAATGGCAGACTTCAAAGGGGATGTGATTCTTGCCTCCGCTAATTTTGAGCGCTGGCGGGCGCGTTCAGGCGCACGACTTCGCCGCTCTCGAGTTGGTACTCGGCTTCGATCACCGTGAGTTTGCCGGCCTTGACGGCATCGCGCACGATCTCGCTGTTCGCGAGCAAGTCTTTTGCGCTTTGATGGACATTTTCCTTGATTGCCGACTCGATCAAGTCATCGGGTTTCGCGTAGGTCTTGGCCTGAGTGACGGCAGGACTGATCTTGTCGACTATCGCTTCGAGATTCCGGCTTGGCATTGTTTCCCCTGAGCACGCGGCAGTTACGGCGCCGCACTTTTGGTGCCCAAGTACCACTAGTAGCGGACTATGGATGTGATCTACCGCATACTCAATGCTTCCGAGGCCGATGGGGTCGGCGACATTTCCGGCCGTCCGTACGACAAAGAGGTCGCCGAGGCTTTGGTCAAAGACCAACTCCGGCGCGACCCGGCTATCGGAACAGGAGAGGATAATCACGTGAGGCTGCTGTCCCGGCGGCGAGTTTGTGCCGAAGTGAAACCACAGGATAGGCACGCGTCTTGCCCGCGACAAAGCGCTTGTTGCCGGCCATCAGGTTCGCCCAGATCTGGTCCGCAGATGGGGCCGGGGCGGCGGAGTGGCGTGGCCCATGTCGCGCGGGGGCGGTCGCTGTTTGCTGCGCTACGCCGACGCTGACTAACGAATACAACACAAGCAGATCCATCAGAAAGCGATTCACAAGGGCTTCTCCAGAAGGGAAATACGATACCACGCTCAGCAGTCAGCAATTTCTATCCCACGCACTTGCATTCGCTGCGGATGAGAACGCCGGGCATCTGATGCGTCGCCTCGCGAGCTTCGGCAAGATTGCCGTATGGGCCGTGCCAGCGCGAATGACTGGGATCATGTCCGGCGGGCCGCCCTTTGCCGGAACTGCACTGTCCACAGGAGGCGCGATGCAACATGGCTTTGTGTGGGCCGGCCGCCCAATTTTCGTAAATATAAAATTCGCTGGCCGCAGCCGGTGGGGCCGCGGGACGGGCAATCAATCCGGCATCAGTCGCAATCTTCTGCAGTTTCGAGCGTGTGTCGCGGCGCATGGGAAGCAAGGGCAGGCGATAAACCTCTTCGATCTTGCCCATCATGGCGAGGACGGCTTTTACCGGCAGCGGGCTCGACTCGATGAAGTTAGCGACCATCAGCGGAAGATACTTGCGATGAAGGGTGCGCGCCGTCTGCCAGTCATTCTTCAGGGCAGCGCGCGTCATTTCCGCCATCTCGCGGGGAATTTCATTTGAGGCAACCGAGATTACGCCCACGCCGCCGAGCGCGATAACAGGCAAAGTGACGGCGTCATCGCCCGACAGCACGGTGAAGGTCTCTGGGACCAAGTTCAGCACCTCGGCAATCTGCGTCATGTTGCCGCTGGCTTCCTTTACGCCGGCGATATTCGCGACCTCGGTCAACCTCGCCAGGGTCGCGGGTTCGAGATTCGCGCTCGTGCGGCCGGGAACGTTATAGACGATGATGGGCTTGTCGACGGCTTCGGCGATGGCGCGGAAATGCCGGTATTGGCCCTCCTGCGTTGGCTTGTTGTAGTACGGCGAAGCGGTGAGGATGGCGTCAACGCCCGGCCGAGACGCCACTTCCTTTGCTTTGGCCACGGCGTCTTGTGTTGAGTTTGAGGTGGCGCCGGCGACGATGGGGACACGTCCGGCGACGACTTCGATGGTGACGTCGATGACGCGCAGCCACTCGTCGTGGTTGAGCGTGGGAGTTTCTCCCGTGGTGCCGCAGGGAATCAGGAAGTCAATGCCCGATTCGACCTGCCAAGCGACCAGATTTCGTAGTGCGTTTTCGTCGACAGCACCGTCCTGGGAGAACGGCGTGACCAGCGCGGTACCACAACCCCGTAGTTGCATGGATAAAGAATAACTCTTCTCGCGTGGGCTTGCATGAGGCGAAGGGATTTTGGATCGCGCGGCATATTTGCGCTGCAAATACGAATCAGTCCGAAATCATCCCGATTGTGCCTAACCACGTCTCCACCAACTGAGGCCATCCCGTAATCGGAAGCTTTGTGCGCCGCAACCCAAACGCATGCCCGCCTTGCGCATACAAATGCATCTCCACGGGAACCCCTGCCTTCTTCAGCGCAATGTAGTAAGCCAGCGAGTCGTCTACATTGTCCACGTGGTCATCTTCTGCCTGCAGCAAGAACGTTGGCGGCGTCTGGCGGGTGACATGCAAATCGGGGTTCAGGGCAAGCCCTTTATCGGCATTTGCCGGGTGAGGAACCACAAACTTCTTGACGCCCTGTTTAGCATCCCATTCCGCCGCGGACAGCGACAGATGTCCCGGATAAACAGGCACCGCAAAATCCGGTCGGCAGCTCTCTTTGTCGGCTGCATCTATCGGCCGGGTACAAGCGGTGATCAAAATGATTGCTGATCGCTGCCGACCAGATGCCCGCCTGCCGAAAACCCAAGCACACCAATTTTGTGCGGGTCGATGTGCCACTCCGCAGCGTGAAAGCGCACCAGACCCACCGTCCTCTGCGCATCTTCCAGCGCCATCGGTGATTCCGGATACGGTCCCGATTTCGGATACGGCCCCACATCCGTGCACGCGGTATTTCAACAGCACACACGTGATCCCTTGGGACGTCAGCCAGTCACAGACCTCGGTGCCTTCAAGATCGATGGCTAGACTCTGATAGCCCCCGCCCGGAAAGACGATGACCGCAGCGCCTGTATTCTTTCCATTTGGCGAATAGACCGTCATCGTAGGCCGCGTGACGTTGCTCACCACAACTACAGGACCATCCGCAACCGGCTCACCGTCTTTCATGCGACTCCGGCCCCTGCACAGGCTGGGCATCGGGCGACTGTCCCCGGCCATATCGGCACTTGCGTTGTCCTGGCGATGGCTGCCAGACAGGCGTCTGCGCGCTCAGGCCGGCAAATGTAAACACAACACAGAAGGCAAAGAGCAGAGGCTTCATCACAATTCCCATAAACCAAAGTCGCGAGTCACTGGCGGAAGGGCGGATCGGAAACTGCCAAATTAGAGTTCGCGCCAAATGTTGCGGAACTCGAAGAAACCCGTTTTCCCCACTAGCCACTCAGCGGCGCGGACGGCGCCTTCCGCGAATCCGAGGCGCGACTTGGCGTCGTGGCAGAGATAAATGCGATCGCCTGCGGAATTAAAAACCACTTCGTGCATACCGACCACGTCCCCTTCGCGAAAAGAAACGATCTCGACTTCTTGACCGCCTGTGTCGCGCACAATCTTCTGGAGGGTAATTGCGGTGCCGGAAGGAGCGTCTTTCTTGGTGGTATGGTGGCGCTCGAAAATCTGGCCCGAGTAATCGAAGTTGAGGGCGCATCCGGCGGTCGCCGCAATCTCGAAAAACAGATTCACGCCGATGGAAAAATTCGATCCGTATAGGAAGCCGGTTTTGGCAGACAGTACCATCTCGCGCATACGCGGCAATTCGGCGTACCAGCCGGTGGTTCCGACTACGAAGTTTTTCTTGGCGCGGATGCAGGCTTCCGCATTGGCGATGGCGGCAACTGGCGTGGTGAAGTCGATCACGACGTCGGTTGTGGCGAGCGCGCTGGGGGTAAGGGCGCGAGCGTCTGCGTTATCGGCGGCCGACAGAACTCGGACATGATGGCGGCGAGCGAGGGCGACCTCTGCGACCATTGATCCTGTCTTGCCCCGGCCTAGAATCAGGAGATTCATGGTGAAACCTTAAACGCAGAGTGCTCGCAGAGAATACCGCCTATGCAAACACTTCCGGATCCACCTCTGCGAAAAACGTATGATGCAGTCGACGTACTACCTCCGCCGCGTCGTCTTCTTCAATCACGAACGTCAAATTAATTTCGGAAGCGCCCTGCGAGATCATGCGTATCTTTACGTTCTCAAGGATGCCAAAAACCTTGGCGGCGATTCCGGGGGTGTTGCGCAAATTCTCGCCCACCAGGCAGACGATTGCTTTTCGACCCTCGTATTTCACGTCGGCAATTTTCGCCAAGTCGGCGGCCAGAGCTGGGATGGCCTCGTTGGTCTCGGCTGTCACGGAGACACTAACTTCGGAGGTGGAAACCACGTCCACCGCTACTTCGTGTTTATCGAAAGCCTCGAAGATGGACTTCAAATACCCGCGCACCAACAGACGGCGGGGAGCGGCTACTTCTACCAGCGTGATCTTCTTCTTGAGGGCAATGGCCTTGAAAATATTTTCACAGTGCGGGGCTCGGGCTGTGACCTTCGTCCCCTCGCAAGTCGGATTCTGAGAGTTTAGAACATAGACCGGAATGTTCTGCTGAATCGCGGGCAGAACGGTTGCAGGATGCAGCACCTTGGCCCCGAAATAGGCTAGTTCGGCGGCTTCGTCAAAGCTGATGACCTTGATGCGGCGGGCGTCGGGACAGAGGCGCGGGTCGGTAGTCATCATGCCGTCAACGTCGGTCCAGATTTCAATGCGCTGGGCGTTGAGACCGGCGCCAAAAATCGCGGCGGAAAAATCCGAACCTCCGCGGCCGATGGTGGTGGTGATGCCGGCGCGATTCGAACCAATGAATCCGCCCATCACCGCAACCTTGCCGGCTTCGACCAGAGGCTGAACCCTTTTGCGCAGGCGCTCGTTGGTTTCCTCAAACTGAGGAACCGCATGGGTATAGGCGCTGTCGGTGAGCAGGCATTGACGGGAATCGATGTGGGCGCCGGGCAATCCGCGAGCGACGAAAGCGGCGGCCACGATCTTGCTCGAAAGCACTTCACCGAAAGAGGCGACGTAATCGTAAGTGCGGGGAGTGATTTCTCCGACGGCGCCGATGCCGCGCAGTAATTCGTCGAGATCTTCGAAGTCCGCCCCGAGGTCGCCGTGAAATTCGGTGAAGAGAGCCGTGCCGAGGAGTTCTCCGGCGGTGTCATAGTGCCGCTCGCGGAGCGCGCGCGCCATTTTGAGAGCGGTCTTGCGATCGCCGCTGCCGGCCGCCTTGCCCATGGTGAGCAGGGAATCGGTGACCTTGGCCATGGCGCTGACGACCACTACGGGACGATCCGCCAACCGGCCCTGGACGATCTGCGCCACGCGGTCGATAGCTTTCGCGTCTTGCACCGGAGGTCCCGCCGAACTTCATGACGATCATGGGCGGGAGATGCGCTGGCCTGTCGCGTTTTCGACAGTGGACGCGGTCACTGCCTCACTGCCCACGAGGTATCACCCTAGATATCCCTTCGCTTTGAGAAGTTCGGCATTCAGCAGTGCAGCGCCGGCGGCGCCACGAATTGTGTTGTGGGAGAGGACGGTGAACTTCCAATCGAGAACATTGCACTTGCGCAAGCGGCCGACAGCGGTGGTCATGCCGGCGCCCAGATCGACGTCGAAGCGGGGTTGCGGACGATCGGGCGCAGTCATGTACACCACCGGCTGATCGGGAGCGCTCGGCAGGTGCAGTTTTTGCGGTTCCGCACGAAAATCGTTCCAGGCGGCGATGATCTCTTCTGCCGTAGCCTTTTTCTTCAGGCGGACGGCTACTGACTCGGTGTGTCCATCTTCTACAGCGACGCGATTGCATTGCGCGCTCATGGCGAAGGGAGCCGGATCGACGTGGTCGGCCTTCGCTACGCCCAGCAACTTTTGCGTTTCCTCTTCCATCTTTTCTTCTTCATTCTTGATGTAAGGAATCACGTTGCCCAGAATATCGAGCGAGGCCACGCCAGGATATCCGGCGCCACTGACGGCCTGCATGGTGACTGCCATTACGGCTTCCAGCGTGAAAGCGCGATGTAAGGGCGCGAGCGCGAGCACCAGGCCAATTGCCGAGCAGTTGGGATTGGTCACTACAAAACCCTTGGATTTTGTGCGCCAGGATTGTTTGTCAATCAAACGTATGTGATCGCCGTTGACTTCCGGAATCACCAGCGGGACGTCCGCCTGCATGCGCAAGGCGCTCGAATTGGAGACGACGGCGCAACCGGCGGCAGCAAATTGGGGTTCCAGTTCGCGAGCGATGCCGGCATCGAGGGCGGCGAAGATAATTTTTGGAGCGTCTTCGGGTTTGGCGGGCGAAACGGTCATTCTTGCAACCGCGTCTGGAATCGCTGTTTTCAAACGCCAACGCGCGGCCTCGGCATAGGGTCGCCCTTCCGAGCGGTCTGACGCGGCGAGCCACGACACCTCAAACCAGGGGTGATGTTCGAGCATTTGGATAAATCTCTGCCCGACGATGCCGGTGGCACCGAGAATTCCTACAGAAAGTTTGTTCGACATATTTGGATCGACAAGATAAGTTTTGATTTTATACCAGCGAAATTTCGTCCGGGGATGTCGGGGTAGATGCACAAAGAAAAGACGGGGCGAGCCCCGTCCCTACACAGGCGTTCTTCCTCTTCCCAACTCTTGTGGAAACGAGTACTCGTTGAGCGGTCCGAATTTGCGTTTTTCCGCGTAGATGCGCCAGCGGCGCCACACAATGCGCAGGCTGGCCATTACGGGAATCGAGAGATAGACGCCGAGGATGCCGGCGATTTCGCCGCCGGCGAGAATACCGAACAAAGCCGCCAGGGGATGCAACTCCACGCTGACGCCCATGACGCGGGGAGAGATGACGTAGTCTTGCACCAGTCGCCAGACGAGCAAAAACAAGAGCAATAAACCCCAGTGCGGATAGCCGGCCAAGACAGCCACCACCATCATGGCAGTGCCAGCCAGTAACGGCCCGGCCAGGGGGACGAACTCGAGCGCGCCTCCGGCGGTCCCGAGCATCAACGCGTAGGGTACGCGCATCAAGCCCAAAATACAGGTGTAGGCGAGCAACGAGAACGCTGCCAGGGTCAATTGGGCGCGAATGAACTGGGCAAGCATCTGGTTCAGGTCCTGGAACACATCTTGCAAGAACTCACGTTGGGTGCGTGATTGCACCAGAGCGACCAGAACCTCATGGAAATTGCCGCCATCCCGCAGGAAGAAAATGGCCAGGATGGGGACGAGAAACAGCACCCATAATTCCTGAGCGGCTTCGGCTGCGCGGACGCCGATGCGTTGCGCCAGGGCTGACAAGTCAGTGCGGCGGCTGATCAGGAAATCCTGAATGCGCTTCTGGGTCGCGTCGCTCCAGCCGCGCTCGTTTCCGATCCGCTCGGCAAGCCGATCGATCTGGCCGGAAAGCTGGCCGGTGCTGGCCTGATCCATGAGTCCGGGCAGCGACGCTCCGAGGCGAGAGCTTTGCCGGGCGATTCGGGGGCCGAGTAGAAGACCGAACACTGCCAGACCGACGACCAGCAGGAAGTAAATGATGGCGATTGCCCATACGCGGCTGCGGACCAGCTTTTCCAGACGCGCGACGGCCGGATTAATGAGGTAGGCAAAAAAAATGGCGAAAAGGAAGAGAATCAGGGTGCGCCGCGCCGCATAGAGGAATCCGAGCCCTAAGGCGAACAAGAAGGCCGTGAGCAGCACGCGCGAGGTGCGTGAATCAAGAATCGTCAAGAGTTATCCCAACCGGTGCAATACCGCATACTCCAGTGCCGTATACCAACGAGTTGCTCAAGCGACGAGCCCAATAGTATCGTCCCCAATTGGGGGCAATCCAATTCCGAAAGGGGCTGACCTTCAGCCAGTCAGGGTTACGTTCGCATCGGCTAATCGCGCTCGACTTCGGTATTCTCGCCTACCACCAACATCTTCATTACCTTGAATTGATCGTCGAGCCAGAGTTGCCAGGTTCCCGCGTCGCTCCTAAGCTCCAGTTTGAGCAGATCCTGCGGCGGCCCGTTCTTCAGCGCCACCTTTTCGCGTCCGAGGAACTCCGCACCAAGGGCCGCTGAAGAATGCTCGTGGGGATTCATTGTTCCGAACTGGGCGCGCTGTTTCAATGGGCACTGGACTTGCCCTTTGTCCTGCTTGCAGGCTGCGCCTAGAAATTTCCAGGCGAGAACTTCGCGGTGAATGAAAAAGTAGTCGTCGAGGATGACGGTCGATGTCGGCAGCAAATAGGGCTGATCGTGTTCCTTATCTCCGCCTCCGAGGCTCCACTTCTGGGTCAGAAACTCTTCGTTCGGGACGACCACGGATCGTCCCTGTCCCGGGCTCAATTCCTTCCACTCGTAACGCCGGATATCTCCGCCCGAGGTGAGGTTCATCACGGATGTTTGCACGGCATCTTTGGGAGCATTTTCGGTCTTAAACTCCGAATTGATGACGCTGCCACTGTCCGTCTGATAGATCGAAAACGTCTCGGTTCCGACGCGATGGCCGCTTTGGAACACGCCAAAGGAGCCGGAGTCGATTTTCTTTCCCTCGGGTTCCTTCTCCTTCTCTTTGGACGAGGAGGCGGCGCTGGCGAGAAACGCCGACGCCGCGACAAAGCCAACAAGCGCAATGGTGGAAGCGAGCCGCCGATAGGAAAGCAATCGATCAGAGGAAGACAACTTCACTGGGATTCTCCTGTTCCAGAAGAAGCGGAGGGTATCTCGGAGGAACCAGCAGCCTGGCTCGCCTCCCAAGACAGCAACGTGCGCTCGATCTCCGCGCAAAGGGAAGCCGGATCTTTTCCGGAGGTTACCACGGTTAAGGTTGCCTGACGGTAGAACGGCAGGCGGTGCTCATGAAGGCGGGCGAACTCGGTGGGATCGTTGCGCAACGGGCGAACGGTCGCGTCCTCCGTACTACGCCGCCAGAGTTCGTCGAGCGGAGCGTCCAAAAATACCGAGGGCCAAGGATGCAGCAATTCGAGGTTGAGTGGTTGCGCAAAGGTCCCGCCGCCGAGCGCGACCACGACATTGCGATGGAGAGGGTTGCGCCCGAGCGCATCTGTCAGTTCGCGCAGCGCGCTGGTTTCGGCGAGGCGAAAGCCGATTTCACCCCGGTCCCGAAAAATCTCGGGAATCGATTGCTGCTCGCGCGACTCAATTCGGGCATCCAGATCCACAAAATCCCAATCCAGGCGCCGGGCCAGTTCCCGCCCCAGGCTGCTTTTGCCGGAAGCCATGAACCCCACCAGAAACACTGCGCGGACTCCCATGGCGTTTAGTGGCACGACAACGGGCGACAGTGTCACATTGTGAGGATCGGCTTTGCCGGTTCCGGCGGGGCTAAGTCCTCCGGCATACAAGCACAACCACACAAGCACCAACACACAAGCCCTCAGCGAAGTGCGTGCCCACCGACTCCCTTAGTTTTGATTCAGCGTTGCTGCTTGAGCCGGATTTTACCACTGAAAGAGCGCAGCACGACTTCCGATGCTGCCTGGCCGGAGGTGCCAAAGAAGGAACGTCCCGCTTCTTCGCGGAACCGGGAGTGCTTAGGTTGGAGAGGAAAGTCGTGTCGGACGCGGCCCAGGACCGAGTGCGCACGAAAGGCGGCGGAAACATCCACCGGCACTAAGGCCTCGATATCACCGGTGTGGGTGGTGAATTTATAGTCGCCGTCTGAGCCGAAATCACCATCGTAGAAGATCCTTCCGCTGCCGGTGCGGACCTGCACGAGCGGTCCAGTGACCGCCTCCAAATGTATGTCGCCGCCGATGGAATCGATCTCCACATGGCCGTTGCGAATATCGGTGAGCGTCACCGGCCCGCGCATGGTTCGGACGTGCACGTGACCATTCTCGATGGTGCTGATGTTCATCACTGCGTCGGTGCCTTCCAGGGTTATGTCTCCCTGTAGGCGCTCTACCGACAGAGGGCCGTTCGAAGAACGGAGATTGATGGTAGCGTCAGGTGGAACCAGCAGTTCGTAATCGACCCGGCTCGTTTGCTGCTGGTTACCCCGCAGCAGGTGAGACGCGATTTCAATGCGGTTGCCCTTTTGCTGTTGGTCGACTTCGACGTTATCGGATCTGAAGGTGGCCGTTACCAGAACTTGCGTGCCGCTTCCGGGCCTCACCGAAATCGCTCCGAATTGCGTTTCCACGGAAATATTAGCCCTGGGGCCGACTGTGTAAGCGAATTCCTTCTTGGTCTCGGCGAAGGCCGCCGAAGACAAATAAGCGACCAGAACCAGAGTCAGAACCGTGGTGCGGTCGATACGCATTTGCTGAACTGCCATAAAATGCCGCCCCTGAGACCGGGAACGCCGGTCCGTCCTTTTGCTATTGAATACGATCCAACGCGATCTGATAAAGAAGTGCTTTCTGTTGATAGGCATCCAACAGTTGCTGCCGGGCATCGGCGTCCGCCGGATACCGAACCAGATAATCTTGCACTTCCCGGATATTAGCATTCACCTTTTGCAATTGATCTTCGTATGTGGCTCGCATGGAAGGAGCGCGGGTGGAGACTACGCTCAAAAACTGCTGGTCTTCCGCACTGTCGGGTTCTACCGCAGGTTTTGCCGCGGACGCTACCACCTCGGGGGGCTTAGCGGATCCACGGGCAGACGGTTGAGTCGCCGGCATGGGGCGAGTAGCCGACGCAACCGCAGCGGGCTTCATCGAGTTTCCTGCGGTAATCGTGGAAGAATTTTCTGGCAAAGGGGCCGTCACTGGGGGGGCCGGAACCCGGTGGGCTACTTGCGGAACCGGCTTATGGTTTACCACGTAAGCGCCCGCCGCCAGCAGCGAAGCCGCGACCGGCGCCAGCCACCACGCGGTCGAGGACCAGCGCCTTCGCGGAGTGACCGGAACGAGGACGGGGTGAGATTCCGCGTCCCGTATGATCCCTTCTTCACGCAATTGAGCCGCAATTCGTACCCACACTCGCGGCGCCGGTTCTTCGCTTGCCGACAGGTCCCGCGCCTCGCTTGCGATCAGTTTCAGGTCCGAAACCAAGTCGGAACAAGCGGAACAGGATTTCACGTGATTTTCAAAATCGGTCGAAAGCACACCGTCCGGAGCGCCGTCCAAGAGATCCGGCAGAACTCTTTCTACTTCTGAACACGTCATAGCAAACTCTCCCCAATACCGCGCTTTCCTTACCCTGTTTTGGCCTTTTCGGCTCTCATGAACTTCAGATAGTCCCGCAGCTTCAAGCGTGCCTTGTGCAGCTGCGACTTGCTATTGCCAATCGAGCAGCCCACGATTTGGGCGATTTCATTATGCTCAAATCCCTCTACATCGTGTAACACAAAAACCGTTCGATAGCCCGGCGGCAACCGGTCAATTGCCCGCTGCAGCTGCAGACGGTCGATCGAACCCGTTAGCCTGGCGTCCTCTGTACCAAATTCCTTCCGCGGAGATTCGTCCTCCGCCTCCAAAGTCTCTTCGAGCGACACCACCGGCAGGCCCTTCTTGCGAAGTTGCATCAGGACGACGTTGACCGTCATGCGATGCAGCCAGGTGGAAAACGCAGACTCGCCGCGAAAGGTGCCGATCTTGCGAAATAGTTGGAGAAACGCTTCCTGGGCCAGATCCTCGGCCTGAGCGGGATTGGAAACCATTCGCAAACATAGCGAGTACACGCGGCGTTTGTGCAGCTGATACAAAGTCTCGAACGCAGCTTCGTGACCTTGCTTTGCCTGCTCAATCGCTTCTGCTTCGGTGATGCGTTGCTTCGGGTCGGTCAAGTCGCTTTTTTTCCGGCCGCTATTCGTTCTGATGCGGCGTCAAACTCTTTGTGTTGTATTAATTTGCCGAGAAACTCCCGACCGTTGCCAAGCGTCAGAATACCAAAAACTGTAGTTCGCCGGAGGCTCTATCCGACCAAAGTACTCGGCTAAGCTAGCCCGCAGATCACTTTCGTAACCTCAGGGTGCGGTGGGACAGGCGAGGACGCCCAACTCCCCAGTGCTCGGCTTTATCATCCCTTGGCCGTAATTGTTTCGAGGCCGTGGCCGTGCGGTCCGAGTTCCCGTCTTCGGAGGAGGAAGGCGAACAATACTCCCAGGAATCCCAGAATCGAAAAGATCCACATCCCCAGTCGGTATCCCGCCGGATTTTCGGCGCTGGCGTAGCTATGGTCGTTCGCCCAACCGATCAAGAGATTAAAGCCTGCCAAGCCGATGTTCTGGATCATGGTCATGAGTCCATAAGCGGTGCCCAACTTGGACTGGTCCACGATGTAGGCAACCGAAGGCCACATTACGGCCGGGATGAGCGAAAAGGCTACGCCCATCATGGCCATCGTCAACAAGAGGATCGGAGGCAAATTGTGCGGCATGAACGCAAAATGCCCATCGGCGGACGTGGAAGGGAAGTAGACGGTGACATAGGTCGAAGAGTGGATGTACGCCATCATCAGGTAAACGGGAATCAGGAGCACGGAGCCGATCATCATCAGGAGGGCGCGTTTGCCGATCCTATCGGCAAATTTTCCGAAGAAGGGAGTTCCGAACATGGTGAAGATGGTCAACATTCCTACGAGATCCCCGCCCGCTTCCCTGGTTGTGTGGTGCGCATCCATGAAGAATTTGTAGGCAAAAGTCTCGAAAGGAAAAATTGCCGAATAAAACACTATGCAAAGTGCGACGATGTACCAGTAGGAAAGACCGAACGACGTAAGATCCTTGAAAACGACCTTATCGGTTGAGCCAGCCGGACCGACCTGGTAGCGCTTCTCGGCGTGAACCTCCATGACCCAGTAGAGAATGGCGCCAGTCACGCAGAAAGTTGCGAAGACAACTGAGATCAGTAACGGTCCTCGCCACCGGTTATACGCGAACCCTGCCCATGATGGAGACCATTGTGCCAGTAACGACCCGGCGCGAGACATCATCAGGTTGATGCCGAAGGCGAAGCTCAGCTCTTTGCCGCGGAACCACTTCGCTAGGGCCGTAGTGACAGCGACGATCAGCGATTCGGCGCCCATCCCAAACACGAGGCGCCCCGCCGACATGCCCGCCACCAATGCGCCTCTTGCCGTCGAGATCTTTTCGACTGAGGCCAGATCGTGGATGAAATCGATTCTGGAGAGCAAGGGAATGTGGCCGATTAATCTGACAACCGGAACAGCGAGGTTGACGAGCCCGACAACTCCTGTTTGCAGCCACCCGCTGTCTGGGTAAAGAGTGATTACAGCTCCGAGAAGGCAGATGGTTCCGAAGATAAAGATTGCCTTGCGCGCGCCAATGCGATCGACTATGTAACCGCCGATCAGCACCATGAAGACGTTCGGGATACTGTAGATGGCCTGCAGAAGTCCGATGTTGGAATCGGTGAATCCGAGTTGTTTTGAGAGCAGGTCGGCGATCGGTGCGATGCAATCGTAGACGTAGTAATTGCCAAACATCGTGAGGCTGACAACGATCAACACCATCCAGCGGTAAAAGCGGGACGGCTCAGGGCGTGCAAGTTCAGGCATGATGAGTCCTCATCCGCGGCGCCCAACGGCACCCGGGACGTTTTCATTTGTGAAGAAGTGCGACTCGCAAGAAGATAGCAGATTGGATTCTAGAATGTTCGGTTCTTGAGGGGACGCGGATCATCATCCGAAGCGACAACGGCTCTCGATCACCAGGCAGCGTGATCGAGAGCCGGAAAGTAAGAGCTAAGAGCTGAGATTTGCTTCTAGATTTTCTCCGTCTTGCCGTCGTATTTCACCATGCCGTTCTTGTCATTCTGGCGCGAGACGTCTCCATTGTTATAGGCGCGACCGGCCTTTTGGAAACGCGTTGGAACGGCGGCGGCGCCGGTGATAAAAGTCCAGTCAGCGCGCGCTTCTTCAGATTTGCGTTGACCCTGCTCTTCATGACGCTCTTCGCGTGCGCGGAATTGACGTGAGCGCTCTTCGAGCGGCGGGGGTCCAAGCGGACGTGGTTCGTGCATCGATTCGCGCATGACGTGACCTTCGCGGTTGATGCGCCCGGGCGACAGGTTGATATCTCGGGTAATCAGCGGGGTGTCGCCGCCCTGCAGCCACACGGCCACGGAGTATTCGGAACTCGTTGATCCCTGAATTTGCGAAAGGGTCGAGTTGGTCGCGCCTGCAATCAAGCCCGTGGTGGCGTTCGTCGCTCCCACCGGATTCGGTGATACCGTTTGCAGGGAGATTTCAGGCGTGGTCAGACGCGGGATATAGGGGCCGCATCCGTAATAAAAACAAGAGCCGGAGTAAGGAGCGGGCGGTTGCCCGAAGGCTACTGCCGACACCAGAACTAGCGCACTGAGAACCAAATAGGGTCGCATACTACCTCCACAGGGGACTAATACATCTCGGGTATAAGTGCAGTTTGCTGGCCAGTCTCCTTGGGGCGAGCAGAACGATAATATTCGGAGATACGGGGTGCTCTGGGGTAAATCACTGAAGTTCCGGCGAATCCGCGCTCGAGCCAGGTGAAAATCGGTGCGCACTACCTGCAACGGATTGGCGCAGTGAGGAACTTTGGAGTTACGGGCTTGTCGCACACCGGCGTCTCGTCCGCTACTCCGTCGTTGCCAGCGGGACGCCGGCTACTTACTAACTTCCGACGAATCGAGCATACAAACTCCGTGCGATGGCCGTGTCCGTTGTCCCCTTGATAATCGCCCGGCCATCGGGGAACAGGGTCATTTCGTAGGGCTCGCGCCAGAACTTCAGGACAAATTCGTTGTGGCGAACGTTGCCTAGAGGTTGAAGGCGGGCGCTTAGCTCGGTGAAGTCCACCGGCCGCTGGCGTTCGTGAATCTGCACGGAGTTTCTGCCGCATAAAGTAATGTGCGGACGGCCTTCGCCCGCGAGATGAATAAAGTCCCGCGCACAGGCTCGGCATCCCTGTCGCGGATGAATTGCTGCCAACTCCGCACGCTCGTTTGTCCACACGTCCCAGGACAAAAGCGTGCGGCGCATTTTTTCGCGGGTGCCCACCAGGAACTTCAACGCTTCGGTGGCCGCAATCGACGCTACCAGGTTCACAGCGGAGTTTAAGATGCCGGAGGTCTCGCAGGTCTCGACCGTACCCCGCGGGGGTTCCGGAAAGAGGCAGGCGAGGCAGGCGGTTTCGCCGGGCAGGATATTCATGGTGACGGCATAGCTCGCCACCGCGGCGGCATAAATCCAGGCAACAGAATTTTTAACGGCGTAGTCGTTGACCAGATAGCGCGTTTCGAAATTGTCGGTACCATCCAGAATGAGGTCACTTCCACCGAGCAGGGAATCGACGTTCGCAGGAACGAGGTCGGCGACGTGCGCCTCGACCGCAATCTGAGAGTTGAAACGAGCAATCTGCCGGGCCGCTGCGATCGCCTTTGGCACGGATTCGCGAGCGTCGTTTTCGTCGAATAGGGTTTGCCGTTGCAGATTGCTGGGCTCGACATAATCACGATCGAGAATTCGCAGCGTCCCGACGCCCGAACGCGCCAGCAGAGAAGCCAGAGCTGAACCGGTGGCGCCGCACCCGACGATGACCACGCGGGATTGGGACAGCTTTTGTTGTCCCTGCGCTCCGATCTCCTGAAACAATACCTGCCGCGAATACCGTTCGTTGTTTTCCAATCGGTTTTCCAATGGTCGATTCCCAAGCGTCGATTTCCGGCGCTCACCTTAGCGATTACCTTTCACGGGGCTTCCAAACGGCTATTATAGGTTCGCCGGGCATCAAACTTTTACTTACGCGAGCAACAATGCCGTTTTACGCTTCATCGAACCCGATAAGTGGGATGGTTGACGGGCCAGAATTTCGGGAAAACTTGCGAGGGCGGCGACGGATGCCTGCTGTTAACGTGGGAGCCGGCGCTGGCCCAGTCGGGAAAAGCTCAGCAACTGCCGGCGGTCACGACAACTCCGGATTCACCAAACGGAGCGTCCAATTCGTGCTGGCAGTTGTGTTGCTTCTGGCTAACGCCTCGAGCTGGGCAACGACTTCAACGCAGTCGGGCCAGCAACTGGAATCACCCGCGCAGTCCGGAGCGAACTTTGGAACCATCACGCCATATCTGGGACTGACGATTGATCAGATTGAGTTGCCCGGCGTTCCGGCAGACGAAGCGGCGGCGCTGATGGCGGCTACCCCGCTCAAAATCGGCGAGTCGCTCACGCGCGACAACCTGCACGATGCCATGCAGGCGCTTTTTGCCACGGGCCGGTTCGCAGATATTCAAGCCGAAGTGGATCGGACCGAAACGGCCGGCATCCGGCTGCGCTTTTTGACCGTCGCGAATTGTTTTGTCGGCATGCTGACAATCGAGGGCGTCTCCAACGATCCCTCGGCCAACCAACTGGCGAGTGCCAGCCGCCTGCAGCTTGGCGAACTATACGCTCCGGAAAAGCTCGACCGCGCTCGGGCCGGCATCCAGCGAGTGATGGAAGAGAATGGCTATCATCAGTCGAAGGTGACGATCTCCGAGCAACGCGACGAGCAGCAACATCAGGTGAATATGACGTTTCATGTTGTCCGCGGACCGCGCGCCCAAGTGGGAGAGATCACGCTGGAAGGCGATGCCGGCTATTCCGTCGCGGAAATCAAGGAAATTGGAAAGTTGCATTCCGGCGATCGGGCCAGCTCGAACCGCATTACGCGCGCCCTGCAACGAATTCGGCGCCGCTATCAGAAGCAAAATCGTCTTCTCGCCCAGGTCGAGGTAGCCAGTCGCACCTACCAGCCCACGCGCAATGTTGTGGACTACGCTCTCAAAGTGGAGCGTGGGCCAGTGGTGGAGATTGCCGCCGATGGATTCAAGCTCAGCCAGCGCACACTGCACAAGCTGGTCCCAATCTACGAAGAAGGCGCAGTCGACGATGATTTGCTCAACGAAGGCCGGCGCAATATTCAGAACCAGCTTCAGACTCTGGGTTACTTCGAGGCCTCCGTCAGCGTGAGCCAGCACAACACCGAGGACAACAAGAATCTGCAGGTGGTGTATGCCATCATGCCCGGAGATCGCCACAAACTGGCTGGGATTCGTATTTCCGGCAATCATTTTTTCCCCGACGCCTTGATTCGCTCGCGCATGCGGGATCAAACTGCCGGGCGCCTGTTCAGTCACGGACGATACAGTGAAGCGCTGCTCGAAGAGGATGTGGAGGGTATCCGGAATCTCTATCGTGCGAGTGGTTTCCGGCAGGCGGAGGTGACCAGCAGACTCGCGACCCGCTATCAGGGCGATCCGTCGAAACTGGCTATCGAGATCGTCGTGAAAGAGGGTCCGCAGACGCGTGTCGCCTCGGTTCGCATCGAGGGTAGTTATACGCTGCCGCAGGAACTGCTTCCCGAACTTCAGACCGAAGAAGGACAGGCCTTTGACGAATCGAGTTTGGCGGATGACCGCGACGCGATCATGGGAAAGTATTTCGATAACGGTTTTCCCAATGCCAACGTCGAGGTTACCTATGTCCCGGTTCCATCCACCGAAACCTTGCCGCGCGTGGGTGTAACTTTCACAATTCATGAAGGCGAGCAATTTTTCGTCAACCAGCTTTTTGTCGATGGATTGCACCATACCCGCCCGGGCGTGGCCCGCCGGGCGATCCGGGTGAAGCCGGGGGGACCGCTGAGCCAGAAAGATATGCTGGAGAGTCAGCGGCGCCTCTACGACCTCGGCCTGTTCAAGCAGGTAGAGACAGCCATCCAAAATCCTGACGGCACGGAGTCGCGCAAGAATGTGCTGGTCACGACGAGCGAAGCCGATCGCTACACCTTCGATTATGGCGTTGGTTTCGAATTCCAGACCGGACAGCCCACCTATGGAGTGAACCAACCGCTCGGACGAACCGGCGTCAGTCCGATGGTTTCTCTCGGCGTCAACCGCATCAACGTGGGCGGTCGCCATCAAACCATCACGATGAAAGGCGTTCTTGGGAAGCTGCAGCAGAAAGCGCTCATCAGCTATGACATGCCCAACCTGATGAATCTGGACAACTTCCGGTTTACGGCCACGGCGCTCTACGACAATACCGTGGACGTCACAACCTTCACGTCGAAACGCCTGGAAGGTACGTTGCAAATCTCGCAGGTGCTGTTCAAATTACAGGACCGGGAGCTTACAACTCTCGCCTATCGCTTCAGTTATCGCCGTGTAGAGGCTAGCAATATTGAAGTTACGAGCAATCTGATTCCACTACTCTCGCAGCCGACCCAGGTGGGAACGCCCAATTTTATCTATGTGCGCAACCGTCGCGACAATGATCTGGAAAGCACCCGTGGCAGCTACACTACGATCGAGGGCGGCGTGGCCGCGAGCTATTTTGGTTCCGCGGCCGATTTCAGCCGGTTTCTGGCCAAGAATTCTACTTATCACAAATTTTTTCAAAATCGGAGTACGGGCCGAAGCTTCGTGTTCGCACGGTCCACCACAGTCGGCATTGAAAATCCATTCGGGAAGACGGTTGTGGTGGACCCGGCGCAGGCCGTGCCCAGCGGCGCGAGTCTCATTCCCCTGCCGGAGCGCTTGTTCAGCGGCGGAGGCAACTCCAACCGCGGTTTTGGACTGAATCAGGCAGGGCCGCGCGATCCCTTCACCGGATATCCTGTCGGCGGCAGTGCGCTGTTTCTTAACAGCCTGGAGATGCGTTTTCCCAGCGTTAGAATGCCTTACCTGAATGACTATATCGGCTTCACGCTTTTCGAAGATATGGGCAATGTTTTTGCCCGGCCTCAGGAAATGCTTCCCAGCCTGGCGCGTTTTCATCAGCCCGATCAAGAGGACTGTTTTAAGGAAACGACGCACCTCAAGTGCAACTACAACTACGCTTCGCAGGCGGTTGGTGTGGGGGTGCGCTACCAGACGCCGATCGGCCCACTGCGGTTCGATTTCGGGTACAACTTGAATCCACCGTACTTTCCCAGCTATAACAATATAACGATCAACAAAGAGTCTGGGCAGCAGGTTGGGCAATTTGGATATCAGCGAGCCGGGCATTTTAATTTTTCCTTTAGCGTAGGACAGTCATTCTGATGAAGTTCCCCCGCATCCAACTAGAAGTGGCCAAGTTTGAAATAACCGGGATCGTGAGGCTTGGCGCGCTCGTCATAGGGCTGAGTCTGGCGCTGGCGGTGCAAGCCGCAGCCGGTCCGATTATCGATCGGGTGGTGGCTAATGTGAATGGCCACGTGGTATTGCAGAGCGATTGGGAACAGGAAGTGGCCTTCGAGGCCCTGTCAAATGGACGCGATCCGGACTCGTTCACTGCGATCGAACGCAAAGCGGCCCTTGATCGCCTTATTGATCAGGAACTGCTCCGGGAACAGGTGCGGCCGTCGCAGCCTGCTCCCGCGGACCAGATCGCTGCCCGCGTCGCCGAAGTTCGCAAGCTCAATTCGGAAGGTGCCACCGACGAGCATTGGACCGCCATGCTGCAACGTTATGGGTTGACCCAACGCGAGCTCGAGAAGAGACTGGGCGACCAGATCCGGCTGATGAAGCTGGTGGAAGACCGTCTGCGGCCCTCGATCCAGATCGATCAACAAGCCGTCGAGGCCTACTACCACGATGAGTTGCTGCCCAATATGAAAAAGGCAGGCAGCCGTGCCGCTCCGTTGACCGATGTGTTCGGCCGAATTAAGGATTTGCTGACCGAGAAGAAAATGAACGAACTGCTCTCGGGCTGGCTGGCCAGTCTACGTTCCGGGAGCCAGATCAAGTCACCCCAACCCGGCACCGCAGCGCAGAACCGTTGAACTGATTAAAAGTCAGCCAGCGTAATAGTGAATCAGCGATCGACGTAGCAAATGACTGATCAATGACCGAGTCCAGCAGCGAGCCATCGCCCGAGCAAGCCAGCGAGCCAGTTCCTCCCGAGCGCCGGCGCATTCTATGGAAACTTTTTCTGGCGTTCTGCGTTTTCAGCTTGCTGGCTTTTGCTCTGCTCGGCTGGTACGTCACTACGAATTCTTTTCAACAGACGGTCCGTCGCCGGGTGATCGCGACCGCGGAAAAACTCACTGGCGGCCGTGTCGAACTTGGAGAACTCCACACCATTCCTTTCCGACTGCGTGTAGACGCTCGCAATCTCACCATCCACGGACATGAAGCATCGGATCAGGCTCCCTTTCTGCACGTCGACCGGGTGCAGGCGGAACTGAAAATCATTTCGCTGCTCAGCACCACGGTCGGACTGCATTCGCTTCTCCTGGAACATCCGGTCGTCCACATCATCGTTTATCCGGATGGCACGACGAACGCTCCGGTGCCGCCGGCGAAGGTCTCGTTCGGCCAAGGGCCACTCGAGCAACTCATCTCGCTTTCGGTTTCGCGCATCGAGGCGCAACGGGGCGAAGTCTTATGGGAAGACAAGAAAATGCCGTTCGATTTTACGGCCCGGGATCTGGCGCTGCTCCTGAACTACTCTCTGCTGCGGAAGCAATACGAAACCCATGTCGCGGTGGGAAGCGTAACCACGCAGTTTCAGGATTACCCCTCGTTTGCGTGGCGGGGGGACGTTGCGCTGGTTCTGTCCCGTGGACGCGCCGATATCGGCAGTTTGACGGCGACTTACGGAAAATCTGAAATTCATTTCGCGGGCGCTGTGCAGGACTTTCACAATCCTCAACTGACCGGCAAT
This sequence comes from uncultured Acidobacteriaceae bacterium, assembly GCA_963699405.1. Classification (GTDB taxonomy): domain Bacteria; phylum Acidobacteriota; class Terriglobia; order Terriglobales; family Acidobacteriaceae; genus Acidiflorens. Next base: position 24,888 of record CAVOTW010000036.1, on the reverse strand, counting down.
TATCACGGTGTCGCCGATCTCGGCGAACTCGCCTCGCTGACACGACAGGCTCATGTTCGCAAAGGTACGGTTCAGTTTGAAGGCAAAGGTTCCTGGAACCTGCAGGATTTTTCCACCGAGGGGAAAGTACAGGCCAAAGAGATCGAATGGTCGAATGGCAAAGTGTTGATGCGAAATGGCCGCATCAACGCGGGGTTCTCGTTGACACCCGAGCGCTTTCACCTTTCTTCGATCAAAGCGAACCTGCTGGGTGGCGACTTGCAGGGCGACGCCGATGTGACCAACTGGCAGAGTTCGCTCGAACCATCGCCAGTCCCTAAGCGTCGCCGCGTCGTCGGACGAGTTCGGGAGGGAAGTCTGCAGCGTGGTTCGGTGCGCCTGCAATTGGCGGGCTTTCCGCTGCTTCCGGCTATACAGTTGCTGAGTTCACCAGAGTTTCCACTCGATCGTCTCGCCCTTAATGGAAGTACCAGCGGTTCGGTCGATATGCTTTGGGTGGGTTCGATTCGGGATGCGGAAACTCGGCTGAAACTTGGCATTGTGCCACCGCTGAAGCCGGCGCCCGGTGAGATTCCAGTGCTCGGCCAGGTTGATGGTGTTTATCGCGGCTCGCGCGACGAGTTGGAAGTATCCCAACTGCACTTGACAACGCCGGGCTCGGAACTCACCGCCACGGGGAATCTGGCTGCGAATTCGGCACTGCGGTTTTCAATTACAACACATAACATGAAGGAATGGGCGCCGCTACTCGAAGCGGCGTATCGGTCATCGAGCTTCGGTTCATCGCACTACGGTCCATCGCATCCTGCGTCGTCGACTTTACCGTTTGCCGTTCACGGCTGGGCGAACTTCACCGGCAATGCCAGCGGTAAGCTTTCCGCGCTGGCCGTGGGCGGTAATCTCGAAGTCTACGACTTCGACACGACCTTGCCCGCGACGCAACGAATCTCCGCGCGCGCGGTCCACTGGGATGCGCTTACCACCACGCTGCAATACTCCAGCAGTCATTTCGCCGCGCGTAATGGGTCGCTCATTCATGGTCATGCCACCGCGCACTTTGACGTAAGTACCGAACTCACAGGCGCTGCATTTCGCGAGAACGATTCTTTTACATTGCACTTAGACCTGCGCAACGCGAACCTGTCCGAGTTCGCACAACTCGCCGGAGTTACGCGGCCCGTTGCGGGTACTCTGAACATGGCCGTCACGGTCTCGGGTACGGAAGCCAATCCGCACGGAGATGGACACATCGATCTCCACAACGGCATGGCATACGGAGTAGACGTTCCTCTGATGACAAGCGATCTCCGTTTCGCGAATGGCGAGCTCTACTTCAACAACATCGCCGCTAGTGTTTACGGTGCGCCAATTTCCGGCAACGCCGCTGTCAGCACTTCGAGCTTCACTTTGTCGAGTCTCGGGGAGCAGGGCTCTAATCCCAATCTGTTGTCGCAGAACGAATTTCGCTTGAACCTTACGGGGCGCAATCTTGATCTCGCTCGTTTCCCGCGCCTGCAGAGCGACCGCTTCACAGCCGATGGCAGCGCCGATTTCACCGTGCGCATCAGCGGCACTGCCGACCAGCCATCGGTCGAAGGGCACGTCCATCTGAAAGGCCTTGCCCTCGACAAGGAACGGGTTGGAGATTTTTATGTCGATGCGGTCACCCATGGACGGCAACTCGATCTCAACGCGCACTCCGATTTCGGTGAAGCGGACTTGACCATTCTGGGCAGCGTTGGGTTGGAGCCAGATTTTCCTGCCGATCTGAACCTGGCCTTCCATCATCTCGACGTTAATTCGCTGCTGCGCATTTACTTGCCGGGGAAAATCACGGGACGATCTCCTCTGGAGGGAACGCTTCACGTCCGCGGTCCGCTGCGAATGCCGCGCGAATTGAAAGCTTCCGCCGAACTTCAGTCGTTCAACGTTGAGGTGGAGCACGTGCAGGTACAAAACGTCGGTCCCATTCGCTTCGAAGTGGCAGATCAGGTTGTGCTGGTCGAAAGTTTGCATCTGGCGGGAAGCGGAACGGATTTCACGGCGCACGGCCGAGTCCATTTGGCCGGCACTCAAGAAGTCGACCTCGGGATGGACGGTACGGTCAATATGACGCTCTTCCAGTCCCTCAATCCGAAAATTCTGGCGCGAGGGACGCTGGGAGTAAAGATCAACGCCAGCGGCAGACTTTTTGACCCCGTATTGCAGGGACGCCTGGAGGTGAAGAACACGTTCGTCAGCCACAACGACTTTCCCAGTGGCCTGAGCGATATGAATGGCGTGTTGCAGTTCGATCGCAATCGCGTCCAGATCGAGAGCCTAACCGGCACTACGGGTGGCGGCACCGTGAAATTGACGGGCTCCGCCACCTACCAGGGTGGCGCCTTTCTTCTGGATTTCGGGGCAACGGCGCAGGGCGTTCGCTTGCGGTATCCCCCGGGTGTAAGTTCCACGGCGAACGCGGACCTCCGGCTGACCGGCAGCTCCAATGCCGCTGTGCTGAGCGGAGATGTGCTGGTCACGAAACTGGCCGTTACTCCCGGGTTTGACTTCGGCGCTTACATCGAAAGAAGCCGACAGACCGTGTTCCTCGCGGACAGCGATAGTCTGCAGAACCGCCTTAAGCTCGATGTTCACGTAACGACGACTCCGGAACTGCAGATGCAAACTGCCATAGCCAGGCTTTCCGGCAATGCCGACCTCCATGTTCGAGGCACTGCCGAACGGCCGGCAATTCTCGGAAGAGTGGAAGTTCTGGAAGGAGAAATTAATTTCAACGGGAACAAGTACAACCTGGAACGCGGCGATGTCACCTTCGCCAATCCGTCCAAGACGCAGCCGGTAATCGATCTGCGTGCGACCACGCGCGTGCGCGATTACGACATCACCGTGCAATTCCGCGGCGACGCCAGCCAGCCCAACGGCTTGAAAGTCACCTGGCAATCGGAGCCGCAGCTTCCCGAAGCAGACGTGATCGCGCTCCTGGCGCTCGGCCGCACGCAGGAAGAGTCGGCGGCGGCAGCGACCACCGGATCATCCTTTTCGGCTTTGGCGGTGACGCTTCGAACCTGCTGATCAATCAGGCGCTCAACAGCACCGTCAACAGCCGTCTGCAGAAACTGTTCGGAGCCAGCCGGGTCAAGGTCGATCCCCAGGGACTCACCAGTGAAACGGCCGTGGTTCGAGGGCCGCAGGTCACCGTCGAGCAGCAAGTGGCCAGCAATGTAACGCTGACCTATAGCACCAACGTTTCGGTTTCGAACCAGCAGATCATCCAGTTGGAGTACAACATCACGCGAACGATTTCCATCGTGGCGCTACGCGACCAGAACGGAGTCGTCAGTTTCGACTTCAAGATCCGGCGCCGGAAAAAGTGACGGGCAGATTGTAATCCTTCGGACCTTGGTCCTTCGATGGCAGCGTTTGGTCTCGACGTGGTCAAAATCTTGCCTTGACATAATTCTCCAAACCAGCAACTCTAGTTGTTTTTCACTTCACGCCCGGGAACTGAACGACCGGGGTAAGGGAAGCCAATTTTGCGAGTGCGGGTCTTTTATCACGACAAATGTTTTGACGGCGCTTCCTCGGCCGCCCTGTTCTCGCGTTTCTACCGGGAACGAATCCGCAGCGATGTGGACTTCGTTTACTCCGGCCTGCTGCATCGCGCGGGTGCGCTGTTCGACGAGAAACCAGTTCGATGGCGACGAGAATGCCATTGTCGATTTCAAGTATTCCAGTTCGCCCAAAATCACCTGGTGGTTCGATCACCACGAAAGCGCTTTTCTTTCGCCCGACGACGCCGCCCACTTCGAGCAGGATCAGAGCAACCGCAAGTTCTATGATCCGGCCTTCAAGTCCTGCACCAGTTTCATTGCCATGATTGCCAAAGAGCGGTTTGGCTTCGATCCCTGCCAGGTGGCGGAATTGGTCGAATGGACCGACATCGTTGACGGCGCCATGTACGAAGACGCCAAATCGGCGGTGGAAATGCAAGCTCCCGCGATGAAGCTGACCATGGCTATCGAAGCTGCGAGCGATCGCGACTTCGTCAAGAAAATGATTCCGCTGCTCGCCTACCATCCGCTGGCGAAAATATCTGGAAGAACCGTTTGTAGCCGCCGTCCTGCCGCCGTTGCTCGAACGCCACGAGCGTTCGATCGATATTTTGCGCGAGCGTACGGAAGAAAAAGACGGCACGATTTTTTTCGACATCACCGACCTCGACCAGGAAGGCTACAACAAATTTGTTCCGTACTATCTGCATCCCGATTCGGTCTACAGTGTCGGATTGAGCAAGAGTTCTTTTCGGGTAAAAGTTTCGGTCGGGTCGAATCCGTGGGCCAAACGAGAGCCCACCGTCAATCTGGCGAAAGTCTGCGAGCGTTATGGCGGAGGCGGCCACGCGCGAGTCGGCGCCATCTCGTTCGATGTCACCCAAAGTGAATGCCGCGCACCAAGCCGCGAAGGAGATCGTCGAGGAGTTGCGCGCCAGCATCCGCCAGCAAGGCTAAGAGTCAATTTTCGTATCTTTTCGTATCGTGGTATCGCTGTAGTGACACCGCAAGCGCATCGAAATTGCAACTGCTCCTTGGGGCCACGCTTTAGAATGAATCCGCGATCTTGCCCCGGAGATCATGCCCGGATCCGGAAATCAATTTTCACAACACAATGCATCCCAGTAATCCCGCATCCCAGAATCGACGATCCCGCGCACATCAAAGGCGTGCGCACGGTCGCCACCTTCGAACTTGACGAAGGGAATCGTGGTTCTGCTCGCCGGTCTGGGTGTGTTCTCGATGCGGCACAAAGATATCTGGGGAGTTGCCGAAAGCTTCCTGGAATTTGTTCACGCCAATCCCCATCACCACTTCGTCGGCGTCTTCATCGATCTCGTCTACCGCATCAGCGACGTGCGCCTGTGGAAGATTGCAGTGGTGGCGGCAGTCTACGTGATCCTGCGCTTCGTCGAGGCCTACGGGTTGTGGTACGTACGGTCCCTGGGCGGAGTGGATGGCCATTGCCACGGCTCGATGTATATCCCGTTCGAAGTCGCCGATCTGTTGCGCCGCCCAGACTGGATTCGACTGCTGATCATCGTGATCAACGTGGGGATCGTCCTCTACATGGTGATGCTGCGGCTGGAAGCAGCCAAGAAGCGCCACGCGCGCGCATTCATTCAGTGCCGTAAGGACATCGGAGATGCAGAGTACTACTCATTCAGCGAACAACTGCAATCCGCGGGCGGAACGTGCGCTTTCAGAAAATCGGCCACGCGCTTGTAGGCGTCAATCTGGTTTTCGACCTTCGCGAAGCCGTGGCCTTCGTTTTCGTAGATTTTGTATTCGACTACGCCGCCGCGCTTCTTGACCGCCTCCACCACCTGCTGCGCTTCTTCCTTGGGACAACGAGGATCGTTGCCGCCCGCCAGAAGATACAGCGGGGCTTTGATGCGGTCGACGAAATTGATGGGCGATCGATCTTCGTAAAGCGCCTTGTTCTTCTCAAGATCGCCCATGGTGGCCAGATCTGACTGCTGCAGTACGGGGTCCTCATTCTGAATCTCGGTGAACCAGTTCACAAAGGGCACGATCGGAACGCCTGCCGCCCACACTTCCGGAGCCTTGGTGACGCCCATCATCGTCATGTAGCCGCCATAGCTGCCGCCCATGAGAATTAGTTTTTTGGGATCGACATAGCCCGTCTGCTGAATCCAGTCGGCGGCGGCCAGCACATCCTGCAAATCGCCGCCTCCCATATCGAAAAGATTCGCCTGCTGAAATTCTTTTCCGTAGCCAGTCGATCCGCGATAGTTGGGAGCGATTACCAGGTAGCCCTGATTCGCCATGTACTGGACGAAGCGATTGAAGTTATTCATCGTCTGCGCCGTCGGACCGCCGTGGACGTAGACGATCGCAGGATGCTGGGCGTTGCGCGGCAGGTTATAGGGGACATAGACGAATGCGGAGATCGTCCACTTGCCATCTTTGCTGGGATAGTGGACGAGGTACGGTTCGACCATATCCTCGGCGCGAACGCCGCCGACTAGCGAATTAGTAAGTTGGCGCGATATGTTCGGGTGCGATCGCTTGTCACTGAACGTATAGATCACACAGGTCGCCGGGAGCGGTGGGGCCAGTGTGTGAGATAGAGCATGCGCGACCCGTCGCGGTGAAAGGAGAAGGGTTGCCCGCAGACTGGTTCACTCCCTTCGGCAAACGCGAGGTCGCGCGCTTTTCCGGCTGCGATGTCATAGAGATAAATGTCGGCGTTGCCATCGATGTTGGCGGTGTAGGTGAGAAACTTTCCGTCGGGAGAAAAACTCTCGCCAGAGATTTCCCATTTGTCCTGTGTCAGCCAGCGGATTTTCTTGGTCGCAATGTCGAGCAAACCGACGTTCTCATAACCATTTCCGGCATTAGACGTGATCAGAACGTTCTTGCCATCGGGCGAAATGTCACTCGCGTCGAATAATTTCGTTCGCCGTCATGCGGAGTCAGCAGCGTGCTTTGCGCGCTGGCAACTTCGACCAGAAAGATATTTGAGTCCGTTCCTTTCGACTGCTCCTGCGTATAGACGATAAACGTATCATCGGCGGACCAGATCGGCGCAACGTTCATGCGGTCATTGGCGGTTCCGGTGGTCAGGTGCTTCACCTCGCGTAGCACCGTGTCATAAACGTCAATCTCAAACACCGAGGAAGTCTTCGGCTTGACGATGTAAGCGAGGTAACGGCCATCATGCGACCATGCAGGACTTTCTTCCGCAATCTCCCGCGTATTGGTAAGGTTCTTGACCTGCCCGGTTTTGGGCGACACCAGGAAAATGTCCCACTGCTCGTCACCGTCGTAATCGGACATGTAGGCAATCCACTTGCCGTCCGGCGACCAGGTCGGGCTGGTCTGGCGCTCATTGCTCACCGTGAGTTGCATCGGCCATCCGCCCTCGGATGGCACCAGCCAAAGATTATTGCGCCCGCTCAGATTGCTGATGAAGGCGACCGTCTTGCCATCGGGCGACCACGTCGAACCGCCGACCTGGCGCGTCATGTAAAGCTTCTCAATGGAGAGATTCTTCTCTACCCGGGCGTCGGGCTTGGACGCGATCTGCTTCGGATCGGTGATGGCTTGGGGGGCGGGTAGGGTCTGCGATACCGCGAGAACGTTCGTCAATAAGGTCATCATTACGACCATAACAAACACGCTGAGAGTGCGCATGGGGCCTCGAAAGGAATCTGATACCAGTGAGAGTTTAGCAGCGTCGCGCCCGCAGCGTTTGGCTGTTACGACCAACCTAGGCAGGACTGATAGGGGTCACGTCTTCCACAGTACCTTCGTCACCGCGTTGCGCCGTTTGTTCTCCGAGGTTGCGCTCTTCCCGGAAATAATTAGGATGATGGGTGAAACTGCAAACGGCGCTTGCCCGATGTGCGCGAACCGGCTTGAGTCGCACTTGTGCGGGATCCCGGACCCAACGACTGGATTGCAGTTTGATGTGTTGAAGTGCCCGGTATGTGGAATGGGAGTTACGCACCCGGCCCCGGACGACTTGCAGCCTCATTATGCCGGATACCACGGCGCCCGCCACGGGATCACAACTCGCCTCTGTGATCAACGCCGGATTGCTCTGGTCACCAGGATGGCGGGGCCAGGGCGCGGCAAACGTCTGCTCGACATTGGATGTGGAGAAGGAACGTTTCTAAGGGCCGCTAGCGAGTGCGGCTGGGAGGTCATCGGAAGCGAGCTCAATGCAGTTCCGGCCCGTCGTCTGGGACTTGAAGTCTTCAGCAATCTGGACGAATGTGCAGCCTTGGGGCCGTTCGACTGCGTAACCCTTTGGCACAGCCTCGAACATATGCCGGATCCCTGGTCGGTAATTGCCAGCATCAGGAGCCTGGTCGCGGATAATGGGCTGGTGTTAATCGCCGTACCGGACTTTGAGGGACTACAGTCCAAGACTTTTGGGGCGAGCTGGCTGCATTTGGATGTACCCCGCCACCTCTATCACTTCACCGCGGCCTCCATTGACGGAATGCTGCATCGGACCGAATTTGTTCCGGTGGCGCACTGGCACCAGGAGTTTGAATACGACCTAATGGGATGGTGGCAGAGCGCATTGAACGCGGTCTTGTCGACGCCCAATGTGCTCTTCGATTTTCTGACTAAGAAGAAGCTGCGCGGCACACTGATCGACAAAATCGTCAGCGGAGTGTCCGCTCCCTTTTTTTCCTGTGTGGCCATGCCGCTGGTGTGGCTGGGATCGCTGTCGCGACGAGGAGGCACCTTGTTAGTGGCAGCGCGAGCCACCGGACGCGCAGCGACGGCGCGGCGTGCGCGAGCGGCCAGCGCGTCCGGCAACTGAATCCAATGCAACCCGTGGAGTGTCTGGTCCGCTCAACCTGCCGTTCTCCACGTTACTCAACCGCCACCTGATAGTCGCGGTCTTCCCAGAGTTCGTGGTTTTTCCAGTAAAACGTGAAAACAATTTGACGGCCGCTGGCCAGAGTTTCTGCGGGAAGATCGACATACTGAAGATCGCACCCGCTGTCGTCGGAGTGGTTGTCTTGACTCGTTTGCCAGTTGTCAAAAGTCCAGTGCACGACGGCCGGCTCATTCATAAGAATTCGCAGCTCTTTGCCGCATGGCATGGTGCGGGGCTTGTTGTTGAAGCGCCAGTTGAAGTATGTCGCGGATACGTTATTGACTAAGTACCGTTCCACGGTCTGCGGAGGCTGATCGAAAACCTTGCCGTCGACGAGCGACCGTCGCAGCTTGATGTATTCGGAATGAGCCCACACCAGCGGGCATGCCGACCCCGACCCTTTTCCAATAAACAACTCGCGCTCAGGGATATCGGTCGTATCCCAAACTTGTTCTGGAATCAGACGGCTGGCTCCTGTCGAATTTTCCATTACCCCCAACAAGGCCTCGGCATTATCAGCGCGTCCAGCGGCCAGTTCGTAGTGGGCGCGTTCACCCGCCAAGAGCGGCCAAGGACGGCCAATCCCAGTGCCATCGAAGGGAGAGCCATCCTCGTGCTCTCCGTAGCCGTCGCCATTGTAGCGATACCAGGCCGGACCTTGCGGAAGCTTTATACGCAGCAGTTCGTCGATGACTTTGATCGTGTTTAGAATTCGCGGGTCGTCAGGTGCGCGCAGACCGAAGCGCACTAGCGCCAAGGCATCCGGGCTGACGATCTCGACCGCCGGAGCACTCGATTTGCCGATGGCTCGATTCTTGATGGGAACAAATCCCTGCAGGGGAGAAGCGGCCCCGTCTAGGTCAGGTGGCGGCGTGATGCGAACGTAATAGCCTTCAACACCGATCTGCCGCGCGAGGTCGGTGTTCACGGCATAGGTTCGGCGTTCGATGTTGAAGTTCCAGGTGTCGGCCATATGGCGCAGAAATTCGGCAGCCTGCGGCTGGCCGAGCGACTGCGCCATATCGGCCGCAATCAGGAGGGCAGCGATTTCCGCGGCCATGGTGAACGGCGAATAGCCGCCGTCTTCCTCCCAGCGGTCCTGCTGCGTAACCGGGCCGTTGACCAAGATGAAAGTGGCAGCCTTGCGCACCATCGGCCACCAGCGCTGGTAATTTTCGAAACAGCGCGGCGATTCGCGGCGCAGAAGATCGACGAGGAGAATGGGGAAAGCGGTCTCGTCCATTTGCGATCCGCTCCAGTAGGGACGCCCATCCAGCCACATGTTCTGCGGCCAGTGTCCGTCGGCTTCCTGCGTGGCCTCGAGATAATGCAGCACGCGGAGAGCGTCGTCGTGGGCGCCTGCCGCCAGCAATCCGCCCGCGCTCTCGACCAAGTCGCGAGGCCAGATGAGATGGTAGCCGCCGAGATCCTCGTCGCCTTTGTTGAACCCCCACGGGATGGAAAGGCTGGCGATGATCCCGCCGAGGAAGTCCTTGGATTCGTGCGAACGCAGGACCGCGACGCTTGCCCGGTACAGGTCTTTTTCGCGGGGCTTCTGGTCGAGATTCTTGAGGGTTTGCTGCCACTCCTGCCAGTGGGAGACGTAATCTCTGCGGCTGTTATCGTAAGCCGTGAGCAGGGAAGAGAGGACGGACTGACCCGCTTGGGCCCAGATTCCGCCAAATCCGAGGGCAAGAACGAACTCGCCGTTGCAGGCCGCGAGGTCGATTTCCGCCGTCAGCGCGATGTTTCCGTTTTCTGCACGGTCATATTCCCACGTCATCTGGAAATGTTGTGCGAGGTCTTGCCAGCCGTCCGACTCGCCGGCAAATCCGACGGAGCGTTTTAGCCACGGCACGGAGCAGGCCAGGGCAAGCGCCAGGGATTCGCGTTGTGCGAAAAGCATCGGCCTCCCTTTGTAATCGTCCAACCAGCCCGTGTTGCCATATCCAAAATTACCGAGATGCGATGACAACAACGCATAGACGCGGTAATCGCCGAGATTTCCCTGAAGCGGTACAAACCGAACTTTTTGCAACACCACGTTTCGCCACGGATCGGTCAGCACTTCTTTTTCGATCCGGTACCGGCTCTGCATGCATGTGTTTGTCAGTTCGTAGACTGGCACTCCTGGCTCGATGGGTACATTCTGGAAGGTGCAATGGCGTTTTTCTTCGGAGAAGAAGCTGCGACCATCGGTGACAATCAGGCCGAAGTCGCGGGTGCAGGCTTGATCCACGCGGGGAAAATAGACCTCGTTGAGAATGCCGTGACTCAGCGTGAAATAAACTCGGCTGTGGAGGTTCAGCGCGGTGCCGACCCCGGTCTTAGCACTCGAAGTCCAGCGCGGCGGGATTCCGGGCCAGCCCGGCGCATAACGAAGGTCATTGCCATTGCTATCACCATTACCATTGCTCACAGTCCGATCGTCCTCACCGTTCAAGCAGTTTGCCAGAAGATGCGGATTCGTGCTGGAAGTTTCATCGAAACGTAGAGAAAGGCGCGGTTGGACAAAGAAAGAAAACCGCTAAGTGCTTGGAAAACAATGTGGGTTCATCAGAAATTCATTCTGTTGTAACCTTCCTTTAACACTTCGGCCATACAACAAACTTGCACAACTAAATCAAAAATGAGGGGGATTCATCTAGTGATACGTCTGACATTGCGCATCGTGCTGGTGTTGTTGGCAGGTCTCGCACTGACGCTGCCAGTCATGGGGCAAACCCAACTGAACGGCGCGGGAGCCACTTTTCCCTATCCCATGTATTCCAAATGGTTCAGCGAATATAACAAGCTGCACCCGGACGTGCAGATCAACTACCAGTCCATTGGCAGCGGCGGCGGCATCCGCCAGGTTTTGAACGGCACGGTGGATTTCGGAGCCAGCGATGGTCCTATGTCCGACGAACAACTGAAGGAAGCCAAAGTCAAGATTGTGCACATTCCTACAGTGCTGGGCGCGGTCGTACCGGCCTACAATGTCCCTGGGATTAGCGGCGAAATCAAGTTTACGCCCGAAGCTTTGGCGGGCATCTTTCTCGGGCAAGATCCAGAAGTGGAACGATCCTGCCATTACTCAGGCCAATCCCGGGGCTCAAGTTTCCCGACAAATCGATCGTAGTGGTTCACCGCTCGGATGGAAGCGGCACAACTTTTATCTTCACCGACTATCTCTCGAAGGTCAGCAAGGAGTGGGAATCGACGGTCGGGAAAGGAACATCGCCGAAATGGCCGGTCGGTTTGGGCGGAAAAGGTAATGAAGGTGTCGCAGGACAGATTCGGCAGTTGGAGGGATCGATCGGCTACATCGAACTGATCTATGCGGTGGAGAATAAGATCACGTACGGATCGGTAAAGAACGCCGCCGGCAATTTCGTGAAGGCTTCGCTTGAGGGTGTGACCGAAGCGGCAGCCTCTTCGCCAAACATGCCCGCAGATTTTCGCGTTTCCATTACCAACGCACCCGGCAAGACAGCCTATCCCATTTCGAGTTTTACCTGGCTGCTGATTCCGGAACAAGCCCAAGATCCGAAGAAAGGTAAGATCATCGCCGATTTCCTGAACTGGATGGTCACCGACGGCCAGAAGATGGCGAGCCAACTCAGCTACGCGCCACTGCCCGCGAACGTGGCGGAGAAAGTCAAGGCTGCCATCAAGCAGGTCCATTAGAGTGTCGAGTACTGGAACGCCGCGGCCTTCTCCTCCTGCTGGGTAGAAGTGTGCCGGGAGCGGATGTTCGCATGCCGCAATAGCCTGACCTGCGATACTTCCTAAATTAATCTTGACTGTACATGCAGGTTAGCGCCACCGGCCCGGAGAAGGAGAGTAGCCAAAACCGGACCGGCGGCGATTCTGAAGGGAAGGCGCCCCTCCAGAAAGCTGAGAGGCCGTTTGCTTTCGTCGGTTAAATGTTCTTCGTTGACGTTAACCTCGTTCGCTAACGCTATTCCGCTAAATCGAAGTGGTCCCGCGTCAAGTGCTGACGCGGGACCATTTTTGGTTTTACGGCAAGTAGTAGCGGAACGAGGTGAAGACCATGCTGTCGAGTCCTTCAGGCGATCCGTAGTGACTGGCGTGACGCCTGCCGCGGATGTGATACCGGACCAGGTCTGACGAGTCACATAGGAGTACTGCGTGCCGAACCGGAATCTACCCTTGGGCCCGTTGTAGAAGCGGTACCAGAAGCCGGCCGTGCCCTCGATGATTGCGCGCGTGTCGGCGGTGCAATTGGGAACGCTAGAGACCCGGGAGCAAAGCCGCCGCTGTCCAGGGAGCGGTTTCGGTGTAGCAAGCCGGCATTGCTGAAGAAGCGGCGATCCGTAGCCGACATACTGACCGTTTCCCGTCGTGCTCAGGATCGAAATCATAGGCACTGCACGTCCGGCCCGCGTACTCCGCATCCGACGTAGGAGTAGACGTCGAGTTTCTTGCCGTGCCACTCCAGCGTGGCCAAACCTTGGAGGCCCTTGATCAGATTGAACGCGTCCCGTCGGCATTGATGGAAATATCGGACAAGCTGCGCTGCGCCGTAACGGCCCACTCCGCTGCCTCCGAAGCCATGCAAGCCAAAAACGATATGCTTGTCGGCAAAGTCCAGCGGGCGTTGGCGCCAAAGCCGCCGCCTTCTTTCGAGGCGTTATAGGCGCCGATCGTGCTGGGCCGCTCCAGAGCCCGCGGCATTGCCGAGGTGTTCGAAGTACGTTCAACACGCAGGGGAAGATGCGGTCAGTGAAGCGGTCGGCCAGGCCGAAGATCTCGTAGTGCCCGAAGCCAGGATCAAAGGCGATCTTGGCGATGAGATCGGGCGAGGGATTGGCCGTGTAAGTGGAGCCAGTGTTGTAGGTATTGCTGGCGCCCGCCTCGCCGAGCAGGAAATTGGACGCGTTGTTGTGCGTGGTGAGCGTGCCTTGCGCGTTTTCAATCGGCGAACGCGACCGAGACTTTATCGCCGAAGTCCTTGGTCAGGCGAAGTCCGTACTGCCGAGCGAACGTGAATCCGACGGTGTACCCCGGATCGATGGTCGATGGGCCGGGCATCGTTGACTCTGCCCGAGATCGTCGCTGGGAGCGATTCCAGCCTTGTTTTCGGTCACCAGGCTCCACGCTCTGGCCGCCGAGAAATTTCCAGCCATTGTCAAACTTGGCCTGGCCCCAGGCCTGGCGGAGACGGAGAGTGTAGCTGTTGGTCTGGGTGGCGGTGGAGGTGACGCCCGCGGACAGAAAGTCAGCCGAGATGTAGCCGGAAAGCTCCACATTTTTCAACCGGCCCTGAACATAGACCGTAGGCCGCGACTGGCGAGCGGAGCCGAAGAACTCCGACAGATTGGCTCTGCGAAGCGCCGGGCATAGTCAGCGAATTGAAGGGGGTCGTGATGATCCGCTCCCAGTTCTCGGGACCGACGCACAAATGCGGCTTCGACGAAACCGCCGGGAGTGATGCTGATCCCCTTGATGTGAATCGTCGTGGGACTTTCAAAGGCGCGACGATGTTCTTCTCGCCGGCTTGCAGGGTCATCGCAGCGCTATCAGTGGTTGTCTTGAGATCGGCTACGTCGCCTTGCAATGTGCCCACCGTCGCTTGCTCTTGGTTAGCCTGAGCTTGCGCGGCTGCGGCCTTGTTGGCAGCGTCGGCTGCGGCGGCCTGTGCCTGCTGGAAATTCTGTTGGCCTGCTGCCAGTTCTGCTGATTTTGCTGCAGTTGCTGCGTGAGTTGCTGGATCTGCTGCTGCTGTGCGGCCAGGGCGTCTTTCAACGCCTGGACGTCGGCAGCGCTTACTGCCGGTTGCGCGGCGCCGCTGCTGCCGCTGCTGCGTGTTTGTGCGTCTTCTTCGGAGCGGGTGAGTCCGAGGTTTGTGCCCAGGCGCCGGCTGAAAGTGCCGCCAGCGTCGAGGAGCGCGAGAAACAGGTGCTTGACTGATTTCATAAAATGCAATCCTCTCCTTTTTGGTTTTCGCGGAACATTTACTTCCGCAAAGCAACAAAAAAACTTTTTCAATTGGACAGCCGGTAGGCAGCGACATTCGCTTTTGTCCGCACATTTCCCGGTTTCGCCACCGACGGCGGCGATTATTATCAAAATCGATGTACTAGAGATGTAAGACCAATAAAACTACTCCCTGCTCTATTAAAGGAGTGTTACGTTCTATTAAAGGAGTGTTAATTTGCGGAAACCCCGGGGGAAGGGTTCCTCCTCGTTTCGCACTCTTGCCGAGCGTAATCCGCGCCATCCAAATTGAGCGACAATCGCCTCGTCACTCGGGCATTCTCGGCTCTTCCCGATGACCGCGTCTGTGCGCATGCTCACCCTGCTTTGTGACAAATCCCAGAACCTCGCGGCGCGCGGAACCTGGAATCCGGGACCGGATTGCTCACGGCCGATCAGTATGCCATAAAGTCCATCGTAGTACTAGACTTTATTAACGTTATGGCCATAGCACGCATTGCGCCATTTCATCCAAAAACGGGGGCTGCGCTAAAGCCCGCTGCTGTAACAGCTTACGGCCACCCGTCGGAGCCAGGCCGCAGGCCTGAATGTGCAGCGGATTGCTGTTCGAAGAACAAAAAAGTTTCAGGCCGGAATTGTTCTTCCCAGAATGCGGCATGAATTCGTGTTGCAAAACCTTGTCGCCTGCTCTCGCGAGGCCGAAGCCAGCGTCGCGCGGGCCTTGGTATACTATTTCTGGGTTGGATGCCGCAGCAAGTTACCTCCCAAAACAACAATCGACGTTCCACTTTGACGATAGAGTTTCCGGCTCCGACAAACTGGATTGGATAGTCTATGGCAGGACAAGTTCTGAGCAACCGAGTGCCGCTTTTTAACCGCGAAGCATCGTGGCTGAAATTCAATTGGCGCGTGCTTGAAGAAGCGGGAGATCTCCGCAATCCGCTCCTCGAACGCGTTAAATTCCTTGCTATCTCCGCGAGCAATCTCGATGAGTTCTTTGAGGTCCGGGTAGGCGGCCTGTTGCAACAAATCGAAGACGGACACAACGCTACGACCGCCGACGGGCTCACCATGGTGGAGGAACGGGAACTGATCAAAGAGGCGACGCACGAGTTTGTCGGAGAACAATACTCGTACTGGAACGAGCGGCTGCGGCCGGAACTCGCGGAGCAGGGAATTCGGGTTCTCGGTCTCGACGAACTGGATGCGGAGGCTTTAGCATTCGCGAACGACTACTGCGATCGGGAACTGGATCCGTTGCTCACCCCGGTTACGGTGGACCCCGCGCATCCCTTTCCTCGCGTGATCAACAAAGCGCTGTGCGTGGCGTTGTTGCTAAGACGCCGCCGGCGCTCCTCACTCACCTACACAGGGGTCGTAACGGTTCCGCGGGCGTTGCCGCGACTGGTGCGCCTGCCGTCGCAAGGCACTATTGATTATATTTTTCTGGCCGATTTGGTCGTGCACCATGCGGTGAAGATGTATCAGGGGTACGACATTGTTTCTTCCGCCGCCTTCCGGGTTACTCGCAACAGCAACCTGTATTTGCAGGAGGAAGAATCGCGTAGTTTGCTGGAAACGGTGCGCACCGAATTGCACAACCGGCGCAAGGGGACGCGGTTCGGATGGAGATTGAGTCCGAAGCCGACCCGGAAATCATCGCGCGCCTGGGCACAGTGTTCGAGCTTGATCCCTGGCAGATTTTCCCGGTTAACGGACCCGTAAACCTTTCGCGGCTGTTCAACATTTACGACGGAGCGGAGCGACCGGATTTGAAGTTCCGCCCATACGTGCCGCGCGAGTTGCGTCTAACGGCAAAGTCTCACGATATGTTTGAAGAGTTTCGCCGGCACGACGTTCTGCTGCACCATCCTTACGATTCTTACGACCCAGTGTTGTCTTTCATTCAGTCCGCTGCCGAAGACGAACGGGTCCTGTCGATCAAGCAGACCCTCTACCGGACCAGCGAACATTCTCTGATTGTTCCGTCTCTGATGGCGGCAGCGGCCCATAAGGAAGTCACCGCCGTTGTGGAATTGAAAGCGCGCTTCGATGAGGCGTCGAACATCCGCTGGGCTCGTGAAATGGAAGATGCCGGGGTGCAGCAATACGTACGAACGAAGGAGACGACAATAACATAAAAAAAAAAAAAAAAAACAACACCAAAAAAGCGCCACCAAAAACCATAACCATCAAACTATCACCAAACCACCATCAGACGACAACAAATCGTCATCATACCAAAAAAAAACCACCACCACAAAACCAACACCACCATTGCTACCACGGGCGGCCTCACGTAATAGATTCCGTATTCGAACCCTTCGGTATCCCCCGTTGGCTCCAGGGTTTGTAGTGGCGGCGTCGTCTCGCAAACAGACTTCGGTAATGCTTCAGTTCGGCGAATTTGAGGGCATCACCCAATTCCAAAGTCAAATCGTTCGTCCCGCTGTTCATCCGCAGGAGGGTTATCATGAGGGCAAGTCAAAAGATGCGGATTCAAGTTGCTTGCCGTTTCGTCATCCTCGTCAGGATGCCTTTCCAGCTTCTGAACGTCCCCTATGTGGTCGTTATGGGGGTGGGACAAGATTATCTGGGGAATGAAATACTCCCTGCCGTCCGAACTTCATATACTTCACCAGATGGTCAAAGACTTCATGCTCGACCAAAAAGTCGTCTATGAGCGAAAAGTCATCGCTTAAACCAGGTCATAGATAAGCCCGAACTTGCCAGGTGTCCGAATGAAAATGGCAAGCCCCCTGCCAACGTTGAACACCAAAACGTAAAGGGTGTCCTCCTCCCAACTGCATTCAGCCATTTTCGCCTCCTTTTGGCGTGGGCGTGGGCTTGTCCTCCGAATTATCCTCAGTGAGCCTGCTGGTCTTCATACCCCACGCCACCTTCGAGACCTCCTCGATTCTCTCGATGAACCGTTCCACCTTCAATCCAGCCACATACGCAAATGCCAAGTATCCGAGGTTGCTTGCTTCGGATTGTGTTCAGCGTCCAGAACCATCAGGCCCGCTGCCAGAAACAGGTAGGCAACGAACCCCATAACCAGGCTCAAGATTGGGCGAGTGAAGTATCAGACCAACCAATCGGTATCCCAGTCCTTTTTCACCGCTTTGTGGTAGTAGACTGACCGTAGACAGTAGGTCACCCACCTAGCCCACCCGCCAGGATGCAGGAAAACGGGAGCTGGTGGTCCGACAGGCAGGGCGGCAACTGCCCAAGGAAGGCAGGCCAAAGCGGAGGCATATATCAGCGCCCCCAGGATAGCCAAAAGATACAGGACCACTACGACCATTCGTCCTCCCACTGCCTAATTCCCTCCGCTGTCCCCTCACGCGGCCATCGCCGGGGCCACCTGGCTTCGCGCCACGGCCGGCAGCTGCCAGCCGTCCCCACTCCAAGCCCACCTGCGTTCCAATCCTCAGCCACAGCCCCACGATGGAAGCAAGGGCATTCAGCGCCAGACCGTCCCGGGGCACCAGCATCATGATGAGAGAAACGAGCATCGTTCCAATGACACTGAACTCGTGCCCATAGAATAGCCATTACTGGAATCGACACAATCTGCACAAGAGCCAACACGACCAATTTTCGGCGCATGTCATTGTTCGGCTTTTGAAACGACCATAGAGAAGTGGCACCCACACTACAGCGACAGCCAAAGCCACACACAAGCAAAAGAACAGGTCCACAGGGTCCACAAAAACAATTGGCTGAAAGGAACCTGCCATCCAAGTCAGTGTGTAAACCGCTGTCACTACCGTCCACACCAACGCCAGTGAACCAACCTTCAAGTAGTACATCGACAACCTCGGAGGTTAGCGGTGGCAGGATTGCATGCAAGTGGCTAACGTGCCGTATGGTGCATTAGGTCCAGCTTGCGCGTAGCATTTGACATGGGCTACCCCAGTGTCAGTCCCCTTTGCATGTTCGCAAGCCAAACAACCTCTCACCTTTTGTGACCAATCCTGCTATTTCCTGCGCACCTACAGAAACACATTAGTCCCACCTTGGCAGGTCCAGACATGTATGTTTCACCACCGTAGGCTTTGCAGACCCCGCTACTATCTTTCTGCGGCGCTGGACCACCTCCTGGTCCACCTGAGCATGGGTCTGACCCAATACAACCAGAAGGGTCAATCTTCTCGTCAGGTTGGTTGGTGACGTAAGAATAAAGATTTAGCCCGCCCTTTTCCTCAGTGGGTCTCTGTTCAGCCACGTCCCAGTCGCTGGGCTACGCCCTGTAACGGGCAAGGGCTAAGCCACTCACGTAATGCTCAAACAGTCCCGCGAATCCAAAGTCTGGGTGAACGTCCCAGCGGTCTGAGAAACGTTTCCCCACATGTCGTAGTTGATGTCTGCGACATCGTTTCCATTCGAGTCCAAAACGGTCCTGATGCTTCCGAGGTGGTCTTGGAGATAATAATAGTTTCCCGCTTGTGAACCGCTGACGACTTGTTCCCCACCCCAATAGAACCGCTTGACCGTGTTGTTGTGTTGGTCGCGTTCTTCGATAAGTTGGTGTTCAAAACCTATAATGAAATGTCGGTCTGCAACGGTCTTTACCCCTTGAAGTTCCTTTATTTCAACTATTTCATGCCGTCCGTTATACGAAAACTCGCTAACATGCTGAGGGTTGCCAGCGGTAGGATGCAGGTCGGATATTCTAATTAACCGATTCGCCGCATCCCAGTCAAATTGGTGGATGCCGTCACTGGTCATGTTCCCGTTGAGGTCGTAGACAAGCGTCTGCCCATTCACCACCTGATAATGCTGGGTCAGACTACCCGACCCGCTTTGAGCCGTTACCGTCAACACCTGCGTCCCAGCACTTGCCGACACCCACACGCCAAACCCGTTGTTAGCCTGAGCCGTTGCCGTAACGCCGTTGACCAAGACCGTAGCGGACACATTGGTCAGCCCTGCCACCTTCATCTTCGTTGGGCTAATCTGTGTTATCTGGTTCAAGCTATTGGGCAAGTAGGTGGTCGGAATGTCATTGAACGTGGATTGCGTCCTGTTCCCTGCCGCATCGTAGGTCCAAGCCAAATTTGCTGTCCCACCACTGCCCCACGTCTCAGCGGTTCCCGTCAACTGTCCCGCAAGGTCGTACTCGGGCAGGATGGCTTTAAGCGGATTGCTTCCCTGTCGCTGGGTCCAAGACGTTATTTGACCCGCCGCATCGTATCCATACCCATACTGAGCCAGCAAACCCGAAGGTCCGCTGTCGGCAATTTCCGCCAACCGCCCCGATTGGCTGGCTGACAAATAGGACAATGCCGTTGTGGTTCCATTGGGAAGGTTCACTTGGCTTAGCTGCCCTGTGCTTCCTTTGTATTGGTAGCCGAAGGTCCCCAGCGGATTCGTCACACTCGCCAACTGCCCGTAGGGATTGTAGTTGTAGGTCTCGGCAACCCCATTGACGCCTACGCTGGTAACCCGTCCGCTGGTATCGTAACCATATTGGACCGCAGAATGGCTCAAAGGACCGTTCACCGTGGCAAGTCGTCCCGCGCCCAACGTGTTCGCGGAAATGGGGTTGTAGACGAAGCCAGTCGTCCCTGTCCCGTCAATCATCGCAGCCAAGCGCCCAAGGACTGGCTCGTAACTGAACAGGACATTCGGCGTCGGATTTTTGGCATTTTGGTAGGTCACACCCGTCAACTGATTGGCCACATTGTACGCAAACAGAGACTGCTGGCTCATTGCGTCGACAATGCTGTGCAACCTGCTGATTGTATTTTCATATTGGTAAGTCACCTGGCTCTGGTCAGGATAGACTTTGCTGACCACGCGCCCTTCAATGTCATAACTCCAGCTGGTTGTGTGGCTATTGGCGTCGATCAAGGCACTCAACGCGCCGCATTGACACCAAGCAAGTTGAACCAGCCGATTGGCCGGATCCCGCACACCAGTCAATCTCCGCGCGGCGTCATGGGTATACTGCGTCACCCTTCCGTCACGATCCCGCGTGCTGGAAACGTCCAGCCGATCATAGTCAATTTCCTCGTAACTACCATCCGAATAACGGATATGGCGTAGTCGATTGAGGGCGTCATAATCGTAGGCCAGTGTCCCGTTCGTAGAATCTGTACTTGTTGCAATGCGGCCAGCGCTGTCAGGGGTAAAACTGACGGAAGTTCCGGGCGAAGGTGGAACAATACCCGTGAGGAAACCATTACTCGAATAGCTCAATTGGGTGATCTCGCCTGTGGGCAACTGGACACTGGTCAACTGGCCCGGAATTGTATCCCAACTGGGTGGGCTCCCCACCCGCATCCAAAACGGTCGTTGGCAAATGGGCGGGCCCGTTGTATTGGTAGCTTGAAAGTACCTCACCATTACCGTCCGAAATGCTCAGCAAATCTAAAAGATTGGACGCATAGGAATAATTAAACACCTTCCCAGCGGGATCGACATGCTGGGTGATTTTGCCAAACGCGTTGTACTGATAGCTATCCCTTTGGGTCGTCCCGTCATCGAGCACTCTGCCCACGTGCTGAGGCCTAAACAAGGTCACCCCATTCTCAAACGGAGCACCAATCTGGCCCGGGTAATCAAAAAACACCCTGGCCTCAAGCGGAGCCTGCACCGCCTCCAGCACGTTGCTCTCTTCATTATCGGGAGTGTGCTGCCAATGATAAATTTTCGCTTTTGAATAAACCGCCCCCGTCTGGGCCATTGTGTTTGCATCCCAATAATAAGTGTTCCGGTACTCCCACCACTGCCATTCGGTGAGCATGCCGGTCGGGGACGGCTGCGTTGGGGGACTATACAGATTGTGTCCATACTGAGCCCGCTGGTGCTGCCCAACCGGATCAGTGATATCAAGAGTCTGGACGTCATTCGAATCCGACGGATTGACCAACTGGGTGGTGAAGTTCCAGGTCCCATAGGGAGTGGTCATGCTGTCGACCAGATCGGTGGTCTGGGCGTCATAGGTTAAGGTAGTTGTTAAATTCAACGCGTCCGTGATCCGATTCAGTTGGCCGTCCGCGGAGCAAGCACCTTAACTGAACGAGTAAATATGCAGCGAAAAAAAAAAAAAAAAAAAAAAAAATCGCCGAGCACAGGGACACGGCGCACGCGCGCGTCCTTCATGACGCGCTCCGCCGCCTCGAGGGTGTCGGACTCGTGGACGCGATGCACATGCGCGGTCATGACAGCCGACACCGGGATTTGCCAAAGCGCCTGGCCGCGCGTGTAGGCCGCCATGCAGATGTCCCGGTCGGTGATCATTCCGGCGAGGTGCCCCTGTTCGTCGAGGACGGGGAGCGCACCGCAGTCGTTGTCCCACATGATCTGCGCGGCGCGCTGGGCGTCATCGTCATAACTGCAGGACATCACGGGCGTGGTCATCAGGTCGGCGACGTTCATGGGGCTCCTCCGTTGGGCGGCAGGCTCGCGTCAGCAACAAGCGCGCCACGCAACATTGCGACGCACTTCGTGGTCCGGAGTTCGTGCGCCGCGCTGTCCTTGCGCCCGTGCGCAGGCCAGGCGCCCGGCGGCTGCTCGACGTCGTCACGAAGCGGCGGCCCGCGAGCGGGCGGGGCGGGGACGGTACGCGTGCCCGCGCATCCCGCAAGGCCGTAACCCGGACACGCAGGTTTCGAGGACGCACATGGAACGACTCGTGCCCTCCGTCCGGCGTTCCGTATCACATGGCCCTCGACACCCAGGAGAAACCCTCATGAGCAACATCGCAGTCCGGAAAGAGAACGGCAATCGACCCGCGGCGCTCGCGACCCTGGAGCCGCGGTGGGATCCGTCGCGCATGGTGCGTGACTTCTTCGGCTGGGACCCGTTCCGCGAGATGTCGGCGTACATCCCGCAGGCGCCCGCGGGCTTCATCCCGACGTTCGAGGTCAAGGAGACGACCGACGCGTACAGCTTCAAGGCAGACATCCCCGGCGTGAAGGAGTCGGACCTCGACGTCACGGTCACCGGCAACCGGCTAACGATCGCGGGCAAGCGCGAGGCCGAGAAGCAGGAGCAGTCCGACACGTACTATACGTACGAGCGATCGTATGGCGACTTCACCCGCTCGTTCACGCTGCCCGACGGAGTGGACACGAACAGCGTCCGCGCGGATCTGAAGGACGGAGTGCTCACGCTCTCCATCAAGAAGACGCTCGAGGCCCAGCCCAAGAAGATCGCGGTCCAGTCCGAGGCCGGCGCGAAGAAGTCCTGACTTGCCACGCGACGCGCCCCTGTCGGCCGGATGGGCCGACGGGGGGCCAGAGTTCGGCTGGAGCTTCTCACTGAATCCGTGATCGGAACCTGAGTCGCCGCCGCCGGTCGTCCCCCGGGAGCACAAGCTTCTTGCGGTTGACTGCCTCGAGGAAGGTGGCGAAAGCTGAGCGTTCGAGGTCGGTTCCGGCCGGGGCGAGGTCGACGGCGATCGTGCGTAGTCCGACTCGGATGCGTCCGGGGGCGGCGAACAGGTTTGCGAGGGTCTTCTTCGCCTCTGTGGCGCGTGGCAGCAGGGTCCCGAGCTCGTTCGCGAGATCGCCCTCGACGTTGGCGCAAGCGATCCTCAGCGTGTCGAGCACGGTCTTCACGCGCCCGTCGTGGCGAACCAGCTTCCCCGCGAGCTCGGTCTCGCCGAGCGGCGCGTGCTTCGGAGTCGTCGGGCGCGCGGCCAGGAGTTGGGCCTGCAGAGCGAGGGCCTCACGCAGATCGCGCTCGGCGCGCTCGCGCCGGCGATCACCGTCGGGCAGCTCCGCGAGCAGCCGCCGCGCGTCGCCGTCTCGAATGCACGCGGCGCGCAGCGCCCGGTCGAGCCTCCGGCGCGCCGGATTCGGCACGATCGTGTCAGGCGGATAGGGAACCGTCTTCCGTCGGTCCAGCTGGTTGATGCCCCAGCGTTCGACGCCGTGCTTGAAGCCGTTCTCCTGTCGCCACCGCCCGCGCATGATCGCGATCAGCCTCGTGGCCGGCAGCATCGAGACGGCGAGCAGGTTGACCTGCCGCCCATCGGCCTCGCGCACCGCGATGCGACGAACGCGACCGCGGCCCCGACCGAGATTGGTCTGGGCTTCGACGAAGCGCACCTCGTCGTCGTCGTCGAAGCGTGTGACTTCGGTGAACGCGGACTCGCTCATCGCGGGGAAGGGTCGCCGCTCGTACGTCACGAGCTCGAAGCCGGTGTCGCGAAGGCCGGCCATCGACTCTGCAAACGCGCCCGCACGATCGAACGCTAGCAGCACACGCTCGTCCGCGCCGACGATGCGCCGCAACAGCGAGCCGATCGGCGTGAGCCACTGTGGGAGCGAGTCGTGCGACGCGACATCGACGCGCAAGAGCGGTCGTCCGTCCTCGTCGTGCACGTAGTAGTCCGTGATTCCAGGCAGAACGCGCTTGTCCTGCATGCGCCACCCGCGGCGGACGACGCACTTGCCGGTGTACGGTCGCAGATGGTTGTCCACGTAGTAGACGCCGCGCGCGTCGTCGTCGTGGGCTGGCGAGCGCAGGTACCTGCCGAGCATGCCGACGTGAAACCGCGTGGCGCCGAGGTCGTCGGAGAGGTCGGCCATGACCTGCCGCACGCTCCTCGGCGACGGACACGCCTCGGCCCGCAGCAGCACCGGCGATGTCGGCGTCGCAATGCGCCGCACGCCCTCGACGCAGGACTCTCCGAGCGTGAGCGCGATCACCGCCGCGTCGAGCGCCACCCGCAGCGTGCATGGCTCCACGCGACCTTCCCCCGCGCGCTCCGCCGCCTCGTACAGTCCGAGCTTCGCGAGCATCGCGAGCACGAGCCACGTGCCCGCGTGCTGCACGAACGCGCCCCCCAGCACCGACTCGGGCGGGAGCGGCGCCGGCGGCTCGGGCCTCGGACGCGGCGCCATCCGTTTGAGCCCTGGCAGCGGCAACGTCTCCGCGCGCTCCTCGTCCGCCTCAGCCGCCGCCTTCTTCGCGCGCTCCGCGTCGCTCTTCTTCCGCCAGGCCGTGTGCACTTGACCGACCGTGCTGAACCCCAGTCCGCGAACCTTCTTGTGCGCCTCGGCAATCGTGGCGCCCCCCTCGAACAGCGCCTCGAGCGCTGCCCGCTTCTTCGCCGTCACCTTCGGCGGACGACCGTTGCGCGACGGACTGACTAGCGCGGCCATCCCCTTGGCCTCGTAGAGGCGCCGCAGCTCGCGAACGCGGTCGCTCGAGAGTCCGAACGCCTTCGCGAGCTTGCCGAGGTGCGTCCCAGGGGCGCCCGCGAGCGTCACGAGCAACACGTTGCGCCCCGTCACGTCCTCGCGCGTGAACGACCCGATCAACATCCCGCCTACGAACACCTCCCGACGGTCGCCGTGATCCACCACGCTCCCCACGTCCGAGAACCAGCGAATGCGGCCCGGATGGTCCGTCTCGGGTAATCTCCGCTGCCCCATCGCTTCCGTCTTCATCGCCTCCGTACGACGGCGGCGCCAGACGAAAAGTCACGGCCCCTTCACAGAATCTCACCGGCTCGCGCCACCACGGAAATCACGCCGGATCCGCGATCGCTGCCAGCCGAGACGC
>CAVOTW010000035.1:0-178014 GCA_963699405.1 uncultured Acidobacteriaceae bacterium | reverse complement strand
TCGCAGGCGGCAATCATGGATAAAAAGAAACTAGAGACCTTCAGGAAAAGACTGGAAACCCGGCGCCAGGAGCTGCGCCATATGGTTGTGCGCAATCAGCAGGATGGACGCGCTCCTGACGATGAGGCCACCCAGGATGTGGCTGATCGCGCCGCCAGCTCCTACAACAAAGAGTTCCTTTTCAGTCAAAGCAACAACGACCGCCAGTTGCTTTTCATGGTGGATGGCGCTCTCGCTCGCATTCGTGAAGGCAGCTTCGGAGAATGCGTCTCCTGTGGCAAAGAGATCAACCCCAAGCGGCTCGAAGCCGTGCCTTGGACACGCCATTGCATCGAGTGCCAGGAGAAAGCCGAAAAGGGCTTGCTCGAAGCCGCACAATAAGAAGTGGAGCAACCTTGGGAGAACCGATCGTGCGCACGTTCGGCGCTGACGGGAGAAACGACGCTACGCGCTCTTTCGCAGATTGATGCCGTGCTCGAGATACGCCTTCAAACAGCATAGGAAATGCATCCAACCCTGGGTTTGCTCAACACGTTTTGCAATTCCTTTTTCGTCTGGCGGCCATTCCGACTCCGAGATTTTAAGCAGGGTGCCCCTGTCGCCGACCGGCGTCAGTTCCATGATGACGAAGGTTTCGATTCCACTCGCGGACCAGAAAAATGACACCAATTTGCCGGGCTCGGTGTGATCTACCCTTACGTCAAGTTGCCCACCTTTCTCGAATTTCCATTGGACGGTCCGGCCGGCTTGCATTTTGTCCGCGCCCGATGAAATGAAATAGTGTGACATTTCTTCCGGTTCGACAATGGCCTCGTATACATGCTGTACGGGTTTTGCGATCTCCAACTGCGTCTTGACTTGCAGAGCTTTCACAATTTGCTTCCTTCCATGTGTCTCGGTTGACGTACGAAGTTTATGCGAAGTCGGGCGAGGACATTGGGAATTCGTGGAACGCTCCATTTTCAGTGGAGATCCGTTCTTCGAGGCAAGTTTGGCCGGTCGAGCGCCACGACCCCACCCGGTGACAAGAATTTTACAAATCGCTGACTTCCCCCTGACAAGTCCATCGTGCTTCCCACATAGGATTGCTCTCGCCGCAAGGTTGGTTTTGGTTCCCACGTTGCGCGGGTAGGTCTGACGAACGTCTAGGCCGCCATCAAGTTTCGCTTCAAGGAGAGTTTTGCTATGCATCGAGTCACACATCGGACGTTTCGTCACCACCTTTTCGTCGCCGCACTGCTGCTGCTCGCGCTGTCTCTGGCCTCCAACTTTGTCTGGGCCGCTTGCGGCCAGTCGTACACCACGACCAGTCTGGTGAAAAGCACCGGCAAGGGAGGCGATAAAGACCTTATCAATCCCTGGGGTCTTGCCTACGGCCCCAGCGCACCCTTCTGGCTCAGCGATGAGGGCTCTGGGCTTTCTACCCTCTACACTGGCACGGGCGCGAAGCAAAGTCTCGTGGTCACCATTCCAACCGCTTCCGGCGGCGGCGTCGGTTCGCCCACTGGCATCGTCTACAACGGTTCGTCGGAATTTCAAATCCACGACTGGACGTCGGAATTCCTCTTCGCTACCCTCGATGGCACCATCAGCGGCTGGTCCCACTTCGATCCCAATAACGCGCTGATCGGGGTGGACAACTCCAGTTCCGGAGCAATCTACACCGGGCTGGCGATTACCAGTCACGCTTCGGGCAACCTTCTTTACGCCGCCGATTTTTGGAATAACAAAATCGACGTTTACAACGGAACATTCCAGTTGGTCAACTCTTTCACCGACACGAATCTCCCCGCCGGCTTTGTCCCCTTTGGTATTCAGGACATCAACGGGCAAGTCTATGTCGCCTATGCCAACCAGAATGAAAAGATCAAGGGTGGATATATCGACATCTTTAACGAGGACGGGACATTCGTGAAAACGCTGGTCTCGGGAAAACCGCTTGACCAAGCGTGGGGGATTCACGGTCGCGCCGTCGAACTTCGGCCCGCTCAGCAATGCGCTGCTGGTCAGCAATAACACCAACACCGGCACCATCAATGGTTTCGACATGACGACCGGCGCCTTCGTTGGGACGATGGAAACTTCCGCCGGAAAACCGATCAAAATTAACCAGCTCTGGGGGATCGAGTTTGGTGGCGGCTCCTCGAACAACGGCAACACCAACCAGCTTTTCTACACTGCCGGACCGAAGAACAACGCCGCTGGAATATTTGGCGTGATCAACGTGGATTAGATTCGTTGATTCGAGTAACTCCTCCACCCTCCGCGTAGCCCGCAGAGGGTTTTTTCTTCTGCCAATTTTCTTGAGACCCCTGCCGATGAGCGCTGGAGCTTCTCGGTCGTATTGGCTTCTTCGCTGCCGTAGAGTCATCGAGCGGCTTTGACGCTCTGGAAATCCGCCTGTTAAACTGAATAATTGTCATCCTACCTTTAAGCAAAGAAGGAAGCACGTGCGCGCAGAAACCCGGCATCAACTGAAACAGGATCGCTTCAGCAAAGTCACGTTCGAGGCAGCGGAGAACGCTGCCCACTGGACGGTCGAGCATCAGGCGAAACTCATTGCCGCTGTCATTGCAGTGGTTGTGATTGGAGCGATTGCCTTCGGCGGCTGGTATTACGTCAACTCGCAGGACGAAAAAGCCAGCGGTGAGCTCTCGACCGCAGTTCGCACCTTTGAAACCCCGGTGCGTCCTGCGGGAGTGCCCGCCCAACCCGGCTATGACAGCTTCGCATCGGCTCAGGAGCGTGCCACTGCCGCGCGCAAGCAGTTTCAGGAGATCGTCGACAAGTATCCGCACACGCACACAGCCGACATGGCGCGTTATTTCGTAGGACTGGCCTCGGAGCAACTGGGCGACAACGCGGCCGCTGAGCGCAGTCTGCAGGACGCGTCCGGCTCCTCGAACCCCGATCTGGCCGCCCTTGGCAAATTCGCGCTGGCTGCTGTCTATCGCGCAGAGAACAAGGACACGCAAGCGGTCGATCTTTACAAGCAGTTGATCGAAAAGCCCACCATCGTCGTCAGCAAAGCGACAGCCCAGCTCGAACTTGCGGGATTTTATGAGTCGAAGCAGAAGCCGGACGAAGCCAAGAAGATTTACGGCGATGTAGAGAAAGAGAATCCCTCCTCCGAAGCGGCGTCACTGGCGCAGCGCCGAGCGTCCGCGCTCAAACAGTAGCCTTGTGCGGTAACCGGGCTTTGCCCCCAGGCTCGTTCAGGCGATACGTCGCAAACAAGCGATGAGCCGTTCGCAGTCTTCGACCGTATTGTAGACGTGCGGCGCCACTCGAATCGATCTCCCCCGGACGCTGACAAATACCTTTTCCCGCGCAAGGATTTCGGGAAGTTCCCTGGGAATCGCGGTATTTCTCCGCAGCGACAGGTAATGCGGCGCGCGCAACGGTTCGTCGGGCGCAGTAGAAACCCAGCCCAGCCGCCGCATCGGCGATGCGGCGACTGAGAGCTCCGGCCGTTTCGGAAACCTCCCCCACTTTCCACTCCAGCAACTGGTTCATAGCGTGCACGGCGGCGGGAAGCAGGGCGAAGTTTGCGCGCTCGCCCATGTCGAAGCGTCGCGCACCGGCGTCGTACTCCTCCGTGTATAAGATCAGGCTCGAGAAATCCCGCGCGTTGGCGCGCTGAATCCAATTCTCTTCCAGTGGTTTTCCACCCTGCCATTTGGGGGCGACATAGAGAAGCCCCACCGAATAGGGGCCGAGCAGCCATTTGTAGCTGGCAGCGACGGCAAAGTCGGGCTGGACGCCATTCTCCAAATCTCGCCCAGACTGCCAACGCTGAAGGGCAGCGCGCCGAGCGACTGCGTGAGATCAAGAACGAGAGCCGATCCGATCTTCCGGCAAGCTTGGCCGATGCGGACAAGGTCGAGTCTTCCACCGCTCGTCCACTGCACATGCGGGAGCGCGGCGATCGCCACCTCGGAAGTCAGGGCACCGAGAACAGCGGCGGTCCAGTCGTTGTCTTCCGGCCACGGGACGACCTTCAAGGACGCGCCCGTTTCTTCGGCTCGCCGTTGCCACGAATAGTAGTTGGACGGGAACTGCTCCTCGAGAACCAGAATGCTCTGGCCTTTTTTGACGGGCAAATTTCGCGCGGCGGTGGCGATGCCATAGCTGGCGGAGGGAACGATGGCGATGTCGTCGGCCGAGCAGCCGACGAGCTGCGCGGCGGTCGCCGCGAAATTCATCCGCGCCGGTAAAAAACTTATCGGGAGTGATTTCCCAGGGGTGTGCTTTGCGGGCCAACCCTGCGGTTCCGGCCTCCAACGCCGGCTTCATCAATGGCGACATGTAGGCGCAGTTCAGGTAGGCAACGTCGTCGGGAATATCGAAGAGATGGCGCTGGCAGGGAATCATGGGCTAGTCTCTTGTTTGGTCGTTGGTCGTTAGTCGTTGGCAAACAGTGTACCAATGGGGAAGCAATTGCCGGGGCACGCCCCTTGAAGAAATCGAAAGGACATGAATCCAGTGAAGTCGGGGATCGCACTTATTTTGATTTTGGTTTTCCTGGGCGCTCGTGTCGTAGCGCAGACATGGCGATTCCGCGCCCCCAAACGCCTCGCTCGCCTTTGCGCGCGCTCAAAAATTGAAGCGTGGAATCAACGCCAGCGAGTGGTTCGCGCAGGTCTACGACAAGCGCGGCTACACGGCAGAACATTTCCAGGCCTGGACGACCGCCGACGACATTGCGCTGATCAAATCGATGGGCTTCGATCACGTGCGCTTGAGCGTGAATCCACAGCCCATGTTTAACGAGCGCGAACCCAATAAGATTCCGGCGGATATCTGGGCTATGTCGATGCGGCTGTGAAAATAATTCTCGACCACGGGTTGGCCGTCGTGATCGACTTGCATCCCGAGAGCGACTTCAAGGCACGCCTCGCGAAGGACGACGAGTTTGTCGAGCGCTTCGCCGATTTCTGGCGGGCGTTCGCTGCGCACTACTCGGCATTGAATTTGGATGCGGATCGCGTGTTTCTTGAAATTCTGAATGAGCCGGAATTTACGGACCGCTATCGCTGGCTCGGCGTGCAGATGAAACTCGCTGCAGCGATTCGGCAGGGTGCGCCCGCGCTTACGATCATCGCGGCGGGCGCGCGCTGGTCGAGTGACGATGAACTGGTTTTTCAGGAACCTCTGCACGATCCGAATATTATTTACAACTTTCATTTTTACGAGCCGTTTCTCTTCACGCATCAAGGCGCAACCTGGAGCGCGTATTACTGGCATTGGCTGCGCGGCGTGCGATATCCCTCCACGGCGGATTCGGCGGAGCACGCCGCTGCTCTGGCACCCGATGAAGTCGACCGGTTACAGGTGATCCGCTACGGGAGCGAACACTGGGATGCCGCCCGCATTGAATCCGAAATGAAGCAGGCTGCGGAGTGGGCGCGGCAGCGTGGAGTTCCGCTGGTGTGCAACGAGTTTGGCGTTTACCGCGAGTACGCCGATCCGCAGGATCGCGTAGCGTGGCTGCACGACGTCCGGACGGCGCTCGAACACAACGGCATTGGCTGGGCGATGTGGGACTACTCGGGACAGTTTGGCGTGGTCACAAAGAAGGATGGGAAGGCCGTTGCGGATAACGCCGTACTGCGGGCTCTGGGGTTGAAGTGATGGAGCTTTTCCACTCATTCGCGAACGATGAGAATGACACGCGCCCCCGGTTCAGGCGCTTTTCTCCTATATCTTCTGCGTCTTCCATTTCCCGCGCTTGAACAGCACGGCGCTGGCGGCTGCGATCGAGCATTCTGCGATCACAATCGCGATATACGCGCCCTTCGAATGCAAGCCCATGGGAATTGCCAGCCAGTACGCCAGCGGAATCTCCAGCAACCAGAAGCCGAAGAAATTTACGATCGTGGGCGTAACCGTGTCGCCGGCGCCGTTGAAAGCCTGCAGCATGACCATGCCATAGGCGTATCCGATATTGCCGTAGCTGATGATGCGCAGGCAGCTTGCGGCCAGCGGAATGACCGCCGGGTCACGAGTGAAGAGCCGAGCAATGGGCTCGGCCATGAATATGAAGAACACTCCCAGCGACCCGAGGAAAAGCATGTTGTAAAAGCCAGTGCGCCAGACGGCCTGCTCGGCGCGTTCCGGCTTTTTGGCGCCGAGATTTTGTCCGACGAGCGTGGCGGCCGCGTTGCTGAGTCCCCAGGACGGCAGTATGACAAAGATGACCACGCGAATAGCGATGGTGTAACCCGCAAGGGCGGCGGCGCCGAAAACGCTCACGATGCGTACCAGGCCGATCCAACTGGTATGAGCGATGGCGAACTGCAGGATTCCCGTTAAAGACACGCGTACCAGCCGCAGCAGCACGGTGAAATTCAAGCGAATCTGCCGGGTCAGGATGCGAATACGTTCGGTTCCGCGCAACAGGCGGTAAAACTGATAGCCCACGCCGATGCTGCGGCCGGTGAAAGTGGCGAGAGCGGCACCGGTCACGCCCAGGCGCGGAAACGGCCCCAGACCAAAAATCAAACAGGGGTCGAGAATCAGATTGATAATGTTCGAAACCCACAGCAGGCGCATGGCGATGGCGGCATCGCCGGCGCCGCGAAAGATCGCGTTGTTGAGAAACAGCATGAGAATCGCGCCGCTGCCGCCGAGCGCGATGCGGGCGTAGCCGCTCCCGGTAGAGACGATATCGGGCGAAGCGCCCATCAGCCGCAGCAACTGGGGCGCATAGATGAAGCACGGAATTCCGACCGCGACCGAGGTGGCGAGGCCGAGCACAATGGCTTGCACTCCGGCCACGGCCGCGTCCTCGGGATCCTTTTCGCCGACGCGCCGCGCCACCATGGCCGTGGTCGACATGCTCAATCCGATGCCCACGGCGAAAATCAGGCTGAGCAAAGATTCGGTAAGACCGACGGTGGCGACGGCGTTCGCGCCCAGCCGTCCGACCCAGAAAACGTCGACGACCGCGAACAGCGATTCGAGCACCATCTCCAGAACCATGGGTACGGCTAGCAGCAGAATCGCGCGGTTCAGGCTGCCGATCGTGTAGTCCTGATGCGAGCCACGAATGGCCTCCCACAGAGAACTCCGCAGGTTGCGCTCGGGCGGACGCGGCGGAGAATTGAGGGCCGTAACCACTTCCATAAAATACCTGGCAGGCTTTCTACGCGTCGCGTGCGCTCAACGAAAGTGGCACGACAGCGTGGCGAGAGCAATGGGAAAAAACAACGGGAAACCCGCGATCGCGGATCAGCAGATTAAAAAAGTGGCGAGTTCGGGGCGGTCTTCATGGCGTAATCCTTAGCGGATCGGCGGCTATTGAAATACGAGTGCAGCTGGCCACCGGATGAAAAACATTATATCCATAACTGAAGCGGAGGGGCAATTTGGGCGGCCCTAAGATCCGGCGCTAAAGTGGGCGCTCGTATCCGGCTAGAAAGCTCCCAGCCGGCGGGCGGGGCGCCGCTGCCTTACCGCCGTGAGCCCTGGAGTTCGGCGGCTCGCACAACCTCTCTCGCATCCTGCACCTTGGCGTATTCCCAGAGGCAAAGTTCATTGCCGTCGGGATCACGCAGAAAAGCCATTCTGCCGTCCTTTTTCTCTTTGATCTTGCTGGTCGGTATGCCGCGGTTATGCATCTGCTCCAACGTCTCCTGCAGGTTCGCCACCGAAAAACAGAGGCGGGCATTGCCACTGCCCGGGACCACGGTTCCAGGCGGCAGGGGCACGAGTTCAATCAGCACGCCATCGAGATCGAAGCGAGCCACGTAGTCCTGCGACACCAGAGGCAATCCGAGGGTGTCGCGATAGAAAGCGATCGACGTTTCCATGTCAGAGACGTAGTAAAAGACGGCATCAAAGGAGAGTTTCAGCTTTCTGGAAGAAGATGAGAAATGCATGGCGGAGTGCCCCCTTTTCTGCGCTGGTTGGTTGGGAACTTTGTGGAGTGTTTCCTGGGCAACGCTGGATTTTATGAGAACGGCGAAGGCCTGTCAGTGAGGATTGACACCAGTAGAAGTGATGTTGGAA
Source organism: uncultured Acidobacteriaceae bacterium (assembly GCA_963699405.1). Lineage (GTDB taxonomy): Bacteria > Acidobacteriota > Terriglobia > Terriglobales > Acidobacteriaceae > Acidiflorens. The sequence continues at coordinate 170,001 of CAVOTW010000035.1, read as the reverse complement.
CGAGGGAAGACTGCAGGGAGTGGGTCACAAACTGACCTCCTTGCAGACCGCACCTTCCTTGACACCCTGTTTTCAGCCCTTTATTCTTAATTATTGCTCCCTGAGAGACTTTCGTCTCTGTGCGCACTTCCGCGGGCCTTTGCGGTAATTTGAGTGGGGGCGGCGGAGGTTCCGATGCTCATCGAACTTAACGGATCTGGAGATTCACCCGGTCGATTTCCGGGAGGAGTACAGCCCGGGTGTGATCGATCTGGGTGAAGAGGTACGGCAGCGGTCGCCGCTGCGCAGCCGAGGGCCGGGCGGATCTGGTCGAGGAGCATCACGGCAAGCACAAAGTGGTGCAGGACATCCGGGTCAAGGGCAAGCTGGAGACGAGCCTGGAAGTGCCTTGTGCGCGCTGTCTCGATCCGGTAGTGCACCCGGTGGAACGCAGCTTCGATCTTCTGTACCGGCCGCTCGGAACCGACTCCGGCCACGCAGAGCTTTCGGTCACCGACGCCGAGGCCGAGATCGGGTATTACGAGGGCGAAGGGTTGCTGCTCGAAGACACGCTGCGCGAGCAGGTGCTGCTGGCGCTGCCGTTGAAGACGATTTGCCGCGAAGATTGCAAAGGTTTGTGTCCGCACTGCGGCAAGAATTTGAATGAAGTTCAGTGCTCGTGCGTGGACGAGGTCGAAGATCCACGGTGGTCGGCGCTGAAAGAAATACGTACCAAGCTGAATCAGTAGAACAGCTCTCAGCTCGTCAGCTCTCAGTTCTCAGGTAAAGCTGGTTTTACTGAGATCTGAGAGCTGCCGACTGACAGCTGAAAGGACATCATGCCGAATCCGAAACGTAGACATTCGCAAAAGCGCACCGCCACGCGGCGCGCTCACGACTCGCTCTCCAAGCACTCGCTGTCGGAGTGTCCGAACTGCCACGAGCAGAAGATGCCACACCGCGCCTGCCCGAAGTGCGGAACCTACAAGGGCCGCGAAGTCATCGAGGTCGAAGAGAAGTCCTAGTTTCCTTCCATGCCTAGCGTAATCGCTCTCGATGCGATGGGGTCCGACAAGGCGCCGAAGCCGGAGATTGAAGGCGCATTGCAGGCGGCGCGCCATCACGGCGTCCGCGTGCTTCTGGTCGGGCCGGAAGCGCAGTTGCGGGCCGAACTGGCGCGCTATCCGGGCGCGCGGCGGCTGCCGGTCGACAGTCGTTCACGCCAGCGAAGTCATCACCATGGACGACAAGGTGGAGGCGATTCGCGCCAAGCGCGATTCGTCGATCCGCGTCGGACTGCGGCTGGTGCGCGAAGGCCGCGCCGCGGGCTTCGTGACGGCGGGCAACACGGGCGCTGCCATGGCCACGGCCAAAGTGGTGCTGGGCGCGCTGCCCGGGCGTGGATCGTCCGGCGCTGGCGGCGGCGTTTCCGACGGTTCTGAACACGGCGGCCGTTCTGCTCGACGTCGGCGCGAATGTCGATTGCACTCCCAATAATCTGGAACAATTCGCGAGTGATGGGGGATATCTATTGCCGTTCGATTTTCGGCATGAAGCATCCGCGGGTGGGGCTGCTTTCGATTGGAGAAGAAGAAAGCAAAGGCAACGACCTGACGCGCGAGGCGTTTCAACTGCTGAAGCGGCTTCCGATCAATTTTATTGGCAATGTGGAAGGCCGCGATCTGTACAACGGCCATGTGGATGTGATCGTGGCCGACGGATTTGTCGGCAACGTGGCGCTGAAGACTTCGGAAGGCGTGGCGCGGCTGGTGCGGACCGTGCTGAAAGAAACCTTGAAGGCGACGATCACGCGGCAGGTGGGCGCGTATATTTCGCGCAACGCGTTTTCCGATTTCAAAAAGCGGCTCGATCATACCGAGTATGGCGGCGCGCCGCTGCTCGGCATTAAAGGCGTCTGCATCATCACGCACGGATCGTCGAATACGAATGCCATCAAGAACGCGATCCGCGTGGCGGCGGAATTCGCCGAAGGCAAAGTAAACGAGACGATCGAGCGGGAACTGGCGCAACTGAGCGCGCCGCTTACGACGTAGGGAAGGTCCGAAGTAGAGGTCAGATCGCGAAGTGATCATCCTGCGATCGCCGACACCGCTTGCGCGATGGGTTTTGACCTCTGCTCTCTGACTTCGCACCTCTGACCTTATTACTATTACTTATGACGAACAATTCTTCTCGAATCGCTTTTCTCTTTCCCGGCCAGGGTTCGCAAGCCGTTGGCATGGGCAAAGAACTGGCCGACAACTACCCGGTGGCGCGTCAAACCTTCGAAGAGGCCGACGAGGCGCTCGGCTACAAGCTGTCCGAGCTTTGTTTTGATGGCCCGGAGGAAAAACTGAAGCTGACCGAAATCACGCAGCCCGCGATTCTGACGGCGTCGGTGGCGGCGTGGCGAGTGCTGCAGGAGAAAGGCTTGAGGCCGGATTTTGTTGCCGGGCACAGTCTGGGCGAATATTCGGCGCACGTAGCCGCGGGTACGATCGCGTTTGCCGATGCGGTGCGGACAGTACGCCAGCGCGGCCAGTACATGCAGGAAGCGGTCCCGGTGGGCGTAGGGGCGATGGCGGCAATTCTCGGGATGCCCCCCGACAAGGTCAGTGAAATTGCCGCCGACGCAGCGCAAGGAGAAGTCTGCCAGGCCGCCAATATTAATTCGCCCGAGCAAATCGTGATCTCGGGAAACACTGGCGCCGTGGAGCGCGCCATCAAGCTAGCCCACGAACGCGGAGCCAAGAAAGCCGTGAGCCTTCCGGTCAGCGCGCCTTTCCATTGTTCGCTGATGCAACCCGCGCAGGATCGTCTAGCCGAGGATTTAGCCACCCTGAGTTTTCAGAATCCGTCGTGTCCGGTGGTCTGCAACGTGGATGCAGCGATGGTCCCTTCCGCGGAGGCAGCGCGCGCAGCCCTGATTCGCCAGGTAACGGGCACGGTGAGGTGGGAGCCGTCGGTGCGCCTGCTGATCGAGAAGGGAGCCAGCCTGTTTATCGAAGTTGGCCCCGGAAAAGTTCTGTGGGGACTGATGCGGCAAATCGACCGATCGAAGACCTGCGCGACGACGGGAGATGAAGCATCGCTGCAGAAGACGTTGGCCCAGATCGCTGCGATGGCGGCGTAGACGGCAAGCGAAAGCGGAAGGGACTCAATGTGTGGGGGCGGGCTCTGATTCATTCAGCCGGAACGGAACTCGGCAACTGTTCTTAGTACGGATACACAGTCAGCGTCTTATCCGATTTCTGCACGAACATGCGGGCGTGCTCGGAACGGTCGTTGACGATGACCTCGACCACAACGCCTCCGCCGCCAAAACCTTTTGTGTTCGCTGATCCGTAAATCTTGTGTGATTTAATGAGCCCCCACTCGCCGCCCGGCCCCCAGTCGCGATAGAAGTCCGCGTAAGTGTACTGGGAATATTTCTCTCGATGCTGAAGCCACCCGGGATCGTTGAAGTAAATGCCGTAAGCCGTCTCGTATTGCTGCTGCTGCAATGCAGTGAAGAACTTATCGACGGCGTGCTCCTCCGGCCAGTTACGGTACACCCAAGCGAGGGCGACGAAAATGAGGATCGCCGCCACTGCCGTCAGGATCTGGATCTTCCGGCGACGTCCTTTCGCCGGGTCGTAGGGTTGGGCGTCGAGCAGGGTCATAGTCTGCATCAAGGATAACGGACAAAGATAGATTGAGTCATTGGATGTTTGAGGCCGCGGCCAAAATCATAGGACGATCGCAAGTCGCGGTCAAACATCTCCCCCTACAGCGGAGCCATTGTTCCCAAACGCTTGCTCAGTTTTGCAGTTGAAGACAAACTGCGATGGGCGCACCTTCAAACAAAAGAGCGGTTTCGATGGAGCGACCCTCGGCCATCGAATGGAAGCTGTATTCTTCGCCGCTGATGACGGTGGGCACGCTCAGCAGGCACCGTTCATCGGTGCCCGCGAGCTTATTCTTGAGCAAAGCCGCGGCGTTAAAGCTAATCCCCATGACTTTTTTCTCCTCCGCTTCCCAGTTGCCTTGCCCTCGCTGGCGCCCGTTTTCGCCCCTCGCTGAAGTTCCTTAGCGATTCCGCGCTCGACGTTAAGTGCTTCGTTGCTCCGCACTTGCAGGATCACTTTCTTGGCTGGGCCGATACTCAATAAATTATCCAGTTCTTAACCTCAAGATCCTGGTGCAATTCGACTACATTCTGGGCAATTCGTTGGTTGCGGAAACTTTTTCGGCGACGGAGTTTTCTTGTTTTGGCAGCGGCCCCAAAACGGGCCCGGCATCTTCTTCTGGACCTCTACCCGGACACGTGCTGGAGCTCCGCTCGACAGCGGTTGGGCATTCCGCTGGCAAACCACTTCCCGACTGCCCATCCTGAAGGCGTAAAGCCTTCGACCGGTACGATGCTCATATCAGACTCCGCGCACTATTCCGGAATTACGAAAAGGAGGCGGTCGGTTGACCGCCTCCCATTGCCGAAACCTTCTTGCTACTGCAACAGCTTCAGTACAAGCTGCTGCTGCTGGTTGGCCTGTGCCAGAGCCGATACACCGGTCTGTTCCAGAATTGAGTACTGCGAAAGGTTAGCCACCGTCGAGGGAATGTCCGCGGCGGTGACGTTATTTTCCGCTGCGGTCAGGTTCTGTGTCTGGTCGGTGATGACGTTCGTAGCAGCTTGTAACCGGTTGACGGTTCCACCAATATCGCCGCGTAGCGCGGCAACGGCGGCAACCGCGTCGTTGATCTGGGTCAGGGCAGCTTGCGCGTCCGAGCTGGTTAGCAGGTCGTTATTTGCGTTGCCTCCGCCGAAGTATCCAGCCGTGCCACTGGAACTCATGACGTTGTCGGCTGGCGTTCCCGACGTTGCTACGATTGAGTTGCCACCCGTGCCAGCAGTGATCGCTGTGAAAGTGATCGCCGTTTGCGAAGCCGACGCCGTGGCACTGGCGTTGGTGGCTGTGCTACTGGAGTAGGCAGTACCCGCGCCGCTCGAACCGTTGACGGCAGCCGCCAGGTTAGCCAGGCTCTCCGCTTCAGTGTTGCCAAGCAGGACTTGATTGGCGGTGCCATTGTTGATGGTGGTCTCGAATTGGTATCGTTGCTGGCCCACCGTCACAGTATCGCCACTCTGGGCTTGTCCATTGAGATCCAGGCCGCCCGTGGTGGTTGGAGTAGCAACTGATACGTCCCCAGATGCAAAATTGGCCGACACCGTGATACCGTTGCCGAGCGTACCGCTGGCCGACGCCGAGAGCGAAAGGACGCCACCTGCAGCCGTTCCCGTGACCTGGGTGTTGGCGCCGCCTACGTTGGTCCCGTAAGCATAGAGAGTGCCCGCTCCGGTACCGTTGCCGCCCCCATTCGTGATGGCCGCCGCCAGGTTAGCCATACTAGCGGTCTGGTCGGCACCGTAATAGACCACGGTCTGGTTCGCGGTGGCGGTGACGTTACCACCTGATTGGTTGACGAAAGTGTAGACCCGGCCGCCGATCGTGACGCTATCATTGGCTTGCGCAGCTTCGGTCGTGGCGGTGATCGTGTCGGTGGCTGCTGTGGAAGCGGCAGTCAACGTTGCCGTGGCCGGCGTCTCCGACATGTTAAGGCTGTTGGCGGACAGCAGACCCGTAGTCACACCGATGTTGCTGCTGCCACTGGTGCTGCCGTCACTCAAGTAGATGTTCAGGGTATTCGCCGTGAACACCTGCCCACTGTTGTAATTGGTCGTGGAACCGATGCTGTTAATTTCCGCTTTGATCGATTGATATTCTGAGTCCAGGGCTTTCCGTTGAGTATCGGATACCGTGCCGGTGGCTGATTCGGTGGCCAGCGTAACCGCGCGGTCGAGCAGCGTGGTGACCTGAGAAAGAGCGCCGTCTGCAACCTGCAGTTCGCCAACGCCGTCAGTCGCGTTGCTCGCCGACTGCGTCAGGGCCGCCACGTTTGCTGCCAGGCCGTTGGCGATCGCCAGGCCGGCTGGATCGTCCGCGCCGCTATTGATCTTCGATCCTGAAGACAACTGCTCCAGTGTGGAATTCAGGTTGTTGCTAGTGATGTTTAGCTGGTTTTCCGCAGCTAAAGCAGCAATGTTATTGAGGATAGTTAGCGCCATATTGAATTGCTCCTTTTTGGTTCCGATTTTTTGGGATCCGTCCCCGAAACCTTCCCGGAGTTCGTTCCGTTTGTCCTGCGGAACCCAACTTGCTTTCATTCAGCACATCGGCACACTCCGTCTGGGCTTTATTTCCACAGATACCGCACGACATAGCTCCTAGGTAACCCGTCTCCGTTCCGCCCTCTCTCCGTGCTCTCGCCTTTTCAGCCGATCTTTTTGGATGAAGCCTTATTAGACGGCGTACCCAATTCCGTCTAACTGTCCAACACGAGGAGCCAAAACGTGATCCAGATCACCCGCCTCAACAATCACCCCCTGGTCGTGAATTCCGACCTGATTAAGTTCGTCGAGCAGGCCCCCGATACGCTCATCACCCTGGTCAATGGCGACAAGATTGTGGTCCGAGAAAGTGCCCAGGACGTTCTCGAAAAAGTCGTACAGTTCCGCCGCTCCGTGTTGCAAGGCATTATGCTCTGGTGGGACAACCGTTCCGCCCTTCCGCCCGCAGTGACTGGCAACGTCACCACCGATGCCCATGACAACATCGAGGGCCATGGCTCGCCCGCCGGGGGCAAGTAGGAGCGCTCGTGGATAAGGCAACCATCGCCGGTCTGATGCTGGCTATAGGCGGCATCCTGCTAGGATTGGCGCTTGAGGGTGGAAATCTATCCCAGGTGCTCCAGCCCACTGCCGCGCTGATCGTCTTTGGCGGCACGCTGGGTGCAATCCTTATTCAGTATCCGTTGCCAGTAGCGCGAAATGCTTTCCACCGCTTGACTCAAGTGCTTGTCGAGCCCGCACAGAATCCGCAATCGACCATCGACTTGCTGGTCAAGTATGCGAACCAGGCGCGGCGCGAGGGCATCATCTCGCTCGACCCTGAACTTGCCACCATCCAGGAACCTTTCTTGCGCCGCGCCCTCATGTTGGCAGTGGACGGAACCGAACCCCAGGAGCTCCGCAAAATCATGGAACTCGAACTAGAGAACAAAGAAGAACAGGAAGAAAAAATTCCCCAGGTCTTCGAATCCGCCGGCGGATTCTCTCCCACCATTGGCATCATCGGAGCTGTGCTCGGCTTGATTCAAGTCATGCAGCATCTGGACAAAATCGACGAAGTAGGAAAAGGAATCGCCGTAGCTTTCGTCGCCACCCTCTATGGAGTCGGCTCCGCCAACTTAATTTTGCTGCCCTGTGCCGGAAAACTGAAAATTCGTATCCGCCAGGAACAAGTCATCCGTGAAATGACACTGGAGGGAGTTGTTTCCATCCTCGAAGGCATGAACCCACGCATGCTGGAATCGAAGCTGCTGGGGTTTCTGACCGACTCCCACAGAACCGGCGATCTTCCCGGCGACTCCAGCGCCGTCGAGTCCAAAACTGGGATGTCGAATCTATGACGCGTCGCCGCCGAAATCCCGCTCATGCCAATCACGATCGCTGGCTGGTTTCCTACGCTGACTTCATCACACTTTTGTTTGCTTTTTTCGTCGTGCTCTACGCTTCTTCGCAAGTGGACAAAAGAAAAGTTGGAAAACTCGCGTTGGCCATTCAGGTCGCCTTCCAGGAGATGGGGGTCTTTCAAGCTTCCACCACAGAAATTCCCATAGATGTGACAGATCCCATGCCGTTCAGCAAGGTGCAAGCCATCGAGAATACCGAACGAACTGCGACCCTCAGCCGGATCGCCTCTTATCCCGATGGGCCGCTCGGCACAGGCGTGGAAAACGGCGATCTGGCCGAACTCCAGACCGAACTGGAAAACGCACTTGCCGGGGAAATCAAGCGCAAGGAAATCGCCATGCTCCGCGAGCCCGACGGGTTAGTCATAAGCCTGCGAGAAGTTGGGTTTTTTGAGAGCGGCTCAGCCCAGATGAAGTCCGCTTCCCAAATTGCCTTCGATCGCATCGCCAGCATGCTCCGTAAACGTGACTATCGCTTGCGCATTGAGGGTCACACTGATAACGTTCCCATTCACACCCCGCAGTTTTCCTCGAACTGGGAACTCTCTACCTCGCGGGCAACGGAAGTAGTCCGGCTACTCATCGTCCGGGAAGGGTTCGATCCAAATCGCTTGAGCGCTGCCGGATACGCCGAGTATCATCCGGTCGCAAGCAATCGCACCACGGAAGGGCGAGGCTTGAACCGTCGCGTGGATATCGTAATCCTGGGCCAAGCTCTGCGAGAAGCTCCTGTAGCCCTGTCCAACGCGAAGCCGGTCGCCAAAGAGGCACACTGACAGCGTGCGGACGGGTCGCATACCCCGATAATGGGGGCTCCACCCGTCGCGCTATTTGCAAAGGTGGGAGGAGTCTTAGTGCCCCCGGCTTTTGCTAGGGTGCGCCACTTCTCCCGCTTTCCGAGAAGGGGTCTCGCTGCACAGCCGACGGGTTTGGGTAGGGCAAGAGGCTTTCAGCCGCGCCGTCCGGAGCCAGGAAAAATGCGCTATGCGTTTGGGCAATTACTACAGCACCAGTTCCATCCACAGCGCGCTTTCTACCGGAATCGAAGAATACGGCGCAATCTCCACGAACCCCAGCCTGCGATAGAGTTCAATTGCATCCTTCATCGTCGAGGCAACTGTGTCGAGACGCATGCGTTCATAGCCGATGGCCCGCGCTTCAGCAATCAGGCGTTCCGCCAGCATCCGCCCGAGCCCGAGGCCGCGATCGCCCGGCCGCACGTAAAGCCGCTTCATCTCGCAAGCGCCGGCATCAAGTTTGCGCAATGCGATGCAACCGGCGGCGTGATCCACATGTCGGGCAAGAAGCAATCGCCCGCTCGGCCGGCTGTAAGCCCCAGGAAGGCTTTTCAGCTCCTCATCGAAGCTCTGGAAGCACAAACTGAAATCAAGCGACTTGCCATATTCAAGGAAAAGCCGGCGAACTTCTGCGATGTGTTCAGGCAGGATGTCCTGAATCAAATCAATCTGACGGTGATCAGCAGTCATAGCGCGGGGAGCCATCCCACTCAATAACGAGTAACGCAATAATTACAGTGTAACAAGCACGCCTTTGTGGCTTTTGAAACCACGTTTACCCCCACGCATTATCAATGAATTTTTAGCATTATACGTACATATTGGTACGTATACAGATACCTCTACGACGTATTACATGTGAAGCAGGTCTCCATTTTGTAAAGGTTGCGCGCCGGCCGCGCGACGTTTAAGATTCTCTCACTCCCATGTCTGAAGTAATTGCAACCGAGCGCGCGACCCCGTCCATCACTTCCGTTCCGGCACCCGAACCTTCCGTCGAAGTCTTCGCCGTTTACGGCGTTGAGCCCGAGATCCAGGCCTATGCCATGGCCAAGTATTCGCGCTCAGCGCTCTCGATGAAGGAGTCGCTGAAGGAAATCACCTTGCAGAAGGCGGAGAAGTTTCTTAACACCTTCTACTTCCAGTACGGGCACCGCTCCATTGCCGATCTGGCTCACATCGCGCTCGCCATCGAACGCCTCTCCATCCTCGCCGCCATCGTTGTCGCCGACGAGCAGCGTTGGGACGGCCAGGAACGCTCCACACGTTACCAGGATTTCCGCAAGAGCGGCTACTACACGCCGGGTTTCGCGGACGTCTCCGCGCAAACGCTCTATCGAGAAACCATCGAGTCCTTGTTCACGACCTACGAAAAAGTTTCGCAGCAGACGTTCGAATATCTGGCCAGGCATCACGCCGCGGCCCGTCCGAAATGAAGCCGGAGGCTTACGAGCGCACCCTGCGCGCCCGCGCCTTCGACATCTCGCGCTATCTGTTGCCGCTCTCGACCAACACTTCGCTCGGCGAGATCGTCAACGCTCGCACGCTGGAAACCCAGGTTGCGCACCTGCTTTCGCAGCCGCATAAGGAAGTCCGCGATCTGGGAGCGCTGTTGAAACAAGCCGCGCTTTCTCCGGCTTATAACGCGAACGAAGAATCGCTGCGCGCGCTGGTGGCCGAGATTCGCGCCGTCTCGCCCGAAATCGCCGATCGCGCCGAACGCGAACTCCTGCGCGAGGTGCGGGTCGCGCCCACGCTAGTCAAGTACGCCGACCCGAATCCGGTATGAAATCGAGACGCGCCGCGAACTGCAGCAGGCCGCCGCCGACCTGATGCGAGGCGCGCCATCGAACCCGCGCCGCTGGTCGATCTGCTTGACGACGATTCGATAGATCCACCGATCCTGCTCGAGATCGAACTCGCCACCACGCTGCTTTATGGGCATTGTCATTATTCTTACCGGCAGCTGCGCCGGACGATCGAAGCGGCCGGCGAGGCGCGGCGACGCGAAATCATCGACCTCGGCCTGCGCCATCGCGGCAAGCACGACGAACTGCCGCGCCCTTTCTCCGCCGGCCAGCAGTTCCGCTTCGACATCCTCATGGACATCGGCGGCTTCCGCGATATGCACCGCCATCGCCGCTGTGTCCAGATCATGCAGGACTTCACGACCGCCCATGGCTTCGATACTCCGCCCGAAGTCGAAGCCGCCGGCGTGCGCTCCGATTACGAGTCGGCGATGAAGCGCGCGGAGACAGCGGTGCAGAAGCTTTCCGCAGCCGGTGGCGAAGAAGCCGGACAAAACGCGCAGTATGCGATCCCGCTCGCGTTCCGTAAACGTACGCTGTTCAAGATGGACTTCGCCGAGGCCGTGTACATCTCGGAGTTGCGTACCACGCCTGCCGGACACTCGTCCTATCGCAACGTGGCCTATGCGATGTACGAAGCTGTGGCCGCGAAATATCCGGCGCTGGCAAAGTACTTTCGGGTGCACGATGTCCGCGAGCCCGTGGATCTGCTGAAGCGCTGAGAGTCGTCTCGAGCGACCGGAAATTGACGCCGATGAATCCTCGCCTCTAGAATCAGCTTCACCCATGCCCAACTACGAATACCTGTGCAAGAAGTGCGGACACCGCTTTGAAGAAATCCGCAAATTCTCCGACAAGCAACCGCGAAAGTGCCCCGAATGCGGAGGCGTCATCGAACAAGTGATCTCGGCTCCAGCGGTGCAGTTCAAAGGCTCGGGATGGTACGTGACCGATTACGCCGAAGAAAGGCGCGGCTTCCTGGCATCCTCCGCGTCCTCTTCGTCCGAAGCGACCACAGCTCGCGGAATCGAAAGAAGCGAAAGAGTCCAAGGACACGAAGGGAACCAAAGACACCAAGAAAGACGATAAGCCCAAATCCGACAGCCACAGAAAAAACAAAAGAAGGACTGATGGTCGGAGATTTGGCGTCCTAGCTCACCTGATACGATTCACAGGTTCGCTCGGGCATGCCGACGACCAGGGTTCGCCGGCGCGGCAATTCGTCGTCCGAAATTTCCGCCAGGAATTGCAGGTCGAGGCCCAGTCGCTCGCATTCCTGACAGGCCGCCTCGTTGAGAAAGTAGACCACGTCTCCTCCAAATCGATCTTTGGCGCGGCGGCGTTCGTCGAGGTCGAAGGGGCTCACCGAATAGACTTTGATTTCGGGATGCTCGCGCAGACCGCGCTCAGTTGGCGTTGGAAGTTGAGCGCTCCCTGCCGCACTTGCGCCATGGTGAACGAAATCACGCGATAGGGCATAGTTCGAACCAGTAGAAACTGCGGGAGCCCTCCCCGAGCTTGTCGAAGGGGCGGCCGGTCGCTCCCCAGAGACGAAGCATAGCAGCCTTGCCCGGTCGGCGAACGACCATCGACTAACGACGCCCTGACGATTCCTTCGATCTTCCTGCTCCGCTGACATCTAAACAGACTGAATTAGTCGTTATAACGACTAATATGCTAAGACTGCCAAGGAGGCCCACCATGATCACCATCCGTCCAAGCGAGGAACGTGGCGGCGGCGACTACGGCTGGCTGAAGACACGCCACACCTTTAGCTTTAGTGACTACTCCGATCCCAAGTGGATGGGTTTCCGTTCGCTGCGCGTGATCAACGAAGATTGGGTTGCGCCGAGCGGTGGGTTCCCCACGCATCCGCATCGCGACATGGAGATCATCACCTATGTCCTCTCGGGCAAACTCGAGCACAAAGACAGCCTCGGCACTGGCTCGGTGATCTCTGCCGGGCGACGGGCAGCGCATGACTGCCGGCCGCGGCATCCGCCACAGCGAGGCGAATCCGTCCGCGACCGAATCCGTGCATCTGCTGCAGATCTGGATTCTTCCCGACAAGCAAGGGCATGAGCCCGGCTACGAGCAGAAGAGCTTTTCCGAAGCGGAGAAGCGCGGCAAGCTGCGCCTGATCGCGTCCAACGACGGCGCCGACGGTTCGGTGAAGATCAATCAGGACGCGAAGCTGTTCGTGACTTTGCTGGCGCCCGGAGAAGAGGTCACGCATTCGCTCGGCGCAAAGCGCTACGCATGGCTCCAGGTAGCAAAAGGCGAAGTCGAACTGAACGGCCACAAGTTACACCAGGGAGACGGTGCGGCGATCAGCGACGAAAAGAAGGTGACGATCAAAGCAACGGAAGATGCGGAAGTTCTGCTGTTCGATCTTGCGTAAGAATCGCGTCAGGGGCGGACCGCATTCGTCCGCCCAGTCGCGCGCAGCCCAATGATTCAATCCGGTTTGATCCCGGCTGCTGCCATCATCCTTCCCGTCACGCCTTTCTCTGCGCGGAAGCTGAACAGAATCTCTGTATGGCAGGCCGTACACGGCCCAATGGCATCGATGTTCTTTGCCAGCACGCCCGCATCCAGCAACTGCCGGCGGTTCGCCTCTACCAAGTCGAGAAAAAGCTTCGTCGGCAATTCGCCGTGTCCCGGCGCGCGGGCGGTTAGAAACAGCAACGGATATTTCTCGCGCACCGGGTCCGATTCCTTCACCTCGCGGAATAAGCTGCTGCCATAAGCAAACTGCGACTCGAACTTAATGCGCACTTCCTCTCCGACGTCGTAGCAACAGCCCTGCACGCCCGGGCCAATCGCCGCCACAAGGTTTCGCGGGTCGCTTTGAAAGTGTTTGCGCATCTCGCCCACACCTTTTTCTGCAATTCGCTTGACCGTGCCACGCCAGCCAGCATGAAACACGCCGACCGCACGGCTTTTCCGATCGGCCAGAATGATGGGAAGGCAATCGGCTGTCTGCACGGCCACGACCAGCCCGGGAGTATCCGTGATCAGGCCGTCTCCCGCGAGAGGCCCCTCCGGCATTCCGTCAACGCGATGGATCAAATCCGAATGAATCTGCCGCAGCGTAACCAGGGGCCCGCTTCGGCGTCCAGTCGGCGACGCCAAGTTCTTTGAGAAAAAGCTCCCGGTTGCGCTCGACAGCCGCCGCGCGAGTCCTGTTGCGTGAATCCGAGATTCAACGCATTCCCGCCGTAGACGCGCGACACGCCGCCATGCCGCGTCGAAAAGGCGTGCGCCAGCCAAGCCAGACTGTCCAGCTTCTCCGAACGCAAAAGTTGTAGCTTGGTCTATCATTTGCGACGCGATTGGTCACCACGGTTCGATCATACCCTGAGGATCGGATCATCGGGCGATCAAGCGCCTGAGTCGAATTCGGACGACCAGATGCCCCGATGACCCGATGTCCTGATTGACTTACTTCTTCTTCACGATTTCCGCGTCAATCTGGATCTTCACGTTATCTCCCACCGCCGCTTCGCCGGTGCCGAGAAGCTTGTTGTAGACGAGGCCGAACTCCTTGCGGTTGATGGTCGTCGTCGCGGAAATTCCGCGGCGTGGATTGCCCCACGGATCGGTGATTTCAGGAGTGGGTCCATCCAAATCGAGTGTGACTTCGTGGGTGTTTCCGTGGATGGTCAAGTCGCCGATCACCTGCAGCTTGCCGCCGCTGCTTGTGATCCGTTTGGATTTGAATTCGATGGTGGGGTACTTTTCGACGTCAAAGAAATTCGCGCTCCTAAGATCTTTGTCGCGCATCTCGACCCGTGTATCGATGGAACTGACGTCAATGCTGGCCGACACCTGCGACTGCGTAATGTCTTTCTCGTTCAGAATGACGCTTCCCGACACCTTCGTGAAGCTCCCGGTTACGTTCGAAATCCCGAGGTGGCGCACGGTAAACTGCGCGGTCGAGTGCGCGGGATCAATGTTCCAGGTTGCCTGCGCGAACGCCGAGAGACTTGCGATAAGACCGAAGGCGAAAACTATACCAATCCGTTGGGTTGTTTTTAACATGACAATACAAATATCCTTTGCGTGAGTTTATTGGAGGCAACGAGCATTCCACGCGCTGGAAACCAGGTTCCCAGCGCTTCCGGAATCAGAGTAAGGTTTCAGATGTTGCCGGATTCGACGAGGATGCAAAAAAGCGAACGGATACCGAAGCGGCGGCTAGCACCGGATGGAATCCCCCGAACACCTTCTCGAGAAAGCATTAGCGACGGGCGGCGACGCCGTTGGCTAGTGCTCTACGTCGAAATAAATCTTGGTGGTGGCGCGGTATTGCAAAACCTTTTTTCCGTCCAGCAACATGTCGAGCGAATCCACGTGCGCCCACTTGATGCCGCGAACGGTTTTCGCCGCTTCGCGGACGGCTTCTTCTGCCGCCTTGGCAAAACTTTCCTTTGAAGTCCCGACTACGTCGATCACTTTCTGTGTCATTCCACTCTCCTCGTTACAGGCTGAAATTGTACGCGATTTGCGCGATATGCGGCCATGCTTGCCTGCAGTCATGCTCGCGCACAGTCAACACACAGACCACGCGGGAATTCCGCGTGGCCCTTGAAGTTTTGCGCGTCATTCGAGATTATTCCTTGCCGCTGGCGATGCCACCGCCGGTTTGTTCGTTGGCGTTGCTCCGGCTCCACTGGATTGCTCTTGACTTTCACCGTGGCCAGTATCTTCTCCAGCTTGGCGAAGACCTCGTCGCGGTTGACGTGCTGCATCCCGCCTTCGGTAGCAAATCCTTCGGTGCCGAGGCCCAACACGTACTCATAGCAGGCTCCATTTTCGTAGCGGTGGTAGTACTGCGTTTCGAGCTGCTTTATGGCGCTGGCAGAGAAGGTCGAGGTCGTCAGCATGTCGGCCGCGCCGATTTTGACCTTCTCGGCGTCCACGGGCTCGCCGTCGGCATTGCGCGTGTCGACGAATGCGAAGTGCGAGCACTCCTGTTCGGAGACGCTGCGATTGACGTTCACGTTGAAGAAGGCGGATGCGAAGTCGGTGCCGGGATACGAATTGTCGGGCAGCGCGACGGTTGCGACCGCGGCGCCGCCGGGCTCGGCAAAGTTCATCGGCACGTCACCCACGGCAGCAACTCAGGCTGCGTTTTGTCCCCCGATATCAGCACGGCTTTTCGCGGATACAGAAACGAAACGCCGGAGTTGGCGTCACTGTAAGTGACGTTCGCGGGACGCTTGTTTGGCATCTTCTCTTGCTGTGCAGTCGACGGCCGCGACGATTGCCGGAGCGGGTGCGGGCGGTACGACGGCCGCGGGCGTTGCCGAAGTTGCCGCCAGGCTGGAGACGCCGACCAGCGCCGGTTTTGGAGATTGCTTCGAACACGCGCTCACGACGAGTAACGTCAGCGAGAATCGCAAAGCTTGCGACCATTGCCAGCTTCTGCTGGCGCGACCAGGACGACGATACATCGTCCCGGAGATTGTGTTGTTGGTTGTTTGGTTAGCTGGCTCTCGGCTAGCGGATTTCTGATTGCATGGATTTCCAAGTCGTTGACATTTTGTCACCTCCTCTGCGGCTGGCGCAGTCGGAAGTGATATCGCAGGAAAGTAGCCAACCTGGCCGGTGTTGATAGAACTCGACTTATGGGCGAGCTGAAAGGCGAGCCATGTGCGCCGCCATACACGCCGTGTCGCGGAAGGCACACGGCTGATGGTCCACGGCGCTTGCCGCTAGAATGCTTCTGGTGAGACAAGTTTCGCCCAGCCGTCTTCTGCTTCTCAGGTCCCCTATCGCGGACGCCTGGCGCCGTCACCGACGGGGCTGTTGCATGTTGGTCATGCGCGGACTTTCTGGATCGCGGCACAACGCGCGATTGAGACAGGGAACTTTGATTTTGCGGAACGAAGATCTGGATCCGCAGCGCTCGCGAGCGGAATTTGCTCGCGCCATGATGGAAGATTTGCGCTGGCTCGGAATTCGCTGGACTGAGGGGCCGGACTGTGGCGGACCGTTTGGACCGTACTCGCAAAGTGATCGTCGGGCGCACTATCTGGAGGCTTGGCGGAGGCTGCGGGAAGGTGGATTTCTCTATCCATGCGTTTGCTCGCGGAAGGATCTGGCGCAGGCCGCAAGCGCGCCGAATGATGCGGACGATGAGCCCGTGTATCCGGGAACTTGCCGCGAGCGCAAGGAGTGCCTGAGTTCACCGAGCCTGCGGGCGTGAACTGGCGGTTTCGCGTGCCGGACGGCGAGGAGATCGAGTTTGTCGACTTGAATCTGGGCCGCCAGCGCTACGTCGCTGGCAAGGATTTCGACTTCGGGGATTTTCTGGTTTGGCGGCGCGACGATGTTCCCGCTTACCAACTGGCGGTCGTGGTTGACGATGCGGCGATGCGCATCACGGAAGTCGTGCGGGGAGCGGATTTACTGAAGTCGACGGCGCGGCAACTGCTGCTGATACGCGCGCTGGGCTCCAGAAATCACGATCATCCGGGTCACGGTTCTGCCGTTCCCGACTATTTCCATTGCGAACTGGTGCGGGATGCTGCCGGAGTGCGGCTGGCCAAACGGCACGATTCGCTGAGCATCCGGCATTTGCGCGAGAGCGGGCTGCTCCCCGGGAAGGTGCTGGAGATGGCCGGTTGGCCATGATGGACTCGCACTTTCGTTTTGAGTAACAGTTACCTGCGTAGCTTAAAAATCCTCGCCAACGAAGCTACCATGGAAGCAACAGTTCGGCATAGCACGCAGGAGAGAGAGTTATGCACCGAATGTTCTGGAAAATTCTGGCCATCGCCCTGTTGATGGGCTCGGTCGCCTACGGGCAGTCGCTGGGCGACATCGCACGCGAGAATCGGGAGAAGCAAAACGCCGGCCGACCAGCCTCCACGACGACGCCGAAAGTGATCACGAACAAGGACCTTCCGAAGGATCCGAACCCCATCCAGGCTCGAATGCGACGCCGCCGGAAACGGAAGCGACGACAGCAGCAAAGGCGTCGAAAATCGCGCGGAGGACCGATCATTTTGCAGGCCAACGTCTCGCCGAGCAACGCGCCGCGGACCAATGGAAGCGGCAGATTCTGGCGCAAAAAAACAAAGTAGCGAGGTTGCAGGCGCGGATCGACCAGATCCATGCGGCAATTCGTGCCGAAACGGAAACGCGCAATTCGAGGGTCCGGTCAACCGCTATCAGGCGTGCCAACTACAGCTGGTGGCGCAATTCCAGCAGCAACTGAATGAAAACAGAAGAAAGCTCGAGCAGATGCAGGAAGCGGCGCGGCATGCCGGTATGCGCACGCCGGTGTACGATCCGTAGCGACAAACGTAGAGCACGGATTTTTGAATGTTGGAGTTGCTCAGGAAGAATAGTTCAGCGAAAGAGGGAAAGGTTCTATGCACCGAATTACGCGCCAAGGTTTTGTCAATCGCTCTGTTGATGAGTTCGGTCGCGTATGGCCAGTCGCTGGGCGATGTCGCTAAAGAGAATCGGGAGAAGCAGAAGGCCAAGGCCGCGCCTCTGACTGCAAACCAAAGGTGATTACCAACGAGAATCTTCCCGCGAAACCGGAAGCGACACCGTCAGAGATTGAAGGAGAAGACGAAGCCGGCGGCGGCGCCAGTTCCTTCGGGGGGCATGTCGGCGGAGCACATGTCCCCGGAACAATGGAAGAGCCAGATACTGGGACGGAAAAATGGGATTGCGGTGATGCAGGCGCAAATCGACAAAGCTCAACGATTCCATTCATTACGTCACGGCTAGCTTCTATAGCAACGGGCTCCAGTACAACGAGCACCAGGCGAAGAAGCAGCAGAGCGTCGAGCAAATGAAGCAGCAACTCGAAGAACAAAAGAAGACACTCGCCCAGATGCAGGAAGCCGCGCGAGCAGGCCGGCATGGGCAGCGCGGTGTACGATCCGTAGAAAGCTGTCAGCTCTCAGCTGTCAGCTCTCAGCAAAAACACACTTGCTCGGCTTTTCTCATGAATCGGACCTTCAGCCCGAGCCATCCTAATGATGTGGGCGTCAACCTGGTGTTTCTCACTGCACAGCGAGGGCGAAGATTGTGACTATGCCGCCGAGCGCCGAAATCCCAGAGCCGGTCGAGCGTCTGGCTCGGGAGCGATTCTTGGCGTGGTCCTCTACGATGGGCAGTGCGGTTTCTGCTCGCGTTGGGTCAAGTATTGGGCAGGAACGCTCGGGCGGCACGGATTCGAGATCGCATCGTTGGGTGAGCCGTGGGTCGCGGCGAAACTCGGCATGCCGCAGGAAGAACTGATCACCGACATCCGATTGTTGACGGCAATGGCCCGACTGATTTCCGGCGCAGATGTTTATTTGTATGTGACGCGGCGGATCTGGTGGGCCTGGCCGTTTTATGCCGTGTTCAGTTTGCCGGGGTTTAACTGGCTGATCCGCGCCGGTTATCGGTGGTTTGCGCGGAACCGGTATTGCGTATCGCATGCTTGCAAGCTGCAACCGCGGTGATTGGCTTGATTTGGCCCGGCAAACCGCGCGATTTGCGTTTTTCGCCGTCTAGCAGGCTGCGAAAGTGGATCTTGCGACTTGATTTTGGGTGGCGCAGCGCTTCAGCGCTGCGGTAATTGCACTGTTTTGAGTGCGGCTTTAGCCGCTGAGGTAGCGCTTTCCGTTTGGGAATTAGTTTTTCCAGCCGTCCAAGCCCTATTTTAAGGCTATTCTGCGGGGGTACCTTACTGGGAACCGCATAAAATCTGCATAAAATGCTACTTTTCCACAGCGCAGTGCGTTAGTATTCGCATGGATACAAGCAAATTTGTAAGTTCCTGAAGGAGGAATTCATGGCTTCTGGTATGACCAAAACTCAACTCACCCGGCACCTGGCCGAAAAGCTCGAACTCAACAACAAGACTGCCGCGGCTTTTCTGGAACACCTGGCCGACACGGCGATTAAAGAGACAAAGAAAAACGGTGTGTTTGTGGTGCCCGGCTTGGGCCGTCTGGTAAAAGCTCATCGCAAGGCGCGCATGGGACGCAACCCGCAGACTGGCGAACCAATTCAGATCAAGGCGAAGACAGTCGTAAAATTCCGCGTGGCGAAGGCTGCGAAGGACGCGATCGCGCCCAAGAAGTAGTGATTTGATGCGGGCGCCGTCGCCCGCGAAAAATTGAATACGAGAAAAGGCCGGCGCGCAAGCCGGCCTTTTCTATTGTCCTAGGATTCGTCCTTGAACAGTGATGGCGGGTTATTGAAAAGCTCTTCCAGAAAACTCTCTCGCTGATTCACAAAATGCCGCACAATCTGCATCGGCGCGGTCTCCTCGTACTCAATCTCATGAAGCGGTCCTTCGTCGAAGGAGACAATTTGAGGCTTCGGATAACCAAGCAATACGGGCGAATGTGTCGAAATGATGAATTGAGCGTCCTTATATTTTTTCAGAACGTCATGGAGCAAGACGAGGAAGGCCAGTTGTCGCTGTGGTGAGAGAGCGGCTTCGGGTTCGTCTAAGAGGAAAAGACCGTTGCGCTGGAACCTGAGTTCGAGAAGTTTGAAAAAGTTTCGCCGTGCGAGTGGTCATGAAGGCTGCGGCCGCTATAGTACCTGAGCACGTCTCCCGAGCCCCCGTCGATCGCGTCGAGATAGGAGGCCGAATTGAAGAAGCTTTCAGCCCGTAGGACGAAACCCCTGCCGGTGCGCAGAATGAAAGACAATCGCAGCGCTCGAACGAGTACGTCGACGGAATGATCACTCTCCGTAGTGTCAACGGAAAAGCTCCGCGTGCCGCCTTCCCTGCCGAAGCCATAGTGGATGGCCATGGCTTCCAGCAGAGTCGACTTGCCCGAGCCATTTTCGCAGGTGAAGAAACAAATTCGTGAGCGCAGCACAAGCTCATCAAGTTTGCTGATTGGCGGGAACCGAGAATGGATAGGTCTTCCAATCCTCAACCCGATCGCGCAAGAGTTTGATTTTCTTGAGCACACGATGCTTCGGACCGTCCCGACGGCGGCACTCCAAAACTATATCTTCAACTCCACCAGCTCCGCACGCACTATTCCGGCCTCGATCATCAACCTCCCAACACTTATCGGCAAATGGAAACGACGAGGGCCAGCGCTACCCGGATTGAAATAGAGAACGCCGTTCTTCTCCTCGATCCTCGGCTGATGGCTGTGGCCGTAGATCACTGCGCGGAATCCGGCGGCTTCTGGCTTCAGATCGAGTTGGCCGAGATTGTGCAGCATGAAAAGCGAAACGCCCCTGGCTTCGACAACTTCGGTTTCGGGTAGAGCACGCGCCCAGGGCCCGGTGTCAACGTTGCCGCGAATCGCGGTTACGGGCGCGATGCGCGCGAGCGCTTCCAGAATTTCACGAGGGCCGACATCACCCGCATGGAGAATGCGGTCGGAACCACGCAGAGCCTGCACCGCTTCGGGCCGCAGCAGGCCGTGGGTATCAGAGATGATGCCAAGGGTGATTCGCTTCTTGCTCATCGTCCGCTCCTATCTCGGCCTGACGTATTCATCACAAATCTTTTGTCGAGCGCTCACAGACTTCCCCCGTAGCTCTAAGGCTATACTGCCCACAGACCGCCCGAACAAAGCATGCCTCAGAAAAGTATGCCCGAACGAAAAATGGCCGACGCTCCAGCCTTGGCGGACATGCTGCGGCACTATTGGGGATATCACGAGTTTCGCCCCAAGCAGGAGAACGTGATACGGAGTCTGCTGGCCGAGCACGACACTTGCGTCGTGATGCCGACCGGAGGCGGAAAGTCGCTGTGCTACCAACTGCCGGCGGTGATTTCCGGGAAGACGGCGGTGGTCGTTTCTCCGCTGATCGCGCTCATGCAGGACCAGGCGGCACAACTGGCGCAGATGGGCATTCCGGCAGCGGCGCTGAACAGCTTTCAAAGTCCGGCGGAGCGCCGGGAGGTAATGCAGAAAGCGGCGCGAGGGGAATATCGGCTGCTCTATCTTTCGCCGGAGCGACTGTCTGCGGGAAACTCTTTTGAATGGCTCAACAGAGTGCCCGTGGGGTTTTTTGCGGTGGACGAGGCGCATTGCATTTCCCAGTGGGGACACGAGTTTCGACCGGACTACCGCCAATTGAGCCGGCTGCGAACGAGTTTTCCGAAGCTGCCGATTGCGGCGTTTACGGCCAGCGCGACGCAGCAGGTGCGGCACGACATTCTGAAACAGTTGCAGATGCGCCAGCCCGATCTCTACATCGCCAGTTTCCATCGCAAAAATTTGAGGTATGTAGTGCACGAGTGCGAAGCGCGCGCGCAGATGGAGTTGCTTGCCCGCGGCCTGCGTCACTATGCGGGCGAGAGCGTGATCGTGTATTCGCCGACGATTCGCCGGGTAGAAGAGACGGTCGAATATCTGGAGGAGATCGGGATTGCCGCGATTCCTTATCACGCGAAAATGGAAGCGTCGTTACGCCGGCAGAATCAGGAACGATGGATGTCGGACGAAGTACGGGTGCTCGTGGGTACGATTGCGTTTGGCCTAGGCATCAACAAGCCTGCTGTGCGGGCGGTGATTCACCTGTCCGTGCCGCAGTCAATTGAGCAGTATTACCAGGAGGCGGGCCGCGCCGGACGAGACGGACGTCCGGCGGATTGCGTGCTGCTCTGGCAGAAACGCGATTACATTCTGCTGGAATACTTCATCAACAAGATTGCGGATGACGCGGAGCGCGAGCGGGCATCGGGCCGGAAGCGCGTGATCAGCCGGTTTGCGGATTCTCACGGCTGCCGTCAGCGGGCAATTTGCGTGCACTTCGGCGAGACTCCGAAATGGGAGAGCTGCGGAGGCTGCGACAATTGCGGTACCAAGCCAGAATGGTTGAAAGAAATCGTGAGTGCAGCGGTGCCCGAAGTTGCAGATCGAAAAGCCTCTTCTTCCTCTCTCTATACCGCGATGCTGTCGTCCGATGGTGCGCGCGAAAGACAACGGGTACGCGATTCGGCGCGGGCGGAAGCCGATCCGGCGCTGGCGGAATATCTGCGCGAATGGCGGCGCAGTATGGCGCGAGAAAACAAAGTGCCTGCGTACATTATTCTCCACGACAGCACGCTGGAGGAGCTGTGCCGTCGTCGTCCGGCAACTTTTGCGGAGTTGAAGCAGGTGGCGGGAATTGGCGAGAAAAAGGCAGATGTGTACGGTGCGGAAATTCTTCAGGCTTTGCGGAATTATGGCCAAGGAGCGCGCGCCGCACCGACGGCTGCTAAAGAGCCTGCTCCGGCGGAACAGACGCTGCAGCTTTTGAACGAAGGGCGAAGTTTCGAGGAAATTGCCCGCATCCGGGCGCGGCAGGTTTCGACGATCGTGTGCACCGTAGCCAGTCTCATCGAGACCGCGCAGGTGAAACTTGATCCGAAGTGGATTTCTCCCGACGCTCAGCCGCTGATTGAGGCGGCTTGCCTGAAGCAGGGAGTCGAGCGGCTGAAAGACATTAAAGACGCGGTTCCACCGTATGTCAGCTTCGACGACATCCGGCTGGTGGTGGCGCATCTGCGGGCGGAGAACCGGATCGCCGCGAAGACCGCTTAAACGCTCGTTTGCTGTCCTGTCAACCTGTCAATCTTCGATGAGTTGTCATTTTCAATGAATTGTCATCCCGAGCGATGGCAAATCCGAGTTCACACACCTTTGGCAGCGGGATCCCAGATCAATTTGTGAATTTGCAGGCTGAGTCGCGCAGGAACGTTGTCGTCGAGGATCCATTGCGCGAGTTCTTGCGGATCCAGCAGGCAGTGCGAAGTGTCGCGCGCGCCAGCTGCGGTTTTTTCGAATGCGGGCGAAAATAAAATTGCATGCACGCGCTCCGCTAGTCCGTGGTTCAGGACGAAGTCGCGCGCGAATTCGTAATCGGCGCGATCGGTAGCACGAACTTGAGTTCATCGTGAGGACGAAGCGCCTTCAGATTTTCGATTGTGAAAGTGTCTGGTTCGCCCGAGTGGGGACACTTCACGTCGACGATCTTGATCACTTCTTTCGGGACTCGCGCCAGCGGACGTTCGCCGCTGGTTTCGAGCAACACCTGATAGTCGGCTTCCAGAAGTTGCTCCATCAGTGGGATCACTTCGCGCTCCTGCAACATGGGTTCGCCGCCGGTGATCTCGACGAGTCCTCCGGCGGGACTTAGCCGCGCGACTTCGCTGAGCACTTCCTGCAGCGTCATCTTTCGGCCGCCGTAAAAGCTGAACTCGCTGTCGCACCACGAGCAGCGCAGATTGCATCCCGTGAGGCGCACGAAGACGCAGGGCAGCCCGGCATGCGTCGATTCACCCTGCAGCGATTTGTAGATTTCGGATATCTGCATGACCTAAAACATCGGGTGATCGGGTCATCCGGCCGTCGGGTGATCGAATGGTCCTTGAATTTAAATCGCCCGATGGCCCGATCACCCGATGACCCGATTGCTACTCGGAGTATCGCGCCGTGGTCGTGTCGGTCTCAAACACGGTGACGTCTTTCACTCTCACCCGGCCGTTGGTTACGCTGCTTAAGCGCGTATTGGTTTCGTCGTAGAAATACTTTGCGAGATTTTCGGCCGAGGGATTGAGGACCGTGAAGGGCTCGATGTCGTTGATCATCTTGTGGTCGAGACGCTCAATCGCGTGCTTCATCACGTCTTTCAGGTCTTTGAAGTCGAGCAGCAGTCCAGCTTTGTCGAGTTCGGCACCGGCGAGGGTCACACGAATCTTGTAGTTGTGGCCGTGCGGGTTCTCGCACTTGCCCTTGTAGTTGCGCAGGTAGTGTCCGGCGGCGAATGTGTCTTCGACGGTGACTTCGTACATGAAAGCGATTGCCTCGGCTGTTTTTTATTGTACCTTTTGAAGCCCCAGGAGACATGTCATTCAAATCTCTGCGGCGCCTTCTGCTCGCAGGCCTGAATGGTGCCGGGCGGCAAGGGCTGGGATGACGAAGCAGCGGAACCCTGGGAATTGGGCGGAGTTCCCGCTGAAGAGGGTGCGATGGAAGAGGAGGGTGCTGCGCCGCTTTTCTGGTTGTTCGACTGGCGCTTGTGCTTACGGCGAGCCTCTCCATTCATGTGAGCCATATTGGTGGAGGCGACTTGCATGGCGTAGAGAAGGATGGAGGCTTCCTTGGGATCAATGCGGCGGTGCAGCATCATTTCGCAAACGTCCGAGATACCCGACTGGATGGAGACGGCGTCTTCGAAGAGGGGCAGGTAGGTGTGACTGGAAGGGCCGTTGTCGATGTTGATCTTAGGCGTTCCCATTACCTTGTGATAGTGGCAGACGCTTTCACCGCGAAGAGCGCGAGATTTGCAGGGATCGCCGTCTGACTTGCGCTGGATACAAATTTCGTCGGAATATTTATCAAGATATGAAGACATGATGGTTGCTCCTAAGGTGATGATTCGATGATGGATGATTGCTCTCGGCGGGTAAGGAATCAGGAAATGTGGGGGGGTACCCCCCTACCCAAAATGAGTTAAGTTGCTGATAGTAAAGCTGATACTCGTAAAGCATTCAAAATATTGCAGTTATCCGTTTCTTGCGGATTGGTGGTGCGTTTCAAAATTATCAAAGAGCCTATGGTTAAGGCTGATGATGCGTTCGTCTCTGGAGACTACCGCACTTCTCGATGGTGCACGGTCGAAAAATCATCGCACCGATTTTGGTGCAGGTATGTGATGGCGGTACAGGAAAAATGTGATGAAAAAAAGAGGGGCTAGTGGAATCCCGTGCCGCACGAGGGACCTACTTATTTGACAGTCGAGGACTGAGCGGTTCGGGTAACCTAGCAGCACAGCTTACGGCGGAGATCTTGCATGCAACGCGCCGAGTGGCTGCGGAACGAGGTATTGACTGCGGGGGTGGAATGGGAAGAGAATCACTTCGTTCTCGACCGCTGCGACGTTTCCCCCCTTATCGGCGGGCCGAGCCGGGCCGGGTTTCTCCAACATAGTGGGACGGAGGCTCTATGAAGCGTGCCTGCTTCTTCTGCGTGTCTTGCTGTTTGATTTCCAGTTTCGTATCTTCCCGATCGAATGTTGTTGCGAAATCGGCCGTCGCGTCGCAGGCCGACGCTAAGGCACAGGAGCGGATTCTCGATCAGTTTGGCAAGTTGCCGCTTAGCTTCGAAGCGAATCAGGGACAGACTGATTCGCGAGTGAGGTTTTTTTCGCGCACGAGTGCTTACACGCTTTTTCTTACGGCGGATGAAGCGGTGCTGGCGGTGCGGGGCGAGGATGAGATCTCACCTCAGGCGCTGAAGCCCGTATCTTTAGAGAACTCCAGAGAGAACTCCAGCAGCACGGCTGAAAGCCGTGTTTTTCTTCCCGTTGGTGGCCACTCCAAGAATCAGTCGACTGATGGCGTGTTGCGGATGAAGTTACGCGGTGCGAATCCTGCGGCCAGAGTCAGTGGGATGGATGAGCTGGCGGGTAAGAGTAATTATTTCCTCGGCAAGGACCCGACTCAATGGCGGACGAATGTTCCGACTTATGAGAAGGTCAAGTACGAGGGAATTTATTCGGGCGTTGACCTGGTTTATTACGGAAACCAGCGCGAGTTGGAGTACGACTTCATCGTAGCTCCGGGAGCCGACCCGCGGCGGGTTGGGTTCGAGATTAATGGGGCGAAGCGAATTTCGAGGAATGCGAGTGGCGAGTTAGTGTTCAAGGTGGGCGATGGTGAAATTCGCTGGCGCACGCCGGTGGTGTATCAGGAGAAGGATGGAGTACGGGAGCCGGTGCGAGCGCGATATGTGATTGCTCCGGGAAATCGCGTGCAGTTTGCGGTAGGGAAGTATGACGCTCGACGGACGCTGTATATTGATCCTTTGATTTACTCGACGTATCTGGGCGGCAATGGTTCCGATGGCGGATATGCGGTTGCGACGGACAGCGCGGGCAATACCTACGTAGCCGGCTTTACTTGTTCCGCCAACTTTCCGACGGCAAATGCCCTGCAGTCTACCTACAGAGGCGGCAGCTGTCCCGCCCCCGCAGATGCCGGCGGCGATGCCTTTGTAACCAAGATTAATCCCAGGGGAACGGCCTTCGTCTACTCTACCTACCTAGGGGGAAGCGGGACTGATATTGCCTACGGCATCGCCGTCGACAGTGCAGGCAATGCGTATGTCACCGGCCAGACCGGCTCCTCCGACTTCCCGACCGTGAATGCGTTGCAACCTACCTACAACAGCGCGGACGGCGGGACAGGGTTCGTGACCGAAATCAGTGCTTGGGGGTCAGCGTTGATTTACTCCACCTTTCTTGGAGGGACAGCGGGTGAGAATGGCTATGGCATCGCAGTGAGCAGTTCGGGGAGCGCATATATCACCGGGCAGACCTCCTCGACCGACTTCCCGGTTACCTCCGGCGCCTTTCAAACAACCTGTGCCAGTGTCGGCGCAGAAAACGGCTGCTGGAGCGGGTTCGTGGCCAATATCAACCCAACGGGCACGGCTCTGGTTTACGCTACCTACCTGGGCGGCAGTGTCATTGACTACGGGCTCGGTGTAGCGGTGGACGGCGCCGGCGATGCCTACGTCACCGGGTTTACCGCGTCACCCAACTTTCCCACCACGCCGGGCGCGTTCTCGACGGAATGCGGCGTCGGTTCCTGTGAAACCATTTTTGTATCCAAGTTTAACCCTGAGGGCTCGGCCATGGTTTACTCCACCTTTCTCGGTGGGACCTGGTGGCTGGCCTGTTGCGCAGGAATTGCCGTAGACACTGCGGGAAGCGCATACGTCACGGGCGCTACCCCTTCGTATGATTTTCCAGTTACCCCCGGCGCCTTCCAACCGGTCAACAACGGCTGTAACACTTGCTTTGGGGTTGGAGCCGACGCCTTCGTTTCGAAGTTTACGCCCGATGGATCGGCTTTGGTTTATTCGACCTATCTCGGGGGAAGCGGCGAGGACGGAGCTAGCGGTATCGCCGTGGACAGCGCGGGAAACGCCTATGTTGTTGGCACAACTTTTTCCAAGGATTTTCCCATCACGCCGCACGCATTCCAGACAAAAACCAACGGCAGCGACGATGTCTTTGTCGTCAAGTTTAACGCGACAGGCTCAGCGTTGTACTACTCCACATACGTGGGCGGCCCAACGCGAGGGAGGACTACAAAGGAAAACTACGGCAACGCCATTGCAGTGGATGATTTGGGAAACGCTTACGTCACGGGACAGACAGGGTCAACCAAGTTTCCGACCTCATTGCCATTGCAGGCGACGTATGGCGGGGGAGCGTATGACGCCTTCGCCTTGAAACTTAACCCGATTGCCTGGACCACGACGACAATCTCGTCTTCGCCAAATCCGTCGACTCAGGGAGAGGCGGTGATTTTTACGGCGAAGGTGAGTTCGAGTGCGGGTGCGCCACCGGATGGGGAAAGCGTCTCTTTCATGATGGGGACGGCGTTGTTGGGAACGGGTACATTGAGTGGGGGGTCGGCTAGTTTTACGACGTCGGCATTGAAGGTGGGGACGCACTCGATCGCGGCAGTGTATGGCGGGGATGCGAACCTTGCGAAGAGCAAATCGGTGGGGGTGAAGCAAGTGGTAGAGAAGTCTGGGGAATGAAGTGTCGAGAGATGCCGGTACACCGCACCTGAAAACAAAGTGTATCGCCTGGTCGTTCCGCCCAGGTAATACAGCGGAATCCTGCGCCACTCCAACGTGAGCGCGACGCAGTCGTTTTACATTTTGCCGGTCGGCGATAACGTGCGCGACGCAATGGCAAACCTCGAAGGAGTGCCGCCCCAAATCGGCGGGCCAGAGGCTTCTTCGGGACATTATGGGGACACCAAACTCGGCCCCGGCCCCACCGAAGGAATGGCCTCGAACGCGCCTGGAGGGCGTTCTCTCCATGACTTGCAACGTCACGCCATGAGGATTACGGGTCAGCTTAAACACCGTCCCGCAGCCAGACTGAGAAACGTCGCAATCGAAATCGCCGCCTGCCTGCGTCGTGCCGTAGAAATTGCCGTTCGCATCCATGGCGACGCCACTTGGAAGGAATCCGTCCTGGGGTGCTTGCTGATAGGTCGGAAAAACAAAAAGCTCGGTGAAGTTGCCACTGGTATCCAACTTGAAGAGAAATCCATGGTTGCCACCCTGGGTGTCATAAAGATTTCCCTGCGAGTCTAATATCGGAGTGTTGTACGCACCATTCGTAACCAATGCCGATGGGAATGTGTACAAGATCGAAAACTGACCGGCAGCATCGATCTTGAAAATCGTGCCGCACCCATCCGGCCGAAAACACTTTCGATCCCCGCCAGCCTGCGCGATCCCATAGACATTGCCCGCTGCGTCCACGGTCACGGGGTTGGGGAATACGCCCTCCGCCATCTTAAAGCGGTGGAGCACGGTGTACGTGCCACTGGTGTCAATCTTGAATACGGTGCCGCAGCCTGCGATGCGATCGAGAAAGCACAGGACGCCGCCGAGTCCGGTCGAGCCGTAGAGATTTCCTGCCGCATCCATGGCGAGTCCTTGCGGCTGGAACCCGTCTTTGATCTTTTCGAAGGTGTGGATCACCCTGTACTGCCATTTGCATCTACTTTGTAGATCACTCCACAGCCGCTTTCGAAGTGCTGACCATTGCAAACGAAGCCGCCAGTGAGCGTCGTTCCGTAGAGATTGCCGGCCGCATCCAGGATCGGAGCGGTGTTCGCTACATTGCCGTCGGGAACGCCAGTGAAATCGTGGAGCACAGTCAATTCGCCAGCCTGCGTCAGCTTGAACACCGATGAGGGAGCGGGAACCGCCTCGTTGTCGGCCGCCGCGCCATAGAGATTACCCGCGGCATCTTCGGTTAAGGACGAGGAAGGATTTGAGCCGTCGCTCTTTCCAGGCGATTTCACTCATTGACCCGCGCCACCGTGAGAGGCGCCAGACTTCACCGCCCGCCGCGGCGCCCGGTTGCAACTGCCGCGGAGGAAGCAGGCTAGACCGAACAGGTAGCCGAAGTTGTACCAAGCGCCGTTGTTGTGGACCTCGTAGATACCGAGGTCTCCCCGGAACAGCGAGACCACGAACACAATGGGCGCAATAAAGCCTTGCCAGAGGCCGAGCCAGAAGCCGGCAACTCCACCGTGCTCGCTAGCCCTTCCTTTTGACGGGTTAGGGCCGGACGCGCATCCGGCGAGAACGCCCAGCACCAGGAGGACAACCACCAGCAATGTCAAAAAGGGCTTCATCGGAAATGCCTCCCGCTCGTACGTATTACGAAGCAGGGGTGCGAAAAGTCTCAGAGGGGCCTGCAGCGTTTGACACTCGGGAACTCGTTGCTTCGGACGTTGCCAAGAATTCGGGGCGAGGGCGCCCACGCCACACTCAATCAATTACGCATGCACTGCGGCGAAGGCCTGCTTGGCCGCCGCTATGGTTTGCTGCACGTCTGCTTCGGTGTGGGCTGCTCCCATGAACGCTGCTTCGTATTGCGAGGGCGGCAGGTAGATGCCGTTCTCGAGCATCGTTCGGAAGAAACGGGCGAAGGCTTCGGTGTCGGATTTGGAGGCGGACGGCCAGTCGGTGACTGGGCCCTTCGTGAAGAACCAGGTGAACATCGAGCCGACACGGTTGTGACACATGGTTACGCCAGCGTCGTGGGCGGCGGCGGCTACTCCGGCTACTACTTCTCCGGCTCGCTTGTCTAGTTGGGCGTAGATGTCTTTGTGATCGCGCAGGTAGCTTAGCGTCGCGTAACCGGCTGCCATCGCCAGCGGATTGCCGGAGAGCGTTCCGGCTTGATAGACGGGGCCTAGCGGGGCGATCAGATCCATGATTTCGCTTGGGCCCCCGTAGGCGCCTACGGGCAAACCTCCGCCGATGATCTTGCCCATGGTGGTTAAGTCGGGCTGGATGCCGAAGAGTTCCTGGGCTCCGCCATAGGACAGGCGGAAGCCGGTCATGACTTCGTCGAAAATCAGAAGCGCTTTGTCGCGCTTGGTAATGGCGCGCAGAGCTTCGAGGTATCCGCTGGCTGGAGGCACGCATCCCATGTTGCCTACTACGGGCTCGACGATCACGCAGGCGATCTGGTGCTTGAATTTTTCGAAGGCTTGCTCGATGGCGCTGATGTCGTTGTAAGGGAGCGCTAAGGTGAACTGGGTGAATTCTTCGGGGACTCCAGCTGAGCCGGGAATGCCTAGCGTGGCTATGCCTGATCCGGCTTTTACCAAAAGCGCGTCGGAGTGTCCGTGATAGCAGCCTTCAAACTTCACAATGTATTTGCGTTTTGTATAGCCACGCGCCAGGCGGATGGCCGACATGGTCGCTTCAGTGCCCGAACTTACGAAGCGAACTTTTTGCATGTGCGGAAACGCGGAGATTACCAGTTCGGCTAGATCGGCTTCGGCGGGAGTGGAGGCTCCGAAGCTGGTGCCGTTGCGAGCGGCTGCTATGACAGCGTCGATGACAGTGGGCGCGGCATGGCCCAGGATTAGCGGGCCCCAGGAGCCGATGTAGTCCACATACTCGTTGCCGTCGGCATCCCAGATGTGCGAACCCTGGCCGCGCACGACGTACAGGGGATCGCATCCCACGCTGCGAAAGGCGCGCACGGGGGAGTTTACGCCTCCGGGAATCATGCGCTCGGCGCGCTTCTGCAGCTTGCGGGATTGCTCGGTTTTGCGGGTCATCGGTTCCTCATTCCGCCCTGTCACTCCACTATTGGGCGTATTGGGCGCTTCGATCAATATAGCAGCGGTGGATCATGGGCCGACAGCGCTGTTGATCACTATGACTTGTGACGGGCGACACAGGGGTGGATTTTGCCTCGGCATCCCGGAGGGGGTGTCCGTGGCACGCGATTCGGGGTTCGCGGAATTCATCGGAGTTTTACGAAACTGCAATACTGCCGCAATCTCGGTTGGCTATCTTGGCAACAGTTGCCCTTCTAACCGGGAGGGTTTATGGGGACGGCCTTGGGGGGCTCCGGGCTGTCCTTTTTTATTTGGGAAGGTCTGCGACGGAGAAATTCGACTCTTAGTCGGATAGCAATCGGCAGCGGACTATGATCTCTTCGGCTACACTCACCGCAAGTCCGCGCCACATTCTCTTCAATTACTCCTCGTGAATCGATTCATAAATATTCCCGGCTGTCCGTGTTAGTAACGGACAGCCGGGAACTTGCGGAAGTGCAGCGGCTGAGTCTATTCGGAACCGGTCTTGCTGGCTTCGTTGGCCTCGGGCTGCGTCTTGGTGGCAGGCTTCAAGGCGGGATAGGGCTTGCCGCCCATCAGGCCTTCCCAGAGGATGCGGTTGAATTTCTCCGTCGGGATACGGTCTTCCTGGCGGAAGTCCATGCCTTGGGTTTTCGCTGCCCACCAGGCTGCGTCGTGCGTGGGTTGCGGGATCGCGCCCTTCTGAACGGACTTGTTCAGGATGGGCAATTGAGTGTTGTAGAGGAACTGGGACGGGACCGCGGAATAGGTCCACGACGCCTGGCTGGTGTTGAAAGCTGCGGTCATGGGCGGTACGCCGGCATCATGTACGCTCAGTTGCTCCAAGCCGAGGATTTCTTCGATCGTCCGGAGCATGCTGACCGTCGAGTAGGGGTTGGAGACGACCGCACCCTGCGTCACGTAGGGGCCAACGATGAAGGCTAGACTGCGGTCACCGCTGACGTGGTCGGCGCCATCCTGAGGATCGTCTTCGATCACGAAGATGAGCGTGTTGTTGGCGTAGGGGCTGTGGGCGATCTTATCGACCGTCAGTCCTACCGCGTAATCGTCGTCGGCCATCTGAAGTTCGGGCGTGTTGACGCCGAAACTGGCGGTGCTGAAGTTGCCGAAGTGGTCATGATCGTAGCGCAGCAAAACCAGATTGGGGAATTTGTTGGTCTTAACCTGCTTGTCGAATTCCCGCTCCCACTCCTTGTAGCGGAAGAAGTCGGGGTAGCTCTGATCGAAGGGCCAGAAGCAGAGATCGGTGAGCTTGAGCAGTTCCTTCTTCGCCGGCCACTCCACCTGGGTCGGAGGCTTCGTGGCGCAAGGATAGGCGAGAGTGGGACTGATTAAGCCCAGGTCTTCGCGTACATCCAAAGCGCCCAGATCGGTGTAGAAGCCGTAGTTGCGAACCGTGAGATGAGCGGCGAGAGCGGCATCCCAGATATAGCCTGCGCCTTCTTCGCCCGTGGGACCGTCGGCTTCGACTTCGTTGGCGTTTCCGGGTAGCAGGTTCGGATCGGGCGGATAAATTGGCTGTTCCTTCATACGAGCTGTAACGCCGGTGAGGGCAACATTAATGTTGCGCGACGTACCTTCGCTGTCGTACTGGCAGCCGCCCTTTCCGTAGTTGACCGTGACGCACTTCTCGTTGATATCGTGAGCGCGCGCCGCAGTCGACCATTGCCAGCCGTCCATGCTGACCATCGAGCTGTCGTCGAAGTTGTCGAAGGTCACAAAGTTGGTGGCAAGAGCGTGGAAATTCGGCGTTACTATGGCCGGGAATTGGGTATAGTCCGGATCCGCATTGGCCCCGTTGGTCAGGTCGCCGAGGATCTGGTCGAAGGTGCGATTCTCTTTCACGATGTAGATGATGTGTTGGATGTGATTGTGCAGGAATGACATGGTCGCAATATCTGTCGGGCTTAGTTGGAAGTTGAAGCCGTTGTTCTGCGCGACCTGTGCAGTTAACTGCGAGAGTTGAAGCGAGGTGGGCACGGGCAGGGTCAGCAAGCCTGAGTACTCGTTCTGCCACGCATATTCGTTACCGGCGCCGTCCTGTGAAAAAAGCGTATCGCAGGCCGAGCCGTAGCCGCCTCCGGGATCGTCATTGATATAGCGGCAGTTCACCGGATTCGGAGTCTCCACGCTCTTGCTGTTCACGACGTAAAGAGTGGAGCCATCGGGACTGATGCTGACGCGAATTGGGGTACCAACCAGTGGGGATGAGCCCTTGAACTGCGGGCAACTTTCCGGTCAGGCTGACAACCGATACCGAGTTGGTGCCTCCCGTCGTGACGTAGGCAGTGGTCTCATCGGACGAAAGCGTCACGCTGTTCGGATTACTGCCCTTGGGGACAATGTTGCCGTTGCCGAGAATACCTGCCGGCGCGCTTACGTTGACCTGGCTCAGCACCTTGTTCTTCGCCGTGCTAATGATGATTAACTCGTCGGAGTTGGCAGCCACCACAAAGAGCTCGGTTTGGGCGGCATTGAGAACCATCCTTTCCGGGTTGCCCGCCACCGGAATGCGATTGGTGAGGGTCAGAGCGCCGTTGGTCAGATTCAGCACATCGATTTCGCGATCGCGAACGCTCGAGACATAGACAGTACCGCTGGTGCTGTTGCCCGCAACGGCAATTCCGTAGGGAAACTCTCCGCCGGGGACGCCGGTTTGCGCGGGATTGATAATGCCGGGGCGGAGATCGTACTCCTGGAGAACCGCACCTTGGACCAAGTCCACCGAGGTGATGGAGTCGGTTTCGTGGTTCGCCACGAAAAGCGTATTGCCATCGGGAGTGATGCCAAGGATGGCAGCGGTCGGCCCGGTTTCGGTCTCCTCGCACATCACATCGCAGTAATGA
Source organism: uncultured Acidobacteriaceae bacterium (assembly GCA_963699405.1). Classification (GTDB taxonomy): domain Bacteria; phylum Acidobacteriota; class Terriglobia; order Terriglobales; family Acidobacteriaceae; genus Acidiflorens. The sequence goes on along the minus strand of CAVOTW010000035.1, from coordinate 136,349 downwards.
TTGAGATTGATCGGTGTGCCGAGTTCCGCCCATTGCCCGCCTTGCACCGTAAATGTGTGGATATTGTCATTGCCGCCGCCGCCTACGTAGAATGCCGACCCGTTCGGCGCCCAGACGATTCCGTCAAAGGTTTCGTCGAAATTGGACAGGAATACTACCTGCGTTTCCACTGGAGTGCTGGGCGTGGAAATGTCATATACGAAGACAAACTCACCGGAATCCGGACCCGAATAGCTGCCGCTTGAGTTCTCCATCAGGTTGTATCCGCTGGTCAGGATCAGCAGGGTATTGCCGTCCGGGCTAATGGCCGTGGTCTCGGCGCCATCCGGCGTATAGGTGGGAAAGTCCGGCAAAGAAGTTGTCAAAGGTACAAACACAGACCCCGGCGCCGCTGTCGGGGTTATGGATGCACCGGTCGGTAGAATTTGAGCGAACGCGAAACTGGTCAGAGCCAGAACGGCCGCGAAGCCTGCGCCGCGAAGCAAGGTCAGTATCTTCATATGGTGATCCTCCTGGATCGGATCGGTTGAAAGCTCCAAGACCAAGACGGTCGACTACTAGCGTGGGTAAGAGGCGGGTCCCCACCGAAAAATAAACGTGGAATGTTACGGGCGGATTATGGAAATGTGAATACTTGCGCACAGGCCGCGCGGTCGATCAAGGGAAAAAACCATGAGGCGTTCGGGCTTCGTTAATCGCTTACAGAGAAGTACAGGGTAAGGCGGGTTCTAGCCAAACATGGCGAGGGACCAGAAATGCGCCAGCACGCCTGCGAATGCCAAGCCGACGACAAATACCGCCCAGCGGTAGCGCAGCCAGGAATCGCGCAGGGTCGACATCTGAGCAAAGATATCCGGTACATAGGCCGCGCAATAGGCGACGTTCGCGAGCACAGCGAGTAAAAACAAGAGCAACAGTTCGTTGAACTGCGCGACATTTTTGGAAACCGGCAGTCCCTTCACAAAATGGATGACCACGATTGCCAGAAGCAACACGTTATACAGAATGCGCCTTGGTTCCCAGTAGCGAATTGCGTTGGCGAGATAGTCGCGCCATGGAGCGGTTTCCATGTGTCTCCCTTGTCCTTCGGCTAGGCGGGGCGTTGAATGCCGGCGTCTTGTTTCTGGACGGTCCGCAGCGCCCAGGCCATGCGCGGAGTGTTGTGGGCGATTCCGAAGCGTCCCTGCGTGTCGAGCAGAATGATTCCACCGTGGCCGTTGAGGCGCTGCTTCAGATAATTCATCGCTTCCTTGCGCGATCCATTCGGGCAAACTGCCGGATTGGACGCGATCGGCGGCCCACTTCGCCAGCACCAGTTTCATGATGGGTTCGCCCCATCCGGTGGTGGAAGCGGCGGCGCTGAGATTGTCGGCATAACAGCCGCAGCCGATCAGCGAAGAATCGCCGAGGCGGCCGGGATCTTTGTTGAGCGTGCCGCCAGTTGAGGTGGAAGCGGCAATATTGCCGTCGCGGTCGAGCGCCACGGCTCCGACGGTGTCGTGCGAAATGTGCGGGCGCGAACAGATCGTTGCCGTGATTCGAGCTCTGCGCCTGATACTCGCGCAAGCGCTCGACTTCCCTGGGAATGATGAGATCTTCGTTGCGGCAAAGGGCGATGCCATGCTCGGCGGCAAAACGTTCAGCGCCTTCGGCGACGAAATAGACGTGCGGGCTGTCGCTGAGAATCTTGCGGGCGGCGCGAACCGGATTGCGCAGGCGCTCGACGCAACCTACGCCGCCGCCGCGCAAGGTCGCGCCATCCATGATGAAGGCGTCGAGTTGGACTTTGCCGTCGCGGTTCAGGAAACTGCCGCGGCCGGCGTCGAAGGTTTCGTCGTCTTCGAGAACGACGACGGCTTCTTCGACCGCGTCAAGAGCCGAGCCGCCGCGTTCCAGAACGCGCCATCCGGCAGCGGCGGCGTTGCGCACGCCGTTGAGGTGAGCTTCGACCATGTCGTCGGGAATGGCCCAGGCACCGCCATGAACTACCAGAACTGGATTGGTTGGCAAGTTTCGACTCCGCAGAAAAATCCGGCGTCTAGTCTAGCACCCGGGAAGACGGCGTTGTTTGGCGTCGAGGACGGTTGGCGATTGCCAGAAGCACTCCCGCTGCGAATAGGCCGTACATGGCGAAGTGAAATAGAGGGCTGCTCCTGAGGCCTCTCGCCGGATCGATAAAAAAAGCCCCGAGCAGCAAGGCGGGCGAAACTAGGATCAGTACAGATGCCACTCGCTTTGCCAGGCGAACGGGCTGACTGTTCGACAACGCCAGGTTAGCCACTGCTGCTACTAGAAGAAATAAGTGGCGCGAACGGAAGATCAGCCGCGGAACGCCGTCCAGATTCGGCACTACGACCATGTGCCGCATGTAGGCTCCCGTTAGTGGAAAGATGATCAGCGTCAGTAGCCCCACCAGCCAATGTGCGCGCGACCAGTTCACGGGACAAGCCTCCTCCGATAGCCAGGAAGCATATCAGGAAGCCTTACGCGGCGCGGGCGGGAGCGTCCATTTCCTTGGTCCGCTGCCAGGTATAGATGACACGGTGAACAACGGTGATGGTGGAGAGCACGGCGATCACCCACAGCACCGGCGCCATCTCGTTGAACAGCGCGCCGATGATTAGCAGCACCAGGCGTTCGGGGCGTTCCATGAAGCCGACACGGCAGGTTCCGATGAGCGACTCGGCGCGGGCGCGGGCATAACTCACCATGATGGCGCTGATCATCGCCAGAGCGGCCAGCACGACATAGAAGAACCGGTTGCCGCGACCGTAAAAGACCAGCAATCCCAGGAAGAGCGAGGCATCGCTGTAGCGGTCTACGATGGAATCGAAAAATCCCCCGAAGCGGGTTACCTGGTTGGAGAGGCGGGCGACGCGACCGTCTACCAGGTCGAAAAATCCCGAGCCGATAATGACCAGTCCGGCATAGAAAAACATGCGGCGTTGGTTGTCGCCGTTGGCATATCCAAACAGAAACGCGGCGTAGGTATTCACCACCAGTCCCATCACGGTCAGAAAATTGGGATTGATGCGAGTGAGCGCGAGCAGGCGCACGATGGCGTCGAGCAGAACGCCGCAGGCGCGACCGACTCCGTTGGTCCAACTCATAGGCGCCCACACCTGGCTTTGGAGCTCATTCCGTTTCGCGCTCCGCTTCCGGCACGGCGTCCAGTTCTGCTTCCAGCTTGGCCTCGGCCAGGTCGTGCATGGTGGAGAGCTTCAGGATTTCCATCTCGCGGCTGCCGCCCGGGGTCACGACGGTCGCGGTGTCACCAACTTTTTTGTTGAGCAGAGCGCGGCCGATCGGCGATGTCGTTGAAATTCTGCCCGCGGCCACGTCCGACTGTTCGCTGGCCACCAACTCGTAGCGCATTTCTTCGTTTTTGGTGCTATCGAAGATCGTTACCGTCGAGCCGAGACCCACTTTATCCTTGGGGATATTGTTCATGTTCACCAGGGACAGGTCGGCTAGGCGCTTGCCCAGTTGGCGAACGCGGGCCTTCAGATATTCCTGGCGCTGTTTGGCCATGTGATACTCAGCGTTCTCGCTGAGATCGCCCATAGCGACCGCCTTTTTGATCTCTTTGGGGATATCGAAGGCTAACTCGTGTTCGAGAATATTGAGTTCGTCTCGAAGCTTCTTTTTGATGTCTTCCGTCATGCTTTCGGCATTATAACCCTCTCGGGCAGTGGAAACGGGCAGCCGGGTTCCGATTTGCGGGGCCAGGCCCCGGCCGAGACTAGTGAGGTCCAACTCTCTTAACCGAAACGACTTAGGGCGGTATGCGGTGGGCAGCGCTTCTCGATTGCCTTCGGACGGGCGGTCGGCTAGACTAACTGGAGTCTCTTCCCTCGGGGTGAGGGCCCCCTTCATGAGCGGTAACGGCGATTTCCACATCGGGGACAAAGTCGTATACCCCAACCATGGCGTCGGGATCATCGAACAGATCAGCAGCCGAACCATGGGCACGACGGTCGAAAAATTCTACCTGCTGAAAATTGCCGCCAGCAATGCGAAGGTGACGGTGCCGTTCGCCAATGTCAACAGCGTCGGAATGCGTCCGGTGGTGCGAAATGGCGAGGTTGAGAAGATCGTGGATTACCTTTCGTCGGGCGAATGCACGAATGCGGCCGACTGGAAAGACCGGTTCAAGGAGAATTCCGATCGCATGCGGACCGGGTCACTCGCGGATGTGGCGGCTGTGCTGAAGAGCTTGCTGATCCTCGGCCAGGGCAAGTCGCTTTCCTTCCGCGAAAAAAAGATGCTGGAGCGGGCCCGCTATTTGCTGGTCAGCGAAATTGCCATCTCGCGGAATTGCGAGGAGAGCCTGATCGAACAAGCACTCACCAAGGCACTGACGAAGTGTAATCTGCGCTTCCCCGAAATTTCTGAACTGGCCTCGTAAGCCCCAAGTATTGAATTTCCCACACTGAGAGTTTCTGTGCGTGCCGGTGTGTCCCCTGTGTTTAAGAAATTCTGCTGGGGGAAGTTCTTATTCTTGTTAGGACCCTGCGTTAGCGGGGGCGTTGGGCTTCCATCCAGGACTGAAGGATCAAAATGGCGGCCATGCGATCGACGGCTTGTCCGCGCTTCTTGATAGAAAGCTCGGTTTCGCGCAGCAACCGATTTGCTTCAGTTGAGGTCCAGCGCTCATCCCACAGATGGACGGTCACGCCGAAGTGAGCGTGCAGATCGTCGGCAAAACGGCGCATCTTTTCCGATTGCGTTCCTTCCGCGCCGCTTAAGCGCAGGGGCAGGCCGACCACGATTTCCCGCACCTCGTATTTCGCGAGCAGTTGTCCCAGGGCCTCCAGATCGCGGCGCTTATTCTGGCGCTGGATTGTGTCGAGGCCCTGCGCGGTGATGCCCAGCGGGTCTGTGACGGCGACGCCGATTCTCTTCGAACCTACATCGAGGGCTATGATGCGGCCGTGACCGGGCGTTCCGGGTGCTTGCATCGGTCCATTGTAGATGGCTGGGGCGACCGAGCGCGCGAACTATGCTCGCCTCCCCAGACGAGGGCGTCTGGGGCTACGTGATTTCCTTTGGTGCAATTCTTGCGGAGGTAAGGCAAAATTGTTGGCCAGACAATATGGAAACCACGGAAACACAAAACGGGCATCACTGGTCGCTGAACCTGCTGGGCTTGGGTCTGGTCATCATGTTCGCGTATTACGGGGAATCGGTGCTGGCGGTGCTGTTCTTTGCCGTTCTGCTGAGTTTTATGCTCTCTCCCGTGGTGCGGGCGTTGGAGTATTTGCGGCTGCCGCGCGCCATGGCGGCGCTGATCAGCATGGTGGCACTGGTGGCGCTGCTCTATGGGATCACCGTTGCGTCGTACAACCAGGCCCTGATTTTCGCCGACAACGTTCCCAAGTATTCGCTCAAGATCCGCTCCATTCTGCGGCCCTATCAGCAGCAGGCCGAACGATTGGAGAAGACGGGCGAGGTGGTCGGACCGGAGGACACGAATGTCGTGCCGGTGCGGGAGGTACAGACCTGGTCCGAGGCGCTGACACATGGCGCCGGCACGGTGACCGACATCGTGCTGGCCGCATCGTTCGTCCCGTTCCTGGCGTATTTTTTGCTGACCTGGCAGAGCCACGCGCGTTCGGCCACGGTGATGCTGTTTCCTTTGCAGCACCGGAACGCGGCCTTTGTGACGCTAGGTCTGATCGGCAAAATGCTGCAGAGCTTCATTGTCGGAAATTTGGTGATCGGACTACTGATTTCGGGTCTGAGCGTGGGGATTTTCGGGTTGCTGCACGTTCCATTTTTCTACTTTGTCGGCTTTCTCAGCGGCTTTCTCAGCCTGGTTCCGTACTTGGGAATCGTGCTGGCGATGATTCCTCCGATCGTGATCGGCATCGGACAACTGGAGCCCGGGGACCTGGTGATCGTTGTACTCTTCGTGGTTGGGCTGCATCTTTTCGCGCTGAATGTTCTCTATCCGAAGCTGCTCGGAAGCCGGCTTAGGATCAATCCACTGGCCGTTACCATTGCGCTGCTGTTTTGGGGAGCGGTGTGGGGCGCCATCGGACTGGTGCTTGCCATTCCGATTACCGGCGCCATCAAGATTGTGTGCGACCACGTCGAGTCGATGAAACCATACGCGGATTGGCTGGGCGAATAGGGCGATTTCACCGCCGAGACGCCGAGCGCGCCGAGAAAGCCTGTCGTGGAAACTACTTCCACACGGCCTTGTACTCTCGCCACTTTGTGGCAATCTAGTAAGGCTTCTACACTGGAACCTTGCGCACTCTCTTCACATTAGTCCTGATTGCCGCTCTCGCCCTCGGCAGCTGGGTAGCTTGGCAGATCTACGTCCCGGTTACGCCACCGGCGAATACTGATTTACTGCTGCGTCCTGGGTACTCGACGCGGAGGATTGCGGCGGAATTGAAAAAGGCGGGAGTGATCCGCAACGAACGTGCTTTCTGGCTCTGGCACTTGCTGAAAACGAAGCCGACGCTGAAAGCGGGGGAGTATCTTTTCGAACGCGAGGCCAATCTTCCCCAGGTCTACGAGCGGATCGCGCGCGGCGATATTTACTTTCACGTGGTCACGATTCCCGAGGGCTATACGATGTTCGACATCGCCAAGGCGATGGAGGATGCAGGGCTTGGGCCGGCGGCCGATTTTCTCCATATCGCCGAAACCCAGACGCAGTTAATTTCGGACTTGGCGCCGGGGGCCAAATCGCTCGAAGGCTATTTGTTCCCAAATACCTACCAGTTCACGCGCACCCAGAGTCTGCCGGAAATGGTCGCGGCGATGGTGCATCAATTCCGGCAGGTCGCACAAGAAATTGGATTGGGCGCTGGTCCGAACTCGGACGTAGCCAAAGTTGTGACCATGGCGTCGATCGTGGAAAAGGAGACGGCGTCTCCCGAGGAACGGCCGCTGGTCGCCAGTGTGTACTACAACCGGCTGGCGCAAAAAATGGCGCTCGATGCCGATCCAAGCGTGATCTACGCCGAGTTGCTGGCGGGCACCTATCAGGGAAGCCTCCATCATGCCGACATGGCGGTCGACTCGCCCTATAACACCTATCGTTTTCCGGGGTTGCCGCCGGGTCCGATCGGCAATCCCGGCAAAAGCTCCCTGCAGGCGGCTTTGCACCCCGACAACTCGAACTTTATTTATTTCGTTGCCGATGGCAATGGACACCATCGTTTTGCCCGCAGCCTGGAAGAGCACAATCGCAACGTAGCCGCCTATCGTCGCTCGCTCAGCCACTCGCTCGGCCCGCGTTAAGCGCTGAAGTCTCACGCGCTGAACCCTTTGCTGCTTTATACTAATCAGATACCCATGCGGCCAAAGTCTACCCAGGTATCGGCATAGGAATGGATCGTCCTCATCTGCGCCTGTTGTTGCTTCTATTTCTGTCGGCGGCCACTTTCCCGCTAAGCGGATGTTTGTTCCGGACCCGGATTCTAGACCGCAAGCTCTCCGACCGTCCGCTGAAAACCGCGAGCCAACAGGATTTAGTCGACTACCTGAATGGCCAGGCCACCAAGATTCAGTCTTTGCAAGCGACTGTGGACATCGATTCTTCGGCCGGAGACCCGAAAAACGGCCGGATCACCGACTACAAAGAGATTCGCGGATACGTGCTGGCGCGCAAGCCCGCCATGTTGCGGATGAAGGGCCTGATGCCGGTGGTGCGGAATACGGCCTTCGATATGGTGAGCGATGGGCAGGAATTCAAGATCTGGGTTCCTCCGACAAACAAGTTCGTCACCGGCGCCAACAATGCCCCTCCACAACCCGACAAACGGCTGGAGAACATGCGTCCGCAGTACATTTACGAGGCGCTGCTGATGCCCGAGGTCAGGCAAGACGAGATTCCGACACTCGACAAAGGCTATGAAATTGTTCTGGACTCGAGGAAACATCAGGTGGAGCAGCCGAATTACATCCTGCTGATTATCCGGAAAGGGCCTCAGGGGTGGTTCTTATCGCGCAAGATCGAGTTCAGCCGAATTGACTTGCTTCCATACCGGCAAAGGATCTACGACCAGGACGGCAACGTCGCGACCGACGTCCATTACCAGAATTACAAAGACTACACGGGGACTACATTTCCGAGTACGATCCAGATCGAGCGCCCGCGGGAGAATTACGACATCACCCTGAACATGGTCAAACTGGAGATTAACAAGACTTTGACCGACGACCAGTTCGCGCTGGAGCAGCCGTCTGGCGCAGAGGTAGTACATCTCGGACAGGCCAATTCCGGCGAGGCGAAGGCTCCGAATAGCCAGTAGTTGAAATGCGTCATTGGTCGTTCGTCGCTAGTCGTTCGCGGTGTGTTCTTTGTTTCGGCTGTCGAAACGACCATCGACTATCGACCAACGAGCGGTTTTAAACACATGATGAATCGCATGATCGTCGGGAATCTGGTGCATCGGCCGGTGCGGTCGCTGATCAGCATTGTCGCCGTAGCGCTCGAAGTGACGCTCATCCTGCTGATCGTGGGCCTTTGTCTCGGCATGCTGCAGGATAGTCGCTCGCGCGTGGCGGGGATAGGCGCCGATGTGATCGTGATGCCGCCGGGTTCGTCGTTTATTGTGGGCCTGACAGGCAGTCCCATGTCGATCAAGATCGCTCCTATTCTGGCGAAGCTCCCGCACGTGGAGAAGGTGGCGCCCGTCATTACCTCGGTCAGTACATCAGGAACGATCGAGGTAATCACGGGAATCGATTTGTCGAGCTATGACGCCATCACGGGCGGGTTTCATTACCTTGACGGAGGGCCGTTTCAGGGGCCGAATGACGCGATCGTCGACGATCTTTTTGCCCAGGCGAAGCACATCAAAGCGGGCGACACAGTTGAAGTTCTGAATAATTCATTCCGGGTCAGCGGTATCATCGAGCACGGCAAGGGCGGGCGCAAGTTTCTTCCCATGACGACGATGCAGGATCTGACGGGAAACCACGACAAAGCGTCTTTGATGTATCTGAAACTCGACAACCCGGCGAATGCCGACGCAGTAGTGGACGAGATCAAACACGTCTCGGGGATGGAACGTTACGTTGTGAGTTCGATGGCCACGTATCTTTCAATGATGACGCCGTCGAATTATCCGTATCTCTCCACGTTTCTTAAGGTTGTGATCTGGATTTCGGTGACCATCGGGATTCTGGTGATCTTTCAGGCGATGTACACGGCAGTGATGGAGAGGACGCGCGAGATCGGCATTTTGAAGTCCATGGGAGCGTCTAAGCTGTACATTGTGAACGTGGTTTTGCGGGAGACGACGCTGCTGGCGGTTGGCGGCATCGTGCTCGGCGTCGGTGTCAGCTTGGCGGCGCGGGCCGTTCTGGCCCATAAATTACCTCTCGTACAGGTCATTGTTTCAGTGGGTTGGATCCTTCGCGCGGCTCTGATCGCGATTGCCAGTGCCATTGCCGGCGCGCTGTATCCGGCATTTAAGGCCGCCCAGAAGGACCCGATCGACGCACTGGCGTACGAATAGAGCCCGGCATCCGCCTTCGATTCGCTTTTATTTCTCCCTCCGTGAAGAGATTTTTCTGACGCGCAATTTTCCTGATAATTTTCCTCGCAAATCGCGAGAGAATGCACGATACTGCCGGTGAAACTGTCCCGTGCTATAATCCGCGCCGTTAACGAGAAGCATTGCAGTTTCGCAGCAGGTTGTCCTAATTCAATCTTCAGGAGGAGATATGCGCTTCGATGATCCGACTCTGTACGGTCGGGACGATGAGACGGATGAGTTCAGTGACAGCGCCGCCTATGGCGAATCGCTGGAAGAGGATCTGGAAGAAGAGGAAGAAGAGGAAGAGGAACCCGTTCTCGTAGAGGAAGACGACGAGATTATCACGCGGGTGCCTGTGTCAGAGCCAGCGCCAGTGGCGCCGCCGGGTGGCGGAGGAAGAAGCGCTCCGAAAAAGAAGGCGCCAGCCAAGAAAAAGGCGGCAAAGAAAGCAGCCAAGAAGCCAGCGAAGAAAGCGGCTAAAAAGCTGGCCCCCAAAAAGAAGGCTAAACCGGCGAAGAAGAAGGCGGCAAAGAAAGCAAGCAGGAAGCCGGCAAACAAAGCGGCAAAGAAAAAAACTTCGCGCAAGAAACGCTAGCATTTCGCGTCAGCAATCTCGCGGCATGATGGCGGAAGCTTGGCTCTCGCTTGGCTTCCGCCACCTCGCTAATCTTCCATCGACATTTATGTTCCGTCAGTCACGATCGCTTCCGCTTCGATTTCCAGCAGCATCTCTGGAGAAACCAGCGCGCTGATCGCCATCATCGTGCTCGCGGGCCGAATGTTGCGAAAGAATTCTCCGTGCGCTTTTCCTACTTTTTTCCAGTCGGCGATATTGGTGAGGAACACGCGCGTGCGCACTACATCTTTCATCGAAGCGCCGGCGCGATCGAGGGCCTGTGCAATGTTCTGGAGAGCTTGAACTGCCTGTGCATAGGCATCGCCCGCGATGATTTTGCCATCGGCTCCGGTTGCGGTTGTTCCCGCAACGTGGACATAAGCGCCCACGCGAACCGCACGAGAGTAACCGACAATCGGTTCCCATGGCGTTCCGCTTGCAATGTTGATTCGCTCCACTTCGTCTCCTTCCTGTGACTTTCGTGTAGATAGATTCGGTGAACTGCTGTAGACAGGTCCAGTAAATCACGTAAACAGATTCAGGGAATCATGTTTTTCGATGCGGAACAAAGAGTTAGCAGTCGCCTCCTTCGGCTGCCAGGAAATAGCCGCAAACCCCGCACCCCGCGCGGGCTTCTAACTAAGGCAGTGGCTCGAATGGGTACTTGCATTAGGAGAGAATCCACGGTATCTAATCGGCACGGGGTTTGTTCCGATAGAAGTTAGTAAGAGGGATTCGGGAGGGAAGTGGGGCCAATGGACAAAGAAATGATTCCGGAGACGCATCCGTTGCAGCAGTTGTTTTTAGAACTGGTCGGCCGTCATTATGCCGAGGAGATTGGAATTCGCGATCCGCAAATCGTGGGCTACGTCGCGCAGCTGTTATCGGAGTTTTGCGATGCGGAGCAGTTGCTGAAAATCCGCGACGCCGCGGGAAAGCCATTGAACGATGTGGGAGAGATGCTGATTGAGTCGGACCCCGTCTACGGTCCAGCGCCGTCCTTCGACCGCGAGCGCCAGGTTCGCAAGCACATTGGCGACTACACGCTGTTCTATGCGGGCATGTTTCCGGAGAGCATCAATCACTATCGCCTGCGCCGTCAGCGCGTCGAAGGGTTTGTCGATTGGGTGAAGGCGGGGAAAGAAAGCTATTATGTCGTCTCGAAGTTCGATTTCTTCGAATACGCGAAGGTGGCGCCGCTATTTGCGCAACTCTCGCAGAAATTTGAGCAGTGCGTCTACGGACTGAATCTGGTGAAGAACGAGCTCGAGGTGATGCAGCACCCGATCGCGCGACGGACGAACGACTTAATTATGTAGGAAAAACGAAGACGATTTTGTGACGCCTGAGCTAGATATTTCTCAATCTGTTTGTCCTGAGGAAGGGCAGAGCTCCGAGAAACAAAGCCGCTGCTGGAACAATGATCCAGTTCAGCAGACCACAAAAAAGACCAAACCACTGGCTTGCGGATGGGTGACTCATTCGCGTAGCTATTCCCGCCCATAGCGGAATCATCACAATCGCGGGAAACACTACAGCAATAATGATTGTCCATCGTTTTCCTCCGGATCGGCGGGAGAGCCACGCGACGATCGCCCCGAACAATGGCAATCCCGCAAGCCAGAAGAGTTGGTACATCGGAGTCAATCCAGCATGATTCAGAAGCGGCTGCCCCGGCGGCATCTTTCGCTGCAATACCAGGCGCCAAACCATCGACGTCACGAGGCTGAGAATTGCGGGGACCCACAATGTTTTTGCCCGCTGAATCATTTCAGCCTCCTTCCACGCCTACTCGCGGCCACGGATTAATCGCCGCCCCACAACCTCGTACCCGCCAGCCAGAACAATCCTGATCGCTTCCGAGTAGGCGATATGCTCCTGCTCGAGAATACGCACGGCGAGTGTGTGTTCGTCATCGGAGTCCAGCACCGGAACGCTTTTCTGCACGATGATGGCGCCGTGATCGAGTTCTTCGTCCACAAAATGCACGGTGCAGCCTGATACTTTCACGCCGTAGGCGAACGCTTGTTGCTGCGCTTCCAGTCCCGGGAAGCTTGGCAGCAACGAAGGATGGATGTTGAGAATTTTTGCCGGGAACTGCCGCACGAACCAGGGCGAAAGCAGACGCATGTAACCGGCGAGGCAGACGAGATCGACTTTGTGGTCGAGGAGCGCAGTCACGACTTCGCGGTCGTGTTCCTCGCGGAGCTTGCCTTTGGATGGAATGACAAGCGCATTGAGGCCGCGCTGGCGGGCGGTTTCAAGGCCGGGAGCATCGGCGCGGTTCGAAATCACGACGGCGATGCGGGCATCGGGAATTCTGCCAGCGGCAATGCTGTCGGCAATCGCTACGAAGTTGGAGCCGCGTCCGGAAAGGAGGATACCGAGATTCTTCATACGACATCATTATTCACCACGGAGGCGCGGAGACGCGGGGAAAATCGAAGAGGGGTAAAACCAGGAACCACAAGCTGAGAGCTAACAGCCAAGAGCCGTCTCTAGCTGAACACGACTTTGCGATCGCCCTTTACGATGCGTCCGACGCTGTAAAATTTTTCTCCGGCGCGCTCCAGCAGGGTCTGCGCCTTCTTAAATTTCTTGGCGGGAACCACGATCAGCATTCCAAGACCCATGTTGAAGGTGCGGAGCATTTCTTCCTCCGCAACGTTGCCGAGCTTCTGCAGATGTTCAAAGATGGGCAGAACCGGCCAGGTGCCAAGTTCAATCACCGCCGACGTGCCTTTGGGCAGCACACGCGGCAAGTTTTCGGTGATGCCTCCACCGGTGATATGCGCCAGCGCCGCGACGCACTCGCCCGCGATCAGTTTCCGAATGACCGACCAGTAGCTGCGATGGGTGCGCATAAGTTCATTGCCGACTTTATTCTTGATCTCGCTGACAAAAGTTTCCGGCGAATAACCGGCGATTTCAAAAAGCAACTTGCGTGCCAGCGAGTATCCATTGGTGTGCAATCCGTTGGAGGGCAAGCCGAGTACGCAGTCGCCGACCTGCACGTCTTTGCCACTGATGATGCGCTCGCGTTCGACCACTCCGACGATGAATCCGGCGAGATCGTACTCGCCTTCCGGATAGAATCCCGGCATTTCCGCCGTTTCGCCGCCGATCAAAGCGCACCCGTTATGCTTGCAGGCGTCGGCCAGGCCGCCGATAATTCTTTCCGCGACCTCCGGATCGAGTGTGCCCGTGGCCAAATAGTCCATGAAGAACAACGGCGCCGCGCCCTGCACGGCGATGTCATTAACGCAGTGATTGACCAGGTCCGCGCCGATCGTGTGGTGCACGTTCATTTCGAAAACCACTTTCAGCTTCGTGCCCACGCCATCCACACTGGAGACCAGCACCGGATCCAGATACTTCTTATCCACGGAAAACAGCCCGCCGAACCCGCCGATCTCGCTCAGTACTCCCTTGGTAAATGTTTTATGGGCCAGATACTTGATGCGCTGTTTGGTTTTGTTGCCGCGATCAATGCTGACACCGGCGTCGGCGTAAGTGATGGAGCCGGTTTGAGCGTTGGGATTCTGGGCCACTGTTCAGTCCGTTATTGCCAGGATGGAGAGATCTGCGCCACCAAGCCGGAGGAAGCGCTTCAGACGCAACAAATTCTAGCACGTCTGCGGTTGTCTCCGGCTTATCGGGAGCGATCCGCGATACTCGACAACCAGACGCTATAATGCTCGTCCAATTCTTTTTCGCGGGAGACAGCATGAGAATTCTAGCCGTTCTTCTTTTCGCCGCGTTGACGCTTCCATTTACCGTGGCGCAGCAAAACGAATCACAGGACACAACTGCCGAGAGTGCGAAGCAGGCTGCGTCCAAAAAAGACAAAAAGCAGACGACGAGCACCGCAACCCCCGACAAGACCGCAGAGAGCGGCAAGCCCGCGGAGCCGTCCAAACCCGATGCCAACGAAGCTACGGACAAAGACAAAGAAGAGCACTACGACGTAGCGGAAGTCCCGCCCATAATCACGCATCACCAGATCACGCAGAACGGCAAGACTCTCAGTTACACAGCCACGGCCGGTAGGCTTCCCATCAAGCGCGGCGACGGCAAGATCGAAGCCGAAATGTTTTTCGTGGCCTATGCGCTCGATGGACAGGATGCCGCGAAGCGCCCGCTGACCTTCGCGTTCAACGGCGGCCCGGGCTCCGCGTCGGTATGGCTGCACATGGGTGCACTCGGACCGAAACGCGTGGTGCTGCAGTCGAATGGCTTCATGCCGGCGGCTCCTTATCGCCTGGAAGATAATCCCGACACGCTGCTCGATCGCAGCGACATTGTCATGGTGGATGCCATGTCCACGGGCTACTCGCGCGCCGCGACCGCCGAACTTACCAAAAAGTTTCTCGGAGTAAAAGGCGATGTACAGGCCTTCGGAGAATTCATCCGCCTTTACCTCTCCCGCTACGAGCGTTGGAGTTCGCCGCTGTTTCTGTTGGGAGAAAGTTACGGCACCACGCGCGCCGCCGGCCTCGCGGGATATTTAGCCGATCACGGCATCGCTTTCAACGGCGTGACCCTGCTCTCGATGGCAGTGGATTTCCAGACGCTGGAATGGAACAAATCGAACGACCTGCCTTACTTTCTGCTGGTGCCCACATTCAACATGATTGCCGGCTACCATCACAAGCTCGCCGCCGATCTCACCCAGGATGCGTCGAAGACGCGCGAAGAAGTCTTACGCTGGGCGAACAACGACTACGCGCAGGCTCTCGGTAAAGGCGATGCGCTGACGCCCGACGAGCGACAGAAGATTGTCGAGCATTTATCTCGCTACATCGGGCTGCGTCCCGAAGTAATCGAAGCGCACAACCTGCGCATCGACGTTCCGACCTTTAGCCGCGAGTTGCTGCTCGATCAGAAACTGATCAGCGGCCGGCTCGATGGACGCTTCAGCAGCCCCAATCCCGACGAAGATCATGATTCCTATGATCCGACCAGCGCCGCCATTTTGCCGCCCTATACTTCGGTGTTCAACAATTACCTGCGCACCGAACTGAATTACAAATCTGACATGCCGTACAGGGTCTTCGCCTACGATCAACCCGGCTTCCGAGACTGGGAGTGGGGCAACGCGGCGGAGGGTTTTCCAAGCACGGCGGGCGGGTTGCGCGCGGCCATGATCAAGAACCCGTACATGAAGATTCTGGTGATGGAAGGCTACTACGACCTGGCCACGCCATTTGCTGCGGCCAACTGGACCATGGATCACCTGGATCTCGGGCCGCAGTTTCGCCAGAATATCTCCTACGGTACGTACAACGCCGGTCACATGGTGTACATTGATCGCGCCGAACACGACAAGATGAGAAAAGATCTGGTCGACTTTATGGGGAAATGCCTGCCGAAGTAGTTTGCCGTTTGCGCGGCTCGTTTGGAAGCGTGCTTGTGTTCTAATGCAGGACGCATGCGCGTGGCCGTCATTTTCGGGTTGGGAACCTCTCCGGCAGACTTGAAACCGTTTCAAGCCGGCTCTTCCATCGAATGGCGACAGGCCCTGCCCCCCGCTTCGAGCGATGCCGACGCCATCCTCATCTTTGGCGGGGACGGCACGATTCATCGTCATCTGCCCGCGCTGGTGCGGCTTCAGCTTCCCGTGCTGATCGTACCGGCAGGCAGTGGAAACGATTTTGCCCGCGCTTTGAAGCTGCGCTCCATGAAGGATTCGCTGCGTGTGTTGCGTGATTTTGAATCAGGCAAAATTCAGGCGCGTGCCATTGATCTTGGCGTCATCGTTCCGACTGCTGCACCCGAATGCGTTCACTATTTTTGTTGTGTCGCCGGATGTGGCCTGGACTCGGCCGCCACTCGGCGTGCCAATCAGATGCCGCGCTGGCTCCGCGGGCACGGCGGATACGCTCTTGCGCTCTTGCCGCTGCTTCGCAAACTTCCGCAATTTTCGATGCGGCTAACGCGCTTCAATGGTAACGAGCGCACCGAGACGGAAAACGTAACCTTGCTCGCCGCTTTCGCCAATACACAGTTCTATGGCGACGGCATGCGCATTGCGCCGGAAGCAGATTTCGCGGACAGCAAGCTTGATATCTGCCGGATCAGCACCCTGAGTCCCTTCAAATTGTTTTGCATGTTTCCAACCGTGTATTTCGGACGCCACCTGCTGGTGCCCGAAGTCGAGTACTCGAAGGCAGAGCGAGTGGTGGTGGAGACGGAGACTCCGCTCGAGATTTACGCGGACGGCGAGTTTGTGTGCGAAACACCTGCCGAGATCTCGGTGGCCGCGGGCGTGCTGCGAGTGATTGATTCGCGGCCCTAGTGGGGTCGGCACATTCAGTCCGGGGCTAAATCTCCGGGCTCGAAGCGGTAGCCGACCCAGGGATCGGTCACAATGTAGCGCGGGGAATTAGGCGAAGGCTCAAGCTTCTTGCGGAGTTGGGCCACAAACACGCGCAGATACTCGACCTGCTCCGTGCTTTCCCCGCCCCAAACCGCACCCAGCAGAGCGCGATGCGTCAAAACTTTACCGGGGTGGCGCGCAAGATAGGCGAGCAAATCAAATTCTTTCGGCGTGAGATGGACCGGACGGTCCTTTACAAAAACGCTGCGCGCTCCGGGATCGATCTTGAAGTCGCCCGCCTCTATCGGCTCCAGGTCCGACGCTTCCGTCCGCGAGCGCCGAAGATTGGCGCGCACCCGGGCCAGGAGTTCTTCGATGCCAAAGGGTTTCGTCACATAATCATCCGCGCCCGCGTCGAGGGCCTTAACCTTGGTTCGCTCCTCGCCCCGTACCGAGAGCACGATGATTGGAATTTGCGTCTTCGTCCGCAGCCGCCGGCATAACTCCAAGCCGTCCATGTTGGGCATCGCTAGGTCGGTGATGACCAGATCGGGCGACCAGTCTTTCATGATTTCGAGTGCGGTCTCGCCGTCGTTGGCGACGCGGATGTCGTATCCGTGGCTGGAAAGAGAAGTTCGCAGAACCCGCGTAATCTGGGATTCATCGTCTACCACCAGAATGTGTTTATGCTCTGACATTCCGTACTAACCCGGTTCCTGGGTCACGATGTGCACGTCCACGGACGGGGCGTCGCGCAAAAACTGATGGATCGCCGAAAGATAGAAATATCGTTTCCAACCGCGCGTCGCGGAACGACCGAAAACAACTTGCGTGATGTGTTTCTCGTTGACAAATTCCGCGACCGCCGCGGCCACACCTTTTCCTTTCAACCGCACAATGGAAGCTCCAACATTTTCCGCGAAACGAATATTGGCGTTCAAGGTCCGCTGATTCGCTTCGCTGCCGTCCTGGCCGACATCGGTATAGACGACAAAAAGTTCGGCATTCATGGCCTGGGCCATGCGGGCGCCGCGCGCAACCAGATATTGCGCCGCCGGATTCGAGCTGATGCAGACCGCGATGCGCTCGCGGATGGCAACCGCTCCGCGATCTTCCGCCTCCTCTCCGCGATGCTGTTCCAGGCTGAGGTCCACTACTTGGGCCACCTGGCGCAGAGCCAGTTCACGCAACGCGATCAAGTTCGTCTCGCGAAAGAAATTTTCCAGCGCGCGCCCGACGCGTTCCTGGGGATAGACATCGCCGCGCCGCATCCGGTTCTGAAGCGCTTCCGGAGTCAAATCGATCATTACTACTTCGTTGACTCTTTGCAGCACCCAGTCCGGAACAGTCTCCCGAACCACAATCCCGGTGACGCCCTGCACCGTCGGGGTCACACTTTCGAGATGTTGGATGTTCATGGTGGAGAGAACGTCGATCCCAGCATCCAACAGTTCGAGCACATCCTCATAGCGTTTGCGATGCTTACTGCCCTCGATGTTGGTGTGGGCCAGCTCATCGACCAGCACGACACAAGGCTTGCGCGCGAGAATGGCGTCTACGTCCATCTCTTCGAAAAGCGCGCCTTTGTACTCGATCTGCTTGCGCGGCACGACTTCAAGTTGCGTGACCAGTTCGCCGACCGCTTTACGGCCGTGGGTTTCGATCACTCCAATCACAATGTCTTCGCCGCGGGTGTGCCGGCGAATGGCTTCGGTCAGCATGGTGTGGGTCTTGCCCACACCAGGAGCGTATCCAAGAAACAGCTTGAACCTGCCACCCTTCTTCGACGGCGAACATTTCTCCAGCCACTGTTCGGGGGTCTTGGGCATCGCAGATTATTGTCGTTGAGACATGCGACTTTGTCGATGCGAGAAAGCTTTAAAGCAAGGTCAGAAGTTAGAGGTCAGATTGCGGAAGTTAAGCACCCAAACCCCGGCGCGCCCGTTTTCACCTCTGCAATCTGACCTCTAACCTCTGAACCCATTTCTCACCTTTCGACTACAATCGCCTCGTGACCGCTGCGGCCAGATCTGGAACCGGATATCTCGTGGCAGCTTTGTCCGTCGCCGGGATTACTTTTGTCGGCTATCGCTGGCTCCATTTCAATTCGACGACGATCGCGCTTATGTTCCTGCTGGGAGTTCTCGGAGTTTCGGCGTCCTGGGGCCTGCGGGAAGCTGTCTTCATGTCCCTGGTGGCCACGGTTGCGCTTGATTACTTCTTCCTGCCTCCAATCGGCGTCCTGACCATCACCGACCCGCAGAACTGGATTGCGCTTCTCGCCTTCC
This sequence comes from uncultured Acidobacteriaceae bacterium, assembly GCA_963699405.1. GTDB lineage: Bacteria > Acidobacteriota > Terriglobia > Terriglobales > Acidobacteriaceae > Acidiflorens. The sequence continues at coordinate 117,620 of CAVOTW010000035.1, read as the reverse complement.
TGCTCACGGCGGTTGCGGTCAGCCAACTGTCAGAACGCGCCCGACGCGGGGCGCGCTCTGCGATCGAGCGCCGGCAGGAATTGGAACGTCTTTATGGATTCAGCCAATTGCTGCTTTCGAGCGATAACCCCGCCGAATTGTTGAACCTGATTCCACGCTACATCGTAGAGTCGTTCGGCATCCGGTCCGCCGCGGTTTCCATGTCGAACCGGAGTGACGTTTATCGCTCCGGTCCCACCATCGACGGATTGGAATCGCACGATCTCCAATTGATCTGCTTGCGCGGTGAGCCGCGTTTCGACGCGGCCCGCCAGTTGGCCTTCATGCCGTTGCATATGGGCACGCGCGTGGTAGGGTGCATGGGCGTCGCCGGCTCCGCGCTCTCGCGGCAAACCCTGGAGGCCATTGGCAGCCTGGTAGCCATCGCCATCGAGCGCGCGGGTGCCGTCGAAAAACTCAGCCGTGCTGAGGCCGCCCGCGAAAGCGAGCAATTGCGCTCCGTCTTGCTCGATTCGGTCACGCATGAGTTTCGCTCTCCGCTCACTGCCATCAAAGCGTCGGTGACCTCGCTTCTCGGTGCCGCGACTCATTCACCCGATGAGAGACAGGAATTGCTTACCATCATCAACGAGGAGAGCGATCGCCTGAACCGCCTCATCGGAGAAGCCGCCGAAATGGCGCAGTTGGACGCCAACAAAGTGGAGTTCCGTTTTGCATCCGCGCCCGTCGCCAGTGCGGTCGAGGAGGCGCTCGAAGAACTGAAGCAACTCCTCATCCACCATCCCGTGGAAGTCAGGATCCCGGCTGATCTACCCAACGCGCGCATGGACCCCGCGCATATTAAGGAGGTGCTTGTGCACCTGATCGAGAACGCAGCGAAATATTCGCCCGCCGGGGCTCCAATCCGCATCACCGCAGAAGCGAAGAATAGCGACCAGATGCTCACCATCAACATTGCTGATCGTGGTCCCGGCATCGACGATTTTGAGCAATCCCTCGTTTTCGAAAAGTTTTATCGCGGACGAAACCAGCGCGTGCAAGTCCACGGCACCGGCATGGGACTTGCGATCTGCAAAGCCATCGTGGAAGCCCATGGCGGCCAGCTTGGCGTCACCAGCCAGTTAGGGCACGGGTCGGTTTTTTACTTCAGCTTGCCGATTGGGGGATGAGAGGACTTGTGAGGTTAGGATTTCCCGCATGACATCGAGTGTTTTGGGCAGCAGAATGCCCGCTCCGGAGCAAATCATGAAACGCAGAATTTTACTTTTCTTATCGATTGCTGTTCTCTTCTCCACTTTAGCCCTGGCCCAAAATTCTGGCGTCACTGCGCCTCCTACCACACGCGCAGGCGATGTGCAGGAAACCCTGCATGGCGTGACAGTCGCCGATCCCTATCGCTGGCTGGAAGATCAAAACTCCCCCGAAACGCGAGCATGGATCAACCAACAGAACGAGTACACACACAAGCTGCTGGACGGCTGGCCGGGACGCGAGCGGCTGGAAACGCGGGTGGAAGAGCTGAAGAAAGTGGAGCGCATCGGTTCTCCGCTCGAGCGCAATGGGCGCTTCTTCTATCGCAAACGCGGAGCGGATCAGGAGCAGTACGTCATCTACACGCGGCAGGGCGACTCGGGAAAAGAAGAAGTATTGATCGATCCGAATCCGATGAGCGCCGACCACTCGACCAACGTCGAGATTATGGATGTGTCGAAAGACGGGAATTTGCTGGCGTACGTGCTTCGCATAGGAGGCAAGGATGAAGCGGAGGTGCATGTGCTCGACGTGCCTGCGAAGCACGACCTCGCTGACGTGTTGCCGGCGCGAGTTTATTTTGACGTTTCGTTTCTGCCCGATGGGACCGGATTCTATTACGCCACCATGCTAGACGACGGGCCGCGGGTGCGATTCCACAGAATAGGTACGAAAGCTGAAGGCGACTCGGATGTGTTCGGCAAGGGCTACGCAAAAGACACAATCATCGTCGGCGATCCCTCGGAGGATGGGCGTCACTTGGTCATTCAGGTACTGCATGGTTCCGCAGCGGACAAGGTTGAAATCTGGGTGCAGAATTTAAATAAAAACGACCTGAAGAAGAATGGGCCCATCAAACCGGTGATCAAGGATATCGACGCGCGGTTTTTTGCGTCTGCAGTGGGAGACCACTTATTCGTGCAGACAAACTACAAGGCTCCGAACGGCCGCGTAATAGCGGTCGATCTCGCGAAGCCCGCGCCAGAAAACTGGCGGGAAGTGGTTCCGGAAGGCGAAAACGCGATTGATAATGTCACGCTTTCCGGCGGTAAGATCCTGGTCGTATACGTAAAGAATGCAACCTCGATGGTGAGGGCCTTCCAGCCCGATGGCAAGCTCGCATTCGAGCTGAGCCTGCCGGCGCTGGGGGCCGTCGGCGATGTGCAGGGGAAGTGGGAAAATGAGGCGGCCTATTTTTCCTATTCGTCGTTCGCGATTCCGGCAACCATCTATCGCTGCGACATGGGCGGAGGCAAGCAATCGGTATGGGCGCAGGTGAAGGTTCCCGTCGATCCAGCGAAGTTTGAGGTAAGCCAAATCTGGTACACATCGAAAGATGGAACCAAGGTACCGATGTTCTTGATGCACGCCAAAGGAATCAAACTGGACGGCTCGAATCCGGTGCTGCTTGAGGGATACGGGGGGTTCGCGGTCAACAACACGCCATATTTCAACTCCGATGCGATCGTGTGGTCAGAGCGAGGCGGCGTTTACGCGCTGGCCAGCATACGAGGTGGAGGAGAATTCGGCGAGGCCTGGCATAAAGCGGGTATGCGCGACAAAAAGCAGAACGTGTTCGACGATTTTATTGGCGCCGCGGAATGGCTGATTCAGAACAAGTACACCAATCCTTCGAAGCTATCGATTCTGGGCGGCAGCAACGGCGGGCTGTTGGTTGGCGCAGCGCTGACTCAGCGTCCGGATCTTTACCAGGCGGTAGTTTGTTGGCATCCACTGCTCGACATGCTGCGCTATGACCAGTTCATGGAGGCGCAGTTCTGGGTTTCAGAGTATGGAGCAGCCAAAGATCCTGAGCAATTCAAATGGTTGTACGCGTATTCGCCCTACCAGCACGTGAAGAACGGTGTGAAATACCCGGCCGTGCTATTCATGACCGGAGACGGCGATACGCGAGTCGCGCCGCTGCACGCCAGAAAGATGGCCGCGCTGCTGCAGGCCGATACTGCATCGGACCGGCCGATCCTGCTGCGCTATGAGATGAAGGCCGGACACTCCGGCGGCAGGTCGACGACGCAGGACATTGGCGATGCGGTGGATGAGTTGAGCTTTCTGTTCTGGCAGCTCGGAGTCGCGCCGTAACGCCGACATTCAGTCTTCCAGTCTTCCGGTTCCTGAAACGGCGCCTAGTGTGCAGCGGGCGACTGTGCGGAGCAAGGGAAAGCCTCGCGAAAGGCTAGCCAGACTACCCGTCGGGTCAACGCCGTCGTCAGAGACATATTGTTTCGGATGAACTTCACCACGATGCCTCGTTCCTCACCAATCGTGATGGATTCCGGGATGCAGGGAACATCGACATTCATTGCAGCTTGAACAGTTTTAAGCTGCCCTAGCGGCAGACGAGCCATCGCCTTCTTTTCATCAGTCGGCCAGCCCTTCGGGAACTGAGCCGCAACCACGCCGTGCTCGTGACCTTCTTTCCAGCCCTCTGTCAATCCAGCAAGATACCCGAAGCACATCATGACTTCCGCCATTCTGTTATCCATCTGCTTGGACAGAGCGCTGGGCATCTCGGCAGGCAGGGCTTTCTTCAATGCCTCCGCTTGGGCTACCGACATTTGCGTGTCAGGCGAACCGCATACCTCCAGAAAGCCACCCGCCGTCTGAATGCTTGAGACTGGTGCAATTTGAGCGAGGCCAACACCTGACAGAAGAGTAAAAAGGACAATCAGAGTCTTCATATACGAATTCCCCGTACATAATACTCTGACGTTCGTCCAAACCGGGGTTTGACCCTGTGGGACTTGGTTCCTGCGGTCACGCTGTTCTCGACTTCATTGACCCGTTGGCGGAGATATCATGGGCTAACGTCACCCGGTTCTCGAGTCTCTTGACTTATCGCGTGACATCCCGGACAATCCACCCTTCGATTCACTCCGAGAGGAGGGCCCGCTTTGCGAATTGCGAAGATTCTCACTCGCCATAATCTGCTAGTCCTGCTCCTTGGCTCGCCGCTCTGTTACTCAAATGAGGCACAAGCCACCCAGTGCAAGGTCGATATCAATCCCGACTGCACGGTGGTGGTCCAGCAGTCGTGCAAAGATCCGAATGATGCCACTGTGGCCGATGTCAATGACAAAGACACTGTGGAATGGGAACCGAGTGGTTTCATCATCAGCGTTAAACCCTTAATCTTTAACATCCCGCATAAGCCGTTCCCAAGTTCATCGTTTTCCTCGGGGCTGCCGCCGCAGCAGGTCAAAGTTGATTTCTGGTGCGACCAGTTCAATGCTTGCGACTACACTTATGGGCTGAAATCGGTTAACCAAGTCCAAAACTGTGTTGTTGATCCGGTAGTGCGAGTGGTACCGCCCGGAGCGAACCTCTTTTTGTTTTGGTTAGTGCCCTTACTTGGAATCGGTGCGTACGGTGTTTTTCGGCTCGTGCGTCGCGGAAGCGATAAGACTCCGAAAGCGAGCGCTGTCCCTTAAATGATCGAAATCTGGCGTGTCGCGAATTGTGGCGGGCGACAGTCCGGACGCCACGGACTTTGTCAGGAACTCCAGGGTCTTCTCCGTATCTCCAAAATGGTTGTACAGTATCGCGGCGCGAAACAAAACATCGGCATCGGATGGGGCAATCGCCAAGGCCCGCGCCATTTGTTCCGTGGCTTCCGGTTTCCGGTCTAACATCGCCGCATAGTCTGCCGTCCATGCCAGAGTATTGGCATCCCGCGCATTCACTTCCAGTCGCGGCTTGGCCAGTTCGATTGCCTTCCGGTAGGCGTTTTTCGCGTCCTCGCGCCGTCCCGGAATCTGATAAAGCGCGTCGCCCAGGTTTCCCCAACTCAGCAAATCAGCGGGGTCGATCTTAAGCGCCTGTTGCAGGTTGTCTGCGGACTCCGGGTAACGGCGCAGGTAAAAGAAAACCGTGCCGAGATTGTCATATGCTTCAATCGTCGGTCGTAAAGCGATCGATCGCTTCAACACTTCCACCGCTCCTTGGTATTGCCCCAGTTGGATATACATGGCGCCCAAATTCGAATATCCGTAATAGTAAAGCGGCGCCAGTTGAACTACCTTCTTGAACATTCCAACGGCATCCTCATAGCGAGCCTGGTTGTAATAGAACCAACCGAGTGCGCTATAGACGGCCCAGTAATTCGGTCGCAGCGAAACCGCTCTTTGGTAAGCTGCCTCCGCCTCCGACGCCTTGCCCAGTTTCTGATACGCCGACGCTAAAAGACTCAGCGTCTCATCGCTGTTGTGGTCAAGTTCGAGCGAGCGTTGGAATTCCTGCAACGCATCTTCATACCGGCCCGTGGACAAGAAAACATTCCCCACACACGTGTGTCCCTCCGCCAGCTGCGGAGTGATTGCGAGTGACTTTTCGCATGCCGCCTTTGCCTTGTCGACCCACTCCTTGTCGCGATTCTTCCATTGAAAGCCGCGGTCGTATGCCAGGCCCATCGCCGCGTAAGCGGACGCGTAATTCTGGTCAATACTGATCGCATGTTGGAACTCCGCAATCGCACTCTCCAGATTGTCTTGTGTCTTGTAATCTTCCAGATATCCGCGGCCTCGCAGGTAGAAGTCATAGGCCGCGGGTTTCGCATCCGGACGTCCCGCCGATGCTTGAAGCCGACCCGGTTCAACCGCCACTGGCAGTTTTTCGAGCAGATCGTCGATCAGGCGGTCCTGCAATCCGAAAATGTCACCGGTGTCCCCAGTGATCGTGTTCGCTGCAATCTGAGCGTGCGTGCGCGGATTGACCAGGCTCCACGTGATGCGGATACGCGCGCCATCCTGTTGCAGACTGCCTTCAAGCACCAAGTCGGAGCCGAATTCACGTCGCGCCTGGTCCGAGGTCTTAACTCCCTGCGCGATCAGATCCCGCGTTGACACGAGTTGCAGATGGCCGCCGCCGACAGCCTGCACCAGTTTCGCGGTCACGGTCTCGGTCAGTCCCAAGCCCAGGGCGTTCGTCGGTGGATCGTTCGCTACCGATTCGAACGGTAGAACCGCCATCATCCTTTCTTCGGGTTCGCGGGGCGCCGCTCGATGACGCTGCCACCATGTCCCCGCAACGACGGCCAAGCCAGCTAAGATTATGGCCGCCAGCCAATGTCGCCTGTTGTGCGCGCGGACTTGCCTCGGGAAGACAGGCTGCGTCCCGGTCGCGAGGTTGGCGAGGTCGATGCGCAGATCGCCGGCCGATTGATAGCGTTCCTTGGGATCTTTCTGCAGCGCCCGGAGGATAACCCTTTCCAATCCTTCGCTGATTTTGGGGTTCACCCCGCGCGGCGGCACGGGAGCTTGTTCGAGGATGGCGGCAATCAGACGCGCTCCATTCGCATCGGCGAACGGTCGCTGGCCCGTACTCATCTCGTATAACACCACCCCCGCCGACCACACATCCGCGCGCGCATCCGGCCTGTGGCCTTTGATCTGCTCGGGTGCCATATAAGGCAGCGTTCCTGCATCCGAGTACGTTTCGGTGATCGGAGCTGTAGCAGTTGCTTCTGTCCCCATTTTCAACAGGTAGGCCAGCCCAAAATCCAAAATCTTGAGTCGGCCATCCGGCGTGATCTTCATGTTGCTCGGCTTCAGGTCGCGATGGATTACGCCTTCTTTGTGCGCAGCTTCCAGGCCAGATGCGAGTTGTTTGCCCAGTTGAAAAACCTCCCGTTCCGGGAGCGGACGGCCCGCAAGCTTAGCGTCGAGCGTCAAGCCTGGTACGTACTCGGTGACGAGATAATTTGTTCCGTTGTCCTGGCCGAACTCGAAGGCCATCGCGACGTGGGGATCGGCGATCTTCGCGAGGCTCGTGGCTTCGCGGCGGAACTGGCGTTGTGCAGTTTCGCTCAGCAGCGTCAACTTGGGCAAAGTCTTTAGCGCAACGTCGCGATCAAGTTGCTCATCGTGTGCGCGGAACACCACTCCCATGCCGCCAGCGCCGATCTGTTCGACGATGCGGTAGTGGCCAAGCAACTGGCCAATGATAGGAGGGGAGACCGTCATTCACGGGATACTAGGCTGGCGAAATACAAACGTCAACATTGGAGCAAACGCCAGCTTCTCGATCGCCGGCGGCTGCCGAGTACGGTCTATTACGGTCCAATTCGAAATTGAAGGTTTGCCGGAGTTGCCGCGACTCTAACCGGTTCTGAGCTATTGGGCTCGGTTGCTTGTGTAACTGAATACGAAAACAAGCGACGAGGCTCGTCAAATGTCTTCGGAACTTTTGAACACGCCGAATGGTGGTGGGCCCGCTAGGATTTGAACCTAGAACCAACAGATTATGAGTCTGCTGCTCTAACCGTTGAGCTACGGGCCCCCGTTCGCCTCTTAATCTTACATATTCGCGGGCGGTTCTGAACACAGCAACTAATTGAGGAGTAGCAACCAGTCTGCCGCGCCTGGCACCGAATGTCCTTATGCGCGGTGAGGTTCTGGACCTAAGCCAAGAAGTTATTCCGGACACAAGCGAACACGAACTTGAGGCTTTCCCCCCCCCGTCCCACCCCTCTTCTAGCGGGTGCCCTCTGCATTCTCTTTGCCCTCTACGCCGGCATCGTTCCGTTGGGGCGCGCCTGTCTGCGGTTGGAAATCGCATACAACGAGGGCTGGAACGTCTACAACGCCAACACCGTAGCGCAACACCGACTGCTCTATCCCGCGGCGTATGCCTGGAGGATTGTGAATTATCCTCCGCTGTCGTTTTATCTGTTTGCGGAACTACAGCGGTTCACTCACGACTTTCTTTTCACAGCGCGAGCCGTCTCGGTACTGAGTACCCTGCTCTGCAGCCTGCTCGCCGGATTGATTGTGTTGCAGTTGGTGCAACGGCGTTGGCCGGCGTTGCTGGCGGCCGCTTATTGCTATGCGCTATTTTGCGCCAGCGGCGAGCACTACGTGGGCATGGACGATCCGCAGATGCTGAGTCAGGTGTTTTTGATGGCCGGGCTGCTCGTCTATGTGCGTCATCGGCAGAAGCTCTGGGCGTTGGCTTGTGTGGCTCTTCTGTTCGTCATCGGGCTCAGCATGAAGCAAATCCTGATCGAGTTCCCTCTGGCAGTTATGCTCGATCTTCTAATCGTGTCGCGCAGAAAGGCCTTGCAGTTCGCTCTGATGGGAGGCGCGCTGGCTGGTCTTTCTGTCGTGCTCGCTATACATTTTGGCGGACCAGCTTTCTTGCCGGTCATCCTTGCCCCACGCAGCTACCAGCTTGCCCACATGTTCAGCAACATGACGACGCTCTACCAGCCGATTGTAGTGCCAGGGCTGGTGGCTCTCGTGATGGCGATCCGATATCGTAAGCACCCCGACCGCCGGATTGTGACCCTTGTTTTTGGCACAGCGGTGCTCACAGCGATTGCATTCGGTGGCGGCAGCGGCGTCTGGATCAACGTGCTTTTTGGCGGAATGCTGATGCTAGCCGTTCTTGTTGGATTCTTCTTTGGCGATCTGGAGAACTGGGCGAACGCTCCGACGTCGGCCGCCAGCGCGGCGCCTCTGTTTCTTTTCGCGTGGCTGCTCATCCCGCTAGGCCTCTCTGGCAATTGGCGGCCAGTCAAGCGATTGACTGAACTACGCGCGGCGGAGCAGCGATTTTCCGGGGAGACAAAAATTCTGGCGGCGCAGCCCGGTCCCGTGCTTTGCGAGAGCATGTTGCTCTGCTACTACGCACAAAAGCCATACGTCTACGATGCATTCAATGCCACCCGCCTGATTCGACTCGGCAAACTGGACCCCCAGGTGATGGCGGCCAAGCTCCAGCGGCACGATTTCGGCGCGGTGCAATTCGACCGCTCGATCGCACGCGAGTACGAGTTTGCGAGCAAGTTATTGTGGGTTCCCGATATTCTCCAGGCGGTCGAGGAAAACTATGTGCCGTTGCTCGAAAACGAGGATGGCGCGATTTACGTGCCCAAACCGGAGACGCGGCCAGTCTCGTCAACACGAACGTCTCCGCAAACGCAGCAAACTAACTTGCAGCAATCTAACTAACGGATGACGGGGCAGGCGGCGCGGGAGCCGGCGCGGCAGACCCACTGTTGTTGACCAGATCCTTCAATTCCTTGCTCGGCTTGAAGAACGGGATCTTCTTTGCCGGAACTTCGACGCGTTCGCCCGTCTTGGGGTTGCGGCCCACGCGCGGCTTCCGCTGGCGCGTGCGGAAGCTTCCAAAACCACGGATTTCGATTTTGTCGCCCACGCGCAGCGAGCGCACCACGCTGTCAAAGATCGTGTCCACAATCACTTCGCTGTCTTTGCGGGTGAGCTCCGCCAGCCGGGATACTTCTTCGATCAGGTCAGCCTTCGTCATAATTTCCTCTACGCTCCCTTTGGGGCCGGTTCCTATGCGGGGATCCCTTGTCCGGGGTCCTTGCACCCCCTCGCTGCACGGCGCCTGCCTATAACCTTCTCAAATTTAAGGGGTTCTGCGCAAGTGTAGTTCTCAGTTCCACCCGTTGATAGTGAATTGTTATTGAATTGTCATCCTGAGAATCAGCCGGGTGCCCCATCCTTGCGCGTTTTTTGCGCAAGGGAAGGATTCCACGGACGCGTCCAGCTAGGCTCTTGCTCATTTTGCTTTCGGGTGGCGCAGCGCTTCAGCGCTGCGATCAACGGAGAAATAAGTCCGAGCCCAGTCGTGGCTACTTCCACAGATAGTAGAACCCGACTTGCTGCTCCAGCAGCTTTTCGCGCGTGGGCAAGTAATCGGAAACGTCGCCAAACAGCAGATCCAGCCCCGACCTCTTGTCCTTCGGCGGATAAACCAGCGTCGGCTCACCCGAAATGTTCACTGCGCGGGCCGTATCCTTTACGGCGCCTTCAAAATCCGTAACCTGGTCCACGAGTTTCAGATCCGCCGCTTGCTCTCCGGTCCAGACCTTTCCGTTGGCGATGGCGCGGATGTCCGCTTCCGGCGCATGTCTGCCATCCGCCACCGCACGAATAAATTGTGTGTGCATGTTGTCAATCAAGCCCTGCATGTACTCGCGTTCCGCGGGCGTCATTTCGCGCGTCGGGCTGCCAGTATCCTTGAATTCTCCCGCCTTCATGGTGATCGGGCTGAGCTTTGCCCAGCGCAGAAGCTCTCCGTAGTTCACCCACTCCGCAATCACGCCGATAGAGCCCACAATGCTGCCCTTGTCCGCATAAATCTTATTTGTGGCCGAAGACACGTAATACGCGCCGCTCGCGCCCACCGTCTCAATCGAAGCCACAATGCGCTTTTTCTTTTCGTCGCGAATTCGCTTCACTTCGCGGTAGATCTCTTCCGACGCGGCCACCCCGCCTCCGGGAGAATTCACATGAATGATGATCGCCTTGATCGAGTCGTCATCGGCAAACTTCTTAAGCTGCGGCACGATCTGCTTGGGCGAGAAAATGACCCCATCGAGATCCACCACGCCAATTTTGGGGCCGAAGCCGGAAAACGCTTCTTCATTCTGGCTGCCAAAACTGAGGTACACCAGCGTAAACACTCCGACCACGAACAGCGTAAACAGCCCGCCGCCCACCAGAACCCATATCCAAATCCGCGAACGCCCTTCCGCCATAATCAGACGAGTGTAACACCGGCTGGATTCGCTAACCGTGTAATCTGTTTCACTACCGATCTCCATCTCGGCAACGCGTCCGAATAATCTAAATCTTGTGGTATGCTGTGGGCGCTAAATCTTGCCGGCCTCGCCCCGTGGCCCGTTGGACTTTTGCCATCGCCCTCTTTGTCAACAATCGAAAACAACCATCGAAAATGACCGAGGTGAAATCATGGTGTACAGAACGCCGTATCGATCCCACTTCTTTAAGGCCCGCTCGCGCGGAATGCGCGCCCTCTGGGCGTTTACGGTTGCACTCACACTAGCCGCTGCTGCATCTACAGTCGCGCAGGCACAGACGTATAGCGTGCTTTACTCATTTGCTCCCGGCGCTCACGGTGCCGATCCCTGGTCCGGTGTTGTCCTCGATAATGCTGGAAACATCTACGGCACCACTGACCAGGGCGGCGACTACGGCACTCAGTGCACGTACCTCGGCTGCGGCCTGGTGTACGAATTCAGTCCCGCAGGCAAAGAGACGGTGCTGCACAAATTCACCAATACCAAGTCAGATGGCTTTTGGCCTACCTTCGGAACCGTGCTCCGGGACGCCTCCGGCGACATCTTCGGCACGACCGTCTACGGCGGCCCCGGAGCCAACGGCATTGTCTACGAACTGAAGAAGGGAGCCAAGAAGGAGACCATACTGCACACCTTTCCCAGTCAGTCAGGCGACGGAGCGGCTCCTGAATGTGGCTTGATCCAGGATGCGGCTGGCAACCTCTACGGCACCACCTTCGCCGGCGGCGCTTCGGGTGAATTGAGCGCCGGCACCGTGTTCAAGATTACCAGTACCGGCGAAGAGAGCGTCCTGCACAGCTTCAACGGGAATGACGGCTTCGGTCCGGTGGCAGGCCTGGTCGAGGACTCGGCGGGCAATTTGTACGGCACCGCTTCCTCCGGCGGTTCCGCGGGCTGGGGAACAGTATTCAAAATAAGTGCGGCCGGCGTTTTCTCCGTGCTCTATACCTTCCAAGGCTACCTGACTGAGGATGGAGGGCTGGCGTCGGCGGGTGCGCCGATGGTGCTCGACAGCGCCGGCAATCTCTACGGAGTGACCACGGAGGGTGGCGACGCCCATGCGTGCGAGGCTTTTGGCTGCGGCGTTATCTTTAAACTGGACCCCGCAGGCAATGAGACCATACTCCACACCTTTGTTAGTACCGACGGAGTTTCTCCCAACGGAGTGATCTTCGATGCCGGCGGCAATCTGTGGGGAACCACATCCGGGGGCGGAACTCATGACCAGGGGACCATCTTCAAGCTGGATCCTTCGGGCAATTTCACCACGGTCTACAACTTCGAGGGCGGCGTAAAGGATGGAGGAATGCCCCTTGCAGGCTTGACCCAGGATGATGCGGGCAATTTCTATGGGACGACTTCCAATTACGGTAAGCATGGCGTCGGCGTCCTATTCAAGCTGATCCCGTAGTCAGGATCATGCACGTGGCGGTTGCGATCGGGCGGTTGTGCTCAGGCTCTGCCGCCCGATTTTTGCGTCGAGTGCGTCGGATCGCGGTTTTCCCCTATCTTCTGAGGTAAAGATTTTCTCCGAGCGTTCTGCGTACTCTGCGGTAAATCCCAGTTTTAGCTAGAATTCAACTTGTAGGTTTTCAAGGATTCAACACGATGAGATTCTTGCGCACTCTTATTTTCGCCATAGTTCTGGCGTCCGCCTTCTTCTACTTCACCACCTATCGCAATGGACGTCTCCATCCCGCCAGCTGGATCAGCCGTCCCCAGCACGTGGAAATCACTGAAGCCAGCAGCGACTCGCATGACGCCGAAGAGCAGAACAATATCAACGTGTACCGCAAAAACATCGGAGCCGTCGTCAACATCACATCGCGTGTACAGGCCTACGACTTTTTCTACGGCTTGTATTCGCAGGAAGGCCAAGGCTCCGGTTTCGTCATCGATAAAGAAGGACACATTCTTACCAACTATCACGTCATCGCTGAAGCGCGCCAAGTCGAAGTAACGCTGCACGATCGCAAGAAATATAAGGCCATCATCGTCGGCACCGACAAGTCTCACGACCTGGCCATCGTTCAAATCAAAGCCCCCAATCTGCAGCCCATGACTCTCGGCGACTCGGCCAATCTGCAAGTCGGACAGAAGGTTTACGCGATCGGCAATCCCTTCGGACTCGCGGGCACGCTCACGCAAGGCATCGTCAGCTCGATCCGCCAGGTGCAAGAGCCCGACGGACTGGTGATCGACGAAGCCATTCAGACCGACGCCGCCATCAATCCCGGCAATTCCGGAGGCCCGCTCCTTAACTGGCACGGCGAAGTTATCGGCATCAACACCATCATTGCCTCTAGCGTAGGCCAAAGCGCCGGCATCGGGTTCGCCATCCCCATCAATACCGCCAAAGCCGTGCTCAACGATCTGGTCACGCTCGGACGCGTGCGCCGTCCCGCGCTCGGCATTCGCACCATCCCCATTGATCCTGAACTTGCCGGCGAGCTTGGATTAGCCGCCGACTATGGCCTGCTAATCGTCCAGGCCGTTCCCGGAGGCTCAGCCGATCGCGCCGGATTGCGCGGTGGCTCCGAGCGAGCTCAGCTCGGCAACACGATCATCATGATTGGCGGGGATCTAGTTGTCGCCATCGACGGAGAAAAGATCGAAAGCCAGCAAATCCTCGCCCAGATCATGAACAAGCACCGAGCCGGTGACACGGTAAAGGTAACCATCTTCCGCGGGAAGAAACAGCTGGAAGTGCCGGTAGTGCTAGGCGAAGCCCGAGACCAGGTGTAGCGCCGGCGTCCCGCCGGCCTGTGTGGCGCGGACATTCTCGCCCGCGTGCCCTCGCCGTGAGCCAAGCCCAGAATGAAGAATGTCTTGCAATCCACGATGCTATATAGCATGATATATAGCAGAGGGAATCGTGATGTCGCCAAAGTCCAAGGCAAAAGTCTTCTATAGCGGCAGGAGTCAGGCAGTTCGCATCCCCGCCGAGTTCCGATTCACCAAAGACGAGGTCTACATCCGCCGCGACCCACAAACCGGAGATCTGATTCTTTCGGAGTCTCCGGCAAAGACCTGGGCCGAGGTTTTTAAGGCTCTCGATGACGCCAAGTTCCCCGACGATTTCCTTGAAGATCGAGATCAGAGACCGCCGCAAAAACGCGACGACTTATGACTCGACTTTGGATGCTCGATACGAACACCGTGAGCTACATAGTTCGGGATAAGTCTCCAGCGGCAAGAGCAAAACTGTACAAACTTCAGGGCGATGAAATCGGCTGCATTTCGGTGATTACCGAAGCAGAACTTCGTTACGGTACGTCCAAACAGGCGCCCGGACCGGCCCGAATCGCCGCGCTGAATGTTTTGTTCGACAAGTTGCGCATTCTGCCCTGGGGCAGCGCGGAGGCTCTTGTCTATGGAGACCTGCGGGCGAAACTAAAACGAGCCGGAAAAGTCCTGGGCAATCTGGACATGCTAATCGCAGCGCATGCTATCAGTACCAACGCAACCTTGGTTACAAGAGATAAGGCATTTGCTCAAGTCGAAGATCTGCGTCCGCCCGTGAACTGGGCAGTGGATTTATAAGCTCGTAAACTTGAGATTAGGGATATGGACCCACATGAGCGAGCATTCGCAGAGTCTTTTGTGAAACGCGATCGTGTGGAGCGCATCTTGATGTGCCTTTCCAATCGCAAGAAACGCCACAAGTTCGTTCGCGAGCTTGCTCATCACGGGATCTACTTTCTTGCTCCCGAATGTCTTCGAAATATAAAACCAAGTCAACAAAACCCAGATTCGATCTTTGCGATCCTTCGTGGTCTCGACGCTCCCGATACGTGTCGCCTCATTTCTGAAGACACAAAGCTCGACGGCAAGGAAATGGATTTGCTGCCGGCCCTGAAGGAAGTTGTCGGTGGTGGTATGGGAACCGCGATCTCATGCCTTCCCGGTCGACTAGGATATTTCGAGGGCGAACTGAGGGAACGCTATATACTGCAAAATGACTTGTTCCCAGCCCCACGATTGTAGGATGTGTTTCCCAGCATTCTGTCGTATCTTAATCCCAAGCCTATGACCGCCGTCCTCTAACCCGCCTGACCTTCCTCGGCGATACCGATCCTGAAGTGTGTTCGCTCGCCGCAAGTCCCGCAAATAGTCTTGCCAAGCCACGAAAGGATTACCACCAATGCAATTCGTAGATCGGGCTCTCGCCCGCCGTTTTGAGTCCGCAGAAGAAATGCCGCAAGTGCACCATGCCCATGCCGACCAGAAGATGCGTCCTCACATCGGCTCCGCCGTCGAGCCCATTGCCGGAGGCCACATGATCTTCGCCGGCCTAGGCTCGCCTATCGGACGCGCTGTCGGCATGGGCTTCGACCGTCCCGTTACCGACGCCGACTTCGAGCAACTGGAAAATTTCTACTTCTCGCGCAAAGCTCCCTCGCAACTCGACTATTGTCCCCTCACCGACATCAGCCTGCTCGAAATTGCCCGGAAGCGAGGCTACGGAATTGTCGAACTCAACAACGTTCTCGCCCGCAAACTCGATCCCCGCGAGACCTTCCCTCCCGGTCCCGCAGGCTTCACCATCCGCCCGGGCAAATCTGAAGAAGCGCTCGCCTTCAGCTCGATTGTTCGCCAAAGCTTCTTTCCGAATGGCGGCGAACCGGCGGGCTTCGACGAGACGATGGCTCCCCTCTTCGCCTTTCCCGGAGCGGTCACCTTCGTAGCCGAAGCGAATGAGGCCCAAGCTGCTTCAGCAGAAAATCACAAACTCGTTGCCACCGGCGCCGGCCTGATCGTCCCCGAGCACAAAATCGTTGCGCTCTTCGGAGCCGGCACACTCAAACCGTATCGAGGACACGGACTGCAAACCGCCATCCTGCAAAGAAGGCTGGAAGTCGCGGTCAGGGCTGGGTGCGAATACGCCGTCATCGTTACCCAAGGCGGCACAACGTCGATGCGGAATGCCGAGCGCTTAGGCTTCACGCTGGCGTACAGCAAAGCAACACTGATAAAAGATCCGCCGCCTGTATTAGCAAGGTAGTGCGCGATGAGTTATCCGGTGGAGCAACGGGCGTCCTCGCCCGTCGTGTCCGCAGGACACCGGCCCGACGTCCCGCGTTATCATGTCCCGATGCCGGACGTCGACTGGATTCGCAAACTCTGTCTCTCGTTTGCCGACGTGACCGAGGACATGCCGTGGGGGGACGACTTGTGCTTCAAAGTCCGCGGCAAAATCTTCACCGGCATGGTCCTATCGGACGGCCGGTTCCCACGCCTCACTCTGAAATGCGCCCCGGAAACATTCCAGGAACTGCTCGAAATCGAAGGCATCTCTCCGGCGCCCTACGTTGGACGCTATAAGTGGGTAATGCTCGCCGACTCCAACGTGCTGCCAGCCCACGAACTTGAAGGCCTCATTCGCCAGTCATACGACTTGGTCGCAGCCAAAGCGCCCAAGAAAAAAACTGTCCGCAAGAAAACCCCACGCAAGCGACGGACAAAGTGAGCGTTCCCTCGTCTCGCTGTACCCTTATGGTTTAAGCCTTAGTCCTTCTCGGCCCCCTCTGCGTCTCGGCGGTGAACCCGGTTTGACTCCCCGCAACCCGCTACGCTAGCCTCGTAGCTTCGCCCATCCATGCGCATGCAACGTAGTTTTCTGATCGTCTGCCGCTTGTACGTTCTCGTCGCTGGAACCGTCTCAGCCGCGCCTCCGCAGCCCGCCCATGCTGAGCACGCAATGGTTGCAAGCGTGCACGAACTCGCCTCTCGCGCCGGAGTCGAGGTGCTGGGTTCCGGAGGCAATGCCGTTGATGCTGCCGTCGCCACCGGCTTTGCACTCGCCGTCGTCCATCCCCAGGCTGGAAATCTGGGCGGAGGCGGCTTCCTTCTTCTGCGCAATGCCAACGGCAAAGTTCACTTCATCGACTTCCGCGAAAAAGCTCCGGCCGCAGCCACCGCAAACATGTACCTCGACGCTCAGGGGAACGTGCTCCCGGAGTCCAACAAAGGCTCGAGTCTCGTCGGATACAGATCTATCGGCGTCCCTGGCACCGTAGCGGGTCTTATCTACGCAGAGAAACAATATGGCAAGTTATCGATCGAAAAAGTGATGGCGCCCGCCATCAAACTCGCTCGCGATGGCTTTCCCGTCGCTACCCAAGATGCGCAAGCCTTGAAAGACGACAAGTACCTCGCTCAGTTTTCCGAGTCCAAGCGCATCTTTCAGCGCAACGGAAACTACTATCAGCCCGGCGAACTCTTCAAGCAGCCCGAACTCGCCCACACCCTGGAACGCCTCGCCAAGGATCCCGACACCTTCTACCACGGAGCCATGGCCCACGAACTGGCCGCGGCCATCCGCAAAGGCGGAGGCCTGGTTACCGCCGAAGATCTCGCCGCCTACGAGGTCAAAGAGCGCCTGCCCATTCGCGGCTCCTATCGCGGCTACGAAATCATCAGTGCTCCGCCACCATCTTCCGGCGGAGTCGCGCTGATCGAAATTCTCAATATCCTGGAAGGCTTCGACCTCGCGAAACTCGGCAACCGCTCCGCCGAGGCCATCCACCTCGAAGCCGAGGCCTTCCGCCGCGCCTTTTATGATCGTGCCGATTTTATGGGTGATCCCGACTTCGCCAAAATTCCCGTGGCGCAGCTCATCGACAAGAAATACGCCGCAACTTGGCGCGATTCCATCGACTTGAACCACGCCAGCGCAAGCCGCGATCTGAAGCGGCCGTCGTTCGATGAACTGGAACGCGTCGCCGAGGCACACACTGCCGCAAGCGCCGAGCCGCAAAACACCACCCACTTTTCGGTCGTCGATGCCGAAGGCAATGCAGTTTCCTTTACCACTACGCTCAACGACTCCTTCGGTTCCCGCGTCACCGCGGAAGGCTTGGGTTTTCTGCTCAACGATGAAATGGACGACTTCGCCGCCAAACAAGGCGTTCCCAACACCTACGGACTCATCCAAGGTCCGGCCAACTCTATCGCTCCCGGCAAGCGCCCGCTTTCCGCGATGACGCCGACCATTGTGCTCAAAGATGGCAAACTTTTCCTCGTTCTCGGCTCGCCCGGCGGCCCCAGAATCATCACCATTGTTGCCAATATTCTGATCGGCGTCGTCGATTTCTCTCTCAACATTCAGGAAGCGGTCAACGCGCCCCGGTTTCATCAGCAGTGGCTCCCCGATGAGATTGTCGTCGAAGACGGCCTCTCTCCCGCTACAATGAATGTTCTGCAGTCCAAGGGATACAAAGTGAAAGTCGATCATTCCCGGGGAGACTGGGGAGACGGCGAGTGCATCATGGTTGACCCCAAAACCAGCGAGCGTCTCGGCGCGAGCGACGGACGCAATCACGGGAAGGTGGTAGGTTACTAATGCTGAGGGCGGTATCGACATACGTCTACGTGAAGGAGCGGCTCCATCCGGGCTTGCTCGACGAGCTCGTCAAGGCGGGGGCGCAGTCGATCGAGATCTTCGCCGCCCGCCAGCACTTCGACTACGCCAATCGCAAACAGCATGTCCGTGAAATTGCCGAATGGTTCAAGTCCACTGGCATTCCACTGAATTCGGTGCATGCGCCGTTGTACTCCGACTACGAGTGGGGACGCACCGGCTCGCCGCCCGTGAACATCGCCTCCACCGACCGCGCCGGCCGCATCGACGCCATGGACGAGATCAAACGCGCTCTCGAGATCGCCGAGCACATTCCGTTCCGTTTTCTCATTCAGCACATCGGCAATCCCAACGATGCGTTCGATGACAAGAAATTCGAAGCGGCGATGACGTCTGTCGAGCACCTGCGCGCCTTTGCCAAGCCGCTAGGCGTAAGAGTGTTGGTAGAAAATATTCCCAACGAACTTTCCACGCCCGACCGCCTCGTCGAGTTCATCAAGACCATGCATTTCGACGACATCGGAGTCTGCTTCGACTGCGGCCACGCGCACATGATGGAAGGCATTCCCGAAGGTTTCGCGATCCTGAAGAACCACATTTGCTCAACCCACGTGCACGACAATAACAAAGATAAAGACGCGCACCTCTGGCCGGGCAAGGGATCGATCGACTGGAAGCTAACCATGGAATTGCTGCGTACCGCACCGCAAAAGCCGCCCCTGTTGCTGGAAATCGATGGCACTGATGAAAAGAGCACCAGCGGAGAAGTGAGCGCAACCTTCAAAAAGCTGGAAGAGTCGTAATTCAACCGCCGAGACGCCGAGAGCACCGAGTTGAATTCTTGACCTTTTAAAGAGGGACTTGTCGTCAAGAAGGAATTGTCATCCTGAGCGAAGCGAAGGACCTGCTGTTTGCAGGCACCGTCAACAAACTGTGGTTGCGAATCTCGCTCAGACCCGCGAGGTGAATAAGCCAGAATTAGCTTTTCTCAGCGCCCTCTGCGTTAAAGGTTTTGACTTATGTCCACACCCATCAGCACCATCGCAGAAATCGGCAAACACGAGGGTCAATCCGTCACCATCCGCGGATGGCTCTACAACCTCCGCGAGAGCGGCAAGCTCCTCTTTCCCCAATTTCGCGACGGCTCCGGCGTAATCCAGGGAGTAGTCCCGAAGAACGCCGTTCCTCCCGAAGTGTTCGATGCCATCAAAGGCCTCACCCAGGAGTCGAGCGTCATCGTCGAAGGCAAAGTTCGCGCCGATAAGCGCGCTCCCGGAGGCTACGAACTCGACGTTGCCAACGTCCAGGTCGTGCAGCGTGTCCCCGAAACCGATCCCTACCCCATCACTCCCAAAGAACACGGCGTCGATTTCTTGATGGAGCACCGTCATCTCTGGCTGCGCTCGCAGCGCCAGGCGTCCATTCTGCGAGTACGCGCCGAAATCATTCGCGCCGCCCGAGATTTTTTCGACAGCAACGGTTTCACTCTCACCGATCCGCCCATCCTGACGCCCGCCGCGTGCGAGGGCACATCGACACTATTCCCAGTCGACTATTTCGAAGAGCAGGCCTACCTGACGCAATCCGGCCAACTCTACATCGAAGCCACCGCCATGGCGTTAGGCAAGGTCTACTCCTTCGGTCCAACTTTCCGCGCCGAAAAATCAAAGACCCGCCGCCATCTCACCGAATTCTGGATGGTCGAACCCGAAGTAGCCTACGGCACCCTCGACGACGTAATGGAACTAGCCGAAGGCCTGCTGACTTTTCTGGTGAAGCGGTGTCTAGAGCGCCGCCGCTCCGACCTGACAACCATCGGCCGCGATCTCACTAAGCTCGAACAAATCGATAAGCCCTTCCCCCGTATCACCTACGACGAAGCCGTCACGAAGTTGCAGGAAGGACATGCCCAGGGCAAGCTCGAAAATAAATTCGAGTGGGGAGGAGACCTGGGCTCGCCCGACGAAACTTATCTCTCCTCGCTCTACGACCGCCCGGTAATGGTCCATCGCTACCCGGCCACCGTAAAAGCGTTCTACATGGAGCCCGATCCCGAGCGCCCCGACCTCGCTCTCTGCGTAGACGTCCTCGCTCCCGAAGGCTACGGCGAAATCATCGGCGGATCGCAGCGCATGGCCTCGCACGACTTGCTCCTCCAGCGCATTCACGACCACAACCTGCCCGAAGAAGCCTTCAAGTGGTATCTTGATCTCCGCAAGTACGGCAGCGTTCCCCACTCCGGCTTCGGCATGGGCATCGAAAGAGCCGTGGCGTGGATCTGCGGCTTGGAGCACGTGCGTGAAACCATTCCGTTCCCGCGCATGCTGCATCGGCTATATCCATAAATGCGGTTTTCAGTTTTCAGCCGTCAGTTTTCAGTAAAATCTGTGAACTGGTCGAACTGATTACTGACAACTGACGACTGAAAACTCACTATGTCTCAACGCAGCACAACCTACAGCAGCATAACCCCACGCCAGATTCGCGTGATCGGAGTTCCCCTCGACCTCGGCCAATCCCGCCGCGGCGTAGACATGGGTCCATCGGCGGTCCGCGTCGCCGGACTCGAAGCCCGCCTCGAAGCCATCGGCCACATAGTCGAAGATGGCGGCAACATCGCCGTTGCCATCCCCGAACAAAAAAAAGAGGGCGCGGCCAACGCCAAGTACCTGAAGGAAATCACCGCGACCTGCACCAAGAGCGCCGACATGGTGTTGAAGACGCTGGAAGCGGGCAAAGTTCCTCTCATCCTGGGAGGCGATCATTCTGTAGCTGCCGGCACGGTGTCAGGAGTCGCCGAATTCTACCGGCGCAAGAACCAGAAAATCGGCCTCCTCTGGATCGACGCTCACACCGACATGAATACCCCCGACTCATCGCCCAGCGGCAACGTGCATGGCATGCCGCTCGCGGCGCTCATGGGTCTTCCTCCCGCTGAACTCGGCAACATCTATGACTTCTCACCCAAGGTGCAACCGGAGAATTGTGTCCTCGTCGGCATTCGCGACGTCGACAACTTTGAAAAAGAAAACATTCGCAAATCCGGGGTCGAAGTCTTCACCATGCGCGACATCGATGAACGCGGCATGCGCGCCGTAATGGAAGAAGCGCTCCGCATGGCCGGACACGGCACTGCCGGCTATCACGTTTCGCTAGATATGGATTGGATCGATCCCGAAGACGCGCCCGGCGTAGGCACCCCGGTATGGGGCGGAGCCACCTATCGCGAAGCGCATCTAGCCATGGAAATCATCGCCGACCACGGACACATGCTCAGCTTCGAAATCGTGGAAGTGAATCCCGTGATCGACGAGCACAACCAGACCGCCGACTTGGCCGTAGAACTGGCGCTTTCAGCGTTTGGAAAGAAGATCCTATAGCACTCATCCGAGATCGCCCGTAGGCGCAGCCGCAAAGCGGCGTAAGAATGCAGCCCACGGCGCACGCCGTGGGTGCAAGCGGGAAACGATGAAGCCCCATAGGGGCGAAAGACGAGTTTTCACGCACACTTTAAGGACACAAAACTACCTCATGTCCAAAGCGACAAATCCCGAAAGCATCGAAGAGCTCGTGGAGTGGGCCTACAACACTCTCCCGCAGAAGATCAAAGATCTCCCCGACTTCCCCGGCATTCAAGTGGCGGAAGAGCCCCCTGAGGACGTATTAAAAAGAATGAACTGGCCCCCGCGCACCGAAATGTTGGGATGCTACAGCGGCATCTATCGCACGCAACAGTCGGTCATCCAAATGAGGATGGCTCCCGACCTGATATTTGTTTTTCGTGGCCCAATACTGCGCTGTTCCAAAGGAGATTTGCGATCCGAAGTAAAACGAGTAGTTTGGCACGAGGTTGCCCATTGGCTCGGCCACGATGAGGCGCAGGTACATGATTTGGGTCTATGAGCCGGGTGCCCCACTCTAACGTCGCGCCTTTTGCGGCGTAGGATAGGATTTTGACTTTCCTTCCGCAGTAACGCAGTCCTACGGCGTCACCTCAAACACGACGCCGCAGCCTTGTTCGTTGGTGCATCCGCTGTTGCCACCAAGGGCCGCTGTGCCATAGAGATTGCCAGCGCTGTCCAGGATCAGGCTGCCAAACGGCTGGCTTCCGTCCGTGCCATTGAAACTCCAAAGAATCTTCTCTCGGTACTCGTGGCTGCCTTTGCCCGGGGCGACGAGTTCGAAAACCGTTCCGTCATTGGACGGACCACCACCAGCCGTGGTGCCGTAAATGTTGCCCGCCGCATCGAACACGATTCCGGCGTAAGGCGCGCTGCCATCTTGCGCGCCGCCCTTAAAGGCGTAGAGAACTTTCTCCGTCCATTTTCCGTTCTTTCCCGGACTCAGCCTGTAGACCATCCCATTCTTGCTGGCGCCCCCAGAAGAGGTCGTACCATACACGTTTCCGGATTTGTCGAGCACGGGAGCGCCTTCAGCATAGTAGCGCTTGGCAAACGAGTGGAGCACGGTCGAATTCCAGCCACCGTGGCCGTTCGGGGAAAGCTCGAATACGATCTCAGGCAGGAAGCCTCCGGAAGAAACGCCGAAGATATTTCCCGCGGAATCCATGGTCAGCCCACCGCCGCCGAAGTTGGCGACCGCGACCTCATTGTCGTAGATCACTTTCTCCGTCCAGCTGGCTCCGGACTTGCTCAGCTCGAATATCCCTTCGGTGATGGCATGCCCCGACTGGTAGACATTGTCTGTGCCATAGAAATTGCCTGTGGGATCCATGATCAGACCGTTGAAGGGATAGACACCACCAGCCCCGCTGGCAAAGCTGTACAGGACGGTTTCGTTCCAGCTTTTTCCCGCAGGGCTCAGTTCGAAGACGACGCCGAAGCCATTGGCGCCCCCTCGGAGGTAGTTCCGTAAAGATTGCCCTGGCCGTCGAAGATGACGGGAGAGGCCAGCGGATAACCTCCGTCTGCTCCGAGGGTGAAGGAGTGCAGCACCGTTTCATTCCAGCCGCCGCTGCCGTTTGGCGAAACCTCAAATACGGTTCCATATCCCAAGCCGCCGACGGCGGTTGTCCCATAAAAGTTGCCCGCACGATCGGAGGCGAGACGAGCGAAAGGCTGGCCACCGTCGTTTCCGCCAGTGAAGGCGTACAGCACGGTCTCGGTTTGCGCCGCTGCCGGACGAGCGGCCATCGGCATCAGTATTAGTGCGGCGAACGCAGCCAGTGTTAGAGATTGATTCGCCATTCGGTTCGTCCTCCAATTTGCGACTGGCCCACATCTGGCCAAGTGTAACTCTATTTTTATCTTGGGAAGGGTGGGGCCGCCACGAGAGAGGTCTCAAGCCGATCTCAGCCGCCTGAGCCGAATCAGAAGCTAACCGATTCTCGTTGCCGATGGAAAGTCGGGGAGTCGCGTCGCGTGGAACGACCGAAGACAATTTCCTGAAACGTATTTTCATGAAACGTCCAGCAAAAATCCGCGCTTACTGCACGTCGGAAACTTTCCCGTTGATAAACGTCACCTTGATGTCTTTGTAGACGTAAATCTGCTTGGCCCCCAGATTGATGATCTTGTCGGGGTTGCCGATCGCGGCTTTTACTTGATCTGGAGTCTGCCCTTTTTCTATTTGAACTGGATCCGCTGGAGGCGCCTGTTGTTGCTGTCCTCCGCCTCCGCCCTGCTGGTTTCCGCCTTGCTGATCATTGCCATTCCCATTGCCACCCTGGTTGTTGCCCTGATCGTTGGAATTACCGCTGTCATCGATGGCGAGCAATCCGGCGATCGAGTCTTCTATCTGAGATGGGTTGGTGGAAGCCAGCGTTCCTTTGGCGAACTGGAAAACCACGTCGGCTTTGTAGAACGTTTTGGGATCGGTGTTGTTACAGGAATCGCAGGCAACGATGCTGATGACCACCTGGTCTTTCGGCAAATTGACCACGAGCTTGGCGGGATACACTTTATTGTTGACCTGGAAAAACTGGGTCGTCGGAGCCTGTTGTCCGATTTTACCCATGAGGTGGCCAAAGACCTTCTGCCCCACAGGATTCGGCGAGTGAACCGTACCGCTCTCATACTTGGTGGAGAAAATACTCTGGTCGGAATACGGCACGCCGAGAATGCCGCCCTTTTTGACGACCAGGATCGTTCCCTCCTCCACCACGGCTGCTCCACTTGAGTCTTCCCCCATCTTTACCAACTTGTATTGCGCCCTGAGTTGCTCTTCCAGCGATATCGTGCCTTGCGCGAACGCCATTGGGGACGCGATCCCGACAAGAATTAAAACGACAACGATGAAAGCGGAAACCGGAATGGCCATTTCGATTTTCTGCCGCATTGCAAACTTCCTCCTGTGAAGCTGCGGCTCCCAATCCCGAGCGGGAAGGAGCGTTGTCTGATCCTTAGGGCATTTAGGCAAGAGCTGGAAGCGTCGCGGTTTTGCGCGACGCCCCCGGCTCTAACGATTCGACTTGCTAGACCCTTACTGCTGCTTGGCCTCGGCCTCGGCTGCATCAGCATCCTTTGCCTGCTGTTGCAAATCGCTCTGGACGCTGGTGTCGGGCGTTGGCGCTGGGACTTCACCAGGCTGCGTCTTGGCATCGGGAGCGGCCGGAATCCCGTTCTTTCCCTGCTTGTCGGCCAGCTCTTTCAGTCCAGCATCCATCTGGATCCGCAGTTGATTGTGCATTTCCTGCACATCATCCGCGGAGATTGCTACCGTAGCGCCAACCGCACATTCATCCTTCTTGCTGGATTTGACGGTGGCGTTAACCATTTTGTCTTCGTCCGGTGTATCGGTATCGCGGTGGATGACATCACCAGCAGTCAGCGTGCACTCGGTGCCATCCGACGTAGTCAGATCTTCGTCGCTGGAGACGACGAAAATGCGGATTTTCGGATCGAGTGCCGGTGGAACCTGGTCCCCCCCGCTCGAAGCATTCTGGCCAGCCGCTGCCGCCGCCTTCTCGGCCGCAATCTCGTACTTCATCTCGTCGGCAATCGCCTGCTTCACCTCAGGACTGAACTGAGTTGTGGACGCAGGTGCTCCTCCGCCCAACATGTATGCCCCATACATGGTCTCGAGGTTTGCGGCGATCAGCGGATCGGTCGACCACAGCGAAGCGATTTCGTCTCCCGATTGCGGAGCCAGCTGTAGCAAGCCGTTGTCGCCACCGCCGCCATCGTCGCCACCCGCGGCTTGTTGAGCGGCATAGGCAGCTTGCAGGTTCGCGGCAATCAAGTAATCCGTCAGCCAGAACGCCGGACCCGCATACACTGGGTAAGGCGCGAACCATCCACCATAAAAGCCAAACCAGGGCGCCCCGCCCCAACCCCATCCATACGCGACCGGGGCAGGCCACGGATTGTAGGCCCAGCCATAGTATCCGGCACCCCAGTAATACGGGGGAGCATAGCCGTAATATGGATACCCGCCGTAATTGTAGCCGCGATATCCATAGGCGTAGTAATGTCCGCCGCGGTAGTAGGTGCGCTGGTAATAGGAGTGGCCACCGCGGTTAAAGTAGGCGCGCTGACTGTATCCGCCGTATCTTCCATGACTCACAATGGTGCGTCCGTTGTGCGTGCTGGTAATGCTTCGGCCGCCGTGCATGCCGCGATTGATCGTCATCCCACTCTTGGTGTGGATGGAGCGAACCTGGCCATTGGCGCGCGCCTGGACCTGAGCTCCGCTCCTGGTGGTCCGGGTCGTGGCGCCTTTGGGCTGGTGCCCGCCGCCTGCACCACGGTTACCAGCCGTCTGTCCGCCACGGTTCCCGCCTGCTTGTCCGCCACGGTTGCCAGCATTGCCGGTTTGTCCACCACGGTTGCCGCCTGTCTGTGCGCCGCCACGGTTGCCGGCATTGCCGGTTTGTCCACCACGGTTGCCGCCTGTCTGTGCGCCGCCACGATTGCCGGCATTGCCGGTCTGTCCACCACGGTTGCCGGCCGACTGACCAGCTCTGCTGCCCGTATTGCCGCCGGGTCCGCGATTTGCACCCGCTGCGCCACCGGGTCCACGATTCATTCCCGAAGCGCCGCCGGGGCGCTGGCCGGCATTTCCGCCCGCACGCTGTGCGGGGGCATGCTGCGCGGGGGCAGCGTGCTGTGCCGGAGCGGCATGGGATGCAGGTGCGCCTCCGCCGCCCTTCTTTTGCGCAGAAGCGACTGCGGTAAAGGTGAGAATCACCAGCAATACGGACCATTTGGTCAGGACACTCTTTTGTCGGTTGCTCGAATTCATAGCCACTCCTGTGAGATGTGTTCTTTAATTTCCTGCATTCCCCCAACGGGAAAACGTTCGCGGCGCGAACGAATTGTGTTCTTTCGTCCCGCAGCCACATATGGGTTTTTTTGACAATAACCCCTGCGGTCGAGTGCCATAGGGGAAGGGCTGGGCACTGGCCTTTGGAAGTCCCGACAATTTCACACCCGTTTCACGATAGTGTCAAGCAAGCTCTTGCAAATTTACCTCGTCAACCGAATCACAAATCGAAACGCGTGCTCTTCGTGCCGTGGACTTCGCCGGGGCTTTCGCGGCGTCCGTCAAATAGCAGCGGACGCTCGGGGGGTACTAGCGCAAGTGGTCAGAGTCACCTCCAAGAGTAACCACGGTAATTGGGGAGTGTTCCATCGTGCGCCGATGAAGCTAATGAACTCAAATGCTAATGCACACGTACACTCGGTTGGCAGTTCTGGCTCTATCGGCAATAGCTTGTCTCTTGATTGGCAGAGCGGCTGCCGAAGACAAAGACGATGCCTCCGGCATGCCTACGTACCGCAGCACCGTTTCCGAAGTGCGGGTTACGTTTTTCGCCACCGACAAGAACAATCATCCCCTGGAAACTCTAGCGAAATCGGACTTTGCGATCGTCGACAACGAACGTGTGGTGCGCAATTTCCGGAGCTTCACGCATTCTCAGGAAACCTCGCTCGATGTAGTTGTACTGGTGGACCTGAGCGAGTCGGTCGCGCCGCGCGTTAGAGGCGCCATCCTTGATGTGCTGCAACTAGTGGCGCGGGAGCAGTCGATCGCGGACGACAACATCTCCGTACTTTCCTTTGGAGGGACGTCCGGCACGCCCGGTGCCTTGCGGCCCGCGATTCTTTGCTCAAACGGATGCCGTGATTCCGACTCTGCGAGCAGACTTCTCGCGGTGAACAGCGGTGGGGTCACGCCGCTGTTCGACGCGCTGATGTTCACAGCCGATTTCATCGTGGATCATCGCCGGCGCGGCCGCAGCGACGTGCGCCCGGTGCTGCTTCTGTTCTCCGACGGTTGCGATACCATCAGCCTGCATTCCGCAAGCCAGGCATTGCAAGCGGCGCAGGAGGCGGGCGCCTTGATCTACTCCGTCGATATGGGGGGAACGGAAAGTCCATCGGCAGGCGGCTCCTTCTTGCGTCGCCTTTCCGAGGCTACCGGAGGACGGTATTTCCCGCTGGCGCCGCGCAATTCCATGCAAGAGAGCGCTGCCGCGCTACTGAACGCAGTGCTCGAGGATCTGCGTGCCTCCTACGTAGTGACTTACGATTTGCCCAGCTACCAGTCTGGGTTCCACTCGCTTCGTCTCTTGCCAACTCACAACCTCAACCTCACTTTCCATAGCCGAAATGGTTATCACTACGAACCCATCGATCGTTGATGGGAGACCTGGATGAGAGAACAACGATTTCGAGACCACCGATTGGAGACCTATGAAACCCACATTGCTCTTGACGCTTATATTCGGTTGCATCTCGGTTGCTTTCGCGGCGCCGATCGGTGCGTATCAACAGGGAACCGTAGTTCGCATGCACATGGGCGACTGCCAACTGATGCACCGCGGCTTCATGAACCAGTTTGGGCCGCCGCAAGCCGCCGCCGCTGAGGACCTTTGTCCCGAATATACCTTGGTGACCGATAAGGTCGTGTTTGTCATCGTGGGTAAGTCATCCAACCAACTGGTGCCACTTGCCGAGATCATCGATTTTCGGTTCCATAACAAGGAACTGGCTGTGCGAGTGGATGATGCTCGCAAAGAATCCAACTTCTCCATCAAAGAAATGACGCTGCGCTCGCAATGGGAGCTCATCCAGAAGCACATCGAATATGAACTCACCGACCCAGTCCGTCAGCCCGTGGACACATCCCTGGCGTTGCGCAACCGGCAATAGCCCGCGCCATGGTTCGGGGATCCGAATACGACTTAATCCACCACAAAAGCCACGAAAGTACAGGAGGGAATACTTACCTGAAGGGTTTCCTTCGTGATGGACTTCGTCGTGATTCGGTGGCACCCCGGAACCAACGCTGGGATTGACGGAAAACACGCGGAGAGCCAGACTGAAAGGTCATGGCAAAACTTCGAGTGGGCATCCTTTTTGGAGGACGCAGCGGTGAGCATGAAGTGTCATTGCTGTCGGCGGCGTCCGTTCTGAACGCAATTGATAAAACGAAATATGAAGTGGTTCCCATCGGCATTACGAAAGATGGGCGCTGGCTTACGGCGGAACATGCGGAGCGCCTGCTCAAGGGCGAAAAGGACGCCAGTGTCCCAGCCCCACCAGCAACACATCTGCGGGCGGGCGATCCGGAGACCACACCAGGGGCGGCCGTGCTGGCTACGGGCGAGTCGGTGGTCGTTCCCCCGGAACCAACGCGCCGCGATGCTGGCCTCGCGCCGTTTCAGACCGACGCGAATTTGCGGCGCGCCTCTGACCGCGCGATTAACGTTGATGTGATTTTTCCCGTGCTGCACGGAACCTTCGGCGAAGATGGCACGATTCAGGGGCTGCTCGAACTAGCCGACATCGCTTATGTCGGCGCGGGCGTGCTGGATCTGCGGCGGGCATGGATAAAGACATCATGAAATCTTTGTTCCGCGCGGCGGGATTGCCCATCGTGAAACATGTGACCATCTTGCGCGGCCAGTTTGAGCGCGAACCTAAAAAAGTCGCAGAAACTGGTGGAGAGCAAGCTGAAGTATCCGGTGTTCGTGAAGCCGGCGAACCTGGGATCGTCGGTCGGAATCTCGCAAGGCGCACGACGCGCAAGGAACTTGGCCCGGCAATCGCGGAAGCGGCGAAGTTCGATCGCAAAATCGTGATTGAAGAAGGTGTCGGCGGAAAAAAGAACAAGGCGCGCGAAATCGAATGCGCGGTGCTCGGCAACGACGATCCCAAAGCGTCGATTGCGGGAGAAATCATTCCCTGCAAGGAGTTCTACGACTACGACGCGAAGTATCTGTCGGAAGGATCGGAAGCGTGATCCCGGCAAAGCTCACGAAAGCGGAAATGAAAACCGTGCAGCGGCTGGCGATTGCGGCGTTTCAAGCCGTCGATTGCACCGGACTGGCGCGCGTCGATTTCCTGATGGATCCGAAATCGCGCAAAATCTTCGTCAACGAGATCAATACCATGCCTGGCTTTACCGCGATCAGCATGTATCCGAAGATGTGGGTGGCATCGGGCGTCCCGTACCCTGAATTAATTGACCGGCTGATCCAGTTGGGGATTGAGCGCCACGAAGACAAAAGGCGGAATCAGTACAGCAAGTAGTTTGAATGACGGAAGAATCTGCAACCTGAAACAACAAAACGGCAGGACCGACCCGCTGCCGTTTCGCTTGAATCCAAAATTTCGGGGCCCCTTACTTACCTTTATTGACAACTTTCTTCAGTTCGTTCCCGGGAGTGAATTTGGCGACTCTACGAGCAGCGATCTTGATCGTGGCACCCGTCTGCGGGTTTCGGCCATTGCGGGCCTTGCGCTGCGAGACGGAAAACGTGCCGAATCCAATCAAGGCTACTCGGTCCCCTTTGCGAAGGGCAGCGGTAACGCTGTCCACGGTGGTGTCGATCGCGGTCGTCGCCTGCGCCTTGGAAATACTGCAGGCTCCGGCGATCCGGTCAACCAGATCAGCTTTATTCATGCTCTCTCCTGACACTAGTTGTTTCGGTTCCCGCGCATCGGCCGGGGAGGGAGAGCTCAACGCGCGAGCACCGGCGATGGCCATTCTCGCCTATACGAGAGGATTGTCAATGGGAAACACGTGCCAGTTGCCGGTTTTGACACCTCGAGCGACTTCGTGGGCAGTGATCAGGGAAGGAGTTAATGGTATTAAGCGCTCTTCGCTTGGTTTCGCGGCTTAATTTCGCGACGAGCATTTTCCTCGGTTCTGTACTTTCTCCACAACCGCCGCCCCTCTCCACAGGATGTGCACAGAGAGAGAAACGCTTTCGAGTTGCAGCGCGGAGCGGGTTCGGGTGCAGAGTCTAGGTACAGGACAAAGCACACAATCATGAAAACAGCAGCCGAAGTTTGTCCCCTGTGCGCGGGCTCGGGATGGAAGCCGGTTCCCGGGAACGCCGGACGGTGGCGTCACGCGCTGCGATTGCCAGTTGCGGGCGCGCGGCGGCGCCATGATCGCGGCGGCGCGGATTCCGAAGAGATACGAGCACTGCGAGCTGTCGAACTTCACCATGGATTGCCAGGGTGCTCGAATCTTCGATCGCCTGGCGCATGATCAGCGGCGATCGCGCTTCGTGCAGGAGTTTGATCCGCGAGACGGCAGCGGCCTTGTTACTGGTCGGCGGAATGCTGGCACCGGTAAAGACCCACCTTGCAGTCGGCATTCTCGAAAGAACTGATCGCCACCCGAGGAAGCGCCTGCGTTTTTTACGACTATCGCGAACTACTGAAAGCAGATTCAGGACTCCTACAACATCCCAGTACAAGCCACCGAGCTCAGGTTGCTGCGGCCGGTGTTTGAGGCCGAATTTAGCTGCTCGACGAACTCGGCGCCGTGAAACCCACTGAGTGGGGTGGGACACCGTTCGCCTGATCCTGAACACGCGCTATAACGACAATCGCACCACCATCATCACGACTAATTTCCGAATGACCCCGGGAGCGCTTGCGGATAAAAAAAAAGAGGCCGGCTTCGAACCCACAGAATTACAACGAGCTCAATAGTGAGCCCGACCAGCGGAATGGACGAAGTACACTCTCGGCGATCGCATTGCCGAGACGATGCGCTCCCGCCTTCACGAGATGTGCCGCATCGTAAGAATGGAGGGCGCGGACTACCGGGAGGACTTAAGAACGCGCGGTTCGAATAGCGAACCCGAGTTCCTTTCCCGCTCACCCCACCTGTCATCCCGAGCAAATGCGAGGGCAAGTCGAGGGACCTTGTCTCTTCTCCATCGTCACAATTTAACTGTGATTACCGGCACTGCATTCGCCAGCCCATGCGAGCAATGTCGCAAGCATGGTTCGCGAATATCGCTTCTACGTTTACATTCTTCAAAGCAGTTCCCGCAGGGCTCTCTACATCGGCATGACTAACAATCTTCGTCAGCGAGTTTTTGACCACAAAGCACATCGGCACGAGGGCTTTACCGATCAATACAACGCCGTTCGTCTCGTGCATTGGGAGCGCTATGACGACGTCCACAAAGCGATCGCGCGTGAAAAGCAATTGAAGCGCTGGCGACGAGAAAAGAAGCTGTGGCTGATCGCGCGATTCAATCCGGGATGGAAGAATTTGGCTGCGGACTGGTTCGACAATACGCCGGCACAGCCCTCGAACCGCGTGATGCTGCACTCGAAGCGAAGGAAGACGAAGGACCAACACAAGGCGAAGGGCCAACACAAGGTCCCTCGACTTGTCCTCGCATTCGCTCGGAACTGCGCTCGGGATGACAAAGCGATTGAGCGGGCCTGCATCTGCGCGCTCAGTCGCACTACAATCACAGAACGTGCTGACCGAACGCATCGAGTTTCGCCCGGAAGCTGACGCCGAGGTCTTCTCCGCGCTAGCCGCAGCGCCCGCTGTGTTTCTTCTGCGCGGCGAGGACGCGAACTCCGAGCCTTACGTCAGCAAGACTGCCAACCTGCGGCGGCGCCTGCAGCGATTGCTTTCCGCCCCGGAAGAGCGCACCAAACGCCTCAACTCTGCGCGATCGCGTCCGCTGGATCGAGTACACGCTGACCGGCTCCGACTTCGAATCGGGATTCGTGCTCTATCAAGTCCTGCGCTCCGCCTTTCCCAGAACCTACTCGAATCGCCTGCGGCTGCGCTTTGCTCCTTTGGTCAAGCTGCATCTGGAAAACGAATTTCCCCGCGCTTCGATCACGACGCGGCTGGGACGGAATTCGGAGGCTTCCGGGGAAAAACATTTACTACGGGCCGTTTGGCTCGCGGGTGGCGGCGGAAAAGTTCATGAACGACGCGCTCGATTTTTTCAAGATGCGACGCTGCGTGGAAGACCTCCATCCTGATCCGAAATTTCCCGGCTGCGTTTATTCCGAAATGAAGATGTGTCTGGCGCCCTGTTTTCGCGGTTGCACCGATGACGAGTACCGCGCCGAAGTGTGCGGGTGGAGGACTTTTCTGGATTCGCGCGGCGAATCGCTGAAGCGCCAGATGGCGGTCGAGCGCGATACGCCTCGGCGAAAATGGAATTCGAGACGGCCGCGGCCATTCATGCGCGGCTCGATAAACTCACTCCGGTTCTGCAGCAATTGCCCGAATTCGTCCACCGGATTGACCAGTCGCACGCCGTGATCGTGCAAAAATCCGTGCAGATAATCCAGGCAGCCGGAGAGCGTCGCATTATTCCGCGTTGACGCGGGCGCAATTGCGGGGCCGCTCGACTTTCCCATCTCAGGCTCGGAACACACGAAATCGCAATCCATGGAAGCCCGCATCGAAGCTGCGCTTGACCGCATTTCCCGCCGCCAAGCCGAGCAGCGCGATGGAGCGCATGGAGCACCTCGCGATCCTGAAGCGCTGGTGCTACCGCGGAACCAGCACGGGCGAAATTTTCTTTGCCGACGCCAAGGGAGAACTGCCGATGCGGCGCCTGGTGCGCGGAATCGGACGAGTTTATAAAGGCGAAGCGCCGGATCAGTCCTTCGTCGATGGTCGTTAGTCGTTCGCTATCATATCTTGCTAAAGACCATCTATCAACGACCAACGACGTTTGGACTTCTCTACGTCAGCCTTCATACAATGGAATCACTATGGCGAAGAAATCTGCGAAACACGAAATCCACGCAAGAAAAGCTAAGAAAACATCAACCAAATCTGCACCGAAGCAGAAAACCGCGGTCGCGACCGGCTTCGTTCGATCAACCTCTTCGCGACCATCTGCTCTACCTGCTGAAAGGTGGCGGAGCGCACGCCAGTTTCGACGATGCCATGGGTGACTGGCCCGTGCAACTCGCCGGAGTGAAAGTTGCGAACTTCCCTCACACGGCCTGGATGCTTGCTGGAACACATGCGCCTCGCGCAATGGGACATCCTGGAGTTCAGCCGTAACCCGAAGCATGTTTCTCCGAAATGGCCCGAAGGATATTGGCCGGCGATCGGAAGCACCTCGAATGAGAAGGCTTGGACCGCGAGTATGGCCGCTTTCAGGAAAGATCTGCAGGCGATGGAGCGGCTCGTCTCCGACCGGAAAGTTGATCTTTACGCGCGGATCCCCTGGGGCGATGGACAGACAGTTTTGCGCGAGGCGCTGCTGGTGGCCGACCATAATTCGTATCACCTTGGACAACTAGTGATGCTGCGGAAGAGCATCGGAATCTGATTGCAAATCGGACTCACCGCCGAGACGCCGAACGCGCCGAGGGAGTTCTTTTTTTAGGCTTCTGAAAACTTTAACGCCCGGATGCTTAACGCACTCAGCCTCTCTTAGTTTTGAACTGAGCCCAGATTTTCTCGGCGCTCTCTGCGTCTCGGCGGCGAACAAGCTCTAAGCCGCACGGACCGGTGCGCGCACTGGCCGCTTCCGAAAAACAACTTTGATCTCGCTCCCGCCAGTGCTCGTCGATTCCCAGCACCTCCCAGTCGATTTCGGGTGACAGATAACGCAGGATCGTGTCGGTGGTGGGATGCACATGCAGAGCGGGCGCGACCAGCATGAGCAGAGGCTTCTGCGGCGAAATCTCGCGCCCGGGAAAATAACCGAATTGCGCAAACTCGCCGCGGCTCTGGTGCCAGGCAACGCGCGACCAGTAATCCACTCCTTGCAGCGGAAGATGAAGATCCTCGTCGGCTTTGAGTTCGATGACGGCCAGGCGAGACTCGCGAGTTTCGGCCAGAATGTCGATCATGGCTCGATCGGCGGCGGCGAATGCGGGCACCTGGGCATACACGAACTCCGACCGCAGCCGGCCGTCGAGCGCAGCGATGTTTCGGACGACCAGCGATTCCAGCCAGCGCTCCGGATGCATTCGCCACAGCGCGTGGTTCTTGGGACCGCCCTGGCGGCGAACCGCTGCTGCCAGCCGCACCAGGTCGGCAAACTGCGTTTCGTTTTCCGCGCTGAGAACGCGCTCTTCCGGGCCCACTCCAAAAACGATTTCCTCGCTGCTCTCGAAATTCCGCGGATCATGCGCAATCCGCGCCTGGGCGAATTCCAGTCCATGCCGCCGGAATGAAATCAGTGCCGGCGACAGCATCACGACTTCGCGCTTCCGGCAGTATGCCGCGGATGCGCGCGATCGATTCCGCAAACCGTTCGCGCGCCAGTTCTTCATCGACAGCATGCACCAGCCGGGTTGCGAGGTTGCCGCAATCGCCCAGATCCACGGGAACCAGCGCATCCTCCCGCTGGTTGAACTCGTACAAATACCATTTCGCTGCCGTGGGATGCAGATGCGCCATGCGCTGGCGGGTAAGGGCGGCTGTCCCTTTCGGCACAATCAGCGCGAGCCCTTCGACCACCCGGCGCTCCTGCTGCGTCAGTCGGCAGCCTTCGAGCCAGAGGATTCCGCAGGTCAGCGCGCCATCGACGGTCGATTGCGTTTCTTCATCGTTCACTCCAACTACGGCTAAGGCGCGCTGTCCCTGGCGCACCAGACCACGCATGTGGGCGGGACCAAAGGAGTGTTCGAGATTGCTGCTGGTCGTGAGCCGAACCACGGTCCATTCGGAAAGATTTTTTTCGATAGCTCGGCGTAGGCGAGGCTCGTAGGCGGCACGCGCCGACCGTCGCGCGGCGAGAGAGCGCTGATCGCGATCGCGGCAGAAGTCGAGGCGCGTGGGGCGATTCTGCCCCATGCGCTGTACTTGCAACCGGAGGGTGGTGGCTTTGACTTCTGCATCGAGTACGCGCCGCACGAAATTCCGCTCATGCGACCAGAGGTGGAGCAGGCATTTGTTGTATTCGCCAGAAACCGAATACTTCGACTCCGCCAGATCGAACGCGATGGCACCGTCTTCCACCACCACGGCGGCTCGTGCGCCGTTGAGAAAGTCGGAAAGTATCTGGCTGAGGGAGTATGGGGTCATGGAGTCGGTGATTCGAGTGTCTCGATTCGACTGGTGCTGGTTTTTCGCTTTGTTTACCTGTTGGGGCTTCGCCGGGAACACCCCCTGTTTTTTAATCTATTAGAATCATTGACTTAGCCGCAAAATATTCAGGAACAACGACTTAAAGGTAAAATATTCCAGAATAAGGAGTTAGGGTGGTTGTGGTCTCGTTTTCCTGCTGAGTCTCCTCGTCGCCGCTAACTTCGTTTCTGTTTATCAAAGAGTCGACCAAATGGGCTTCCACGTCTCAAAAAACGCGAGACGTTGTCGGCTTTCGAGGGCCGGTCTCCTGAGAAACGGGCACACCTCGACCATAAAACACAGTTCGATTTCCATTGTCGCCGGTGAGCGGTTGAATGTCTGTGATGGCGCACACCGGGCGTTTGTGATGAAACAGTCATAGACCCCGCCCTTCGCTTCGCGATAGGACGGGCCACCCATCCACAGTGCTGGTGCAATGTTGGTGATGCGTCGGTCTTGGCGTTGCCGGCGATTCGACAAGCGGACAAGTGACCGACCGATTCTGGAGTTGTGAGTGTAATTGAGATTTATCGCCAGCTATACACTTGTTCGGTAATTTCCTGGGGATTTTACAGGCATGTCTTGCCAGTTATTACTGCTGTGCGCTCATGAACAGTAGGCTTCACTCTGGCCCATCCGCCCGCAATACCTACCGGCCCGGCTGCTTGGTGCATGCCACCACCTGGTACCATTCCACGTGCAATACGCCCGGGCGAAGCTCAAGGCACACCAGATCTCCAATGAAAGCACCTTCGTATGTCGTGCGCGACACACTCACGCGGTTCAATCGTTTGATCGGGCCCCAGGGCGCAAGATCCAGATAGTAGGAAGTCGAGCGACTATGCGACTCGTGCTTATCCTGAACCGTTGTCGCGTAGCTCTCCGGTGCCGATCTATCCAGGACTGCGTCCGCAGTAGCCGCAAGTCCCCAGCCATTCGCACCCGCAACGAGGAGTATGGCGACCGTCGCGCCCAAGAGTTCGGAACTCCGGCGCACTGACGAAAAAACTCCCGCGCAGCACAGCAGAGCCACCAGTGCGGCGTACACCAGCAGTGTTGGCACATCTATAAAATGCACGTCGCGAGCGCCGAAGATCAACCCCAGCCCGCATATCATGAAGGCAAGTCCTAGATCGGTGCGCGGGTTGCGCTTCGGTTTGAAGATCGCGTAGAGCGACGGCTCGCGATGCACAAGGTAAATCAGCACTCCGGGCAGCAAGGCGAGCACAACCGCCGCCAGCAAATGCAACCAGCCGCCCAGGCCAAAAGTGACTGCCGCGGCAATAGCAAGGGCCAATAACGCGACATTCAATTCCTTCGCGCTCGCCAGCCTATCCTCAGGTGTCGCATCCAGTTTTTGGTTCTTCTCGATCTTATCCGGCACACTCGAACTCCACGCCTCGCATAATTGCAGATTGTAAGGGATGGTTGACGCAACCAGGCGATAGCGCACGCGAACTAGTTGGGTCCATCACAGACCCCGCCCTTCGCTTCGCGATAGGACGGGCCACCCGGCAGCGTCAGTGATCGATGAACCGAGAAATTGTTTGTTTTTGCTCAGCCAAACGCAACTCGTAACGCAAAGGTCTTGAAATTGCGAATCTCGATGGACAGGAGGGGGCTTGGGGTGCAGAATTTCTTATGACTCGATTGCTACTTATATCGTTGCTCATTCTAGTCGCAAACTCTTCGGTCGCTCAGCAGCCAACCGCAACTGCGCCAAAATCGGAGACAGCGCCACTTCCAGCGGGGACTCTCCCGTACGATCCTGCAGTAATCGCCGCTGCTATCCGTAACAGCTACTATCACCCTGACGAGATGTCAGGCGTTAATTGCACCATTTCTGTCGATTGGCCCGCTTTTTTCAACGCAGTAAAGTTGAATCCGGCGCCAGATCGCCTGAAGGCAATTCAAAACCTGAAGATCCGATCAGAGGCTGCTCGTGGCAAAAGTCCCAAAGTCACGTTCGAGTGGGCGGGTGGATCCCTCGATAATAAGGAACAACTTGAGGATGGGCTCAAGCAGGTGTTGGGCGGTTTCTACCAAGTGTATTGGAATATGATTGCCTCGTCCCCTATCAGCAATGCTTCTGAGCTTTCCAAGATCGAACCCCTGCCAGATGGGGGAGTGAAAGTTTATACATCTGGCCAAAACATCAACGTCTTTCTGATCGCTGACAAGGAACGCACTCCGACGCATTACACAATCGATAGCCCGTCGATGAATGGCACGATCGATCTTCATTACGCTTCTTCACCCAAATCGGTTGCCGGTGATCTCCGCCGCATTTCTAGCATGGATCTTACCGAGCAGATCGGAACGTCGAAATTGAACGTAAAACTAGTCCTTGATTACCAAGAAGTGGACGGGTTTTACGTCCCCAAACACGTCCGTTATGACCTTGTGGGGGCCTATTCGATGGAGATGGATTTCTCTGACTGCTCGGCTTCTGAAGGAGCGATTGCACACCAGGACAAATGAAAATTAGTGCTTCGGATGCACCAGTTGCCAAAACCTGGATGACCACCTACTCGGAGACCACTTCCGTAATCTCACCGCTCAGACCAGCGCCCTCTGCTCATGGGATAATGCAGTAAGCGCCAGCGAATCGTTTGCAAGCCAAGGGCATCAAAATATGGTGACAGCCAATCAGGAACGTTTCTTCTTCCAGCACTACGGCCTTACCAATCACGACCTTGAGACTTACCTGGCCGCGGCTCTTTCTGCGGGCGGCGACTACGCCGACCTTTATTTCGAATACCTTACTTCGACCTCGCTGATGGTCGATGAATCGCTGGTGAAGTCCGCCTCGCAGGGAATTTCGGCGGGCTGCGGCGTGCGCGTCGTTTCCGGCGAGCGCACCGGATATGCCTACACCGACGATCTTTCTCCGCAGCGGATTCTGCATGCGGCACGCACGGCGGCGCTGATCGCGAGCGCTCCCGCCAAATCGACCGTTGCCGGATTCCAGCAGAAGCCGGCCCGCAGCTTGTATCCCGTGACGTTGCCATCGGTCGACGCCGACATTACCGCCAAAGTCGAACTGCTGATGCGCGCCGATCGCACTGCGCGCGGCTACGATCCGCGAATCAAGGAAGTGCGCGCCAACTACGCCGACGAACTGAGAAATATTCTGGTGGTTGGCTCCGACGGCACGTTTGCCGAAGACTCGCAGCCGCTGGCGCGCATGAATGTTTCCTGCATCGCGAAGACGCGAGCGACCAGTCTCGGGACGCGGCACATCGGGCGGCGGCGGGCGGGTTGCGCTCGACTTCTTTTTTGGCGACAAGACTCCTGAGTTTTTTGCGAAAGAAGCCGCGCGCCAGGCGATTCTGCAACTCGACGCCCGCGAGGCTCCGGCGGGAGACATGGAAGTGGTGCTCGGTCCGGGATGGCCCGGCGTTCTGCTGCACGAAGCTGTCGGCCATGGGTTGGAGGCCGACTTCAATCGCAAGAAGACTTCGGCATTCGCGGGACTAATCGGCAAACGAGTGGCCAGCGAAAAATGCACGGTGGTCGATAACGGCACGATGCCGTGGCGGCGCGGGTCGTTGAACGTCGACGACGAAGGCCAGCCTACGCAGGAAACCGTACTGATCGAAAATGGAATTCTGAAGGGATATCTCAGCGACAAGCTCTCGTCGAAGCTGATGGGCCTGGCCGATACGGGCAACGGACGCCGCGAAAGTTACGAGCATATTCCCATGCCGCGCATGACTAACACCTACATGCTGGCCGGGCAAGACGATCCCGGAGACATTATTCGTTCGGTGAAGAATGGCGTCTATGCGGTGAACTTCGGCGGCGGGCAGGTCGACATCACCAACGGCAAATTTGTTTTCTCCGCGTCGGAAGCGTATCTCATCGAAGACGGACAGATCACGGCTCCGATCAAAGGCGCGACCCTGATCGGCAACGGACCCGATGTGCTGACGCGGGTTTCGATGGTCGGCAACGATTTGAAACTCGATGAAGGCGTCGGCACCTGCGGCAAAGATGGACAGTCGGTGCCGGTCGGCGTTGGCATCCCGACGATTAAGATTGACCGGATGACCGTCGGCGGGACCGCTAAGCGGGAGACCGGCGGATTCATGCAGTAATGCGCTCTTCGATCTTTGCTCTTCGATCTTTGCTTTTCGCTTTTCGCTCTTGGTTCTTAGCTGAAAGCCAAGGGCCGAGTGCTAATAGCGATCTCTAAAATGACAACAACTCTAGAAACGACAGAAGCTAAACTTGCAACCGATCTCAAGGGACTTGCCGTCGACATTGTCGGCCGCGCCATGAAAGGCGGCGCGACGGCAGCGGAATGTGTTGCCCGCGAAGGCGACGAATTCTCCACCGTGGTGCGGCTCGGCCAGGTCGAAACCCTGAAAGAATCGGGCTCGCGCGCTATTGGCGTGCGCGTTTTTTTTGGACAGCGCGCGGCCAGCACGTATTCGAGCGATTTTTCGGCTGCTGGCATGGAACGCATGCTCAAATCGGCGCTCGAGCTGGCGAAGATCTGTTCTGAGGACCCGTACGCCGGAATTCCCGAAGCTGCGAAACTCGGGTCGCTTTCCGGCGATCTCGATCTTTATTACGAAGACGTTTATTCGCTGCCCGGTCCCGAGCGGATCGATTACGCGCGCCGAGCGGAAAAGGCCGCGCTCGATGCCGATCCGCGCATTAAGAACTCGGATGGCGGATCGTTCGACGCCGCGACCGGGAGGAAAGTTCTGGCGAATTCTCACGGGTTTGTCGGCGAATACCGGCGGTCGTACTGCTCGGTTGCGGCCGTACCCATCGCGCAGGACGAGAACGGCGGCATGCAGCGCGATTACTGGTATTCGGTAGCGCGCAGCCTGGCGAAGCTCGACTCGGCCGAGCAGGTTGGCAAAGAAGCGGCGCGCCGCACGCTGCGACGCTTGGGCGCGCGCAAAGTGAAGACTGCGCACGTTCCAGTGGTGCTCGATCCGCATGGTCGCGCGATCGATGCTCGAACACATTTTCGAGGGCGTGAACGGAGATTCGGTCTATCGCGGGGCTTCGTTCGTGGCCGGCAAACTCGGCAAGAAAATTGCCGGGCCCGAACGTGACCGTCATCGACGACGGCACCATACCCGGCGGCTTCGGCACGTCGCCGTTCGATGGCGAAGGTATTCCCACGCGCCGCACGGTGGTGATTGAGAACGGCATTCTGAAATCGTATCTGCTGAATACGTACACGGCGAAGAAGTTGGGCCTCGAAACCACGGCGAACGCTTCTCGCGGACTCGCTGGGACGCCCGGCATTGGACCGGGAAATTACTTCCTCGAAGCGGGAACGAAGACGCCCAAGCAGATTATCGCGGACGTTAAAGACGGGCTCTATGTGACCGAGTTTCTCGGCCATGGCGCCAACCTGGTCACGGGCGACTATTCTCGCGGAGCTTCCGGCATGTGGATCGTGAACGGCGAGCTGGCGTATCCGGTCGAGGAGATTACGGTGGCCGGCAATCTCAAGGACATGTTCTTTAACATCTCTGAGATCGGCAGCGACCTGGAATTCCGCGGCAGCGTTGCCTCGCCTACGATCCGCCTCGACGGACTCACCGTTGGCGGGGAATAGTTCGGAAAATAGTGCGGAAGATTCCCAAGTGAGGTTCCGAAGGTCGGTTTTCTGGCGTAAAAAGGCCGACTGTCTTGGCTTTTGGGCAGATCGAGTCTCCGAATTAACCTGTTTTTAACATTCACGCTGTAATTCGCCGTTAACATTTCTCAATGCCCGATCAACCCTTGCATATTGAAGAACTTCCCGGGTCGCGGGATGGAATCCGCATACTTCGCCTGACGGGACCGCTGACGCTTCCTAACGTATTCGGCTTTCAATCCAAGGTGCGTGCCGACAGCTCGCGCGGGCTGATTCTCGACTTCACCGCGGTGCCACTGGCGGACTCGGCGGGGATTGGAGCGCTAGTCGGAGCCTATTGCACCCGCCAAAAGGATGGGCGTAGCCTCGGATTGGTAGCCGTCAATCAGCGCATCCACCACGCCCTGGAAGTCACTCGCGTGGAAGGCTTCTTTCGCTTTTACGAGACGGTAGCGGAAGCGGAGCAGGCGGCGTAAAGACGGGAAATGGAGAGCCGAGCGAGGACAGCCGGGCGCTCCACCAACAAAAGCTTCCCCCAAAAAGAAAAGCGGCCGTGGGCCGCTTTCTTTCTCCGAAT
Organism: uncultured Acidobacteriaceae bacterium; assembly: GCA_963699405.1. GTDB lineage: Bacteria > Acidobacteriota > Terriglobia > Terriglobales > Acidobacteriaceae > Acidiflorens. The sequence goes on along the minus strand of CAVOTW010000035.1, from coordinate 75,949 downwards.
TGTGGTTGTGGTCTAGACGCCTTTGACGTTCTCCGCCTGCCAGCCCTTGGGGCCTTTGACTACGTCGAACTGAACTTGTTGACCTTCCTGCAGGCTGCGAAACCCGTTTGCCTGGATGGCGGAGAAGTGAACGAAAACGTCCTCGCCATTCTGGCGGCTGATAAAACCATAGCCCTTGGCATCGTTAAACCACTTTACTGTTCCTGTTTCCATGATGTTGCTGTGTCCCTTTTGTGTTGAAGTAGCGCTGGAGCTCGCAGGATTTTGCAGATCACGCTCAGGCAGGTCACGCTGTAAGGCAGGTCACGCTGTAGAGCCGAATACTGCTGATCAAACCGCAAAGATCAAACGCAACTAAATTGTACATATTCAGGAGTAAATGGCTAGAAGATTTTGTTATTACACCAGTAACCCGTCCGTCGGCCGTTCTAACCTGATACAGCGTTCCCTGTAGGAATCCGTTGCTCCCACCCCTCGCCGAAAATTCCCGGTTAAGCCCTCGTTTGTATTCTTGCATCGAATTGAAAAATAAGGCTTATCGCCTTTTGGCAGGGTTCGTGCTCTTAAGGTGAGTGCGGAGGGGTCTTTATGATGGCCATACACGTCGAGAACATGAGTGACCTGGCGGTAGATTGAGTGCAAGGGCAGGATTACGCGCAGACGAAACGGTTTTCAAGCTTCGGGATATCGGTGCTGGCGCAGGCTCGACTCCCACATCATTACGCTCGATCTTTCCGAAGTCGAAGCAATCGGCGGCGGCGGCTTGGGGATGCTCGCCTTTCTGGAGCGCTGGGCACGCGAACACGACATTCGGCTTGAAACTGTATCGCCCCTCCAAACCGGTGTTGGAAGGGTTGGTTCAAAACCGCTCCATTCTGAACTTTGAAATTGTCTCCTTCCACGAAATGATGAGCATCCTGGCCCACTCCGATAGCCGATACGCCATTGCTGCCTGAGCCCTCGGTTTGCAACGCCAGTTTGCAACTGCTCGATTTGCAACTTCACCGAGCCTCATTCATTATCAATTCATGCGTTTCAATGGGGAAATGGGGCCTCGTGTCTAGCCGGGATCTTTCTATTAATTGCTACTGTCGTGGCGCGAGACCGACCTGGTCGGAGATGTTCGCGCCCAATTGGCGCAGAATTCAATTTCTCCGTGGCGGAATCGGAACTGAGGACTTACAAGGCTGCAGCACGGCGTCACACCCGAATATCTCGAAGCCGCGTCATGGATGGCCCGCGCTTAGCGCTTCGACCGGGCAGTGGGATCAAGCCGCAACCTACGCCACGCGATACTGCGACAGGACTCGCGACCGACAGCTCACTGCCGCACAAACGCAAACTCGACGCCGAACCGCACCTGGCCGATCGCCCTCGGCGCTGCCTACGAAGTTCTTGCGCAGGAAATGGCGGCAAAAGGGCAGCAGGCGAAGGCGATCAGCGTTGCTGCGGTCGGCCTTGGCGCGCTATGGAAATACTTCCATTCGAGCTCGGCTTCAGAAAAATCTCAACCTGCTCGCTCTGGTCGGACAACCTGCGCCGCCATTGCAAGTAACTCAGTATCTCGGACCAAAGCCGCCGACCCTGGCATCGCTGAAAGGGTCGCCAGTACTTCTGTTTTTCTGGGCGCACTGGTGTGTGGACTGCAAAGCCGAAGTCCCCGTCATCGCCCGCTTGCGGCAGGAGTTCGCTCCCGAAGGCCTCGTCGTCATCGGCCCCACCCAACTCTACGGCTACGCGGCGCAAGGAGCCGACGCCACGCCCGAACGAGGAGCGCGCGTATATCGAAGCCGTCCGCGCCGCTATTACTGCCAGCCTGCACAGACATGCCGGTGCCGTTGAGCAAACAGAATTTCAATGCTTACGGAGCGAGCACGACGCCGACTCTCGTCGTTCTGAATCGCGCCGGACAGGTGGCGATGTATCACCCGGGAGCGCTTTCGTACGATGAATTAAGATCCGCCCTGCAAAAGGCCGTCGCGCGCTGAAGCAGCGAGATCGGCACTGAATATGAATCGAAACATATTAATTGGAATGACCACCGGCGCCAGCATTATGTTTGGTTTTGGCCTGGTCTGGCTGCTGCTCGGAGTGCTGGTCGCACCCTCGTCGATGGGATTGCGGCTCTCGCTGCTGCTCGCGGGCATCGCTGTGGGAGTGTCGGTCGCAATCATGGGCTTGCGAGCCGTTCGACTGCCGCGCGACCCACTTCCCCCGACTGCGGAGCAGATTGCAGCGGGTCGCGCGATAGGAATGCGCTTCGGCTTGGTTTTTGGTCTGGAGACGCTTGCGATTCTTGTGGCCGTAGCGGTGTTGAATCGTTTCCACCAACCCGACTACATTCCTTGCGCGATTGCCGTGATTGTCGGCATTCATTTTTTTCCATTGGCGTCGTCGTTCAAGGTGCCGGTTTACAACGTTACGGGAATCTTAGGGTGCGTGGCAGGCGTCGTTACGGCTTTTATAGCCGATGCTGTTCTACGCCAAAAAGCAGTATCGATATCGTTCGGCTTGCTCCTGTGGGCTACGTCCGCGTGGATCGCTTGGAAAGGCCTTAGCCATATGCGACAAATTGCGGGCAGCTCGCCTCAGATTTAGGCTTTATTTCGAGATCGCGTTGAGGATCCAAACGGCTACACCGCAGCTTGTTCGCGCCGTCGCGCCTGAATCTCGATATAGACATTGATCAGCGAAACCGCGGCGGGGGTCACCCCGGGAATGCGCGAGGCTTGGCCCAAGGTCTGCGGGATGACCTTCCCGAGCTTCTCCTGCATTTCGCGCGACAAGCCGCTCACCGCCTGGTAGTCGAACCAGTCCGGGATGCGCCGCTGCTCGGCCTTTTTCAGCCGGTCAATCGCCCGCTGCTGCTGGTCGAGATATCCCGCATACTTAATTTCAGTTTCGACGGATTTGAGCTCGTTGCGGATCTCAGAGGAAAGATGTAGCGGACGAACAACATCAACCGCCGAGGACGCAGAGTTCGCGGAGGAATCTCTTTCAAAAAACCTTGGTGACGAGATTCTGAAGAAGCGGGGCCAATCGCTCGATGGTAATTTCGGGACGCTTCAGCAGTTGCGCCAGCGACTGGCCGATGGCGGCAGATAGATCGGGCGGGTTTGATCCGGTGTCAGCCACGGCCGCTGAGCTTTGCTCGGCCGGGACGAACGAATGCGTTCGTCCCCACGTGGGCAATGCCGCTGCGGTCAGCTTTGTCTTTTCCAGCAACTGTTTCACTTCGTCCAGCCGCCGCTGCTTGGCCTCAAACTCCGCCCACGCTTCATCCGAGATCAGCCCGACCCGCCTTCCATGCGGAGTGAGACGCCGATCGGCATTGTCGATCCGCAGATGCAGACGGAACTCCGCGCGCGAAGTAAACATACGGTAAGGTTCGTTGGTGCCTTTTGAAATCAGATCGTCGATAAGAATCGCCGTGTAGCCATCCGTGCGGTCGAGGACCAGCGGCGCTTCGTGCTTCACCTGCAAAGCCGCGTTGATTCCCGCCATAATACCCTGACACGCCGCCTCTTCGTATCCCGACGTCCCATTGATCTGGCCGGCAAGAAATAAACCCGCAATCTTCTTCGTTTCCAGCGTGCGCTTCAGTTCGGTGGGATCAATCGAGTCGTACTCAATCGCGTAACCGGGGCGCATCATCTCCGCGTTTTCGAGCCCCGGAATCGACTTGAGGATCGCCAACTGCACATCAATCGGCAAGGAAGTGCTCATGCCGTTGACGTAGATCTCGTGCGTATTCAGCCCCTCGGGTTCCAGAAAAAGCTGGTGCGTCAGCTTGTCGGGGAACTTGACGATCTTGTCTTCAATCGATGGACAATACCGCGGACCCGTCGATTGAATCTGCCCGCTGTACATGGGCGAGCGATGCACATTCTCGCGAATGATGCGATGCGTCTCTTCGGTGGTAAAGGCGATGTAGCACGGCACCTGCGAGTCGTGATGCGCGACGCGCCGGGTACGAAAACTGAAGGGAGTCGGATCCACATCGCCCGGCTGACGCTCGAAGCGCGTCCAGTCAATGGTGCGGCCGTCTAGCCGCGGAGGCGTGCCGGTCTTGAGCCGGCATCCACGCAACCCGAGCTTCTTGAGCGCTTCACCGAGCAGAACCGCCGCCGGCTCTCCTGAACGCCCGGCGGGATACTGCTGCTCCCCGCAGTGAATCAGCCCGTTAAGGAAAGTGCCGGTCGTGATGATGACCGCGTCCGCGGAAACGCGACGGCCGTCGCGAAGCAGGATGCCGCGAATGCGGTTGCTCAGTTCTCGGCTGCTCAGTTGTCAGTGGAATCCGGTGTGACCTGACGGCCGAGGCTGACGGCTGACGACTGCCCCACCATCACATCCGCCACTTCCGCCTGCTTGATCTTCAGATTCGATTGCGACTCCAGCACTTCACGCATCTTCAGGCGATAGGCCTGCTTGTCGCACTGCGCGCGTGGAGACCAGACGGCCGGCCCACGCGAAGTGTTGAGCAGGCGAAATTGAATTCCTACCGCGTCGGTGATTTCGCCCATGATGCCGCCGAGAGCATCCACTTCGCGAACCAGATGTCCCTTGGCGATGCCGCCAATGGCAGGATTGCACGACATCTGCGCAATCAGATCGACGTTCAATGTGAAGAGAGCGGTCTTCAGGCCCATGCGGGCGGACGCCATGGCGGCTTCACATCCGGCATGACCAGCGCCGACCACTACAGCCTCGAAATGTTCGTCAAACGTCTGCATGTGCTCGTGTCGAGACCCACAACCGCGGAGGGAATGCTGCTGCGTACATTGTAACTGTAACAATGAAAGGAGTCTGTCCCGGCAAGGCTCGCGTAGGGGCGGACGCATTCGTCCGCCCGCAGCATCGTCTGTCCCTGCCAGCTCTAATTAATCGAGAACAGATAGGCAGTCATGTCGCGGCACTCCTCCGGACTCAGGGACATATCGGGCATGTTGGTGCCGGGCTTACGATGAGAAGGCTTGTCCAGCCATTTCTCCAGGTTCTCAGGCGTGTTCTTGTAGGTATTCAGAAAAGTGCTGCGTCCGGACCAGCCCGCCAGTGACGGACCACTCTTGCCTTCAGCCCGCGGAACGCCCGGAATGAAATGGCACGAACCGCAGGAGCGCATAGCCAGCTTCGTTCGCCCCGCTTCCGGGCTGCCTCCGGTCAAGCGGGCACCGCGCGCAAAATCGAAATCACGAAACCAGTTGCAGCCAGACAGCGCCAGAGCCAGCAGCACAATGACAATGACAAGCGCCACCGTGCGCGGATTCGAGACTACGGGATCAGGGCTCATCGTTTCTCTGGTCGCAAGAAATCTTCTGGTCGTGACAAAGTGCCATCGCTCAATGTGAGGTGTCTTACAACTGCTGCGCCAGGTAGTTGGCGATACCCATTTCCTTGATGGAATGGAGCTGAGCTTCCAGGTAATCCACGTGGCGTTCTTCGTCTTTGATCATGCGCTCGAATAAGGCCCGGGAGCCATCGTCCTTGACTTCGGCGCAAACCTTTACAGCCAGGTTGTAGTCCCGCACCGCATCCTGCTCGTCTTTGAGGTTAATCTCCAGTTGCTCCTGGACCTTGCGGCCGAGTTGAGGTTTCAAGCCCACATCGACGGTTGGCAGGCTGTCGAGGAAGATGATGCGCTCGATCAGGCCTTCCGCGTGCTTCATCTCTTCCATGGCCCGCGCTGTGGTGCGCTCGGCGAGCCGCTTGTAGCCCCAGTTCTGGCACATCTCCGATTGCGTCATGTACTGCACAATCGCCGTCAATTCCGAGCACAGTCCCGCGTTCAACTGCTCGATGACCTTCTTGTCGCCGTGCATGGTTTGCCCTCCGTCCTCACTATTCTGCGGGCTGAGAGAGCCGCCGCGATGTGACGCAGCGCACAACGGCTTGGTCACCGTTGAATGGCGTTTTAGGGCCGCCTGCCGAAGGGGCGGGAGGGGTGCATGCCTCCGAGATTTGCCATCCTAAATCGTGTAGAATCTGCCCATTACGGCGCCACTTGTGATCCGCCGGTCCCGACCGTATAGTGGAGGGTTCTCGAGGAGAATATGGAAACCAACATGACGGAAATGAAGACATTTGTGTTTCTGCTGGAAGAACGCATTCATAAATACGACTTGCTCTCTCATCCGTTTTACAAAGCCTGGTCGGCCGGTGAGCTGACCTCCGAAGATCTGCGCTCCTACGCCGAAGATTACTATCCGCACGTGGAGGCGTTTCCCGGTTATCTGGCGCAGCTCGGCGTTCGCCTGGAAGAAGGCGAGTTGCGCCGCGCGGTCCTCGCCAACATGACCGATGAAAAGGGTGGCGAAGATTCCTTCGGCGAGCCCGAACGTTCGCACTCCGAACTGTGGCTCGACTTTGTCGAAGGCGTCGGTGGCAGCCGTGTTCCCAAACGGCGACCTGTCGGCGGCGTTCGCAAGCTCATCACTTGGTTCCAGCAGGTTGCCGGTGAGGGCACTCCGGAAGAAGCGCTGGCGGCCTTCTATGCCTACGAATCGCAGGTTCCGCGCGTATCGCAGGAGAAAGCCCGCCTGCTGCGCGAAGTCTACGGCGCCGACGCGAAGACTCGCGGCTATTTCACCTTGCACGCCACCGCGGACGTGTACCACTCGCAGGTGTGGCGCAATCAACTGGAGAAGCGCGTGAAGGCCGATCCCGAAACTTCCGAAAAGGCCTTGACTGCCGCGGAGACCACCGCCAAGGCTTTGTGGGCTGTGCTCGACGGCTTCGAGGCGCGCCGGATCAAACGCTCGGCGGCCTGAGGTTAGAAATAGCAGAGACGGGGTTTGCCCCGTCTCAGCGTGCGGCAGGAGACGCTTGTTTCCGCCAAGCAGTCCCGATTACCTTTACAATCCCTTTTGAGTAATCGTGTTTTAAGCGTTCATGTTTTGATCAATCATGTTTTGAGCGACATGGCCCGACCCATCCCCATCGGCGTACGCGGCGAGGCGGATGAAACCGTCGAACTCAAACACACCCTCGCTGCCCAGCACCCTGAGTTGCCGCCCGTCTATTCGACTCCAGATATGATTCGGCTGATGGAAACGGCCGGCTTCAACGCCCTGCAGCCATTTTGCGACGAGGGAGAAATCACGGTTGGAACCTCAATCAACATCGAACACCGCGCGGCCAGCGGGGTCGGAATGCGAATCCACGCCGAGGCTGAACTGGAATCCTTCGACGGCCGCTTCTACATCATGCGCGTGAGTGCCCACGATGGTACTCAGGAGATCGGACGCGGGACGGTCGGGCGAGCCGTGGTCCACGTTCCCAGCTTCGTCAAGCGCATGCAGGAAAAATCTCGCGGCAGCTGATGCCACGAGACCGACGGAAAAAGGCAGAAATAGCTAAAGCTAGAATGAGAGACGATATGGAAGCACAGACCAGCAAGGCGATCCAGTTCCGGCAGCTTCACCGCGGACCGAGCATGCTCATCCTGCCCAACGCGTGGGATGTGGCCAGCGCTCGTATCTTCGAGGACGCTGGCTTTCCGGCGCTCGCAACCACCTCTGCCGGCATCGCGTTTTCGCTAGGTTATCCCGACGGCCAACGCATTCCACGCGAGGAAATGCTTGCTCGTATCGGACGCATCACTCGCGCGGTGCAAGTTCCCGTAACCGCCGACGTCGAAGCCGGATTTGGCGCTAGCCCCGAAGATGCCGCCAAGACAACGCGAGAGCTCATTCAAGCGGGAGTCGTAGGCATGAACCTTGAAGATGGAAGCAGCGATCCAGCTCGCCCCTTGATCGGTTTTGAGCTGGCGGTCGAAAAGGTCAAGGCGTCGCGCGCGGCCGCCATCGAGATGCGAGCGCAAATTGTCATCAATGCCCGTACCGATATCTACTTGCTGCCCGGCGGCAATCCGGATGCGGACTATTCCGAGGCGGTGCGGCGTTTGCTCGCATTTCGCGACGCCGGCGCCGATTGCGTCTTCGCCCCCGGCCTCAAAGATGCCGAAACCATTGGACGACTGGCGAAAGCAGTCGAGTGTCCCCTCAACATTCTAGCCGTGCCGGGCGCGCCCTCGATTCCGGAACTGGCAGCACTGGGGGTAGCGCGCGTGAGCGTTGGATCGGGTCCCATGCGTGCATCCCTGGCCCTGCTGCAGCGGTTGGCGGAGGAGTTGAAAACCTCCGGAACGTACAAAGCGATGGAGGGAGCTGTGCCGTATGCTGAGGTGAACAAACTGCTCGGCGGCTAAATCGTTGATCCGCGATTTTGCGTCCGCCTCGCCACCTTTGGCATCTTCTAACGGGCAACCAAACCCAGTGCTCATGATCCGACCGCCTATTTGGTTTCAACGAACGTTTGACTTCACGTTTCCGATCGAACAACACCCCAACCTGTGCGTGCGGCTGCGGGGGACACCGGCGCGGGTGGAAGAAATCGCCCGCGGCGCTGCTCGCGAAGTACTGGTTAGGAAACCGGGCGAACATGAACAATGGTCGGCACAGGAGCATGCCGGGCACTTGCTGGATCTTGAGTCTCTGTGGATGGCACGGGTCGAGGATTATCTCACCGGAGCACCCCAGTTGACCGCGGCAGATCTCAGCAATCGGAAAACACACGAAGCGCAACATAACCGACGCGCAGTCGTCGAAATTCTGGCCGATTTCAGGAGTGCCCGCTCGCGACTCGTAGGTCGAGTCGAGAAGATCGACCCTTCAGACTTGGCACGCACCCTTCTCCATCCACGGATGCAAACGCCTATGCGACTCGTGGATCATTTGTATTTTGTGGCGGAGCACGATGACCACCACCTGGCCCACATCTGGGAACTGATTCAAACCAGCTAAAGCGTCGTGCGATCAGGAAATAACGCGGATCAGGGGTTTCGTTTGCGGCAATACTTCTCCAATTTCGACAGCGGGAACACCGGCATCCCGCAACGCGCCCGTGAGTCCGCCCGCGTCTTCAGGGGAAACCGAGATCAGCAGGCCTCCGGCGGTTTGAGGGTCGAACAGCAGCGTGCGGATGTCCTCAGGCACCAACGGATCATAGGCCACCAGGCATTCGGCAAAATCGCGATTCGCCTTCAGGCCTCCGGGAATATGGCCAGCGCGGATGCAGTCGAGCGCACCTTCGAGAACCGCGATTTTGGAGGATTCGAAGACAAGGCTGACATTCGATGCCAGCGCCATTTCGCGCGCGTGACCGATCACGCCAAAACCAGTGACATCAGTCAGCGCATGCACGGCCCACGTAGGCCCAGACGCCCTCGTCTGGCCAGTGATTACTTCGGCTGCGGCCTTATTCAGCATAGTCATTGACTTCACTGCGTGCGTCGATCCACTCCTGCTTTGCAACGCCTTTTTTGATCGCCGTCGAAATGACTCCCGTGCCCAGCGCCTTGGTAAATAACAGACGGTCGCCGGGTTGCGCGCCTTGATTGGCCAGCACGCGCTGAGGATGAATCACTCCGGTAACCGAATAACCGAATTTCGTTTCCTCATCGCGGATGCTGTGGCCGCCAACGACCGTGCATCCGGCTTCGATCATCTTCGACAAGCCGCCGGCTAGAATGCGTTCCAGGATGTCGAGATCACCTTTATCGGGAAAACAGACAAGGGCCAGCGAGGTCAGCGGCTTCCCGCCCATGGCGTAGACGTCGCTAAGCGCGTTGGTAGCGGCGATCTGACCAAAAATGTAGGGATCGTCGACGATGGGCGTGAAAAAATCCACCGTCTGCACGAGCGCCGTTTCGGGCGTGAGCAGATACACTCCGGCGTCGTCGGCGTGGTCGAAGCCGACTAACACATTCGGGTCCTGTTGCCGGGCTAATTTCCCAAGCACTGTGTCCAGCGCCGCCGGACTCAGCTTGGACGCTCAACCCGCGGCTTTTACAGACTCCGTAAGACGGAATGGTTTTGTTTCGGGCACGAGGCCATTGTAATGGAGGGCCAAGCCGATGGGGCGTGGACCGTTTCCAGGCATCGGCCCTCGCAATCATTCCGTGCTCCGTTGCAATGCGATTCGTCGCGGATCTCTGAACAGACGAGCCGTGACCGCCCCGAAGACGAAGCCGCCGATGTGCGCCAAGTACGCCACTCCCCCAGTCTGCACTTGTGCCACCGCACCGGCGTTGAAGAGTTGAGTGAGAAACCAAAAGCCGATCAAGAGTGCGGCCGGGATGAAGGTGATCCGCACAAAAACAAAGATGAATAGAACTGTGCGAATCCGATCGCGTGGATAGGTGACCAGAAATGCGCCCATCACCGCCGCAATCGCCCCGCTTGCTCCCAGGTTCGGAACCGTGGAATGGGGGTCCGCTGCCACCTGGGCCAGCATAGCGACCAGCCCGCCAGCAAGGTAGAAAACAAGGTACCGCCCTGGTCCCATCGTGGCTTCGATTTCGGGGCCGAAAGCCCATAAGAAGATCATGTTGCCGATAATGTGCAACCAACTGGCGTGCATGAACATTGCCGTCAGAATCGTGATCCACTGATGTCCGGAAACAATTTGGGCCGGGATCACCGACCACTTGGCCACGAATGCGTCGCCACCCATCAACTCCTGAATAAAAACGAAGCCGTTGACGAGGATAATGAGGACCGTGAGGACGGGGAGGCTTGCAGGGCGTCTCGATGCATCCCCTAGCGGGATCATGCCTCCCATTTGCTGTTCCTCCATTGGTAACGCCAGCGCCAGCTTCAACGGGCAAGATTTTCCTTAGGCGTCCAACCCATTCCGCGTCTCGCCAAGGCAGTTCTAGAACGGACTAGGCCGCTAACGATGTGATCTCGGTCGTCGTCTTGCGCACCGCCAATGACATCATCACCCGCGTAACACCGCTGATGATCAGGCTCACGCCGACTAGGGTGCCTATCGCCCAGGCGGAACTGGACGGCCATTGGAGGTAGATCATCAGCCCCAGTAGGAAAGTGACGATTCCGTCCACCAGCACCCAGCTTGCACCTCCCAATGAACGCGTCTGGAAAAACAGAATGATGTCCAGGATGCTTTCAATCAAGAAGAGCGATGCCAGTATTAGCGTCAGCGATACCACACCCATCACTGGATGCATGATCAGGTATGCACCGAACGACAGATATGCGATCCCGACTAGCAACTTCCAGATCATGCTGCCAGCTCCTCGAGCGTGAAAGGCAAGGACCAGGTGGACTACCCCTGCCAAGACGATGAGCCAGGCAATGACCACGTTGACTGCCACGGCGGCAAGAAATGGCGAACTGATCGCAAGCATGCCCAAGACGATCAGCAAAACGCCCCACAACATTGACCGCATCGAGGCCGGCCGCACGATGTCGACCGAAGTGCGCTGTGCCATAAACGACCTCCTTGAGAAGGCGGAGCAATGCTAACTCAAAAAGCCAATTTGTTGAAGGCTGCAAGACAGACTAGCTTCTTACCTTACTGTGACCTGGGTGATCTGCAGATCGGGATAGGCATGGTTCCACTGGGCGGAGATATTTTCAAATGTCAGACGAAAAGGTTTGCTCTGGCCGGGCGCAAGTGGTGAAAGGCTGAGATCCACGGCTTCGTCGTATGGGCCGCCGGTCCGCAGAATACGTATGGGATTCTCTTCGCGCTGCGCCGTCTGTCCCAGATCGTCCTTGAATGTGACTTTGACAACGGCGTGAGTGACGGTCTTGTCGCCCGTGTTGGTGATGGCGCCATCGAGATAGCTGACCGTTGCCCCGGCAAAATTCTGTGCCGCGCTTACCCTCAAATCGGAAAACTTCAGGTTCGCGGCATAGGCCGGAGGCGGAGTTGGCTTTGTTTGCTCGGCGCGGAATATCAACGCCAGCACACCCACCACGATCCCGACGATCACAATCCCGACAAGAATCGGACGGACGCTAGACTCCTGCTGCTCCGGCGGATTCAGGTTCGACTCGATCAGGCTATCCATGGGAGTGCATCCATGGCGGGATTGTACTACCGCAGTCAGGTGTCAGGTCTCAGGTCTCAGGAAAGCAGATCAGGTCTCAGGTTCTAAGAATTTGGTCTTCCTGACACCTGACACCTAAGACCTGACACCTGACCTACGTTTTCTAGTGGACGACCGCGGAGGAAGGTGACTGTAGGCTCTCCGCGGTCCGCGGATCGTTGACCCGGTAGTTGTTGTATTCGATCGTCAGCGTAGCGCGCCCACCCAGCCGTATGTAGCTCACGGATTCGTTGCGCCGCGGAAGCCAGAAACCGCCTACCTTCATGTACTCATGATGGATCTCGCTTCTCTTCGTCCAGAATGAGGGATTCTGGGCCGGTTCGGCGTCAATCCGGGTCACCGCGAAATCGGTGGCGTCAACCCAAATTTTGCCGTGATAGACGTACTTGCTTCTCGCTTTCGGGGAGACCTCGAGCACGTACTGGTTGCCTTGGGCAGAAGACTCGAAGCCGATCAGCGCGAAGTCGTAGTTATTGCGGTTCAGCAGCGTGCGGGCGTGCATGTCCAGCTCGATCGCTTCCTCTTCGCTCTCCAGCAATCGCTTGAACACACGGTCGAGGATCAGCTTCGATCCCTTCTGCGAGACGACCTTAAAGCTCTTCCTGGCAGGACGGTCGTAAATGGCGTCCACGGTCATTTCGGCCTCGCGATCGCTCGGGAATCCGCGATAATCGAGCCGGTAAACGCGCGTGGATTCGTAATGGCGCAACTCCTCCGCCCTTTCCGCATCTTTGCGGACAAGATTGTCCACCACCTGGTCCACCGAAAGTGGCGCAGAGGTGATGGAAGGCGGAAGAGGGCTGGAATCAGCGCCCGCACCAACAACGCTTGCACCAACGACGCCCGCACCTAAGACGACAGTAGAGATCAGGATAGGGAAAAGCCTGATCATCGCCAGCACGAAACTCGGCATCAAACCTGTGCGCATGAACCGACCACCAAAGGCTTTTAGATTACCACCATCCCTTTAGATGCCCTCGCGCGCCGGTCGGGAGACGCCGGTCCGTCTGACTCCAGATTCTGACATCAATCTTCGGCAGGGTGCAAAACACTCTCCGGCATGGCGATTTGACCTACTTTTTAAAGCGAGCCGCCTTCGTCGGGAATATTTTCAACTACTTGCAGAACGGATGAAATGGCCTGATAATTGCTCGGCGATTAACGAAACGGAGCCCTCCCCCATGTGGATTCCTGAAGGCGCAGCGCAAGAACAACAAGAAAGACCGGTTCACTGGAACTGGATCGCCATCCTTTCCTTCGCCGGGTCCGTGGCCGTTAGCCTCGCGATATGGAAAGGCGTGTTCCTGGCTGCGGGACGCTTACTGAAATAAACCAGGGACAGGAAAGTGGACAGTCTGGCTCGGGGTGAGCGCGCTAGGCGTCGACTTCGATCTCCGCCCTACCGGTCATAAGTTACCGATCATAGTTAGCGATCAGCATTACCGATCATAGTGCAGCAGCGAGAACACGTCATACTTCGCCAGCTTCTCGCGACCCTTCAGGAAATCAAGTTCGACTACAAATGCCAGTCCTGCGATCTGGGCTCCCAGACCGTTTGCCAGGTCGGCCGTTGCCACCGCAGTTCCACCGGTCGCCAGCAGGTCATCCACGATCAGCACGCGCTGGCCTTTTCCGATGGCATCTTTGTGGATCTCCAGCGCGTTGCTGCCATATTCCAGTTCGTAGCTGATCTTCACCGTTTCGGCGGGCAGTTTCCCTGGCTTGCGAACCGGAACAAATCCCGCATTCAGCCGGTAGGCGAGCGCCGGTCCAAAAATAAACCCACGCGCCTCCATGCCGAGCACCAGGTCAATCTCTTTGCCAATGTAGTTGGCCGAAAGCGCGTCAATCAGCCGCGCGAAACCAAGCTTGTCCTTGAGCAGCGTGGTGATGTCGTAAAACAGAATGCCGTTCTTAGGGAAATCCGGAACCTCCCGGATCAGTTTTTTCAGTCCTTCGCAATCCACCATTTCGGCTGGCATCTTGGTTGGCATCTTGGGTCTAAGCTCCTCGAACTTGAAATACAGTGAGTCCGGCGACCGGCTCGGCCTCGGATTCCTCGACGTTGTCGACTCGCGCCGCCCGCGGACCTTCCTGCAAACGCGATCTCAGTCCGGCCAGTTGCTCGCGTGTTCCCATGGCCAGCACTTCCACGCTCCCGTCGTGATTGTTGCGCACCCATCCGGCAATTTGCAGAATATGTGCCTCGCGCTCGACAAACCACCGGAAGCCGACGCCCTGGACACGTCCGCGTACGAGAAAGCGCCGGGCGTGGACAGAAGATTGTTCTCGGAGGCATTTGTGATTTCAGATTTGTAATTTGCAGATTGCAAACCGAAACCATGCCGTTGGTTCAATTGCAAATCACAAGTTACCAATTACAAATTTCTACGCTCTCGACAAATACGTGCCTTCCGCCGTGTCAACCTTGATTTTCTCGCCTTCGTTGATAAATGGCGGCACTTGCACGACAAGCCCGGTTTCGGTCTTCGCTGGCTTGGTCACACTCGATGCGGTTGCGCTCTTCAAGCCGGGCTCGACTTCTGTCACGGTCAAGATCACGGTCTGCGGTAACTCAATGCCCACGGCCTTGCCATCAAAGAACTCCACTTTGATCTGAAGGTTCGACGTCAGGTAGTCCACCGCATCCCCGAGCGTGTCGCGGGTCAGGTGGGTCTGCTCGTAATTGGATGTGTCCATGAAGTAGTAGCTGTCGCCATCGGCGTACAAAAACTCCATGTTCACCTCGTCCACATTCACCTTCTCAATCGGGTCGGGAGAGCGAAAACGGTGCTCGAACATGGCTCCGGTGCGCAGATTACGCAACTTCGCCTGGATGAAGGCGCGCAGATTGCCCGGCGTGCGATGTTCGACGCTGAACACGGAATGCAAGTCATTGTTGTGCTTAATGATCATGCCGGGACGGAGTTGGGTCGCTGGAATCGACATTGCCGGTTACATCTCCTTCACTCTTCTAGGAATTCTGGACAGCGGGGCAGATCCGGGGTCCCCGGCGCTGGCCTGCAGGGGTGGAGGTCGCCGGGGCGTCCGCCGCAATTCGGATTAACATTTCATTTTACACAGTGGGAGAGGATTGTGGGAAGGCTGGACACATGAATGCTCCCCGCTCCTGGTGCACCCAAACTACGCACCACAAATACCAATTTCACATTCGGGTCTAGAATAGAAGCAATAACCAGGAGGTTCCTATGCGTATTGGGAACTATGAAAGTTCAGACGGTACGGCGGGCACTGCAGTCACTTTTCTGCTGATTGGGCTCGGTGTTGGCGCTGGCCTCGCTCTATTGCTTGCTCCGAAGACCGGGCGACAGCTGCGCAAAGACTTGCGGCGTTCCTATGATGATGCCCGGGAAACCGTGTCCGACTGGACCGACGAAGCCAAAGGCCGTTTCGAAGAAGCGGTAGAAAAGGGCGCCGATTTCGCCGACGACCTGCGCGCCAAAGTCGAGCCGCTGAGCGATTTGCTCCGCCGCTCGTAATGTGGCCAAACGCGCGGGACAGAATCATCACCCAGTGCGATGACCAAGCCCGTTTCTCGCCGTTTTCTGGCCGGCGCCTCT
Organism: uncultured Acidobacteriaceae bacterium; assembly: GCA_963699405.1. Lineage (GTDB taxonomy): Bacteria > Acidobacteriota > Terriglobia > Terriglobales > Acidobacteriaceae > Acidiflorens. The sequence continues at coordinate 60,448 of CAVOTW010000035.1, read as the reverse complement.
AGCCGTACTGTTGAATGAAAGAAAGCAACTGGCGCTGCCGCTTGGCCCGGGATTTACGGTTCGATCTCACTTTCGTCTAAGCTGCCGCTTTTTCCTTTTGCACATTGCGGATCACAATGCCCACGGAGAACCGGAAGTTGTCCTGCTTCTGTTTCCCGACAGATGGAAAATTCGACCCGGTCTGAAAATAGTCGGCCTTGAACCGCAATTGCGAATCGCCGGTTGATTTTCCGGTCCGCGCCTATGCCCGCAACTATCGCCCGCCCCGTGCCGACTTCCGTCACCAGGGGCCCCGGGACCGTAGGCGTCGCCAGGCCGCGTGTGCCGTTATGTCCGTACAGAACCTCGGCAAACGGCGTAAACAGGGAATACTTGCGCCGTGCAAACTGCGCACCAAATAGAAAGTTGTACTCTCGCGTCGTCACGTTGAACGTGGGAGCCCCCAGCGGTTCGTAGGTTTGATCTCCCGGAAACGGCGCCGGCGAATTGCTCGGAATCTTTGACGTTCCAAAGAATTGCCCGCCCTCTACCACGAATCCCAGCCAGTCGGTCACGTTCCCTGCCAGTGAAGCATCCCAACCAGGCAGCCCCGCCCAGTGTCCCGCGTTGAAAAGCCCAGCCTCCGCAAACGAACCGCCGCCAAAAAGTTCAATCCGCGGATACTCCGGCACGGGCGCTGGCTTGGGCGCTGCAGGTGCATTCGGAATCGGAGTTGGTTCCTGGGCGGGTGCTGGCGCCGGATTTTGCGCCGGAGTCTGATCTGCAGGGGGAGTTGGAGTTGGAGCCTGCGCCCATGACATTACGCCGAGCGCAACCACTCCGGCCAAAACTCCCAGGTATTTCCTCACGATTCCTCCTTGAATGCAGTTGCCAGTACCTGAAGCGAATCTCGCTGGCAACTGGCTACTGGCTACTGGGTACCGCTTTTCCAAACTCCGTGTTGTAGTGAAGCCGGATATCTCCGCATGTCCCCTGCTCCGGCGAATAGACCACGCAAGTATCAAAGGGCCGCGAATAGACGTGCAAGGTCACGGCGCGCTGATTTGTTTCCCGCGGATTCACTACCCGATGCACTGGCTCGCGCGGATCGACCGCGCATGGATTAGCCGCCGTCAACTCCACCGTGTTAGATGCGAGCAAGCGGCACTTCCCCGTCTCGATGTCCTCAAATTCAACGTGAAAATTTTCCACCAGCAGTCTTCCCACCGGCGCTGCCATCCAGCAGTTCTGGTCGCGATGATTGTGCACCGAACTGCCCTGCCCCACTTCCCAGCAGATGGCCATCAGTTCGTAGAGTTCGGTTTTGTCGATCAGATTGCGCGTGTAGTGCTGCCGGCTCCAGGTCAAATAAGGCGCGAGGCTGGCTTCTTCCACCGGCGTTTTCGCGAGCAATGACCGGACCTCCTCCGTGTTATCGAAGGCGGAGGCGGGTAACGCGCGAAGTGCCCGCACCAGTTTGTCAATAGAAACTCTAGGCTCTGCTATCAGCTCGCTCATATTTGTAGTGCGACAAACTATTGAGTATACCGTGCCCCGCCGCCACGCGACGGTGTGTGGTGCTGGCGCCCTCGCCCGCGGCCTTTGATCTTGTCTGTTTCGATACAATCGAAGGCGGTTGAACGAGGGCGGTTGAAAAATCCATGGATATCAAGCTGACTGAAACCGAAGTCCGAGTGCTGGGGTCGCTGATCGAAAAAGATATCACCACGCCGGAATACTATCCCTTGTCGCTGAACGCGCTGGTGAACGCGTGCAACCAGAAGTCGAATCGCGATCCGGTCATGCAATTGGACGAAGACGCGGTGCGCGACGCGCTGGAAGGCTTGCAGCAGCAGCGCATGGCTGGCCCGGCGCGCGGCGCCGACAGCCGCGTAACCAAGTACGAGCAGCGTCTGCAGGAAGTATTTAACTTCACCCGTCCGGAGATAGCCGTGCTGTGCGTGCTGCTGCTGCGCGGTCCGCAAACGCCGGGCGAACTGCGCGGACGCGCCGAGCGGATGCACCGCTTCGAAACGCTGGATGATGTGCAGTCGGCATTGCAGAAGCTGATGCAGCGCGATCCGCCGTTGGCGAAGGTGCTGCCCCGACAGCCGGGAACGAAAGAATCGCGCTATGCGCATCTGTTAGCCGGAGATGTGGTGGAACCGGAAACGCCGGTGCACGCCGGCGCGGCCGTCGAACGCAATCCGGCCGATGCGGAGCGCATCGCCCGGTTGGAAGCAGGAAGTGGCGGAGTTGCGGCGGGAATTTGCGGAAGTGAAGGATCAGTTGGAGAGATTCCGGAAACAGTTTGAGTAGCCACAGAATCCGATTCGCAGAAACGCGACTTCACAGAAACTCGCTTTACAGAAACTCTACGAACGAATCGGCGACGTCGGCGCCCGCGTTGTTGGCAATGCGCGTGGCGGCCCGCTCCACATTCTTCATCAAGCCGTCCAGATAATCGCGGGAGTGTGACACGCTCACCACGCCGATCGTCGCCTGATTCCAAAGCATGCTAGGGTCCAGTTCCGCGACGGCCACGTTAAACGAAGCACGGAGACGGTCTTTCAGGCTGCGAGTAACCTGCCGCTTATCTTTCAGCGAGTGCGCGGCCTCGATGCGAAGTTCGAGAGTGAGGAAAGCGATCATAAGCAATTTATAGCGCAATTCAGAGCATAGACGGGGGCCAGCGGCCGTCCAATCACGTTTTCTAGGCGGTTACTTCGTGTACCTTTGTGCCCTTTGTGGTGAATAGTTTAGCGAGATTTCTCGACTTTTTCCGCCGGCTTATGCTACACTGTACTTGCTAAGTTTGACTCACATGCACTTGCAGGATGGTACCGCCAACCAGCGTCACCCCCTCTTCAGCAGCGAATCACTCAGCATATTTCAATCAAGTAACAAGAATAGGAACATTCAATGGCAGAACAAGGAACAGTGAAGTGGTTTAACGACGCCAAGGGCTACGGCTTCATCAGCCGTCAAAATGGCGAAGACGTTTTCGTGCATTTCTCCGCGATTCAAGCTGGCGGCTTCAAGAGCCTCCAAGAAGGCCAGACCGTGCAGTTCGACGTGACCAAGGGCCCCAAAGGCTGGCAAGCGGAGAACGTTACCGCTGTCTAGGTAGCGACAACGATCTCTATGTAACAACAAGTGCCCGAGATTCGCAAGAATCCCGGGCATTTTCGTGTCTGCTCGTGTAGAGCGGGCGCTGCCTCCGCGTTTAGCCGCGACAGCCTCAGCGTGAGACAGGTCTCAGGACGGCTGCGTTGCGTTCGTCGTTCGCGATAATGCGATAGAACCTCTTCAGTTCCTCCACCTTGCTGACCGGGAGGCTGAGTTCCTTAATCTCGAAGGTACGGGTGTACCGTAACACTTGGCCAACCATTTCCGTCTTGCTTTGGTAGGACGCAAAGCCGTAGTCCGCATTAACCGGAGGTGGCAGGTCATCCACTTCGTATCCAGTGGGTATCGCAATTTCGAAAACATCCTTGTCAAGTTCCGGGCCATCGAATTCGACGGGATATTGCCGCGGTTCTTTGGTTTCCAGAAAACCGTCCGCCTTGCTGCCCAGGACGCGGGGCCTCACCAACAGCAGGTTGCCCGCTAATTTGGCATAGTTCTCGGCCAGGATCGCATAGTCGTACTCAAACGGTTGATCGGTCACGCGAAGGTTGCTCACCGTTGCCTTGGTGATGCGGAACGTAGTAAAGGAATGTGCCAAAACGGTTTCGATGGGCTTGATCTCATCGGTAGCCTTGGCGGCCGAGCGCAATGCATAACGCTGAAAAGCTGCCGGGTCGCCCAACCGCACTTCGTGGACCGTCCCCTGCAACGTCCCTTTTCCATCCAGCGTCATCTGTGCAGTGCGGTTGACGGCATTCATCGCGGAAGGCAACTGCGGAAGTTCCACCAGTTCGCCCCCGTCGGGCGTCACCAGTAGTCCGTAGTTTGCCTGCAGGGGTCCAAGAAGGCGCCCGAAAGGCGTCAACGGGTCGGTAGGATCAAAGAAAAGAAGTTTCCCCAACTTCGGGTGCTGCATTACTGACACTAGCGCGGTATCGTTGGCGCTGGCTGGCAACTTGATGGCGAGAATTGCGTGGTTGAATCGCAGGTTAGGAGGCGTTGCAGACGTGACCGATCCGCGCTCGCTGTTAATAATGACATAGTAGGAATCGACGCCTATCTCTTTCAGCATGGTACTTAGCAATGTGGCTTTGTCTTTGCAATCCCCATAGCGGTGGGCCAAGACATCAGCGGACGGATGCGGTTGCTGACCTCCGATACCGAGTTCAATCGCTACGTAGCGAATATCGCTTTGCACAAAACTCGCCAGCGCCTGCATCTTCCCCAGTATTGTCGGCGCCGACGAAGTCAACGCGATGACCTTTTGTTTGATCTCGGGTGTGGAGTCGCGTCGCCCACGGGCGAGATCCAGATACCATTCTCCAACCTCTTGCCAACTGTGAAAACCTTTGTTTTGCCCGCTGGGCGGAAACAATGAGATCGTCATTCTCCCCGCGATGCCACGCCACGGTGGCATCTTCTCCTCCGGGCGGATTGCCTTGATATCGCTTACGACCCACTGCCATTGTCCGCTTCCAATTGAGGTGGGTGCCACCTCCGCGTGGTTGATCCAAGCCGCCTTGTATTCCCATCCGGAAGGGAGTTGCAAGGTGAAGTGAGACTCGCGAACGGGTACTGTTTCCTGAAAGGCCCATTCATCCGCCATAACGTACGGTCTCTCTTCCTGCTCGATCTCATAACCGATAATGTTGCCGGGATCGGCCGACGGAACTTGCAAGAGCTTGGTACGCACGTCGCTCATGAGTTCGCCTCCTTCGACGCCGAAGATCGCCGTTTCCACAGATTCTTTTTCTTTAACTTCGTAGTCCTTACCCTGCGCTGGAATACACCAGCCGCGCATCCCGGTGATGCGACTTTGGGAATCGAAATCCGCCCGCACCGTTCCCCGTCCCTTGCCATCGGGACGAAGAATCTTGTAGGCCTCGCGCTCCATTCGCTTGATCTTGCCGTTCGATTGAACTGTGAGCACGGTTTCCGAATAGAGCAGAACTGCAGCTGTCCGTTCATCGTGGGCAGGCAACGGCACGCTCACTTGCGCGTGCATCCACGGAGGCGCATCGCCGGCGACAGCCTGGGGTGCGCTGAACAACCCACACGTTGCCACCAGCGCGAGCAACCGTAGAAACCGCGGCAACGAAGGAGGACTATTCCTGAGCTGCGGACGTGCCCATTGATACCACCATCTGTTGTTCATCCCCGGACCTCACACTCTGAAAAAAACTGCGCAGGATTGGATAGCTCTTAGTCTCGACCAGTTCGAGATTGACCATGAGATCACGCTTCACATGCAAACCGCCGTTCTTGTTTTCAGCCGTCAGGCTGAAAGTGACAGTCTTCAGGTCGACATTTTGCGGGTGCGGAACATTGCTTACTTGCCAACCCAAGGGCAGGCCAATGCTCACATCGTCTTCCTCCTCGTAGGGGAACTCGAAGTAGATGGGGTGGACGCGGGAAGCATGCTCGAAGGTGTGCTTCTCCGTGCCGCCAAAAAGCCCAACCGAAAGAAGCGCGCGGTGCCCTGCCCCCGCCGCCCACCCCGGCACTTTCACATCGTATTCCGCAACCAGTGCGCGATCGGAACTATTCCAGTCCGGCTTATTAGTAAGTTCAACTTCGATAGCGACGGGTATGTATTCCCTGATTTCGTCTTCGAGAAATTTCTTTCGCTCGGTGTCGTCCTCATTGCGCTCCTCAATCCGCCGCCACAACGCTTCCAGCCCGGTGTAGGTGATCGTGGTCTTACCTTCCAATGATCCTGAATGCGTTAACTGCAGGTCTGCCTTGCGTTCGATGCGCGACTCGGACGATCTTGGCACCGTTGTCGTAACCCAACTACCACCGTCTTTGTCGAGGCGGCGGCCCAATACTTGAGTTTCGGTCCAGGGCAGCATACCGAAAGGGGTGAAGACGGTTCCCGGATCCAGGTAGAGGTCTTTGCCGTCGAGTTTCACCAGAACAACATTGGAATTAAGCTGTCCCGGGTTCATCAGCCGGTAATTGAAAAAATAGACATTTCGAGTCGAAACGTACACCGGCTCTGCCTGAAAACCAGCCGCGCGGGCCAAGGCTACGAACAGGCAGTTAATCTGCAAGCCGTTGGCGTAGCCGCGCTTCAGCACGTCTTCCACGTTCTTGATATCCTTCGAGTCTTCTCGCTTTAGCTCCTGCTCCGACTTTTCTCGCTCGAACCCCGTATTGCGGATCTGCTGCGTCCTGGCGTAGATTTTCCGCAGCTTAACCTCCGGGGTATCGTTCGGCTGAACGATTTGAGAGACTGTCTGCTCCATGGTTTTGCGTTTGTCGACAAAGGTGTTGCACCAGCTATACCAATTTTTTCCTTCTTGCTTCCAGAATTTCTCGGTATCTTTCTCGGGATTCGGATTCGTGATGTAGACGAAGTCAACGCGATACTTCAGCTCGTTTTCCGGAGGCATGTAGTCTTCCACCTGAAAGGCTGGGACGTCGTTGGTTTCCAAGCGAACCGTGTCCTTTTCGTCATGTGGAGGGTTGGTTCCAGCGGGTAAACCTACCGGCCAACTGTAGCGCAGCGCAAACCCTGCGTACTTTTTCAGGGAGAATTTCGCGTGCTTGGTGAACAATTCTTCGCTGAGTATCCAGTGCGAATCAAAAACGTACCCAAACTCCAATTCATCGCGGTAGCGGTATTCAATGATGCTGCCCACTTGAACATCGGGCATGCTGAAAGTCTTGGCCAGATACTTGACCCCTTTGGCCTTGACAATCGTTTTCTCGTAGACCGTTCCGTCGAAGTTGATGATGCTTCCGTCTGGTCGGATCGTCCTTGCCTGAATCCCCCGAATGTTCTCTCTTCCTTGGAGAAAAGAAATCTCCACGTCGCCATACTTTCGCCCTTCCTCGGTCAGGATCTTGATCCGCGCATAGTCGACCTCCCGGGGTCCATTGTCGTCGCGATCGACTTGACGATACAAGTAGATGGCCGGCGCGCCGGGAACCTTCGGTTCGCTCATCATCTTGATTTCTTCTTGCGTGACGGGCGGCCAATCCTCAGCCCAAGCAGTGGGAATCGCGGTAAAGAAGGCGAGTAAGGCCAGGAGAGACAGTAGAAGTGCCAACGAAGTACGTTGAAGCAACCGCATAAGGCGCCTTTGATGGTTAAAAACGCAAGCCTTTGCCGACAGCGTGTTCAAGGGCAGAACGCGCGCACCGTTGTACCCGCCCCAACTCCATCACTGTCAACGTCCGCAGCGCAAGGGGACTGTCTCGAAACCGAGAATTATACATGTCAGCGTGTCCGCCGCGGAAAGTAACTTTGATAACGATTTAAAGGAGTTATAAGTTCCAAAGGTCGAGCGGCGAATCTTCTAACCGACCCTGACGCCAATAATTATGAACGAGTTATGAAACGCCGATAAGGTGGCTGCAAAGGCTTAGTTACTAAGCAATCGGGCTGTCATATGTACGATTCGATGAGCACAACAAATAAGGCGGATGACCCGGCCTTAGCGTCCATCCCAGCACCGAAGGGTGCGCTGTCCTTAACCAAGGCGGCCCTCGAACCCGGTCCAAAGCTATTGCCAGCCATTTGTCAGTTACTTACTGAGCAAATCGCCTAAGTCTTTGATGAATAAAGACCTTACAGGTAAGTCCTTTAAACTCAAAGATCTGGAAGGAATGCACCTCCAAGTCTTTGATTCCAAAAGACCGCGACCAAGGGGGTTCAAACGGGGAACTGAGATTAGAGAGCAGAGTAGGGTTGAAAGATCTTACTGAGAACTGACAGCTGATAGCTGACAGCTAGATCGGAGTCGATCCCTTGAACAGCCAGATCAAATCGATGATCAGAATGATCACTACCATCAGCTCCAGCACAAACGCTCGGCTCTGGTGGAATTGGTCGATCATGAAGCGATAGAGTTCTTCGGCGGTGTGGACTTTCTGGTTGACCAGATCTTTGTAATCGGTGACTCCGATTTTGGACGCGGCTACTTTGTAGAGACGCGCGGAAAACATGTCGCTCAGGAATTTGATGGCATTGTCGGCGCGCTCGGTGAGTTCGTCCACATCGAGCAGGACGGTGTGCAAACGGCTGGCGCGTTTCGCGGTGCGCCAACGGGCCCAGAAGCCAGAACCGTGGTCCATGAAGTCGTAGACGCTGGCTAGTTCGCGGGTCAACAGTTCATCGTAGTGGCGGAATTCGAGGAGCTGCGAGTTGGCGTATTCGAGCAGCTGAATCACAGTCTCCGCGCCCGCCGTCGAGTCGTAAAGGAACGCGCCGTTCCAGCTGATCACGGCCAGATCGTTCGGATAGTACGAGATCTTCGACTGCATGATCTCCTGCTGCTCGCCGTCGGAGAGCGGCATGTTTTCGCCGCGCACGATCTGGGCGATGCGTCCACCTTGGGTGGAAAGCAGTTCGGCGGCAGAAGGATTGCCGGCGATGTCGCGCACGTGGAAGACGAAATAATCTTCATGCAGCCAGCTGTCGTAGAGCTTGACCAGCGCAGGACGAGCGCGCTCGATTTTCTGTTTGACGATTTTCTGGGCGAAGCTGGTGAAATCGGTATCCCAAACCCAGCGGCCGGCTAGGCGAACCAGCGTGTCCCAGTCGCCGGAAAAAGGCAGCTCAAAGACCACGCTTAGGACGCCGTAATCGTAGTACTTGATCTGGACGTCGAGACGTTCACCGCTTTCCAGGATCAGCGGCTCGACCGGCTCGACAACGGGCGGGCGCTGAAAGCGGACGTATCCAGGGGCGGGATGCTTGAAGCTGGCTTCCTGACGCCGAGCGCCAAAGATGTCGCGCAGGGAGTCGAGGTTGATTTCCTCGCAAACGTCGAACTGAATCAGCACCAGCACCGACCCTTGCAGAGTTTTGTTCTGAGCGCTACCCGCAGACTGGACCGGCGTTGATTGCGGCGACTGGGCTACAACGGTTGGGTTGGCGGTTTCCATGAAGGGTCCTGCTGTCTTGCCTATTGTCTATTGTTACAGAAAAGGAGATGGAATGGGCGTCGGATCGCAAGTATATATGTATCAATACGTTATGAGATTATTTCGAGAATTTTTGCGTGCGTCTCGCTGCGCTCGACTGGACGGACGAATGCGTCCGTCCCAACGTGAATCGTGGTCAACGCTTTCTGGCTAATGCCAACAGTAACGCAGCTCCGGCGCTACTCCGGCTACGGCTAGTCCGGTGCGCTTCATCGACTTTCGAATCGCGGCTTGGTGCGGCAGCACCCAGGCGTCTTCCGGATAGTGCAGCGGCGCGGAGTCGAACATCGGAAAGCCTTCGGGCGTTTCGGTGGATTCGCGCAGGGCCATCTGCAGGACTTCGGCTAGATGCAAGGCGTGGCGATCGGTTTCCTGGGCGATCTGTTCGCGGCAACTGAAACCGTCGGCTACGATCAGCCAGTCGGTGGGCGCCTGGCGGACGGCGGGAAGAAGTTCTAGTTCGCCGATGGCTTTCGAAATTTCATACTTCTCTTTTTCGAAGCCGAAGGCTCCAGCCATGCCGCAGCATCCGGGGGCGGGAGCGGTGAAGTTGATGCCCATGCGCTGTCAGAACGGCTTCTTCGGCGGTCATCTTCATGATGGCCTTGTGATGGCAATGGCCGTGGATCAGCGCGCGGCGCGCCAGTTTCGGAAGCGGGAAGGCTTCGTTATTGGCGCGCTGTTCTAGAAATTCACTGAACAGGAAGACTTGCTTCGACAGGGCTTGCGCGCGTTCGTCCTTGGGGAAAAGATTGGTGAGTTCGTCGCGGAAGACGGTGGCGCAACTTGGTTCGAGGACGACTATGGGCGTGGCCGCTTCGATTTCGGGGAGTAGCTCGTCCATGATCTGGAGGAGCAGAGCCTTGGCGCGATCGAGCATGCCAACGTCGTAGAGCGGGCGTCCGCAGCAGAGGTGGGCGCGCGGGACGCTGACGTCGAAGCCGGCGGCTTCGAGCACCTCGACGGCGGCTTTGGCGGTTGACGGGGAGGAAGTGGTTGTTGAACGTGTCGGCCCAGAGGAGGACTGGGTTCTCTTTTCGGAGCTGTGCTCCTTGTCCTCGTCTTCGGGACGGACGAATGCGTCCGTCCCTACGTGAGGATTGCTTCTCCCACCAATCTTTGAATGTTTGCGGGGCGAAGGCTGGAATGCGGCGCTGGGTGGGAATTCCGGCGGCTAGCTTCGCCAGGTCGCGCAGGCCGGGCAGTTGCGTCGTCAGATTCACCAGGCCCGGCACATGCGAGGCGGCTCTCATCCACAGGTCAATATTTCGAAAGCGCCATGGCCTTCAGCGGGCGGCGATTGGTTTCGTAGTAATGCGAGAGAAACTCCGCTTTGTAGGTGGCGACATCGACGCCTACGGGGCAATCGCTTTTGCAGCCTTTGCAGGCCAGGCAGAGGTCGAGCGATTCTTTTACGGCTTCGCTTTGCCAGCCGTCTTTGATGACGTCGCCTTTTGTCATCTCCCAGAGCAAGTGGGCGCGGCCGCGGGTGGAGTGTTCTTCCTCGCGCGTGACGCGGTAGCTCGGACACATGACTCCGCCGGAATCGTGGCGGCATTTGCCGACTCCTACGCAGCGCATGGTGGCGGCCGCCAAGACTGCCGTGGTCGTCGGGAAATTTGAAATGCGTCTCGGGCTGCCAGGGATCGTAGCCTGCGCCGAGGCGGAGATTTTCGTCGAGCCGATAGGGATTGATGAGCTTGCCGGGGTTCATCTTCCAATCGGGATCCCAGAGCGATCTTGAACTCGCGGAAGGCCTGCATCAATTCGGGGCCGAACATTTTGGGAAGAAGTTCGCCGCGGGATTGGCCGTCTCCGTGTTCGCCCGAGATGGAGCCGCCGTAGCGGACGACGAGGTCGGCGGCCTCTTCCATGAACTGGCGGAACTTGCGGATGCCTTCGGTCGATTCGAGATCGTAGTCCATGCGGGTGTGGACGCAGGCGTGGCCGAAGTGTCCGTAGAACGAACCGTCGTAGTGATGGTCTTGCATCAGCCGGCGCAAGTCGCGGAGATAGGCGCCGAGTTTTTCGGGACCGACGGCGGAATCCTCGAACCCTTCCCAGCGCAGCGGCTCGCCGGGAACGTGCGAAGTCACGCCCAGGCTCGATTCGCGGACATCCCAGATGCGGCGCATCAAGCGGGCGTTGGTGAAGAGCTGCATGTTGGGCGGAGCGGCGGAGCGGTCGAGAGCCTCCATCAGATGGCGAGCCTGGGCTTCGGCTTCGTCAGCGGTGTCGGCGCCGAATTCAACCATCAGCCAGCCACAGCCTTCGGGCAGCAGCGCGAGGGCATCGAGGTTCACGCCTTTGTGGCGGCTGGCATTCGACCATGATGTCGTCGAAACCTTCTAGACCGATGGGGCGATGCTCCATGATCTCGCGGGACGTGGTCGGCGCAGATGTAAACATCGGGCCATCCGATGACGAGCAGCACGCGCGCTGGAGGACTTTCGACGAGGCGGCAGGTCGCTTCGAGAATCGTGACGCAAGTGCCTTCGGAGCCGACGAGAGCGCGCGCCACGTGGAAGCCGTTTTCGGGGAGCAGGTGATTGAGGTTGTATCCGGAGACGCGGCGCGGAATGTTCGGGAACTGGCGGCGGACTTGCTCGCCGTAGCGATCGGCGAGGGACTTGAGGCCGGTGTAGATTTCGGCGCGGCGTCCGCCTTCGCGAATGAAAAGATCAAAGTCTTCGGCGCTGGTCGCGCCAACGTGCAGGCGCTGGCCGCCGTAGGTGAGGACTTCGAGCGCCTCGATGTTGTCGTCCGTTTTGCCGGCCATGATCGAGTGCACGCCGCAGGAGTTGTTGCCGATCATGCCTCCGAGCGTGCAGCGGTCGTGGGTCGCGGGATCGGGAGCGAAGGTGAGGTGATGCTTCTCGGCGGCGGCGCGAAGATTATCGAGGACGACGCCGGGCTCGACGCGCGCAATCCGGCTCTCGGGATCGATTTCGAGAATGCTCGCCATGTACTTCGAGAAATCGAGGATGACGGCGGCGTTGCAACATTGTCCGGCGAGCGACGTGCCTCCTCCGCGTGCCAGCAACGGAGCGTGGTGGTCGCGGCACAGCGCAACCGTGGCTAGAACGTCTTCTTTGTCCCGAGGGATTACTACGCCGATTGGCACCTGGCGGTAGTTGGAGCCGTCGGTGGCGTAGAGGGCGCGGCTGCCGGTGTCGAAGCGGACCTCTCCGCGAAGGTGGCGGCGGAGGGAGGCCTCAAGCGCGGGGGCATCGAGTTGCATGGAACGCGGCGGGGGTGGAGCGACGGTTTGCGACATAAGGCACAGACCATCTTCGCGGATGCGGGCGCTGTTCGCAAGCGGATTGCGGAGAGGTCAGAGGTTAAAGGTCAGATTGCAGAGGTAAAATCGAATGCGAAGGTTATTCACCTCTGCAATCTGATCTCTAACCTCTGACCTGCCTCACTACCGCCAGGATCTAGTCAGATAGTCGGCCAACGATAGCGATATCAGAATCGCAAGAAAAAAGAAGCCGGAGACTACTACGGCGCCAGTCAGCTTTTCGCTCGCGCCTTTGACGTGCATGAAGAAGAGGACGACGAGCGTGGCTTTGATGGTCGCAATCAGTAGCGCAACTAACCGGATTGAACGGCACCGAGGTTGACGAAGGCGGCGCCAGCCGTGGTCGCGGTCAGGACTAGCAGGGCAACGCCGATGGCCATGTAAAATCCTTGCGAGTGGGTTGTGTGTTCGTGCTCGACGTAAGATCGCCTTCGACTTTGTGTTGCGGTTCCACCATAGCCATCCTCAAAATCGGTTCTTAGTGCTCGTGTTCAAAGTCTCTGCCGTCACGAATGCCTGCTTATCAAATACAACAACGGGAACAGATAAATCCAGATGATGTCGACCAAGTGCCAGTACAAGCCCGCATTTTCTATGGGCGTAAAATAAGCGGGCGTGTAATGTCCCTTCCAGGCCAGCACCGCCAGAGTACCAAAAAGGCCGCAGCCGATAATCATGTGCAGAGCGTGCATGCCGGTCATCGCGAAATAGAGAGAGAAAAACAGCTCGGCTTCTTTCGGGTTGACGGGGATTTGCTTGCCGTTGTCATCGAACTTTTCGGTGAAGTTGAAGGTTGGGCCGGGGACGTGGTGTTTCTCGAATTTCTCCTTGTACTCGAAACCTTTGACCACAAGAAAGGTCAGGCCGAGCAACACGGTAATCGACGAGGTACGCCGGTCAGCAGTTTGCGCTTGCCGACTTCCGCGGCTTTCACGGCCAACACCACCGTCACCGAACTGACGATCAGGACGGCGGTGTTAATGGCGCCCATCCAGATATTGAGTTGCTGGCTGCCGGCTGCGAAGGCGTTGAAGTGGGCCAGGCGGTAGATGAGATAGGCGCAGAACATGCCGCCGAAGAACATGATTTCCGTCACCAGGAAAAGCCACATGCCAAGCGAGGCGGCATTCTTCTGCTGCTGAGCGTCGGCGAAGTGGTGCAGCAGCGCCGGATTGTGCGCTTCGTGTTCCATGGTCGTCGTCGAACTGGTGGGGCTATCGTGGCAACGGGAGCCTCCAGGGCGCACGTCTGGGATCTCGTCGTAGTTATAGGCTTCCCAGGTCACGACCGGAGTCTCGTCAAAATTGAAAGTGGGCGGCGGAGACGTAGTTTTCCACTCCAGGCCGGCGGCGTTCCACGGATTCGCTGTCGGCGATCGGCCCGTAGCGCAGCGACCACAGGAAGTAGATCATCGGCAGCAGATAGCCGACGGCCAAGACGCTTGCGCCGGCGGTCGAAAGCACGTTCAGCACCTGGAACTCCGGCGGATACTGCCAGTAGCGGCGCGGCATGCCGACGTAGCCGAGAATGAATTGCGGGAAGAATGTCAGGTTGAAGCCGACAAAAACGAACAGCGCCGAAAGCTTGGCCCAGCCTTCCGGATACATGCGGCCGCTGATTTTCGGCCACCAGAAATGCATGCCTCCGAGATATCCCATAAGCACGCCGCCGACCATGACGTAGTGGAAGTGGGCGACGACGAAGTAAGTGTCGGTGACGTGAACGTCGATGCCGAGAGTCGCCAGGAAAAGGCCGGTCAATCCGCCGATGGTGAAAAGTCCGATGAAGCCGAAGGCGTAGAGCATGGGCGTGGCGTAGGAAATCGAACCCTTGTAGAGGGTCGCGGTCCAGTTGAAGACTTTGACGGCCGAGGGCACGCCGACGAAGAAGGTCAGGAACGAAAAGATCATGGCGGCATAGAGCGAGATGCCGGCGACGAACATGTGGTGCGCCCAGACCAGAAATCCGAGGACGGCGATGGCGATGCTGGACAGGGCCATGAACTTGTATCCGAAGATGCGCTTGCGCGAGAAGCAGGTGATGAGTTCGCTGACCACGCCCATCGAAGGCAGGATCATGATGTAGACGGCGGGATGCGAGTAGAACCAGAACAGGTGCTGGAACAGGAGCGGGTCTCCGCCGAGTGCTGGGATCGAAGATGCCGAGGTGGAAGAGGCGCTCGACGGCGACCAGCACGATGGTGATGGCGACGACGGGCGTGCCCAGGATCATGATGAGGCTAGTGGCGTAGTTCGCCCAGATGAACAGGGGCAGACGGTCCCAGGTCAGGCCGGGGGCGCGCATGCGGTGAATGGTGACGATGAAATTGAGTCCGGTGAAAATGGACGAGAAGCCGGCAATGAAGACGGCGAGTCCGGCCTCGATAACGTTGGTGTTAGCTGCACTCCGTGCTGAATGGGCGTGTAGAACGTCCAGCCGGTATCGACGCCGCCGGTCAACATGCACGTGCAGGAATAGAGCGTACCGCCGATGATGTAGAGATACCAGCTCAGCAGATTGATGCGCGGGAAGGCGAGATCCTTGGCGCCGATCATGAGGGGCACCAGGAAATTGCCGAGCACGGCCGGCACGACCGGGATCAGAAAGAAGAACACCATGATCATGCCGTGCATGGTGAACACTTTGTTATAGGTGTCGGCCTGCATCAGGTCGCCCTGCGGCGTAAGCAGTTCGAGCCGGATGAGCATGGCAAAGAAGCCGCCGAGAAAAAAGAACACCGTAACCGAAATCAGGTAGAGCATCGCGATCCGCTTGTGGTCGGTGGTCAACAGCCAGGACTTGAGCCTGTGCCCGTTGTTGAGATAGTTCAATTTCGGAGCCTGATTCGCCGGGATTGCTTGACTGCCGCTTCACTCGCCATGACTATTGCACCTGCATATTCTGGGGTTGTCGCCGGGGAAGCGGCCGGGCTGGTTTTGAGCCCGGCGGTTCCCGGGGATGGCTGGCTTAACGATTTTACGTAGGCCACCAGCGCGTTTAACTGCTCGTCGCTGACGATGCCCTGGAATGTCGGGCATCACGGGCTTGAATCCGCTCACGATCTTTGCGGTGGGATTGAGGATCGATTCCCGAACATAGTTCTCGTCCGCAATCACGGTGCGTCCGTCTTCGAGCAGAACCGGCTTGTTGTAGATTCCGGCCAGGTTGGGGCCGCGGCCCTGCACGTCGGAACGATGGCAGGTGGCGCATCCGAGCGAGGCGAATAATTCCTTGCCGGTATCCTGCAAGGGCGCGGTCGCGCCGCCCGCCATCCACTGCGCGTAATCCTGCGGTTCCATGACGACGATGTCGCCACCCATTCCGGAGTGCATGGTTCCGCAGTATTCGGCGCAGAACAAGTGATAGTGCCCGGGCTTCGGTGGCTTTGAACCAGAGCGTAGTGTAGCGGCCGGGCAAGACGTCCTGCTTGAGGCGGAATGCGGGGATGAAGAAGCTGTGAATCACGTCCTGCGAGGTCATGATGAGCTTGACGTTCTGGCCGGTGGGAACGTGCAGCTCGTTGATCTCGCGCTGACCCTCCATGTGCTCGATCTTCCACATCCATTGCTTGGCGACGACGTAGACTTCGGTCGCATCGGCGGGAGGCGTGCGCTCCTGGAAATAAAGGACGGCGCCCCAGATGAAGAACGTGAGCATCACGAAGAACGGGATGACCGACCAGCCGATTTCGAGAATGAGTGGAGCCTTCGATCTGCGTGGGCTTCGCGGCCGGGCACGCGACGATACTTGATCGCCAGCACCGTGACGGCGAGAAAGATGAGCGCGGTCATGACGCCGGCGACCAGCAGCAGATAGATGTAGAGCGCATCCACCTGGCTTGCCATGGTCGAGGCCTGATCGGGCCACAATGGTAAGATAGTTCGACATAATTACGTAACTCGCCTCAAGTCGCCGTGCGTGCGCCGCGACCGGAGCCATGCGGAGCGGCGATCGGCGCGGAACATGACAAACATAAACGTTCCCAGAATGAGCATGGTCGCCAGGCCGCTGCCAGCTTCAAAATATTGCTGATGACGGCGCCGTATTTTCCGGTTCTGGGATCGTAGTGATAGCAGTAGAGCAGCACCTGGTCGCCGATGTTGCCAATCTTGTTTTGCGAAGCCTGCACCAGCCCCAGGCGCAGATCCTTGGGAGAAAACTCGACGCCGTAAAAGTATCCCGAGATGTGGTGGTCGGGCGTGAGCATCACGATGGCGGCGGCGTGCGCGTACTGCTCGGTTTTCGGATCGAACTGAAATTGGAAGCCGACCGCTTTGGTGAGCGCGTTGATCTGGTCAGCTTTGCCGGTAAGAAAGTGCCAGCCTTGATCGGTATTGGGGCGGCCGTAGCGCTTCATGATGTCGCGCTTTTTTGCGGCGGCCATTTCCGTGGTTTCGCGCGGGTCGAAGCTGACGGTGACGACGTCAAAATCTTTGCCGAGATCGAAAGTCAATGCCTTCATCGAACCGACCAGCCCTTGCAGAAGTTCGCTGCAGAGCATGGGGCACTGGTAGTAGCCCAGGTTCAGAATGACGGGGCGTCCGTGGCCGAAGTAGTCGGCGAGTTTGACCGGGTTGCCGAGTTCGTCGGTGAATTCCAAGATTGGCGGGAACTTCGGCGTTGAGATGCTGCTCGATGCCTACGAATTCCAATCCCGGCGGACGCTGGTTCGCCGGCGGGCTCATGATGCCGCCGCCCATGATCGGTCCACGCGGGAGCGGGACCTGAGCAAACGAAGCGGCCGAGAGCATCAGCACGAAAATTACTGCGGTCATGGTTGCCGCGGTCATCGAATTGGCAAGACTGCTTTTACTGCGCACTGCCTTTTCCTTTTCCGGTTGTCCGGCCGGAGCGGTTGCTTCAATTCAAGTATCGGTACCACGGCCTTCTCGGGCCGTGGCGTTCTTACCGCGGCGCTTCCACACCCTTCTTTTCGGGCGCCTTGCTGGCATCGGTTGTTATCCCGCCCGTCGTTGTTCCGCCAGTCATGCCTTGCGGAACCACCGGCAATCCCTGCTGGACGATCAAATCCATGGCGCGCTGGATCGGAATGTGCGCCACGCCTGTTTTCTTTGTCGACCCAGCCGTAGCTGTTGAGTTGGTCCTCCTGATTGATGAGGAAGTCCTTAACTGGCCGCGCTCGTTGGTTTCGAGCATGGGAGCGCCATTGTCTTTGAACGCCTTATCCATGTCCGCCTGTGTGACCACGCGCGACATCGCTCCCTTTGTAGTCACCAACGGACTGGCGGTCGCCATCTGCGATCGCGTTCGTATTTATCGAGGAACGTGTACATGCCGATGATGATGAAATAAATGACGATGCCAATCACCGCGAGTCCGATCATGAAGGCGAAGACGCCGCGCGTGCCCAGGTCTTCGTGTTCGAACTCGGTTTCGTGGCCCGTGTGGCCGTGATTCATCATTTCGTCACTCATATTTCGTTACTCTTTTTCGCCACTCTTTTTTCGCCACTTGCTTCTTTATTCATGCGACGGCTCCAGAAGTCTCAGCGTTTGCGGCGCGTTGACTGCCAGCAGCGGACGCGATCTCAGGTTGTGGAAGAAGTAAGCCATCCAAAGGCCGCCCATGCCGGCAAGGATCGCAAATAACACCCAGCTCAGGTGAAAGGTCGGATGGAGCGGAACCAAGCCTTGGCCATTCTATTACGCTGACTCCCGGCTCAATATGCCAGATAGATATCGACGATGCGCATGACGATGAGCCAGGAAGCAATCCAGACCAGAGTGCGCGCCTTGCGCTTCAGTTGGCGCGACAGCAGAAGCGCGAACGGCACGGCGAAGTGAAACACCACCAGGAACAGGCCGACCGTTTCCCATCCGCCATTCATGCGGCGCACGTACCACGGAATTTCTTCGGGCAGGTTGCCGGCCCAGATGATCAGCCACTGTGAAAAATTGAAATAAGCCCAGACCATGACGAAAGCGAGCATAACTTGCCGTGGTCGTGAACTTCCGTATCGGTCAAGTAATCGGACATCGGCTTGCGTTTGCCGAGGATGTTCTCGATCACCACGCAGAAGCAGAAAGCGGAGAGCGCCTCGCCCGCGACGAACAGCAAGCCGTAGATAGTCGAGATCCAGCGCGCCTGCAACGACATTACCCAGTCGATCACGGCGAAGGAAATCGTGAGCGAGTAGATGACGAGTCCAATCGAACTCATGGCGCGGAAACGCAGCGTGCTTTGGCCCGCAATCGAATCCTGCTCGGTCGACCAGCGATTCAGGAAGTACGCCATTCCGAACCAGATGACGAAATACAAAATGTAGCGGATCAGAATGCCATTGAAGTTGAGATAGCTGTGCGCAATATCCGCGAGCTTAGGCGTCGGAAGCCAACTGATCGGGCCGGGCCCACTTATAGAGCCTTCGGCAAATTCAACAGAATCGGGATGAAGAGGACGAACATCATGGGCAGCGTCATCATGCCCGATTCGAGGATGCGGCGAATCACCGTGCCCCACGCTCCTCCGACCAAGTGATAGAGCATGAGGATGGCCATGCATCCGAGCGATAGGCCGAGCCAGAACATGAAGGCTGTGAGGTAGGCGGAATAAAAACTGTCAGGAGCAAGAAAAACGCCAGCGACGGATGCAACGGCGCCGATCAGCCGATAACAAGCGACCGCTGCTGTATGGTTTGGGCCACCAGGGGAGGCATCAGGTCCGACTTGTTTTTACGATGGCCGTGGTCATTTCGGCTCCCCTTCTGCGCTGGCAGGCGTCGCAGGCGCTTCCTGGGGCAGCGTGGCTCCGTTGCCGATATCGCGGAACTGGGGCGGCGGCGATGGAACTTTTTGGCCTGCTGGAATGTCGCTCGCCGGCGCGTTCTGGCTCAGTTGCAGGGCGCGGATGTAAGCCGCAATGCACCAGCGATCGCGCGGAGCAACTTGCGTGCCGTATTCGGGCATGACGCCGTAGCCGTTGGTCATGACGTCGAAGAAATATCCAATTGGCGCCTGGCGCAAACGCTCGATGTGATAAGACGGAGGACGGCGGAATCCGCGGGTGGGAATAAAGCCGTTGCCATCGCCGACGCGTCCGTGACAGGGCGTGCAGTTGATGTTGAAACGCTCGCGGCCGCGGGCAAGAACTTCGGCGGTCGCCGGAAATGGCAGATAATTGCCAGGAGCATTGCCGATTTTTCCCGTGTAGAAATAAGTATCCTCTTGAAGATCGCCACGTGCGACCGTGCCCTCGACCGGCATGCGGGCCGAGCGATCGTCGGCGAAAAACTCGCTTTTCGCCATGGGGCGGTAATAGGGCTGGATATGCATGTCGATGCGGCATCCGGCGGTTACGGCGACTAGTTGCCAGAACAAGTAGCGCGGGCAAATTTTTTTGCGGAGATTGCGAACGGCCGCATGGCTAGCTCGGCACCTCCGCGATCATCCGTGGAGCAAGGCCGTCGAGAAACGAGCGCGTTGCGGCCGGATCATACTTCGGGTCGCTCGAAAACACGACGAGGAAGAATTTATTTTCCGAGGCTTTAGCGAACTCGGGCACGTTGAACACCGGATGATACGGCATCGGGAGGCCATTCAGAGCAATCATGCCGATGGCAGCGGAAAGTCCGCCGAAAAGAATTGTCAGTTCGAAGGTCACGATGATGAATGACGGCCAGGAGTGAAACGGGCGTCCGCCGACATTGACGGGGTAAGTAATCACCGCCACCCAATACTGAAGCGCGTAGGCGGATATGCCCGCCGATAAGACCTCCGATGAGAACAACCAAGGCCACGCTATTCTTGTGAAAGCCTATGGCTTCGGCAAGTCCTTCGATGGGGAACGGACTATAGGCGTCGATCTCGTGGTAACCGGCTTCGTGCGTCTTGTGAGCGGCATCCATCAGTTCCTGGGCGGAATCGAACTCCGCCATCAATCCATAGATCGAAGAATTGGAAATCAAAGGGTCGCGAGTTGAAGTTGAGTTCGTCATCATTACACTTGCTACTGCTTCACCTCCGCGGATTCTTGCGCGTGCGCCTCCGGCAGGAGCGTGCGCATTTCGAAGATGGAGATCATGGGGAGAATGCGTACGAACAGCCACATACCGGTGAGGAACAACCCGATGGTGCCGCCAAATGTCATCCAGTCCCACTTAGTCGGGTAGTACATACCCCAAGACGAATTCAGGAAGTCGCGGCTCAAACTGACCACGATGATGATAAAACGTTCCAGCCACATTCCGACTAGCACCACGAACGAGATGAGCCACAGCCAACCGGTGGAGACGCGGAACTTCTTGAACCACAGAACTTGTGGAATAAAAATATTGCAGGCCGAGCAGCAGCGCGTAAAAAAACCTATACGGCCCGTGCAGCCGGTTCCACAGCAGGAACGAATCGAACTGATTACCGCTATACCAGCCCATGAAAGCTTCCATGCCATAGCCGTAGGCAACGATGAGGCCGGTGGCCAGCATGACCTTGGCCGAAGTTTCCAGGTGGCGCATGGTGATGAAATCTTCTAACTTGTAGATCGCACGGATCGGAATCGCGAGACAAAGCACCATGGCGAATCCGGAATAGATTGCGCCCGCGACAAAGTATGGCGGGAAGATTGTGGTGTGCCAACCCGGAACGATGCCGACGGCAAAATCAAAGCTCACGACCGTGTGAACGGAAAGAACCAAGGGCGTCGCAAGTCCAGCAAGAAGCAAATAAGCCGTCTCATAACGATGCCAGTGCTTGGCGGAACCGCGCCATCCCATAGCCAGCAGACCGTAGATGCGCTGCACCCACTTAGTCTCGGCCTTATCGCGCATAGTGGCGAAATCGGGAATCAATCCCACGAACCAAAACACCAGCGAAATCGTGAAGTAAGTCGAAACCGCAAACACGTCCCAAACCAGCGGACTGCGGAAGTTCGGCCAATACCGCATGGTGTTGGGATATGGGAACATCCAGTAAAAAAGCCAGGGGCGGCCCATGTGGGCGAGGGGGAACATTCCGGCGCAAGCCACCGCAAACAGCGTCATGGCTTCGGCAAAGCGGTTGATCGAGTTACGCCAGGTCTGGCGCAAGAGCGCAAGAATCGCGGAGATTAGCGTGCCGGCATGGCCAATGCCGATCCACCAGACAAAATTGACGATCGCGAATCCCCATCCGATAGGGATGTTGATGCCCCAGATTCCAACGCCCTTGACAAACAGATACCCGAGGGCCATGCCGAGCATGTTCAACATTCCGAACACAACCAGAAAGCCCACAATCCATCCCAAGGATACGGGACGGCTCAGTACGATGTTGCTGATCTTCTCGGTAATGGTGGAGAAGGTGTAGCCCGGCGCGATGACCGGCACTCGCCTGTCTGCCACGGGTATTTGCGTGTTCGTTGCCATGCCTTACGTGCGCTCCACTTATGCCTTCGATTCTTCGGGCTTACTCTCTAAACTTCCTTCTAACTTTTTTCTAACTTCCTTCTAACTCGGGATTCGGATTGCGGACTTCCGCCAGATACGTTGTGCGGGGCCGCGTGTTCAATTCACCCAGCAGGGAGTAATTTCTTGTCTGCGCTTTCCATTTATTAACCTGGCTGTTCGGATCGTTGAGATTCCCGAATACGATCGCGTTCGCCGGACACGACTGCTGGCAAGCCGTCTGCAGTTCATCGCCGATGCGAATGTCTTTGCCTTCGCGCACGGAAGCCGTCTCCGTGTCGATGCGCCGCTCGCTGATGCGCTGCACGCAGTAAGTGCATTTCTCCATGACGCCGCGGCTGCGCACGGTCACGTCCGGATTGCGCATGAGCTTGAACTGCGGCGTCTCCCAGTCCTGGAAGAGCAGGAAATTAAACCGCCGCACCTTGTAGGGACAGTTATTGGAACAATACCGTGTGCCCACGCAGCGGTTGTAGACCATGTCGTTCAGGCCTTCGGTGCTGTGAATGGTCGCTTGCACTGGACAGACCAGTTCGCAGGGCGCATTCTCGCACTGCATGCAGGGCACGCGGCTGGAAGAAGCCTTTGGGATTTTCGCGCGGGCCATTGTAATAAGCGTCAACGCGCAGCCAGTGCATGTGACGGCCTCGGAGAGTCTGCTCCTTGCCGACTACGGCAATGTTGTTTTCCGACTGGCAGGCGACGATGCAGTTATTGCAGCCGACGCACGAATTCAGATCGATCGCCATGCCCCAGGAGTACATTTCCTTCGAATAATCGACAGGCGGCTTATAGAGCGTCAGTTCCGCTGGCGGCTCGCCTTCTTTCGCGAAATTCGGTTCTTTCTTGTACTCCTCGAGGCTGCGCTCCTGCACTAGCGGCCGCTCGCTGCCGTTAGGAGTCTCCATGGTTTGATAACCCTGAGTGCTGGCGAGTTCGTAGGTTTCGCCAGTGGGAGTAAGTTTCGCTCCGTCGGCGAACCATGGCGCTGCGCTGGTACGCAGCGGATAAACATCGAAGCCGGTGCCTGTGCCGACGCGGCCCGCGCGGGTGCGTCCGTAACCCAGAAGACGGTGATTGAGTTGTCGGGATGTCCGGCTTGAATCCAGACTGCGCCTTTGACTTTCTTCCCGTTGAATTCGAGCTCGGCAACGTCTTTGAAATTCAGCTTCAGGCGCTCGGCCATCGCCGGGCCGATCATGATCGGATTGTCCCAAGTCAGCTTGGTTAGCGGCTTGGGGAGTTCCTGCAACCAGCCGTTGTTTGAGAAGCGGCCGTCGTAGATCGAAGGGTCGCGGCGGAAGTTTAGCTCGTAACCCGACCCATTGCCACCCGTACCTGGTGTCGTCGCGTTTCGGAGAGAACTTTCCAGGTCAGTAAGCTTGATCGTTAAATTTTTCGGAGCATTCGTCGTGCCATCGATCCAGCCGTCGTGCAGCGACTTGCGCCAGAAAGCGTCAAAGTCGGTACCTGCGTGTTGCTTCTGCCAATAGGCCTGCACCAAGTCGTGGCCGGATGTGCCAGATTCACCAGAAAGAACGGCAATGATCTCGTGCGCGCTCTTGCCGTTGTAGAGTGGCTCGATGAGCGGCTGAATAATGCTGACCGTTCCGTCGTAGGCGCGGGCATCGCTCCAGGATTCGAGATAGTGGGCTTCTGGCACATGCCACTGGCAAAGCTCGGCCGTCTCGTTTCGATGCGAGCCGAGAAACACCTTCAGGGCGACGGCATTCGATTTCAGCGCCGAAGCGAATTCAAGTTGGGCTTGCGCATCATAAGCCGGGTTGCCACCCAGAATCAGCAACAGATCGACTTTGCCGGCACGCATGTCCTCGACGAGCGCGTGGAGCGACTCGTTGCGATTGACAGGATTCGCGTCCACTGGTTCGGTATAGAAGACCGTCTTGCCGACATTGCCGAGCGTCTGATTGATAGCGTGCGCAAACGCATGAACAGCAGGCGGCTGATGATCGCCTGCAATCACCACGCTCGAACCTGAGTGCGCTTGCAGGTCAGATACGATCGCCTCGACCACCTTTCCGTATTCGGCCGGAACTTCCCCATTCTGGGCCAGCGTTGCCGCAAACGCTCTCACCATTGACGCGTGGACACTGATCCGATGGTCCGCCTTCATCCCCGTCGATGACGGCGTACTCTCGATCACGTACAGCCGGTTCATGTTCGCATCGGGATTGCGCCGTGCCGCGAAATCGCGCGTGTAGCGCGCCGAGCCGGGGAATCCGGCGTAAAGGAAGTCAGCATCGAGCGAAACAATGACGTCGGCCTTCGACAGGTCGTAACGCGTCTCAACCGGCTCGCCGAACGCGAGCTTCGCACCTTCGTAAACATTGTCGCGATTGATCGGCTCGTAAACATGCCACTTCGCTTGCGGATTCGCCGCCAGATAATCACGAATCTGCGCCGCCAGAGTCGGCGATGAAACGGTCTGCGTCAGGATGCGGACGCCGCCGCCCGCAATGCCTTTCTCGACACTCATGGGGCCGCGAACCGCGTCCATGAACGCATTCCACGAGCGCACATCGCCGAGGTAGGTGATGTTCTGCGCACGGTCGGGATCGTAGAGATCGAGGATGGAAGCCTGCGCGTAGACATCCGTACCGCCGAGGCTCGCCGGATGCTGCGGATTGCCCTCAACCTTCGTCGGACGGAACAGATGGCTCTCGACCAGAATGGGCGAGGCATAACCACCGAGCGTGAACGCGGTCGCGTAAAACATCGGCCGCCCGGGAACAACGTTTTCCGGCTGCCTCACATAGGGCACGATCTCGGTGATCGGCATGCGCGTGCAACCTGTCAAACCCGCGAGCGCCAACGACGCCCCCATGGTTTTGAGGAACCCTCGGCGCGAGAAGCTGTCGAGCCATTCGGAAGCGCCCTTGGGAAACTCGCGGTGCAGCATCTCCTGAAACTCTTCGCTGCCGGCCAGTTCTTCGAGGCTGCGCCAGTATTCAGGCCCGGTCGCCTCCTCGTTCGCCTTTTCGAACTGCGCCTTTACCGTCGGCAGATCAAGTTGCTTGCGCTTGCTCGGACAGACATCCGTCCCGACAGGTGTTCCGGCGGGTTTCGTTTTGTTCTCGTCCATACTCATCTTGACTTAGCTCTCAGCTCTCAGGTGTCAGCCCTCAGTTAAACCAATTCAATTGACGTTCACCTCATCGATGGCAGGTATTGCAGCTCGTAATATCGCTGACCGACCGCACCTTGTATGCCTCCTTCAAGGCATTGCCAAGCGCGATTTGATCGTTGTACGCTTTGCCTTCAAAAACCACGTCATTCTTGCCCATCGGATCGTTCACCGGTGGCTCATAGCGCATATTGAAAACCTGCTCGCGCGGCCGCAGATATTTTTCGGTGTTGCGGTGGCATTCGAGGCAAAATTCCATTTGCAGCGATGCGTACTGGTACGTCAGCGGCATCTGATCAATCGGACCGTGGCAGGTATTGCAACCCACTCCCTTATTCACGTGGATGCTGTGATTGAAATAGACGAAGTTGGGCAACTGGTTGACGCGGGTCCATTCGAGCGAGCGTCCACTGCGGAAACTCTCGCGGACGGGCTCAAGATAAGCGGCGTTCGTCCAGATCTGCGCATGGCAATTCATGCACGTCTTGGTCGGCGGGATCCCGGCGAAGCTTGATTGCTCGACCGAAGTGTGACAGTAGCGGCAATCGATGCCCAGCCCGGTCACGTGGTGCTTGGTGGCTAAACGGAACAGGCTGCGATTTGCGGACTCCGGCATAGGTGATGTACGGAGAGCGCTCAACCTGCACCAGGACCCAAAATAGCCCGGCCACGGCAAGCACAGTCAGGACCATGGAGGCCCGGGCGATGGCATTGCTGCTGCGCGGAAAAATCTGCATTGAATATGAAGTCTTTAATATTGCGGAATTGGCCCAGGCCGCTTCCGGTTGACCACGTTGGCATGATTTACGTCACATGCTACGGTGACGCAGGATACTGAAACACGTGAGTATAACAGTTGCCCGGCTAAATTGGAACAGGCCACGCAGTTTTTTCTTGTGCCAAATTGAAGTTGAGAAAATCAACAGATGCTTGAAAACGTCAACAGACATTGTCTCTGAAAACCTTTGCAAGATCCTAGCGCAGATTCATGACCAACAGTTTTGGTTCGGTCATCTCCTGGATCGCGTCGCGCAATCCCTCACGGCCCAGTCCGGAATCTTTGATGCCGCCGTACGGCATGTGGTCAATACGAAATGTGGGAACATCGCCGGCAATCAGGCCTCCAACTTCGATTTCGTCATAAGCCTCAAAAATGAGTTTTGCATCGCGAGTGAACAGTCCGGCTTGCAGGCCGTACGTAGAGCTGTTGATCTGTTTCAGAGCGGAGGCAAAATCGTTATAGGGCTCGACCGTCACCACGGGCGCAAAAATTTCCTGGCAATTCACTTTCATGTTGGGCTTGGTGCCGGTAAGCACGGTCGGCTCGAAGAGCGAGCCTTTGCGATTGCCGCCGCAAAGCAGGCGCGCACCGCCTCGTACCGCCTCCTGCACCCAGTCGGCAGCGCGGATCGCGTCGCTTTCGCGGATGAGCGGGCCGAGGTCACTCGACTCGTCGAGCGGATCTCCCACTTTCAAGTTGCGGACTCCCGCGAGGAACAACTCGGTAAATTTTCCGTAGACGGAGTGCTCGACCAGAATCCGCTGCACGGAAATACACGATTGCCCAGCATACGCAAAGCCTCCGGTAACGCAGCGATCGGCCGCGTAGGCGAGATCGGTATCGCTGTGAACGATGACGCCCGAATTGCCTCCAAGTTCGAGAAGCACTTTTTTCTTGCCCGCGTTGTTCTTGATCTGCCAGCCGACGGCGGCACTGCCCGTGAAGCTGATCAGCTTGATGCGTTCATCGGTAACCAGCAGGCCGGAATCTTCTTTCGAGAGCAACACGGCGTTGAATCCGCCATCGGGCCATCCCGCTTGCTGAATCACTTCCGCCAACAGCATTGCGGTAAGCGGCGTCTCAGGCGCGGGTTTGAGCACCATGGAACAGCCGGCGGCCATGGCCGGCGCAACTTTGTGCGCAACCAGGTTCAAAGGGAAATTGAAAGGTGTGATGCCGGCGATGGGGCCGAGAGGGAAGCGTTTGACAATGCCCCAACGCCCGGCCGTGGACTGCTGCCAGTCCAACGGCAAGTACTCGCCGTAGGCACGAACTGTCTCTTCAGCGGCGATGTTGAAGGTGAAGACAGCGCGATCAACTTCGCTGCGCGCGCTCTTGATGGGCTTGCCCGCTTCCAACGCGATAGTGCGCGAAAACTCTTCTTTGCGATCGTGAATACCGACGGCAATCTGGCGCAGAACTCGCTGGCGTTCGAAGGCGGGCAATCGCCGGGTGGTTCCAAAAGCCTTGACGGCGGCGGCGATGGCGGCTTCCGCGTGCTCGCGGCGTCCCTGGTGAACGTGCGCGATGATGGCGCCGTCATAGGGCGCGCGCACGTCGACCAGGTCACCTTCCTCCAGCCACTTCCCGTCCAGGAAAAACCCATGGGTTGCAACCGGAGTCACCGTCAGTTCGGCCATGCCTCCACCTCATCGGACGTATTCGTGATTCAATTCTGATGACAGGTCTTGCCCAGCAGCCCCCACGTTCCAAAGATTATAAACTCATGAGCAACCCGTGATCGACAAATGCGCGACCGCATGCAGCGCTTGGATGTCATTTGCCGGTTTGGGGTTTGAAGCGGTCGTCAACTTCCACCTGATATCCCGCGACCAGGCGATTGGTTTCGTTTGCCATGCCGACTACCGACATCAACTCTTTGAACTGCGCGTCGGTCATCCCTTTCGCTTGCGCCGCAGCGGTATGGGAAGCGATGCAGTATGTCGCACTGGTTCGAAACCGATACGGCAACGTAGATCATTTCTTTGGTGAGCGGATCGAGCGCTCCGGGGGCCATGATTTGCTTGATGTCTTGCCAGGTCCGCTTAAGCAAAACTGGATCGTGCGCAATCGCCTTCCAGAAATTATTGATCCAGTCGGTCTTGCGCGTCGCCATGATGTCGTCGTAAATGGCGCGGACTTCGGGGCTGGCGTCGGCGTATTCGATCAGGCCAAAGAGTGACATGACATTTCTCCGATCGTTTCTATCCTGTTCCTTAGTGTCCTTGGTGGTTGCTGAGCGTTTCTCTGCCACCGAGAGACACTAAGGTACACGAAGGAAACCTGACACTACAGCACCGCCGTCTCGTGAATCATGCGCCCTTCCGCGAAACGCGAGAAATTCAGCAAAGATGCGTCGATCAAATCGGTCTTCCCAGTCAAAATGAGATCGCTCAGGATTTTTCCGGTAGCGGGCGAGTGCATCACGCCGTGCCCGCTGAACCCGTTGGCAAAGAAAAAGCCAGGAACCCCCGGCGATTCGCCGAGAATCGGATGATGGTCCGGCGTCATTTCATACAGTCCGGCCCAGGCTCGCTTGGGATTGACCGCGACATTTTCGAAGACGGGCACGCGATCGGCGGCGCGGATCAGGATCTTCTCGATGAAGCCCGGGTCGAAATCCGTTTTGAAGCCGGGCGTTTCTTCCGGATCGTTCCAGGCCAGCAAAAAACCGCGGCTCTCGGGTCGAAAGTGGAAGCCGGTGGACATGTCGACGATCATGGGCGCGGTGTGCGGAAATTGGTCAAACGGTTCCGTCGGAACCAGCATGCGGCGCAAAGGTTCGACGGGAAGATCGATGTCCACCATCTTCGCAATCGAAGCCGCCCATGCTCCGGCGCAGTTGACAACCGTGCGCGTGGAAACCGTGTCGCGCGTCGTCGCGACTTCGAAGCTCACGCTCGGTCCCGTAATTTTGCGTGTAATTCCAGTGACGCTCGTATTTTTCCACAGAGTGGCGCCGTGATCGCTGGCCCAGGTCATGAATCCGACCATGGCGCTGTTGGGATCGACGAAGCCATCGGTGGAGCAGAAACTGCCGCCGAGGATGTCATCGCCGCGCAAAAGCGGAAACTGGCCGCGAATTTCGTCGCCGCTGACAAGGCGCACGTTCTTCAATCCCATGGCAATCTGCTTTTCGTAGTTAGCGCGCAGATACGCAAGGTGCTTTTCGCTGGTCGCGCAAAAAAGATATCCCTGGGGCCGGTAATCGCACGGGTATCCCAATCGTTCTTCGAAACTCGCGTAGAACGGGATCGAGTACAACGACATCTGAATGTTGACCGGCGTGGAAAACTGCGCCCGCACGCCGCCCATACTCTTGCCCGTGGATCCCTTGCCCTGTGCGGATTCGCGTTCAACGACTAGAACACTTCCTGCAACCGGCTGCGACCAGGTGGTAGGCGATGCTGGAGGCGACGATCCCTCCGCCGATCAGAACGACTTCTGCGGTTCGCATGTCTCTTGTTCGTTTCAAGACGGCGCTTGCTCTAGCAGGAAGCCGCGCCGGCAGCAATGGCGACTCGGGCTAACACCACGATTGCGAACCACCCGAACACAATGGCAAACGCGCTCCACGCTTGACCTTGCTGATACAAGTGATCCCGATGGCAGTGAGGGCCAGGGTCCAAAGGCTGAAGACATCCAACGGACTAAGCAGAGCGCGCAACACCGCAGAGCCGTCGGGGCCGATGAAATATCCGGGATTGGTAGCCACGGGATTCTGAATATTAAATCCATCGCCGCTGACTCCCGCCAGAAGCGACGCATTGCCAACAGCGTCCCCAATAGCTGCGGCAATCTGGCATAGACATACAGAGCGAACATAGCCTTGAACTTCACGTCAGCGCCCGCGACAAACTTGAGAGTGGCCAACAGAACGGCCGCGACGACCGCATAGATGCCAAGCACAATCACGGGGCAGAGTAGGAGAGGATTTTGGTGAAAGTGACTCTGCTGCTGCATGACTTTTTCTCGTTGGCCTGGCGGCAATCGGTCAATTCGTTCTGCCTGCTTGGGTTGCAACTGGATCTGATTGTCGACCACCTTGCGAAAGCCAACCTTCTGATCGACAACGTAAATAAACAGCAGAGAAACGATGGCAATGATCAGGAATGGTGCCCACCAACTGGCGCTCCTGCGAAGGTCGGTGAAGGTTTGCTCGGCGCAAAAAAAGTGTAGAGAAGACGCTGTCCTTCCGACAGTGGTGCCGAGCCCTGCGAAAGCGGCGTCGACGCAGATGGGTTATCGTGGTCCTGCCATACGATTGTAGTTTCCTTCCAGAACAACGGAGGAGATTGCAGGAGTGAGAAGTCAGATTGCAGAAGTAAAATCCGGCATCCTGAAATTCGGATTTTACCGGTGCAATCGACTTCGAAATCTGCAATTTACGATGCCGCCATCTCGGGCGTTGCCGCTAGCAATTTGAGGGTGTAAGCGTGCTGCGGTTGAGCAGTGATCTGCTCCGTACTTCCGATTTCGACAATTTTGCCACCATACATCACCGCGATGCGGGTCGAGAGATAACGCACCACCGGCATGGAGTGCGAGATGAATAAATAGGTGAGGCCGAAATCCCGCTGCAGTTGCTGCAGAAGATTCACGATCTGCGCTCCGACGCTGACGTCGAGAGCGGAAACCGGTTCATCGGCCACGATGAACTTCGGGCGTAGCGCGAGCGCGCGGGCAATCCCGATGCGCTGCCGCTGGCCTCCGGAAAATTCGTGCGGATAACGTGGCATGGCCGACTCGTCCATGCCGACCGAACGCAACAGCTCCGCAACGCGCTGGCGGCGATTCGCGGCGAGTCTTCGGATGAAGCGCATTTTGATGAAGGAGGAGCGGTTCGGCGATCACGTCTTCAACCCGATAGCGCGGATCGAGCGAACCGAACGGATCCTGGAAGATGATCTGCATATTGCGGCGGAGCCGGCGCAGCTCCGAGCCGTTCGCCGTCAGGAGATCAACGCCGTTAAAAACGATGCGCCCGACGTCGGCTCGAGGAGGCGGAGAATGAGCCGTCCCAGCGTGCTTTTGCCGGAGCCGGATTCGCCCACCAAGCCCAGCGTTTCGCCTTCATGGATGTCGAGGGAGACGTCGTCCACAGCGCGGACCTTGCCAACGCGCCGGCTGCCGAACGGAGATTCAGCAAAGATCGAAAACCTTGGTCAGGTTGCGAACTTCGAGTAGAGGCACGAAGTCACCTTTGAAACTTCTGACTACACGTTCCATATTCCAGAATTGAAATGCAGACTCGCGCTATTTCATCCCGCGATCATGGGCACGGCCGCCAGCGCGGCCAACCATGCCGATGGTACGCGCGCGGCTGAAGTGCTCGTGCAGAAAGATGCGAGCCAGCACAACCGTAACCGCGGGATAGAGTGAACTGAGCACGACCGCATCGTCCAGGCGTCCGATTTGCGCACGCGCGGATGAAGACCGACACTGCCGGTGATGTCGAAGATTCCGGCAACCACGGCAATCGCCAGCACCGGCATCGGGATCGCGCGGATCTGTCTTCCGAACAGAACGATGCTCGCCGTAACCAGGAAGGAGGCCGGACCGCGAGCAGGCGGCGACCCACAAAGCCGAGACGCATTGCCAGCGCGATGGACACAAAGGTAAAAACCGGCAAAGCCGATTCCGGCCAGCACTGCCATGCCTAATCCTTCGGGACGCCCTGCGCCAGCCTTCGGTCCGTGAGATGAGCCAGACGCCGATTCCAGCGAGAATAAAACCGACGACGTGACGAGATGCCCGGAAAGCCCCCCGCAAACGCGGTCACAATAGTCGGGAATCCCAGCGCTCAGAACGGCTGCCACGGGCGCAACCAGTCCCATATTTCCGCAGGCCAACGCACGATAGAAAAAGACCAGCGCCATGCCCCCGACGATTCCGGCAATCAGCGACCAAAGCTACGACCGACGTTGCCCAGAAATGGCTGCGTGCATCATCAGAGCGAGAGCGCCGACCACGACCAAGCCGCTGATGTGCACGATGGCCGTGAACAGAAACGCATTCACGCGGCGGGCGCCCACTCCGCCCAGAAAATCGCTCGCGCCCCAGACCCCAACTGCAGTCAAGCTATAAGCAGCGGGGATGTATTGGGCTGGCGGACGGACATTGGAATTCGAGATTAGCACGCAGCGAGCATGAAGCACGCGAGGCGACATCGAGCAGCGCTACAACAACGATGTTGTGAAGACGAGACTCGCCGCGTTTCCTCGGCTGGAAAGTCTAGACCGCAACCGCTTCCGGTTGCGTCTTCCCCGCCAGCAACTGCCGCAGCACGTACTGCAGGATCCCGCCGTTCGCGTAGTAGAGAGCTTCCTGCGGCGTGTCGATGCGCACCGATCGGCCTGAAATTCCGACGTCTTGCCGCCCTTCACGCGCACCGTAATCTTGCGGCCGGAAGAAAATTTCTCGACCAACTTCGCGAATTCCCGCGATCTCGAACACTTCTTCGCCGGTTAACTTCAGCGTCTCGGCATTTTCTCCCGGCAGAAACTGCAGGGGCAGAATGCCCATGCCGACGAGGTTCGAGCGGTGAATGCGTTCGTAGCTTTCCGCAATCACGGCGCGAACGCCGAGCAAGCGCGGTCCCTTGGCCGCCCAATCGCGCGAAGATCCGGAACCGTATTCCTTGCCGGCGAGAATCACGAGCGGCACTTTTTCGGCATGGTACTTTTCGGACGCGTCAAAGATCGACATCTCGGCGCCATCGGGCAAGTGGCGGGTGAATCCACCTTCGGTGCTCACCATTTTATTTCGCAGGCGGACGTTGGCGAACGTGCCGCGCACCATCACCTCGTGATTGCCGCGACGCGATCCGTAAGAATTGAAATCCGCCGGCTGCACGCCATGAGCAATCAGGTATTTGCCGGCTGGACCATCTTTCTTGATCGAACCGGCGGGTGAAATGTGGTCGGTAGTAACGCTGTCGCCGAGCACGGCCAGCACGCGCGCGCCCTTGATGTCCTCGACGGCGGACGGCTTGAGCGTCATGTCATCGAAGTACGGAGCCTGCCGAATGTAGGTGGAATCTTTTTCCCATGCGTAAGTCTCGCCCTTCGGAACCGGCAGCCCGCGCCAGCGTTCGTCTCCCGCATACACTTCGCCATAGCTCTTGCGGAACATCTCCGACGTAATCGCGCTCGACATCGATTGCTCGACTTCCGACTGCGAGGGCCAGATGTCGGCGAGATAAACCGGCTTGCCGTCTTTACCCTTGCCGATCGCATCTTTGCGCAGATCAACGTCGATGCGGCCAGCCAGCGCGAACGCCACCACCAGCGGCGGCGACATCAGATAATTGGCGCGGACTTCGGAGTTGATTCGCCCCTCAAAGTTGCGATTGCCGGAGAGCACCGAGGCTACCACCAGATTCTTGTCGTCAATCTCTTTCGAAACCTCAACCGGCAATGGGCCGGAGTTTCCGATGCAGGTGGTGCAGCCGTAGCCGACGATGTGGAACTTCAGCTTCTCCAGATACGGCATCAGGCCGGCTTTTTGGAGATAGTCGAGCACGACTTTCGATCCCGGAGCCAGCGAGGTCTTGACCGTAGCGGGCACTGTGAGACCGCGCTCGACCGCCTTTTTCGCCAGCAGGCCGGCGGCGATCATCACCGACGGATTCGACGTGTTCGTGCAACTGGTGATCGCCGCAATCACCACGCTGCCATGACGCAGCGAATTCCCATTCGTCGAAACGTGCTCGTGGACGTTCGGATCCTCGACCCCAACTGCGGTTGGATTTCCGCCTTCCTGCTCCCAACTGTTGACCTGCTTGCCGGCGATGTCGGTCGCAGCCGCTGCATTGGCTTTCGCCTTCGGCTTGATCAGCGACGGCAACGCCTGCGCGAACGATTCGCCTGCCTTCGACAGCACCACTCGATCTTGCGGGCGCTTTGGGCCTGCGAGACTCGATTCGACGGTGGCCAGATCAAGACTGAGCAGTTCGGAGTATTCGGCTTCGGGCGTCTGGGCATCGTGAAAAAGACCTTGCTCGCGCGCATACGCTTCCACCAACGCGATCTGCTCCTCGCCGCGGCCGGTGAGTTTCAAATACTTCAGGCTCTCTTTGTCGATGGGGAAGATGCCGCAGGTGGCGCCGTATTCGGGAGCCATGTTCGCGATCGTTGCTCGGTCGGCGAGCGGCAAGTCCTGCAACCCGGGTCCAAAGTATTCGACAAACTTGCCGACCACGCCGTGCTTGCGCAGCATTTCGGTGATGGTGAGGACGAGATCGGTAGCCGTAGCGCCTTCGCGCAGTCGTCCGGAAAGTTTCACTCCGACGACGAGCGGGATCAGCATGGAGACAGGCTGTCCCAGCATGGCGGCCTCTGCCTCGATTCCGCCCACGCCCCAGCCCAGCACGCCGAGTCCGTTAATCATGGTGGTGTGCGAGTCGGTCCCGACGAGCGTGTCGGGATAGGCGGTCCGCTTTCCACCTTCTTCGTGTACAAAAACCACGCGCGCCAGATACTCAAGGTTGACTTGATGGACGATACCCGTGTCCGGCGGCACGATGGCTAAATTGTGGAAGCCAGTCTGACCCCAGCGCAAAAAGGCATAGCGCTCTTTGTTGCGTTGGAACTCAAGCAGCGCATTCACATCGACGGCCTTGGGCGATCCGAATTCATCGACCTGCACCGAGTGGTCGATGACCAGTTCGGCTGGCTGGAGCGGATTGATGAGTTTGGCATCGCCCCCCAGGCGCTTCATGGCATCGCGCATGGCGGCCAGATCGACGACCGCGGGAACGCCGGTAAAATCCTGCAACAGAACCCGGCTTGGAGTGAAGGCAATTTCTTTCTCCGGTTTCGAATTCTTGTTCCACGCCGCGAGCGCGCGAATTTCGTCTTTTGTCACGTTGCGCCCGTCTTCGGTGCGGAGCAAGTTCTCTAACAAAATTCGCAACGAGAACGGCAAATGCTGGGTGGAGATGCCTTGCTTGTCGAGAGCGTCGAGCCGGTAAATCTCGTATTCCTTCTTACCGACTTTAATCGTTGCGCGAGCGCCGAAACTGTTCGATGACATGAGGGCCTTCCTTATATAAGCTCTGGATGGAGCCGGGAATCCCGCGAAACCGGGAACTCTATAGTGTAATTGGTTTCGGGCCCGGTTGGGGCGGAGGAGCGACCGGCTCTATCGCACGCCCGTCCAAATCTGATAAACCACCACGCCAACCATAAACACCAGATAAATCCTGAGCCCCCAGAAAAGAATCATCTCGATCCGCGTGAGCCGCCGTCGCGGGCAATGATGGTGTTCCTTGGCGGAAATGATCTGGTCTGGCTCGAGGGCTGTCATCACCGAGGAGAGCTCTTCGCGGGTCACGTCAACCTCAGGTGCGGACTCAAATTTGTTTTCCATCTACTTGCCTCCCACCACTTATCTACCTCCCACCAGCGCCAGCGCATTGGGCGCAATCACGCTGACCCCAAACAAGAGACCAGCACAGATCAGCACGATCACGACTCCTAAGGCCAACACATTCGCCCAGGGAGGGCTGACGAGCTCACCCATAATTTCTCGATCGTTCACCAGCATATAAAGGAAGAGCAGCGCCGGAGGCATGGCCAGAACGGCAATCACGTTGACCAGGAGCACGATGTACACTAGCGGAATTCCCGGAATCAAAACCAGCCCGGCCGCTGCCGCAGCTTCGACCAGCAGAACGAGATAGAACGATCGTCCTTGCCGAAACGGAAGGTTCAAGCTGTGCGGACGCCGTGCCACTTCTCCGAAGGCATAGGCGGAGGAGGTCGAAATCGTGATGGCCGCGACCATCCCCGCCTCGAATATGCCGAGCGCAAAAAGCGCCGCTCCCCAATGTCCAATCAACGGCTGCAGGGCTTGGGCAAATTCCGCAGCTTCGAAATTTGCCGTCGACATGTGGTGCATGAACAGAGGAGCCGTGGCCAGCATTGTCGCCAATGCGGCAAGTGTCGCCAAAGCCGCTCCCAACACCGTGTCCACGCCGTCCCATGCGAATGTCGCGCGTGGTCAGGCCCTTATCGGCAATCGCGCTTTGCTGAAAAAACAGCATCCAAGGAGTGACGGTCGCTCCGATATCGGCCAGCAAGAGTATCACTGTCTCCTGCGTCAGCCCGCCAGGTAGTGGTTTCCATGTCAGCAGGGCACGGCCAACCGCTCCCCAGTCCGGATGAGCCAGCAGCGCCACCGGCACAAACACCAGGTTGAACATGGCAGCTCCTAAAATGATCCGCTCCCAGGTCCAATAGCGATGCGTCATGAGTGCGACGGAGAGCACCACGAGCGCACCAAGGACTGCAATCGCCGGTCGCACTCCGAAGAATCCCAGCCCGGCGCGGATGGCGATAAACTCCGTGACCAGCGTCAGGAAATTGCCCACCATGAGGTCGATCATCGAGAACCAACCCCAGAACGGGCCAAAGCGATCGAAGATCAACTCGGCGTGTCCGCGATGAGTGGCCGCGCCCAGGCGAACGGTCATTTCCTGCACCACGCAAGCCATGAGGAATGTCAGCACAATGAACGGCACAAAGAAACCGATGCCGAACCGCGCCCCGGTCGCCGCATAAGTCATCATGCTGGGACCGTCATTTTCGCCCAGCATTACCAGGATGCCGGGCCCGATGAGCAACCAGAACAACCGCAATCGTGGCCGGAATCCGCGCCGCGCCCGCGTCGCCGAAACCTGTTCGCGGTCGTGCGCGCGATCGATGTCCTCATGCGTGATGACAACGTCACGGACAGACGGTCGCCGGCCATTCGGTAGGTTGGATATCGAGGCGCGGTCACGGCTTCCTGCTCCGGTGCTGTTTTTGGTTCGTTCATGCAATCGGACGAGGAACGCGAGGGGGTCGTCGCTCGCTGGCAAATTAGCGTAAGTATACATCAGGACATAAACTACGGTTAATTACTTTTGCGAATCAGAAGCAGAGAATTTTCGAGTGCTGGGCAGGCCGTGTGCGGAAGGCCGAACGGAACCTTCAGCCTTTGGAGAGAGCTTTCCCGTCCGCCGACTTAACCCAGACCTTTTCGGCGGCAGACACACCCAGCGAAACCCGGCCAGCGCCGGTGGTCAGCGTCAGCGTCTGATCGTAATTCCGGTGCGCCACATGAACCTTCGCCCCAGGGCGAATGCCGCGCTGTTCCAGAAACTCCAGCAGATGGCGATCGCGTTCGTAGATCCCGCTCACCAGAAAATTCTGTCCCGGTTCGGCCTGGGCCAGCAACAGCAATCCGCGACGGCGGCGACTGGCGGGACTCTCCAGTTCCGTCAGGTTTCCATGGGGACACGCGACTCCGCTCCCGAGTTTGGCGAGCAACCTGGCCTCAAAATCGGGCGAAACCGCGTGTTCCAGGCGTTCCGCCTCGTCGTGCACCTTGTACCATTCCATTCCGAAAATTTCGGCGAGCATACGCTCGATCAAGTGGTGACGAATCGTCAGCTTGCGGGCAATCTTTTTCCCGGCAGCGGTCAAGCGAACGCGTCCGTCGGCATTGACACGCACCAGGCCGTCCTTTTTCAAGCGGCGCACCGCCATGGTTACGGCCGGAGGCGAAACTTTCAGCCAGTGCGCCAGCGTCGCAGAAATGACGGTCTCGCCTTCGCTCTCGGCCTCGAGAATCGCCTTAAGGTAGTCCTCTTTGGAAACGGTGATCACGTGCACAGATTATACGGCGGGATTAAACATAGTTAACGGAAGATTGCAGAGGTCAGCAGAAGTTCACCGCTCGCAGGGGAGCGTGGCTTGACCCGAAAATTAGGAGGAGTACCGTTTGGGTTTTCACATCTGCAATCTGACCTTTAACCTCTGCCCTCTCCCTTCGTTTGACATCATCTCCGTCCGCCCCTACCCTTGAATGTCTTAAGTATGAAAATCCTCGTCATTGGCAGTGGCGGACGCGAGCACGCGCTGGTGTGGAAGCTGCGGCAGTCGCCCCGGGTCACGAAAATTTTCTGTGCGCCGGGCAATGGAGGGATCGCGGAGGAGGCAGAGTGTGTTGCGGTAGATTTAAAGAGCCTCGACTCCATGATCGCGCTCGCGAACCAGATCCAGCCCGACCTCACGATCGTGGGTCCGGAACTGCCGCTCATGCTCGGCGTGGTGGACGAATTCATGCGCCGAGGCTGGCGCACATTCGGCCCTACCCAGGCCGCCGCACGGCTCGAAAGCAGCAAAAGCTTCGCCAAGGAATTTCTGCAACGCCATCGCATTCCCACGGCGCATTATGCTATCTGTGATTCGCCGGAACAGGTCCGCGATGCGCTCGCGCATTTCCATACTCCGATTGTGGTGAAAGCCGACGGACTGGCGGCCGGCAAGGGTGTAGTCATTGCGAAGACCAAGGACGAGGCTTCAACCGTAGCCATCGAAATGCTCACTGGCAGGATGCTGGGCGAAGCGGGATCGCGTGTGGTGCTGGAGGAATTTCTGCAAGGCGACGAGCTCTCGTTTCTCGTCGTAAGCGATGGCGAGCGGGTAGCGCCGCTGGTCGCCGCGCAAGATCATAAACGCGTGGGCGATGGCGATACGGGCCCAAACACTGGAGGCATGGGCGCCTACACGACGCCGACCATCATCGATGAAAAGATGCGCGACTGGCTCGTCACTCACATTGCGCGGCCCGTTGTCGCCGGTATGAAAGCCGAAGGTGCCGAGTATAAAGGCGTTCTCTATTGCGGATTGATGATGACTGCCCGCGGACCGATGGTCCTCGAATTCAACTGCCGCTTCGGTGATCCCGAGACGCAACCCATTCTGATGCGGATGGAAAGCGACCTGGTCGAGGCGATGGAGGCATCGATCGACGGCCGCACCAGCGATGGCGATTTCAAGTGGTCAAGCGATGCGGCAGTGTGCGTGGTGATGGCTTCGGACGGCTATCCGGGAGCCTACGAGGCGGGCAAGAAGATCACAGGATTGGAGGAAGCCGCGAAGCTGGACGGCGTGAAAGTTTTCCACGCCGGGACGTCGAAACGTGACGATACTTTCTACACTTCCGGTGGCCGGGTGCTCGGCGTGACGGCGCGGGCTGCAGAACTGCAAACAGCGGTGCAGCGCGCTTATGAGGCCTGTGCGAAGATCAGCTTTGACGGCGCGCACTATCGCAAAGATATTGCGGCACGCGCGCTGAAGAAGAAGTAGTGCTCCATTGGACTTGTCATCCTGAGCGAAGTGAAGGACCTATGGATTCGCAGCGTCGGGACACATGGGTTTTTCGCTTCGTTTAGAACGACAGTTGGATTTCTAAATTTACAAGAACGGATGCACGACAACAATGACTAAGCCACTAGTTTCAATCGTAATGGGAAGCGACTCCGACCTGGAGATCATGCGCGAGGCCGGAAAAGCTCTTGATGAATTCGGAATTGCGTATGAGATCGACGTGACCTCGGCGCATCGCTCTCCCGATCGCACCGCCGACTACGCGCGCAAAGCCGCGCAGCGCGGTATTCGCGTCATCATCGCTGGTGCGGGCGGAGCGGCGCACCTGGCGGGCGTAATCGCGGCCCACACCACGTTGCCCGTCATCGGCGTTCCCATCCCTTCCACTTCTCTGCAAGGCATGGACTCTTTGCTGGCCACTGTGCAAATGCCAGCGGGAATTCCCGTAGCGACGGTCGCGATTGGAAAGCCCGGCGCAACCAATGCTGGAATCCTTGCCGCACAGATCATTGGAGTTGCCGACACGTCAATCGCGAAGAAACTCGACGCTCACAAAGAGAAACTGGCGCGCGGCGTGGAAGAAAAATCAAAGAAACTGAAAGCGTCGATGGAAGGCTAATCCGCTAGCGTAGGGGCGGACGCATTCGTCCGCCCAGCCGAGCTCGGCGAATGCTTACAGTTTCAAGCTTTTCAGATATTCCCGGAACTCCCCGCCCAGGTCTTCGCGTTTCAGCGCGAACTCAACCGTAGCTTTCAGGAAGCCGAGTTTGTCGCCGGTATCGTGGCGGCGGCCTTCATAGACATACGCGTAGAGTTTTTCACGCTGCAGCAGTCCGCGCAGCCCGTCGGTGAGTTGCAACTCACCGCCGGCACCCGGTTTGATATCGGAAAGCGTCTCGAAGATTATTGGCGTTAGAATGTAGCGTCCGATCACAGCCAGATTCGAAGGCGCATCCGCGATTTTCGGCTTTTCCACCAGGTCAAGAACTTCGTAGAGTTTGCCGCCCGAGCCCGCGACCTCCTTCGCTTTCAACACGCCATAGGAAGAAATTGATGGCCCGTCGACAACCTGGGTCGCGATCACGGAGCACTGCTTCTCGTCGAACACGTTCATCAACTGCCTAAGCACTGGCACTTTCGCATCGATGACGTCGTCGGCAAGCAGAGTGGCAAAGGGCTCATCGCCAATTAATTCGCGCGCAGTGAGCACGGCGTGTCCCAGGCCAAGCGCTTCTTTCTGACGCACGTAAGCCACGTAGATCATGTCCGAAATCTGGCGCACGATCTTGAGCAAGTCGTGCTTGCCTTTTTCTTCGAGCATTTTCTCCAGTTCGTAGCTGACGTCGAAATGATCTTCGATCGCGCTCTTGCCGCGTCCCGTGATGATGATGATCTGGTCGCATCCGGCCGCCACGGCCTCTTCCACTCCATATTGAATGATCGGCTTATCGACCAGCGGCAGCATCTCTTTCGGTTGCGCTTTGGTTGCGGGGAGGAAGCGCGTGCCTAATCCGGCGGCCGGGAAAATCGCTTTGCGGACTTTCCGGATCTTGCGGCGGTCGCCATTCGTGCGTCGTTCGTCTGTCGGGTTCATCGCAGAATCAATTCTAACTGGTGGCATTTATGTCCGGACGGCTTTCTTCGCGCGCTTCCAGTTCTTCCAGCAGATCGCGCAAGTGTCTGCAGAATTCCTTCGGCGCTGTCGATTTTTATCGAGAACTTCAGCGTCCCGTCGGGAGTAAATTGCGTGCCGCGCTGCGATGCCACAAAGCGCGCCAGCTTCCCCGGATCAATCGCAGCCGTCTGGCTGAATTTGATGTTCACGAATTCGCGCTTGCGTTCAATGGCGTTGGCTCCCACCCGCATCGCCTGCAGTTTGAGCGCCGCGTACGCCAGCAGGTTGCGAACCGCGCCGGGAGTCTCGCCGTAACGATCGATCAGTTCCGCGCGCACGTCGTGCAGCTGCGATTCGGTTTCAACACCCGCTACGCGCTTGTACATTCGCAGCCGCTGGTTCTCTTCTTTTATATAGTCGGACGGAATGCGGATGTTGAGACCGAGATTGAGCTGGATCTCCGTGACTTCGACGCCCGCCTCGCCCTTCATTTCGCGTACGGCGCGCTCGAGCATCTGCGTGTAGAGCTCGAAGCCCACGGCCTCGATGTGGCCGCTCTGCTCGCCGCCGAGCAGATTTCCCGCGCCACGGAGTTCGAGATCGAGGGCCGCGATCTTGAAGCCGGCGCCGAGGTCGGAGAATTCCTTCAAAGCCGCGAGTCGACGCCGCGCAATCGGAGTCAATTCGATTTCCGCGGGCAATAGCAGATATGCGTATGCGCGCCGGTTCGAGCGGCCCACCCGTCCACGCAACTGATAAAGCTCCGACAAGCCCAAGCCGGTCGGCGCGATTGATCAGGATCGTGTTGCAGAGCGGGATGTCGAGGCCGTTCTCGATGATCGTGGTCGAGACCAGGATGTCGGCTTCGTGATGCATGAATTTCAGCATCACTTTTTCCAACTCCCCTTCGCCCATCTGCCCGTGACCCACGGCAATACGCGCTTTCGGAGCCATGGTTTGAAGCTTGGCCGCAATCTCCCAGATGGTGTCGATGCGGTTGTGCACGAAATAAACCTGGCCGCCGCGGTCGAGTTCCTGTTCGATGGCCGACTGGATAAGCTTTTCGTCCCAATTCGCAACCACGGTCTGAATCGCCATGCGATCT
Source organism: uncultured Acidobacteriaceae bacterium (assembly GCA_963699405.1). Classification (GTDB taxonomy): domain Bacteria; phylum Acidobacteriota; class Terriglobia; order Terriglobales; family Acidobacteriaceae; genus Acidiflorens. The sequence continues at coordinate 18,902 of CAVOTW010000035.1, read as the reverse complement.
TTCGGCGGCGTTTCAATCACGCTCATGTCGCGCAGGCCAACCAGCGACATATGCAGCGTGCGCGGAATCGGTGTTGCAGACATGGTGAGAACGTCGACCGATGTGCGCATCTGCTTGATTCGTTCTTTGTGGCGGACGCCGAAGCGCTGCTCCTCATCCACCACCAGCAAGCCCAAGTCGGCGAACTTCACGTCCTTGGAGAGCAGGCGGTGGGTGCCGATCAGAATGTCCACCTTGCCGGCTTCCACTTTCTGCAAAATTTCCTTGACCTGCTTGGCAGTCCGGAAACGGCTGATCATTTCGACCGTCAGCGGAAACGGCGCGAATCGCTGCTTGAAAGTTTCGTAATGCTGAAACGCGAGAACGGTGGTCGGCGCGAGCACTGCAACCTGCTTGTTGTCGCTCAGGGCTTTGAAGGCCGCGCGCATCGCCACTTCGGTTTTGCCATACCCGACGTCGCCGCACAGCAGGCGATCCATTGGTAGTTGCGATTCCATGTCGCGCTTTACGTCGGCAATGGCCTGCGCCTGATCGTCCGTCTCGTTGTATTCGAAAGCGTCCTCGAACTCCTTCATCCACTCGGTATCGGCTGGGAAAATATGTCCCTGTGCGGACTGGCGCTGCGCGTAGAGCTTGAGCAACTCATCGGTCATATCCTTCATCGCCTTGCGCACGCGCGCTTTGGTCTTGCTCCAAGCCTGCGTGCCGAGATGATTCAGGACCGGTTTCGCACCCTCCGCCGAACGATATTTCTGGACCAGATCAAGGCGAGTCAGCGGAACATAGAGTCGTGCCGCGTCGGCATATTCCAGCAGCATGAATTCCGCGGCCCCGTCGCCCTGGTTGATCTCCTTCAAGCCCTGGTATTGCCCGATGCCGTGCTCGACGTGGACCACGTAGTCGCCAACCTGCAGATCGCGGAAGTCGGAAAGAAAGGCTGAGACTTTCGATTTCTGCCGCTGCGGCCGCGCTGCCACCAGGTCCGATTCGTCAAACAGATCGCGCGCCCCGAGAATCGCCAGATGCGCTTCCGGCAACAAGAAACCGTCGGGCAAGTAAGCTTTCAATAGCGTGGTGGTGAAAACGTCGCCGGCAAAATAGGAAGTCTCGTCGGCATAGCTTTCTCCACTGCGCGTGCGGCTTCCCAGGCGATACGAAGAGTTGTACTCGGTGAACATGTCCGCGAGGCGCTCGACCTCTCCGGTGTTGGGAACGGCGAGAACGACTTGTATGCCGCCGGCAACCAACTTCTGAACCTCCTCAATCATGGCGGGCACGGCGCCATGGAACCGTGGGGCGGGTTGCGAAAGAAAAGCGGCTTCAATTTTCCCCTCACGCGCCAAGGCCAGATATTCAAAATCGGCTCCGGGGAGAGCAGTTGTCTTTTCTCGCCAGTCCTCCGGCGTCAGATACAAATCCGCGGGACGAACCAGGTTTCCCACGCCGCTGCGTTCGTGAGCTTCTTCAATGCGGGCCCAGACTTTATCGAGTTCCACGCCGAGCGCTTCGGGCTCATCGAGAATGACCCGCGCATCGGGAAGCAACCCGAAGATGCTACGATCGGCGCCTGCCAGGGGAGCATAGAACTCCCAGCCCGGAAAAACTCCCGCGCCCGAATCGCGCATCGCCTGCTCTACGACTTCGGCCGACCCGGTGATGCGTTTCCCCGAAAGCCGCGCGTTGATCGACCCAAGCAATTCTTCCGTAACCGGCGTTTCGGTGAGCGGCAACAACAATGCTTCATCCACAGGATTAGAAGACCGCTGACTCGCCGGATCGAACTTGCGCATGGACTCGATTTCATCCCCAAAGAACTCGACGCGCACCGGCCGATCCGCTTCCGGCGAATACACATCGAGAATGCCGCCGCGAGCCGCGTATTGTCCCGGCATTTCGACAACGTCGGTTGCGCTGTAGCCGATCGTGTTGAGGTGTTCGAGCAGTTTCTCGAGATCGAAAACCTCGCCGCGGCGCAGAACCCGCGCCAGGTCGGCATAGTAGTCGGCAGAGCGAAGAAGGATTGTGCTCGATGTCACCGGAGCAACGACGATCGCGGCACGCCCGGTCGCGATCTTCCACAGCGCGGTAGCGCGTTCTTCCTGAATTTCGGGATGCGGCGACAAATTCTGGAAGGGTAGTACATCACGCGCCGGAAGGCTAACCACGGAATCGGGGTCCACGGCTCCGGTTAGTTCGCAAAACGCGCGGAGTACCGGCAGCAACTCTTCGGCAGCGCGGTTGTCTGCCACCACCAGCACAAACGGACGCTCGACCGTGCGCCGCAATAAAACAACGACCAGCGCCTTGGCTGCCGCGGACAACCCAGTAACACTAATCCGCCCCGCGCCCTCCCGCAGATGGGAGGCGGCACGCGTGAAGGCAGGTAATAGTTCCACCTCCGCGAAAATTTCGCGGACGAACGGCAAAAGCATTTCGCCTCGATTCTATCAAGCCCGAAGGAATGGGGGCGGGCAGCGCCGGCATGCACCCGAATCGGAGGGCGAACGACTAATGACCAAATGACCGATGACCAATGACCAACGACCAGCGACTACCCTCGCAGCAGCGGCCGCGTCAGACACGTCGGCCCGCCGGCCCCGTTGATGCAGATCTCCGATCCCGGAAATGTCCGCACGTCAAACCCCGCGTCGCGCATTCGTTCATTTGTCCTGGCGTTTTCTTCCAGCGCAATCACACGGGCCTTGCCCAACGCCAGCACGTTGCAAGCAAGCGTGTCGCGCTCACTGTATTCGATCTCAACCAGCCGGAAACCGCGTCCCTTCAGCAACTCGACCGTCTCGACCGTCAGCCAGGGCAGATCGACCAGTATCGTCCGCTCATCCAGCATGCTCATCAGCGACATCAGGTGCAGACAGGCAGAAGGCCCTTGTCCGTAAGGCAGCGGGGCCGACAGCACCTCAACATCGTTGGCGGAGAGCAAAGTACGCATCTGCTCAATCCCTGCCCGGTTCGTCCGATACCCGTCACCGATGAGCAGCGTCCGCGAATCGAGCCACACGATGTCGCCGGATTCCATGGTTCCTGGCAGTCGTATCTCGCCGAGCACCGGAATGCCCAGTTGCCGGCAAAACTCAGCGTGCGCCTGCGCCTCCGCCACTCGATTCTTCTTTCCCGGATTCATCAGGACGAGGCCATGATCTGTGGCGCAGCGACGCATCATGCGCGTACACGGCATCGAGCGTGAGCGCTTCTGCCGCGGGCAAACTTACCACCTCGGCCCCGCTCTCACGGAGCAGACGGCACAGAATCTCGTGCTGCCTTTGGGCCGTAGCAAAATCAGGCGGACGCTGAAACCCCAGCTCCCGCCACGCTGCGGCTTTCGGCAACTGATCCCACCCGGCATTCCCCGGCGGACACACCATCACACGCAGCAGTTCGCCGGTCATCGAGTGGCCGTTGAAAGCGTGACCGTGGGATGAATGACCGTTGAAATTTTCAACATCCATGTTTGAAAAGAAGGAATTTTCGCGCGCTCACCCTTGTTCCAGAATTGTGCGCTCCCAAAATTTAAAGAAAGGCTCACGCAAACGCAATGCGCAGAAGGAAGCGAGGCCAGACAAATTGTTGCGCGTTGGGCCTCAACCAACCCGGAATCAGCTTAATTGCTTGCCTTCGCACCCTCGCGTGATGTACATATCAGCGGTATCCCTTTCCATCAACGTGCTGGAAGTTCGTTTAGCTAGCCATAAACCGCGCCGTTTAGTTGCACCCTTCCGCAACCTCGATGTTGCGGAAGCTCCCAGGAGTCCTATGAAAGCGACGTTGCGTCTCTTCTGCCTCGCGGTCGTGTTTTTGCTCGTCCGTCAATTTGCTTTTGCGCAGGGCGCCGCCACCGGCGACCTCCACATTACCGTGAAAGATCCAAAGGGCAGCGTCGTGACCAACGCCACCGTCATCGTCCGAGATGCCGCCAAGGGATTGGAACGCGCGGGCACCGGGGATGGTCAGGGCGGCTACAGTGCGCGGCAGTTGCCTCCTGGGAATTATTCCGTGACCGTGGACGCATCCGGCTTTGCCAAAGCTGAAGCCGCTGGCGTGGCCATCACGGTCGGTGGAATTGTAGAGTTACCCGTCACGCTCACCATTGCGGGCGGCAAGGAGGTCGTCGAAGTCAGCACCCAGGCCGAACTGGTCGAGACTTCGCGCAGTTCCACCACCGACACGATCGGCGAACGTCGCATCGACAACCTGCCCATCAACGGACGCAACTACATTCAGTTCACGCTCACCGATTCGCAAGTCTCTCGCGATGACGCACCCAACACTGGCGCCGCGCCAACTTCCGGTCTCAACATGAGCGGCCAAAACGCGCGCTCCAACCTGGTGAACGTCGATGGCGCGGATGCTACCGACAATTCCACCAATGGCGTGCGCTCCACTGTTTCTCAGGAAGATGTTCAGGAATTCCAAATCATCAGCAACAGTTACGCCGCCGAATATGGCCGCGCCTCTGGCGGCGTGGTCAACATCATCACCCGCTCCGGATCGAATGACTTCCACGGCGATGCCTACGGATACTTGCGGAATCGCGATTTCCAGGCCGTCAATCCTTTCAGCACCACGCCGAATCCTGCGTACACCCGCGTCCAAGCTGGTACAGCTTTCGGTGGACCCATCAAGAAAGACAAAACGTACTATTACTTTTCCTACGAAGTTACGCGGCGGCATGAGACCGGATTCTCCAGTATCGGGCAGGGAGATTTCGATTTGGTGCCCTTCAACACTGCCACAGGCATTGGCAGCGGTCCGGGCGGGGCGGGTGCCGGGTCTTTCCCTCTTCCCTTTGGGACGATCATGGTGGACAGACAGGCACAGCTCCCATTTCTGCAGAGCCTGACTGCCGCGCAAGAAGGTGCTTACGCCGCTGCCTTGCCCAACTATGTTGCATTACTCGGGGCGTCGTCAGGTCAAGCAGTGCAGGGATACTGGCCCACCGGTTTGGTGCAGGGTTTGACGGGAGGTGCCCTCAGTAGCTGGGTCGGCTTCCCCTCGACTTGCCTTCCTCCTGGCCCGTGTACCCCCGTGCCCACTTCTTACCAGACTCTGTCTCAGCAGATCGGCAACTTCCCCGTCTTCGAAGGCACCAGCCTCTATGCGTTTCGCATCGACCACAACGTAAGCGCCAACAACCGCATCACGTTTCGCGTCAATGCCAGCCCGAGCACGATCACCGGCATCGAAGTCAACGGCCAGGACCAACCCTTCGGTCAGAATTCTTACTCACGCACTTCGCAACAAACCTACCGCGATGTGGCCGGGGTGGTGCAGGATACGTGGACGATCGGCCCCAGCAAGGTGAACGATTTCCTTTTCCAGTACGCCCGGCGAGGTCTGTCTTATTTCTACAATACTCAGATACCAGGTGGCTCCGACCCAGCCATCAACATTACGGGGTACGCCTATTTCGGCCGTGAACCTTACTCCTATATTCAACGCGTCGAGGAGCGCTATCAGTTCAAAGACAGTCTCGGCTGGAGCTTCGGACGGCACGACACCAAGTTCGGGGGTGACTTCGACTATATTCCGCTCACCGCTACCTTCACGGTGAATTACGGCGGCGTGTACGACTTCTCCGGTTTCTCTGTGACTCCCTTCGGCTTTCCTTCATCCTTTCCCGGCCTTGCACCCGTGCAGGCTTACGGAGCCGGCCTCCCGGAAGACCTCATTCAGGGTATCGGTAATCCGCGCGACTCCTTCTCCAACAAGCCCCTGGGCGTGTTCTGGCAGGATTCCTGGCGCGTGCGCCACAATTTGACTCTCAACTATGGTGTGCGCTACGACGTGGAATTTCCGCCCAAACTTAAGCCACTCCAGGGACTGGCCATTCCCGCCTATAACACTCTGGGATTGCAGAAAGGCATCCAGACCGATACCAACAATATTCAGCCACGTATCGGCATCGCTTGGGATCCGAAGGGAGACGGTAAAACCGTAGTCCGCGCCTCGTTCGGCATGTTCTATGACCATCCCCTGCTCGGTCTCTACTTCCTGGGCGATGCCTCGGACGGATCATCCAGCGGGCAGTTGGCCATCCTCGGCCTTTCCCCGTGCCTCGGAGCCGGGAACCCTGCCAACCTGAATGCGATACCCATTTTTCAGGGATCTCTGCCCTCCGCGACTGGTTCCGTCTCTTCGCCCTGCTCCCCTACCACCAACCCCGCGGTGCTGGCCGCATTGAACTACGCGCCCAACCAACAACGGTTTTCTTGCACTAACAGCGGCCAAAGTTGCGGCCTCGCGTCACCGTCCAACTCAATATTCCTTACCCAGAACTACCTTAGTGGTTCGACGTTCATGCCGCTCGCCTTCCAGCCCTTCGGTTACCCACAGGGCAAGAACTTCGTGTACGCGTATTCGCAGCAAGCGAACCTGACCCTCGAGCGCGACCTTGGCGGCGGATACGCGCTCAGTCTCGCATATAACTTCAACGGCGGCCGGCACATCAATCGTCCCATTAACGCGAACACCATTCGCGGCGACTTGATGACCGCCAATTACGTGGCCGCCCTCGCAGCCGGTAATACCGCCAGCAATCCCTACCTCGTAACTGGATGTGGCCCAGGCTACGTCGATGCTTCCCTCATGAATTTCTTCCGCCCCGGAGGACTGAATCCTTCCATCGCCGCCTTCTACGAGGCGATTGGCATGGGCGCCTGCGTCTCGCAGGCGGAAACTTTAATCAAAACTCTGCCTGGCTTCAATTCGGCCTGTAATCCCACTTCCCCGGCTGGCCCTTACACGGGCTGCGTCCCTTTCAGCGACATGGATGCCAACTACTCCAACGGCAGTTCGGTTTATCACGGGCTGACCGCCAATCTCCGCAAGCGCTTCACGCAGCACTATGAATTCCTGGCGTCCTACACGTGGTCCCACGCTATCGATGATGCCACCGACCTGCAGGCCACGCTTACCCCGCAGGACAGCTACATCCCGGGCGCCGATCGTTCCTCTTCCACCTTCGATCAGCGTCATCGCTTCGTCTTCAGTGGCGTTTACCAGTCGGGCAAACTCAACGGCAGCAGCTTCGTGAGCAAGGTTTTCAGCAATTGGACGTTTGCTCCGCAGATCGAAGTCGGCGCCGGACGGCCGTTTAACGTCCTCACCGGCAACGCGGACAATCTCCAGTTTTCCCCCCTCACGGGACGGCCCAACATCGTGCCTGCCGGGACAGCAACTAACGGCTGCGGCTATGCGGCGGTGGCATCCAAGTCTTCGCCCACGGGCTATTTCCAGGAGCCTTGCGCCCTGCCGGAAGCGTTTGGCGGCAACTGGAACGGCCAGATCGGTCTCTCCGGACTCCGTTCCCTTGATGGCAATCTGGGCCGCAACGCGGGCATTACGCCGTGGACGATCTTCAACGATGTGCGCTTTTCCAAACGCATCGCATTCGGCGAGCGCTTCAATATGGATTTCATCACCGACATGTTCAATATCGCCAATCGCTACAACGTGGCCGCCGTCAACCCGCTGTTTATCCTGGCTGGCCAGGCCACCGCTGCCTACGACCCGCGCCAGTTCCAGTTCGCATTGAAGTTGAACTGGTAAGATTGAGTTGTGCGGGTTTGCTTGGAGGCTAGCGGGTTGCTGAAAAACTCGAAGTTGTTTGCGACGCGCGAACTGCGTGTTCCAGGCTCTGCTGCGGTGTTTCTCGTCCTGATTGCGCTGGCGTTTTTCTCCAGTGATGCGTTTGCCCAGAGCGGAGCCGATATCTACAAAATGAGATGTTCGGCGTGTCATGCCGCCAGCGGAGCGGGAGACACCACCCTCGGCAAGCATCTGAAGTTGCGCTCCCTGCGTTCCCCCGAAGTGCAACAACAGTCAGACCAGGAACTGATCGCCATCACCAGCCGAGGCAAAAACAGGATGCCAGCGTACGATCGCAAACTGTCGAGAGAGCAGATCGCGGCGGTGGTGAGGTACATCCGCACGATGAAACCATAGCTTCGACCCTTAGATTCGGCCATTCGGGTCGATCACTTTTGGTCGATCACTACGATGGCCAAAAGAAAAGCCGCAGCGAGACTGCGGCTATCCTTTAATTTTAACTCTGGTTCCGCTTTCCTGTCGTCTCGCCGGACTATTCGTGCTTGTCTTTTGCGATGCTGCGGCTGATCCGGTTCTGCTGACGATTGATGCCTCGCTGCTCGGCCTTCGTCAGATGGCCGCCGTTCTTTGCCATATCTCTTTTTTCGCGGTTCTGCACGCTGGCTTCGCGATTCTCCAAGTTGGCGGTCTGCCGAGCATTCAATTTCCCGCTCTGGACGCCGTTGGCGATGCGCTGTTGCTGGTTTTCTTCGCGTCCGTTCACTTCGTTCACGCGCGGATGGCCAGGATCGACTACGCCAGGGCCAGCTCCAGAAGTGGTTGTGGTTTGAGCAGAAGCGGAACCCGCGAGCATAAGTCCCCCGACTGCCAGGAGTAACAGCGATTTCGTGAATGTGTTGTTCATGTAGACAGAAACCCTCCACCAAAAGGTTAGTTGTGAAGTGTTTTTGTGACGAGGTGACGTAAGTGAGCAGACTGCGAGTTACTCAGCGGGAGCATCATTCCTATATGAGCTCTATTAGTCTTGGGGAGTCAGACCCTCCCTGCTCGGTCTTTTGGAATCAAAGACTTAGGGGTAATTTCCCTCCAGGTCTTTGAGTTTAAGGGAGTTGTTTGTAAGGTCTTTATAAACCATAGAGTTAGCTCCGTGATCAAGGATGGAGTCATAGCGCTTTGATTTGGTTTGGAATCAAGAGCTTGGAAGCTATGTTTCTGGAAGTCTTGTAGGTTCCGTGTTTATTACGCGGCGGCTAAATCTTGGAATCAAGCAAAATCAAGGGCCGCGAACCGGCTGCTAAAGAATGTTTACTGCGCGAGCTGCCAATAGAGCCACCGTTGTCAGGGAAATCAGCGACTGAACCATCATGAGTATTTTGGCCCATCCTGACAAAACGGGACAGTCCGTTGGCGAAAATGCAGTGCTGGTATTGAAGGCGAGAAAAAGGTAATCCACGAAACCTGGACTCCAGCATTGTTCTCCCATCGCGCGTTTGGCTTGCTGATCGAGCGTCATCTGCGGAAAAAGGAATGCTCCGTCGGTATGTACGCCACGCAACTCACGCTCGCGCGGTCCACCGGCGTCCAATCGCCAGTACCACGAGGCAAAAACCAGAATATTCGTAATCCATAAGGCAGCTGCGGAACGCAACAGATCCTTAGGAGACTGTCGATGCGCGGGCAGGGCCGCGACCAGCAGTCCAAGCGACCAGATCATGTCGACGGTCACGATGGAGCTCAGCAGATAGCCCAGGAGTTTGTTGAGACTATCTTTGCCACGCTGGCGTGCCCAAGCTGTGGGAATCAGAAGCACTCCGACAACGACGATGATTAGCCAGTCGGGGCCCATTGAGAGAGACTCGGGCAGAGCAAAGCGCAATCCTCCCACGGCCAGCAGAGCAAGCATTGCGGGCCATCGTGGCTCCAAACGGTTCGACGTCTTTGGCATGGTAAAAAGATTGTCGCATGACGGGCTGACTCGAAACTCGGCTTTCGTTCTGGGCCAGTCGTCTTTTCCCATAAATATGGTAATATGGCCCCATGAAGACAACTCTCGAAATTCCCGATTTCCTGTTCCGCCGCGCCAAGTCCGTCGCGGCCGAACGGGGCATTCCCCTTCGACAGTTGGTCACCGAAGCGGTGCAGGAGAAATTGAAAACGACCTCGCGGGAAAGGCCCTGGATGAAGCATTTCGGGAAGCTCAAACACCTGCACAAAGAGAGGAAGCAAATCGAGAAGCGGGTGGAAGAAGCCTTCGAGCGGATCGATCCGGAAGTCTGGGCTGATTCGAGATAAGAATGATTCTCGACACCAACGCGCTGTCAGCGGCGGCGGACGATGATCCTGGAGTGATTGCTGAACTCGCTCGCGCCGGAGAGATAGCCATTCCGGTCATTGTGCTGGGTGAGTATCGCCACGGAATCGCGCAGTCGCGAAATCGCGCCACCTACGAAAACTGGCTGGCGGGATTGCTCCAGGACTGCACAGTGCTCGACATCACCGAGCCCACCACACACTGTTACGCAGAAATCACTCTCGAACTAAAGCGCAAGGGCAAGCCGATTCCAACCAACGACATCTGGATCGCAGCGCTCTGCCGGCAACATTCGTTTCCGCTACTGAGCCGCGATCGGCATTTTGATTTGGTGGCGGGGAACAAACGGGTCGGGTGGTAAGAGTCCCATCAGTGGCGGGAGGGCCACTTCCCCGGCACGATCATAACGCGTCCGCTTTGAATCGTTGAATCAACTAACTGGGGGTGCCCCACTTCTCGCGCTTTTCGAGAAGTGGGCCGCCACGCCGCCGACAGTCTCTTCCTCCGCAAGACCGTCTGTTCGACTATGCTCCACAGCACATCTGGGGCCGCTTCCTCGGCACGATCATAACGCGAACCACTGAATCGTTGAGTTAACGAACTGGGGGTGCCCCACTTCTCGCGCTTTTCGAGAAGTGGGCGGCCGCGCCGCCGGCAGCGACAGTTTTCTCTTCATCACAACTGGACGGTGTGCCATGTCACCGCGCCGACGCTCGGGCAGGGCTAACCTCTCGCCATGTGGAACAAGCCGGAGCGCTTTTACGGCGCCAGGGACTTACATTTCATCACTTGCAGTTGTTACCGGCTGCAACCCTTGCTCGCAATCCAGTGGAGCGCGGATTAGTAACCTCCCCAGAACTTTGGAAGTGGAGCAGCTTTCGAGCGTACACTCTGGGGGAAGCTGGCCCGGTGAAAGTCAACGACTGGGAGTGCTGAAGATGAAGATTCGACCGCCGGCTGCCTGGAACCAAAACCACAACGGTGTCAGCAGTGTAGCGGCCCACTTCTCGAAAAAGCGCGAGAAGTGGGGCACCCCCAGTTAGTCTATTCAACGATTCAAAGCGAATCGCGTTATGAGCGTGCCGAAAAAGTGGGCCACCCGCCAACAACTGGAAAGTGGCCGCCGGCGGCTATGCAATTCATTGGCCCGATATCGACGAGGATCTGAGCACCGAAGGATTGCTGCGAGGCGCGCCCGCGCCGAGGGCCTCGGTTCCCGCGAAGTAAAACACTCAGCGCATTGCAGTCGGGAGCATCGCATTTTACGTGGTATTTCGGCGAGGTGTGCCGCGACTATGCGATGGAATCAGCATTCATGATCGCGCTATACTTCGATTGATGATAGGACTCACATCGAATCCGAATAGCTGGTATGGAATTGGTGTTGCATTAGCTGGAATCAGCTGGAGGTCGTCAACGCGTTCCTCGATCGACGACGCAAGATCGTCATCCGTCAAAACGGTAGCAACATTGAGAATTGCGCTTGGACGTTGCCGGATGGCCGCGTCTTTTGTTTTGTCAGAGTCTCCATCACTAACGATTCACCAAGGAGACCAGCTGTCATTCGACGATATGAACTCCTTTTGCCGTGGAAGGATGACGAGCTTGATCTTCTGCCTGATCCCGATGACGGCATTTCGAGCGAGACTGAATACATGATAAAGCCGCCGTTCTTGAGGTATCCGCGACACATGACCCTCAATCACCGAGTCGATAGCCAAGGTAAGCTCGGCGTCGGGGACAACATCAGTGGCATGTTGATTTTCAGAGGTGCTGAACCGATCCCGCATGATCTAGAGAGCGGGGATGACATGGCCGCCACTCTGAAGGTATATCTCCAGGATGGAAAGGCGTTCTCTACATCCTGCTATCTAAGAATTGATGCCGTGGACGCTCGACGCGGCGATTTGCCTTCCGGAACTGATCTTCTTGCGGTAGGTCAGTAGCAAAATCGGCTCTACTCCTCTCCTCTACCCGCAGAAACTCTCGCAGCTCTTCCGCAGTGAACGTCACGCGTGGAGCCTCTTCTTCGCATCTGTTGACATCGTCGTCGTGCTGGGCGTAAGAATGGCGAAGGAGTAGTGATCAGCATGACGAACTATGATGGACAGATGAAGAAGACCTCGCAAGAAAAAGAACAGCACAGGAGCAGGGCAACTGTAATAGTCAACCAGCTTGCGGACGAGTACGGGGACTGGTACGGGTGGACTGAGGGTTTCGGTAGATACGTAGCCCTTGGCGAGTACATACTTGAGGAAACCGAATCAGGCCTGCCCCATGATCAGTGGCTGATGGCTGCGAGGGAGTCCTTTCTCAAGTGGAAGAAGGATCACCACATCGAGACGGCACCGCCCGCAAATCGCAGGGCAGGATGACCGTTATCTTGGCGGACAAGGAAAAGGCCGACCATGTTCCCATGATCGGCCTTTATTTAATGCCGGCGACTACGTACTCTCCCATACCCGTGTGGGGCGGACACTCTTGTCCGCCGCTTTTGACTTTGGGGTTGCTCTTGATTCTTTCGTACCGGAACTGCCCAAAGCAAAACCAAGAAACAGAACCAAAACCAAGATCAACACCAAAAGCAGCGGACAGGAGTGTCCGCTCCACACAAAAAGTCCTTCCACACGGGCACAAAACCGAACTTATTCGATGTACGGACATCACTGACAACTTTCTTGCGGAAGCTGTTCAATGAACTTATGTCCGAGACCTCCGCGCTGGCTCACAAGTACGAGTATCGACGGCGGCTGCCGCATTATCAGAAAGCTGACCGCGCGATCTTTGTGACATTTCGAAAGCTGATCCGCGAGCCGTTCACGGCGGGGGCGCACGATCTTATTCTTCAGCATTGCCGGCACGACGATGGGAAGCGCTACGATCTCCACGCTGCGGTTGTGATGCCCGATCATGCGCACATGTTGCTGACTCCCACGTGCGACCCTGGGGGCTGGCCTTATTCTTTGCCGGTAATCTTGAAGCGGATCAAGGGAGTTTCGGCTCGGAGCGTGAATAGATTGCTCGGGAGCTCCGGGCCAGTTTGGCAGGATGAATCGTTGGATCATGTGCTGCGGTCGGATGAAAGTTTTGGCGAGAAACTCGAGTATATCCGGCAAAATCCGGTGCGGGCGGGGCTGGTGGTTCGTCCCGAGGACTATCGGTGGCTTTGGGTGGCTCAGATTAAATAACCGTGTGGGGCGGACACTCTTGTCCGCCGCCTTTGACCTTGGGGGTTGTTTTTTGATTTGTTCCTGACTGCGAGCTGTCAGAATCAAATCAAGAGCAACATCAACATCAGAACCAACACCAAGATCAACATCAGAACCAACACCAAGATCAAAACCAACGGCAGCGGACAGGAGTGTCCGCTCCACACAGACACAAACCAGGCGAAAAGGGAAAGGCCAATCTGATTTCTCAGACTGGCCTTTATTTAATGCCGGCGACTACCTACTCTCCCACACACTTTCGCGTGCAGTACCATCGGCCCAGCGGGGCTTAACTTGAGGCGCTTTGCGGGCGTGAGCGAAGCGGGAGCCCGCAGCCGAAATCCCGAGCGTTCTGTGCGAGGGATCTCGTCTGCGCTCTGTGGGTACCTCAGTCCGCAGCCGACGTTCGTCGGCTCTGATGAGGAAGAATCGCATTTCATCCACTACTCAAGGTCGAACCACTCCTGCCGGCGATCAAGAAATATGAGGCCAGCCAGCAGGCATGCACCTACGAACGCCAGTCGCGACCAGGTTTCGTTATGGGTGAATCTCCACGCTATAGAGCAAGAAAAAGTTGCCATGCCAGTGATTCCGCAGAGGAGTGATCCAAGGCTTCTGTTCTTCGGGAAATTTAAATTTTCACCAAAAACGATCGCCCAACTCGCCAACCCGATTAGCATTTGTACAGCGAAAGGCAGGAATGTGAAAACGGCATAGAGGAACACACCGACAACGGCCTCGCCAAGTAGCAAGAGAAAAAAACGCACGTAGATAGGCCGTTCGCCGCTCAGGTTCTCGGAAGCCATGCCAATATGGTATTGGCTGTCTCTCCGACTCCGCGAGTATCCAAGGTCACTAGCCCCGGCAAACGGAAAAGGCCAATCTGATTTCTCAGACTGGCCTTTATTTATGCCGGCAACTACCTACTCTCCCACACACTTTCGCGTGCAGTACCATCGGCCCAGCGGGGCTTAACTTCCGTGTTCGGGATGGGAACGGGTGGAACCCCCGCGGTAAGATCACCGACAAGTCGGAGCCGTCAGCTATCAGCCGTCAGTTATCAGTAACTTCATACTGCGCTGACTATTTGGTTGATGCGCGGCAAACTTGATGGTCCCAGCCAACAGCAGATCCTTCGCTTCGCCCAGGATGACATTCTGAATAAAAATCGTCCTGACTGAAAGCTGAGAGCTGACGGCTGAGAGCTGATTTCAAAGAACGTGAGGACGAAGCCTCACAACTGAATAGATTGGGTGTTGCCTTAAATCACTTGGCATATCATTTCGTCGGCGCCAGTCGTCAGTACTGTGTCTTCAGCGGCGTCCAGTTTCTGACGCTTCTGAGGAGGCCATCGCTTTCGAACAAGTTCGAACTGAAAGCTGATAGCTGAGTTACTGACGGCTGTTTCTGCACCGAGTAAATTTTATGGTCAAGCCGAACGGGCGATTAGTACAGGTAAGCTACACGCATTACTGCGCTTCAACATCCTGCCTATCAACCAGGTAGTCTACCTGGGCCCTTCATTACCCTTAAGGGTTGGGAGATCTCATCTTGAGGAGTGCTTCCCGCTTATATGCATTCAGCGGTTATCACAACCGAACTTCGCTACCCAGCGATGCCATTGGCATGACAGCTGGATCACAAGAGGTTCGTCCATCCCGGTCCTCTCGTACTAAGGACAGGCCCTCTCAAATCTCCTGCGCCCACAACAGATAGGGACCGAACTGTCTCGCGACGTTCTGAACCCAGCTCACGTACCGCTTTAATAGGCGAACAGCCTAACCCTTGGAACCTTCTACAGCTCCAGGATGCGATGAGCCGACATCGAGGTGCCAAACCGGAGCGTCGATATGAACTCTTGGCTCCGATCAGCCTGTTATCCCCGGCGTACCTTTTATCCGTTGAGCGATGGCCATTCCATACAGAACCACCGGATCACTAAAGCCTACTTTCGTACCTGCTCGACTTGTAGGTCTCGCAGTCAACCACGCTTATACTTTTGCATTCGACGGCTGATTTCCAAACAGCCTGAGCGTAGCTTCGCGCGCCTCCGTTACAATTTAGGAGGCGACCGCCCCAGTCAAACTACCCGCCTTACTATGTCCATTTCCCGGATCACGGGAATATGTTAGAACCACAGAACTCGCAGGGTGGTATCTCACCGTTGGCTCCTCCAAGTCCGAGAACCTGAAATCAAAGCCTCCCACCTATCCTGCGCAGCAAGTGCCATAGTTCATAGTAAAGGTATAGTAAAGGTGCACGGGGTCTTTCCGTCTAGTTGCGGGCAACCGGCATCTTCACCGGCACTACAAGTTCGCCGTGCCAGTTGGCAAGACAGTCGCACTTTCGTTACGCCATTCGTGCAGGTCGGAACTTACCCGACAAGGAATTTCGCTACCTTAGGACCGTTATAGTTACGGCCGCCGTTCACTGGGGCTTCAGTTCAAAGCTTCGCCTTGCGGCTAACCTCTCCCTTTAACCTTCCAGCACCGGGCAGGCGTCAGCCCCTATACGTCGTTTTCGACTTAGCAGAGACCTGTGTTTTTGTTAAACAGTCGCAATGCGCATTTCTCTGCGGCCTCTTCGGACTTGCATCCTAGTGAGGCACCCCTTTTCCCGAAGTTACGGGGTTAATTTGCCGAGTTCCTTACCAACTGTTCTCACGAGCGCCTTAGAATATTCATCTCGTCTACCTGTGTCGGTTTGAGGTACGGATCCCATACATTCTCCTTAGAGGATTTTCTCGGCAGTGTGGAATCAGCAGCTTTCCCCCATACGGGGTACTGTTTTGCGTCTCAGTGATAACTTCCTCGCGGATTTTCCTACGAGAAACACCTTACACGCATCAACCGTCATAGCCATAGGACGGCCTGCTTATCCTTCTGCGTCTCCCCATCGTGATAACGACTGCACGGGAGGTCCGGAATATTAACCGGATGTCCATCAGTTACGCCTTTCGGCCTCACCTTAGGAACCGCCTGACCCTGAGCGGATTAACCTTTCTCAGGAAACCTTAGACTTTCGGCGCGGAGGGTTCTCACCTCCGTTATCGCTACTTATGCCGGCAGGGTCTCTTCTCAACAATCCACCAGTCGTTTCCGTCTGGCTTCAAATCGTTGGGAATGCTCTCCTACCACGCACCACTGTGAAGTGATGCATTCGCTGCTTCGGTAACAAGCTTAAGCCCCGTTAAATTGTCGGCACCGGACCGCTTGACCAGTGAGCTATTACGCTTTCTTTAAAGGATGGCTGCTTCTAAGCCAACCTCCTGGCTGTCTGGGCGTTCCGACTTCCTTTCCCACTTAGCTTGTATTTTGGGACCTTAGCAGGCGATCTGGACTGTTTTCCTCTCGACAACGAAGCTTAGCCCCCGCTGTCTGACTCCCGTATTGGTTGTTCTATGGCATTCGAAGTTTGATTGGATTCTGTAAGCTGGAAAGCCCCATAGTCCATTCAGATCTCTACCACCACGACAAATCATACGAGGCTAGCCCTAAAGCTATTTCGGAGAGAACGAGCAATCACGGAATTTGATTAGCCTTTCACCCCTACCCTCAGCTCATCGGAGCTTTTTTCAACAAACAGCCGTTCGGACCTCCAGTAGGTTTTACCCTACCTTCATCCTGGCCAAGGGTAGATCATCCCGCTTCGCGTCTATTCCTGCCAACTGATTCGCCCTATTCGGACTCGCTTTCGCTACGGCTCGCTTTCGCTTAACCTTGCTGACAAGAATAACTAGCCGGCTCATTATGCAATAGGCACGCGGTCAGACTTTCGGCTTGCGCCGCATAGTCCTCCCACCGTTTGTAGGCACACGGTTCAGGTACTATTTCACTCCCCTCGCAGGGGTTCTTTTCACCTTTCCCTCACGGTACTGGTTCACTATCGGTCAGAAGCACGTATTTAGCCTTACGGGATGGTCCCCGTAGCTTCCCGCAGGGTTTCTCGTGCCCCGCGATACTCAGGTACCAGCTTCGAGTCCGGATTGTTTTCGCCTACGTGGCTATCACACTCTATGGCCCCGCTTTCCAGCGGGCTTCGACTAACAACCGGATTGGTAACTCTACTGTTGCTGGCCCTACAACCCCTGTGTCACCCGAAGGTGAAACAGGTTTAGGCCGACGCTATTTCGCTCGCCACTACTATCCCAATTGAGGTTTCTTTCTTTTCCTCCAGGTACTGAGATGGTTCACTTCCCTGGGTTTGCTCGCACCCGACTATGGATTCATCGGGCCGTATGAAGGTTTTACCCTCATGGGTTTCCCCATTCCGAAATCTCCGGATCAACGCCTGCTTGCGGCTCCCCGAGGCTTATCGCAGCTTGCCACGTCCTTCATCGCCGTCTTCTGCCAAGGCATCCACCATGCGCCCTTAGTAGCTTGACCATAAAATTTACTCGAGCCACTCGCACTTCTCGCTGGTCAGAGCCTTAAGCCATCAGTAAAACTCTTTGCGCCTTGCAAATTATTTATAGCGCCACCCTGCTCCTCGCACGCTTAAACACGTTCGCTGCAGCGCCAACTGCAGATCCCTCGCTTCGCTCGGAATCACAATCCGGGTAAGACGGCCATCCGATCGAA
This sequence comes from uncultured Acidobacteriaceae bacterium, assembly GCA_963699405.1. Lineage (GTDB taxonomy): Bacteria > Acidobacteriota > Terriglobia > Terriglobales > Acidobacteriaceae > Acidiflorens. Next base: position 1,236 of record CAVOTW010000035.1, on the reverse strand, counting down.
GAAGTCTTATGTACACGAGCAGGTACATCGGCACTCATAAAAATTTACTTCGCCTTGTAATTTGCCCAATCTATTCAGTTGTCAAATTTCGTCCTGGCAAACGCCCCTGCTCGCTATTCGTCGTTGGCTATTCGCTAACAACTCAGCTTTTACTTTGTTCCTCTGACCCGCCTGAGCGGGTTTGGATTTTGCGAACGGCGGGGAGGAAAGCGAACCTGCTAATCGCGCCCTTCCAACCCTATGTTCGGCGTCAAAGCGACTTTCTCTGGACCGTGAACTGATTCCGGATGGTTGTCGCATTTGATGCCCAACTATCGGATTAGCTCTCAGCCATGCAGCTCTCTAGCGATCATGAAAACCTGCTTTACCTGACGGCTGATAGCTGAAGGCTGACGACTGTTTTGGTGGAGCTGACCGGGATCGAACCGGCGGCCTCCTGGTTGCAAACCAGGGCGCTCTCCCAGCTGAGCTATATCCTCTTTAGTGGTTAACCAAAAATCAGCCTTCAGCCATCAGGTAAAACTTCGCGGATGAAACCATGCGATTTTCCTGAGGGGGCTGACCGGCTGAAAGCTGACAGCTGATTCTGGTGGGCCTGGGAAGAATTGAACTTCCGACCTCACCCTTATCAGGGGTGCGCTCTAGCCAACTGAGCTACAGGCCCGGTTTCCCGATTTGTCGTACTCCCTGAGAGCCCAGCGTTAATCGGCTCTCAGCTATCAGCCTCAAGCTGTCAGTTAGACCACATTTCACTGATAGCTGATAGCTGATAGCTGATAGCTTTTTTTCTTTCGAGGCAAAAGGTTCAACGCGCGACCAGGCTAAGCCCAAGTCCTGACGGTCGTGAACAAATGTTCGAGCAAGAGAGGTCTGACCGTAAGCTCCCTCTGGTCTCTTCAGGTTAGTTTAGAGATTTCGAGGGGTACATGGCAACATTCCTTGCCGAAGCAAGAATGCCATGACGTTCTCTCTTAGAAAGGAGGTGATCCAGCCGCAGGTTCTCCTACGGCTACCTTGTTACGACTTCACCCCAATCATCTAACCATACCTTGGACGGCTGCTTCCTTGCGGTTAGCGCACCGGCTTCTAGTGCAGTCCACTTTCGTGATGCCCCTGGTTGTGGTGTGTACAAGGCCCGGGAAACTTATTCACCGCAGCGTTCTGATCTGCGATTACTAGCGATTCCAGCTTCATGGAGTCGAGTTGCAGACTCCAATCCGAACTGAGGCCGGCTTT
>CAVOTW010000034.1:0-495266 GCA_963699405.1 uncultured Acidobacteriaceae bacterium | reverse complement strand
TCTTACTTTTTCTGATTTCCCGAACCTTCCATGATAACCGTCACGCGAATCGGCGGTGGGGTGTACAACCTGGATCAGTGGGTCGGGCACATAGGCCTGCGTCACAAAAGAAGCTCGCGTCATGGCCCCGCTCGCGTCGACCGGATCCGTGGTCGCCGCCTCCACCGCTTCGACCCGGCGGTGCGGCCCCGTGATCATGACACTCGAGCGGATCGGCGATCACCTGCGCCACTCGCATGCCGCTCGCGAAATTTCCGGTCACGCGCGGACGAACCTCAACCATACGCGTCGCATCGCTTGATCGAAGGAAAGGTGAAACTGGCCGGGTATGATCTGCACCACTTCCAGATCCTGCGGCACGTGCACGTGCCGGCCGGTCAAATCGAAAGTCCGTTCCCCGGGCGAACGTTGGCCAGATCGATCTCCGCTCGCACATCGGCAGGCTCCAGGCGATGAATCACGCGCTCCGGTCCCCGCACCCGGATCTGCGCCTCGGTAAAGCTGGCGGAATCGATCTCCAGATTGTCGGGAAGATTGCGGAACTCGATGCGGCACATTCATTTCGACTTCGGCGATGGGATCGCGCGCCACCGCCAGCCACAAGCCGACCGCGAGCAACAGAGAAACCATCTTGAGTCCAATTTGTGAACGAAGACGCGCTGGAAAAAGCTGCGTTGCAACTCGCCATCGCTAGTCGTCCCTTCCTGCATCCGGCCTGCGGGCGAGACTTGCGAACTGGGCGGCTCCTCTTCGATAAAGCTTTCCTCCACCCGACTGGGCAAGCTGGGCGCGGGAGCATAACGGCGCAGCAGATTGCTCAATCGCTCCCGCAGCCGCTCCACCGTCAACTCACGCTCAATGCTCCCCGCTACCGCGACGCTGATGGTGCCCGTTTCTTCCGAAACGATGACCGCGACCGCGTCGGTTTCTTCCGTGATCCCGATCGCCGCCCGATGCCGCGTTCCCAGTTGGATCGAGAGCACGGGGTTCATCGACAGCGGCAGAAAACAAGCAGCCGCCGCAATGCGGTCCCGCTGCACAATCACCGCGCCATCGTGCAAAGGCGCGCTCGGACGAAAAATTGTCGCCAGCAGGTCGTACGACAGCCTGGCATCGAGCGCCACTCCGCTCTCGATGTAAGTGCGCAGGCCGATCTCGCGCTCGATCACGATCAGCGCGCCCGTCTGATTTTGCGAAAAAAGATTGGCCGCCAAAACAATGTCGTCATAAACGTCGGCCACCGAACTCGAAGACCGCATCAGCGAAATCCGGCTCCCGAGATTTGCCAGCGCGTGCCGGATCTCCGACTGGAAAACCACGATCAGCGCGAAAACAACATAGGGCAACAGCGTGCTGAGCAGCCAGTTCAGCGTCCGCAATTCGCCCAGACGCGCAAAATAAAACGCCAAGCCGAGCGTCGCTACTCCCACCAGCATCGGCGCCGCCCGCGTGCCCCGCACCAGCATTAGAAACTGGTAGATCAGGATCGCGACCAGCACGATGTCGATGATCGAAATGAACGGAGATGTGCGACCAGATCGTCGACAGCGTCACGCCAGCCTCACGCCAAAAATTGAATTGGCCTTCATTCTAATGCAGCGGACATTGAACAGTTCGACTGCATTGCGGTTCGCTCGCGGTCAGCTCGGAGGTTACGCGAGCACGAACCCGTCCCCGAGCCAGGCGCGCCGACACCTCTTCTCCCGCCTGCGAGTCGCGTCGCATCTTTTACCAGTTGGCCTTTCGCATCGAACACCAAAGCATATCCGCGATTCAGAATCGCGACCGGCGAAAGCGCTTCCAGGCTGGCTGTTTGCCGATCCAGCGCCCCGCGGATCTCCAGCAATCGCCTCTGCGCGGCCGCGCCCAGATTCGCAACCTGAGCCTCCAGACCTTGCCGCACCGCAGCCAGACGCCGGCGAGCGTCGTAGTGCCGAACCGCCGCGGAAGCGGTTTCCGAGCGCCGATGGCACCGCTCCAATAGTTGCCGTTCTGCCTTTTCCAGCCGAAAGCGCTGTTCATCCAGCTTCTGCTGCCGCCGGTGAATGCCGTCCATCATGCGCGCAAAGGCTGCCTGCTGCGCGCGCTGGTTCAGTTCCTGACGCGCCATCAGCAGGCGATAGCGCACGGCGCGCTCCAGTCGACGATACAAATCCTCGGCTTGCGCTTCGATTTCCTGTCGCGAGCGGATCACCAGTTCGGCGGCCGCTGAAGGCGTCGGCGCGCGCAGATCGGCGACAAAATCCACGATTGTGAAATCTGTCTCGTGACCTATCGCCGAAATCACCGGGATCTTCGAATCCGCAACCGCGCGCGCAAGGCCTTCATGGTTGAAGCAAGCCAAGTCCTCGACCGAACCTCCGCCGCGAGCAATGATGATGACCTCGACTGCTTCCTTGCGGTGCACTTCCCGATGAAAGTGTCGGAGTCCCGCCATCACTTCGCCAGGCGCAGAGTCTCCCTGCACTTGCGCCGGATAAATCACCACATTCGCCGAATGATGTCGCCGCGCCAGAATGTTCAGGATGTCGCGCAGCGCGGCTCCCTGCGGCGAAGTAATGATGCCAATTCTCTGCGGCAACGGCGGAACCAGCTTTTTGCGTGACGCCTCGAACAATCCTTCCGCTTGCAATCGCGCCTTCAATTGTTCAAATGCCAACTGCAGCGCGCCCGCGCCTTTCGGCTCCATGAACTCCGCCGAGATTTGCAGTTCGCCGCGATCTTCATACACGGTGATGCGACCGCGAACGGTGACGTGCAATCCGTTGTCGGGACGAAACCGCAACAGCTTCGCCGACGACCGGAACATCACGACCCGAATCTGCGCCGATTCTTCCTTCAGAGTGAAATACAAATGCCCGGAATCCGGAATGCGCAGATTCGAGATCTCGCCTTCGACCCAGCAATCGGAATACTGCCGTTCGACGAGCGACCGCACGGCAGAAACCAAAGCTCGCACCGTCCAAATCTGTCGCTCGGGCGCGCGAAACTGAAAGCCGAGTTGGTCGGACATTTCCATGAAAGTCAGGCCGTGAAAGTGGTCAAGATCGCACGGTGAAGATCAGTGTAACGAAGATCAGTTACCTCGCGTGCGCGAAAACCCCCTCAGTGGCGGTCTTTTAGAGTCAGAGACTTAGCAACGTTTTTCTGCCAAATCTTTGAAGAATAAGGGCTTGCGCGTAAAGTCTTTATTCCTCAGAGACTTGGGCGCTTTGATCAGCAAACAACTGACAATCCGTCGAACGGTGTAAGACCGAATTTGTGAGCGGGAAGCGGGCGGTATGGCGAAATTTTCCGGGCTGGAACGGCCGCGGGCGGAGGCTAGTGGAACATCTTTCGTCCCGGTGATTTGTTCTAGTGATTATCCCAGGGGGGCGGGTCCAACTGCGTCAATTCGCAGAGAGGTGGAGATTGCAACTCCCCTCGGAGACAAGGCATCTGAGAGCGCCGAGGTGCCCTCGCCATGGCTTCGTCACATTTCAGGCGCACAGCATTGAGTCTCGTCCTCTCACTAATAACCTTCTACGCGGTGGAGGGTTTAGCGGCCGGCTCTGAACAGCTCATTTTTAGTTTTGGCTATGCAGCAGGCGGTTCTCCTATCGATCGCGCGATCTTCGATAGCCAGGGAAATCTTTACGGTGTCACTCAGGTAGGCGGCGCCTACAATGCAGGGGTTGCATTTGAATTGACCCCCGGCCCCGGCGGAACCTGGACGGAAACAGTACTGCATAACTTCGGAGCGGCATACGACGGTGCCTACCCATCCGGCCAGTTGGTTTTCGATTCCGCCGGAAACCTGTATGGAACCACCCAAATCGGTGGCACCGAGACCTGCTACCTGAATCAATGCGGCACCGTCTTTGAGCTCTCGCCGCAGCCGAGCGGAGAGTGGACGGAAACTGTGCTCTATACCTTTGATTACTATCACGGGGCGATTCCGCTGGGCGGAGTCATCCTGGATAAGGCACAGAACCTCTATGGTGTGGCTAGCGGTGGTGGCAACAGTGATGACGGTACAGTTTTCGAGCTCAAGCAAGCGGGTGGAGAATGGAATATCGTCGTGCTCCACGACTTTAGCGGAAGCGACGGCTCCTTGCCTGTCGGTGGGCTCATTCAAGACAAGAAGGGCAATCTCTGGGGCGTGACAAGTTCGGGTGGACCTAATAAGCATAAAGATGGCACCGTATTTGAGCTACTTCGCTCCGGTGGGGATTGGGCGTTCCGAAGCATCTACAGTTTCCAAGGCGGCAGCGACGGTAAATCGCCCAGCGGTCGGCTCGCGCTCGATAAAGCTGGGAATTTGTTTGGTCTGACAGTTTTAGGTGGAACCGGAAAGTGCAAAGGCGAATCAGGTTGTGGGACCGTATTTGAGTTAACCCCCGCGGGGTCTTCCTGGACTGAGAGCGTCATTTACAGCTTTCAAGGCGGCGCCGACGGCGCACTTCCAGAACTAGCGAGTCTTACGATCGACGCCAAGGAAAATCTCTACGGCGAAACAACTTTTGGCGGCGGCGGAAACTGTAATGAGGAACGGCTAAAAGGATGCGGCGTGGTTTTCAGTCTGGCCCCATCCAAGGGCGGCTGGACGGAGGACGTGATTCATGCGTTTCCGGGCTCTGGTTCTGACGGAATTTATCCGGAAGGGGCAGTGACGTTGTTAAACCAGCAACTTTACGGTCTCACTACATCGGGCGGCACGGGTGTCGCCGGAGCGGCATACGAACTTACTCCCTAACCCGGGGTTTGGGTAGTGAGCCACAGGGGAACCTGGGGACTGGATCAGAATGTCCCTGGGTGACCGGCAGCGCTTTTCGTCGGCTGACGATTACCGCTTCAATCGTGCAAGCACGAAAAGGACAATCGAGAGCACCACGCTAATCAAAACCGAACTAGCCAGTGGGAAATAGAAAGTAGTGTTCTTGCCGCGATACGAAATATCTCCGGGCAAGCGGCCGAGCGGCAGGCCCGTTCGACCCAGCAGCATGACGATGCCCCCAATTACCACCAGGGCAATGCCAAGAATCACCAGCATTCGTCCCATCTCCGCCATGGTTCGAGTTTAACGCCGGAGACTAGATGCGGGTCAGTCGACGTGAACACCGATTGCAACAGTTGAGGCAGGTCCGCCTCTTCGGTGTTTTTGAAAAAATGCCGCGAGGAACGGCTGGCGTCCGAAGCGCTCGCAACATCCCACCATCGCGGAGAATGCGATGAGTGGGGCACCGGCAAGGATCTGCATCTTGCAGTGAACTGCAGATCCCTCGCTTCGCTCAGGATGACAAATCAATAAAAAGGGGTGTAGCTCATACGGCTCCTATACCAGATCCTCCACTTTCAACTCCGCGCCGCCCTTCCACGCCGTGCGATATTCCTGCTCCACGAACCAGGCATCGGAATTCCGATTCTGAGCCATCAGCGCCCGATGCAAACCAAACAACGAGCGCGGATTCCGCAGATTCTTAGCCAGGTCTTCCCGGAACACTTGCTCCGCGCCCTTGGCGTCGCCGCTCATCAGCAGGACTCCCCCGAGTGACTCGCGCACGGGAAAGAACCAATCCTGAGGCTCGTCGTACTTCAGCGTATCCTGCACGGCGACGGCTTCACGAAGCATATTGGCCGCGGCCGCATTGTCCTTCTTCGCCAGCGCCACCTGCGCCCCCAGAACGTTTTCCGCAATTTTTAGAATGTCTTTGGTTTTGTTGTTAATCGGCATCTGGAAGATCGCATCGGGTGGGGTCGCTTTCTCAGCCTCGGACACAATCTTGTATTCGTCTTCGGCTTCGGCGATCTTGCCTTTTCCTGCCAGCGCCATCCCGCGGGCAAAGTGCCAGAAGCCGACCGTGGTCTTCATCTCCGCATTCGGTTCTTTCATGGCCAGAATCGCGTCCCACTTGTGGAAGCGCACATTCACCGCCATCGGGATCGTCACAAATCCTTCGAGCGGCGGCATGTCCTTCACCGCCGGCGCCACGTGGGCCGCGAGCATTTCCGCCGCCTTGTGGGATTCCGTATAGTCTCCGACCATGGCCGAGCACATGGCGATGAAATGCAGGTTGTGGCTGTAGTACATCATCGGGTAAATACCCTGCACTCCACTGCTCTTGATGTACGCGCGGTCGACGGCTGCCGCTTCCTCGTTGGTTTTGACGGCCGCTGCGTAATCTCCCGTGCGGATGTAAACGTGCGCGGGCATGTGCACGATGTGTCCCGCACCCGGCGCCAGCGCGGCCAGTCGGTTCGCCGCAGGCAAAGCCCGCTCCGGTGAATTCGACGCCTCCACGGTGTGAATGTAGTAATGAAGTGCCCCCACATGATTGGGATCGCGTTTCATCACCGATTCCAGGGTTGCGACAATCTCCTCCGTGCCCTCCGCCGGCGTTCCATCCTGATGCCATAGTCCCCACGGATGGAGATTCATTCCCGATTCCGCGAATAGCGTGGCCGCGTCAACATCGTCGGGATTGTTCTTCACCAGTTCCCGCATCGCGTCACGATAGTCTTCCGCTGCCTTCCGCAGATCGGACTTCGGGTCCTCTGGAAAGCGTTTCGCCATCGCCAAAATGTAGCCGCGCTCCGCTTCGGAAGCATTGCCGCTCAGATCCACTGCCTTCTGAATCGCCTCGTGCGCCTGCTTGAACCGCTCTTCGCTGGCCGGATCGTTGTAGTTCGGGCCAACCGCCTCGGCAATCCCCCAATGAGCCATCGCCAGCTTGGGATCCAATTCCGCCGCTTTTTGAAATGAGCGCGCCGCCTCGTCATGGTTAAACGCATAAATCAACCGCAGTCCCTGATCGAAAAACCCCTGCGCCGCTGTGTTCCTGGTCGAAACCGGATGATGCAAATCACCCAGGCCCTTCATCATGGTGACCGGTTTTGCTGCTCCCATTGCATGATCCTGAGCCGCCACAATGACTGTGAGACTGATGAAGAAAGTAAGGCACAGCCCAGCCCGAGCAGCCGTCAGCACCTTCATACTGACCTCCCTCTGAGTGAATTAACTGGCTCTGAATCGACGTGGAAAACGAAAGCTCCAATAACTTTGCGCGCAAGCATAGTACAAGCTTGGCCGCCGAGGCAATCGCCTGCTAATCTATTGCACCGGCGAGTTTCAGACTCCCAACGATCGCCATGCCCAAAAAAGCCTCCGCGCCTTTCGTTCTTGCCGAAGCTCTGCTCACGGCCTTCGATACCAACGACCGCATCAACCAGTATTTGCTGGAGAATCTGCCCGCCGAGGCCTGGCGCGCCGAGCCTCCTGCGAAAAAAGGGCGCGATATCGCTGGGGTCGTCGCGCACATGCATAATGTCCGCGTGATGTGGTTAAAGGCGACAAAAGGAAAAATTCCCGAGCAACTCGACCGGTTCACGGTCACGCCTGCCCAGGCAAAGAAAGCTCTCGACGCAAGCCGTGCTGCACTTCGCGAAGTCCTCCAGGCCTCCCTCGAAAGCGATGGACGGATCAAGGGTTTTCGCCCCGATGTAGCCGGATTCCTTGGTTATCTGATCGCGCACGACGCTCACCATCGCGGGCAGATCACGATGCTGGCGCGCCAGGCGGGACATCCAATCTCGCAAAAAGCAATGTTTGGCATGTGGGAGTGGGGCGTACGTTAATGAGCGTACGTTAAACTGGAAAGCAGACCCAGCCGACGCATGCGCAAAGCTACGATCCTGTTCAATCCCAATTCTGGCCGCCGCGAAAAAAAACGCGACGCGGAACTGAACCACGCCATTGGCGTCATCCAGTCCGCCGGGGTGCGCACCGAACTGACGATTTGCCGATCCAGCCAGGAAGCGACTGACAATGCCCGCTGCGCGGTGGCCGACGGCAGCGACACGGTTTTTGCCTGTGGAGGCGATGGCACGATCCACGACGTGATTCAGGCATTAGCCGGCACGCCCGTCGCGCTCGCGATTCTGCCGTTTGGCACCGCCAACGCTCTCGCCCACGACCTCGGAATCCCCACGCGCCCCAGCGCAGCCGCTCAAGTCGCCGTCAACGGCAAAGTCCGCCGCATTCCTCTCGGTCGAGTTGCATGCGAGGATTTCCACGGCAAGCCCGTAGCCCGTTTTTTCACCGTCGCCGCCGGAGTCGGCGTGGACGCGCACCTGATCTACAAACTGACCGCCGGCCTGAAGAGCAGTTCTGGCATGGCCGGCTACTACTTCAAAGCCTGGCAGTTGTGGGCAACTCATCGCATGAGGAAGTTTGAGGTCGAGTATGCCAACGGAAACGGGCACCGCGAGCGCGCCGTACTGACCGAACTCATGGCCGTTCGAATTCGCTTTTTCGGAAACGTTCTGCGCGAACTCGTTCCCGGAGCATCGCTTGATTGCGGCGATCTCCGCACAGTCATGTGCCGCACCACCAGCCGCAATGCTTTCCTCCAGTACGTAGCCGGCCGCGTTATCGGCCGCCAATGGGATATCGACGGGATCGATCTGGTCAGTTGCTCGGAGGTTGTCTGCCAGTTGCCGGAAAAAAGAAATGAGGGGCACGATGTCGACCACGCCGACAACCGAGTCTTCGTCGAAGCCGACGGCGAACTCCTGGGGCGATTGCCTGCGCGCATGACCATGCAAGCCGACGCCCTGTCTCTGCTGGTACCCGCATGATCGCCCAGCTTGCCTCGGGAGGGGCGGGGCGCCCGTCGCTCCATCCACACCCCGCTTGGGATAATTTCAAGCAGGAGAGCCCTTGGAACCTGTAACTCATTTCCTGTTCGGCGCAGCCATGGGCCGCGCCGGCCTCAACCGCAAGACGGCCCTCGCCACGGCCACGTTGACGCTGGCTGCCGAAGCGCCGGATCTCGACGTCCTCAGCCGCTTCGGAGGCTCTGCGTTCGGCTTGAACCATCACCGCGGCTTCACTCATTCTTTCCTCGGTGTGCCGCTGGTGGCTGCTGTGGTCGTCGCGTTTGTCTATTTCCTCTGGCGCGGACGCGGCCGCAAAACGCGCAATCCAAATCTGCCTCCGCGCTGGGGAGTGCTTTTCGCCTACGCATGCCTTGCCGGTCTCAGTCACATTCTCCTCGACTACACGACCGCCTATGGAGTGCGTCCCTTCTGGCCATTTTCCGAACGCTGGATTTCCTGGGACATCGTCTTCATCGTCGAGCCGGTCCTGCTGGTTGTTCTCACGCTGGGCTTGATCGTCCCCGCACTGTTCTCGTTGATCAATGAAGAGATCAGCAGCGGCCGCAAGAATGGAATGCCCAAAGGAAGGCTCGCCGCGACCGTAGCACTCATCGTCGTCGTCGCTTATTGGGGACTGCGCGACTACGAGCATCGCCGCGCCATCGCCGCGCTTCAGGCGCGCAACTACCAGGGAGCCGACGCCATTCGAGTTTCCGCGTATCCCTACTGGGTCAATCCGTTTCGCTGGTACGGGGTCGTCGAAACTACGAACTTCTTCGCCACCATGGACGTCGATTCGCTGAATTTTAATTCGACCTCTCCCGAAGTCGATCCCGAAGGTCAAATGCAGATTCGCTACAAGCCCGAAGAAACGGCCATCACTCTAGCAGCCAAGAAAACTTACCTCGGCCGCGTGTATCTGAGTTGGGCCCAATATCCTCTAACCGAGACCGAGGAACTTGCTAGCGATCCAGTTGCAGAACGGCCGCGCCGCCTATGCGGTGCGTTTCCGCGATCTACGCTACGACTATCCCGGGCGCGATGCTCGCGACACACTCAGCGGCGTCGTGCTCCTTACTCGTGATCTGCAAGTGGTTGAGGAACGCTTCGGGTTGGGAAGCCTCGGTAAGAAATCTCACTAGCTACATGTCTGCCCGAGCATTCCTTGGCACTGCGGGACGAACGAGCGACAATGCATTTTTCGCTCTTCTCTCGACCGCCGGCCTTGACCGCCGGCCTCGGCTCGCGCAACAATCAATTGACGCTCAACGAGGTGGATCATGCTGGCTTATCTATTTGTCATATTTGCGGTCCTGGCGCGGATGCCGTTTCTGCCGCATCCGTGGAATCTCACGCCAGTCGCGGCGGCGCTGCTCTATTTCGGCGCGCGTGGCCCCCGTCGCCAGCTCTGGGTGCCCTTCGTGCTGCTTGCGGCCTCTGACGTAATTCTCGACAAATTCGTATACTCGTACCCCTTCAACTGGGACCACTTCGTAACCTGGGCGTGGTATGCGGCGATCTTGTGGCTGGGAACATCTCTGCGGGAGAACAGGAACTGGCTACGCGTCGGAGCGGCTGCGCTCGCCGGCTCCGTCTCGTTTTTCATTGTTAGTAACTTCGCGGTCTGGGCCGCCTGGAATATCTATCCGAAAACTCTTTCGGGTCTGATGACCTGCTACGCCGCCGGCCTACCGTTCTTCCGCCATACCGTCGCTGGCGACATGCTCTTCACCGCAATCATGTTCGGATTGCCCGTAATCGCCACCGCGCTGGCGCGCTCCGCTCATAAGCCGCAAGGCACGGCGGCCGCTTAGCAAATTAGCTAGCGGGTGGATCTGGCTTTGCCGGATTTGCCTTGAGGGAAGTTGCAGGGTCCAAGCCGAGCGCTGGTTGCCCCCGTTTCGCCCGCCGCCAAAGGAACCACGCCACTACCAACGCACCCACTCCCACCAGAATGGACAGCAAGTGGTGCGCGAAAAGGTTCCCGGTCAGGGTCACAATCTGCGGACCGAACCACAGCGTCAGCAGCGCCTCAATCAGAAAGCGCACGAAGCGGCCGGCAAAAACTGCCAGCAGAAAATGCCCGAAGTTCATTTCAAATGCCGCCGCGGCCAACACAAAGATCTTGAACGGCGCGGGCGGCGGCAACATCGCCGGAAACATCAGTGCCCAGAATTCATGGTGATCGAACGATTCGTGAATCTTCTCGAAGCGCGCCGGCGACAGCCGTTTGCGCAGCAGCACCTCGCCACCCGTATATCCGACGACGTAGAGAGCAATGCTTCCCAGCGCCGACCCCGCCGAAGCCAGCAGCACATACAGCAGGAATCGCGAGCGATCGTTGTAAACGTAGCCCACGAAAATCGCATCCAGCGGCATGCCCAGGAATGAACCGTCGACCGCGGCGAATGCAAGCATTCCCCACGGCCCCAGAGGCGCAAGCACGTGCTTGATCCAATCGCTGTAAGCGTGGATAAAATGTTTGAGCTTATTCAATTCGGTAAGTTTAGTTTACGCGAGAAGCGGAAGGCCGTTTCGCGACGCGCCCTTCGCTCTTCGTCGTTCGCCGTTCGCCGATTCCTCAGTCCTCAGTCGAACAGGATTATCGGATTGTCATCCCGAGCAAAGCGAGGGATCTGCATTTGCGAACAGCGATCCGCGAACGACGAACAGCAAACGACTGCTCCGCTACCCATGCTCCGTCCGTCCGGCAATCAACTCCAGCGCATGCGGCAACAAATCCAGCACCGCCTCCAGCGACTCGATCGCCCCTGCCGGACTGCCCGGCAGATTCAAAATCAGGCTCGTCCCCCGGATACCGCACACCGCACGGCTCAGCATGGCGAAGCGCGTCTTCTGCAATCCCTGCAATCGCATCTGCTGCGCAATCCCTTCCACCAACCGTTCGCACACAGCAACCGTAGCTTCCGGCGTTACGTCGCGTGGAGCGATTCCCGTCCCGCCCGTGGTCACCACCAGGCGAGCCGAACGGCACAACTCTATCAGTTTTTCCTGAATTTCGGAGCGCTCGTCGGCCACCATGCTGCGCAGCACCACCTGAAAGTTGCGCCGCCCCAGCGTTTCCGCCACCGCCGGACCGGAGAGATCCACTCTTTCGCCGCGCACACACGAGTCACTCACCGTCAAGACCGCCGCCGTGGTTCGATTGAGTATCGGGGCAGGTGGCGAAATATCACGTGTCGAGGAGGACATCTTCACCCTCAGCCGCGGCGTCGCGCTGCGCCTCGTCCAGTTGCCGCAGTCCTTCCATCAACAGGCCCTGCGTATTCAGCGTCGTCGTTTCCTGGGACGACTTGCCGTTGAAATCGATCTGGAAGTTTCCATCCGTCCAGCGCAGAACTTTGAAAACCGCTTCATCGCCCGTAATCGAGCCATATGCAGCGTGCTTGGCCTGTCCCTGGCTGAAATAGATCTCGCACTTATCGTCGGCGTTAGTCATCGTCAGCAGGCAACTCTTGCGTCCCATTTCCAGCGACTGGACCAGATCGATCACGTTCATCTGCGACAGGCTGCCGCGCAGGATGCCATCGGTCGACGCCGCCTTGCTCAGTTTTTCCAGCGCGATCCGGTCGACCACGCGCTTGATTTTGTGCGTGGCATCTTTCAGGAAAAAAGGTTTTTCCAGATAATCTTCAATCGGATCCTGCATCGACAACCGTTCGCTGATGTCGGCCTTGCTGGCCATCAGAATCACCGCAATCCCCGCCGTCGCCGGCCTGCTTTTCAGTTTTTCCAGCAACTGCCGTCCGTCCATGCCCGGCATGCGGTAGTCGCTGATCAGCACATCCGGCAGACTCATCGACCGCCTTCAACAATGCATCGGCAGCGTCGGTCGCAACCGTGACTTCGCCCATCGTCGAGAGCGCCTGCTGGAGCATGCCCAGCACCATTGGGTTGTCATCCACCAGCAGGATTTTGACGTCAGCTCGCCATATCGACGTACTAAAACTACTTTCGTTTCCGCTTCGCCGATACTCGCCGCTCTTGCCGCCCGACTTGCGCTCCAGCACGACTTCCCGAATCTCGATGCCCTTGTCGAGCGCCTTGCACATGTCGTACACGGTCAAAGCCGCCACGCTGGCCGCGACCAGCGCTTCCATCTCCACGCCTGTTTCTGCCGTGGTCTTTACTTTTGTGGCAATCGAAACGCCATTCTCGCACACGCGTAGGGTCACAGCAATGTGCGACAGCGGCACCGGATGGCACATCGGAATCAACTCCGCCGTGCGCTTGGCCGCCATGATTCCCGCCGTCCGAGCCACCTCCAGAGGATCGCCTTTCGGATTCTTCGGCAGCGCCTGCAGCACTTCCGGCGTCATACGAACAAAAGCGCTCGCCTCGGCTTCGCGCGCGGTTCGCGCCTTCGCCGACACGTCCACCATGCGGGCCTGCCCCTGAGAATCGTAGTGCGAAAGTTTCTTAGCCATCGTTAACAGGTTATCCCACGGGTGCCCCCGCTCATCGGTTTTTTGGGATGATTTAGGCGTCACCGCATCAACAGCGACACCCATTCCCCCGCCTCAATCCGCTCCCGATCGGGAGGAATCACCACATAGCAGTTCGCCCGCGCCTGCGCGGCAATGTCGCCCGACCCTTGCCACCGCGCGAGTTCCACCTCGGCATTTTCAAACTCTCCCGAAAGCATCGCCGGAAGAAATCTCTTCAATCCAGTCTTGGTCCGTATCTCCGATTTCAGCCGAGCCCGGAGAAAAATCAACCGCTCCGCCGTCATCCCGGCCAACGCCGCAATCATCGGCCGTACAAACAGTTCGAAGGTCACCGTGGTCGATACCGGATTCCCTGGCAGCCCAAAAAAATATTTCTTGCGGGGCACTCCACACGAACCAAACACCACCGGACGCCCGGGCTGAATCTCCGCTCCCGTGAAATAAAACTCCGCCTTCAACTCCCCGAGCACCTGCTCCACCAGATCGTACTTCCCCATGGAGACGCCGCCGGTGAGCAACAGTAGATCGCACTCCAATCCTTTTTCGATCAACTCGCGCAGCCGCCTCGGCTCATCCGGAGCGATCCCAAGCCGCACTGCCTCCCCGCCCGCGTCTTGAACCTGTGCGGCCAGTGAATATGAATTCGAGTTTCGAATTTGCGCCGGCCCGGGATTCGCATCAATCTCCACTACTTCATCGCCTGTCGAAAGCACGGCCACGCGCGGCTTCCGGAAAACCCGCACGCGGCTTTTCCCAGCCGACGCCGCAATCGCCATGCCGGCGTGATCCAGCCGGGTTCCGCAGGCGAGCAACAGTTGTCCCGCGTGCGCTTCGGAACCGCGCGGAACAAAATTCTCTCCGACAGCAACTCTGCGCTGGATATCAACGAATGTGCCGGCGGGAGTGCCCCGCCATGATGTCGCGTTTTGTGCGGGGTCAGGATGGAACTCCTGTGCCGAAGCCGTATGCTCCACCATCACCACCGCGTCCGCACCCGCCGGCAGCGGAGCCCCCGTCATGATCCCCACCGCCTGCCGATGCCCAACCGAGCACACCGCCGGGTCCGGCCAGTCGCCCGCCTTCACCTCGCCCATCACTTCCAGCCGCGCCGGAATTTCCGCCAGATCCGCTGCCCGCACCGCATATCCATCGCGAGCCGACCGATCAAAAGGAGGGAAATCGCGGTCCGCCACAATCCCCTCCGCCAGTGTCCGCCCCAAACCCGTCAGAGTTCGACCGTTTCCACTTCGCCGGGACTCACGCCGGCCGCATGCTGCTCCACCAGGTGCCGAGCCTGTTCGAAGCTGACCACTCGCGCCGAAGTCGCTTCGGGAGAAGACGAATGAGACGACACAGACATGCAAGAATCATACGCCGCCGTATTCTGGCGAGGAAAAGGGCAAAAAGAGGATGCTGTTGTGGGGAATAAGAACTGGTCACTGGCTACTGGCTACTGGGTACTTGCTTTACCGCGCCAGTTCCTGCCCCAGCACCGTGGCGTTGCTGGCGAAGCAAAGGCCGGTTTCAAGATCCACCAGTCCCGAGCGGACCAGTTTCGCAATCTCGCCATCGAAGTGCTGCATGCCTTCGTTGCCGCTGGCCTTGATCGCATCCAGCAGCGTGCGTCCGGGCCGCTCGCCTTGTTCGACGCAATCGCGAGTGCGCGAGTTGGATTTCAGAATTTCCACTACCGCGATGCGGTCGCCGCCATCGGTGCGCGGAATCAGCCTCTGCGCAATGATGTAGCGAAAAGTTTTGGCCAGACGTTCCCGCACCGATTGCTGCTCGGTGGCCGGAAACGTACCGACGATGCGTTCCACCGTCTTCGAGGCGTCGACGGTGTGCATGCTGGAAAGAACGAGATGGCCGTTTTCCGAGGCTTCGAGCAGAATCTCGAGCGTCTCGCGGTCGCGGATCTCGCCCACCATAATCACGTGCGGCGCCTGCCGCAAAGCCGCTTGCAGCGCCAGCGGAAAATTCGGCGTGTCGCTGTGCAGCTCGCGCTGGTGCACCGTTGATTTCTTGTGCTTGTGCAGAAACTCGATCGGATCCTCGACCGTCAGGACGTGATAGCAATGCTGGCTGTTGATGCGGTCAATCAAGGCGGCCAGCGTCGAAGACTTGCCCGATCCGGTTCCGCCCGTCACCAGAATGATTCCGTTGCGCACTTGCGCCGCCTCTTCCAATTGCGACGGCAGATGCAGCGAATGGAAAGTCGGAATGACCGTCGGAATGACGCGCATCACGATCGCGCAACTGCCGCGCTGGATAAAAACGTTGACGCGAAAGCGCGCCATTCCCGGCAATCCGTAGGAAACGTCGCAGGAGCCTTGCTCGCGCAGCGTATTGATCGCCTGCTTATTGTTGCCGATCAGGTCGGCGGCGATACGGCGCGTGTCGTCTGCCGAGAGTACTTTGCTGCCAGAAATCTCGACCGCGGTAAGTTGACCGTGAATCTCGACCTGAGGCGGTCGCCCCGGCGAAAACATCAGATCGCTGACTTTCTCCGAGATGCGCAACATGCCGGCCAGCAGAACCGGAGTCGGGATCGAGTCCGTTCCGTTGACGCCCTCAAAGGCAATCGCAATCGGGGAATTCCCCGGAGCCGCCATTCCACACACTCCCGATGATCAGTAACGACCAGTATTGATGCCACAGGGGAGAAACGTAAGACGAGGAAACCTATGCAGTAAATGTAGCGCGGATTTGCGCGGAAGAGCGAAGGACAAGTAGGTCAGCGACCTCGGTAACTGACGAGACAGTACCCGGCACCCAGTGCCGGGTACTGTATACAGCCCCGTTACTTCCCGGTTTTCTTCTTTCCGAAGCCCGTTTCCACCGGCGCGCCGATGCTGGTCAGCAGGTCTTTGGCCGCCTGGGCGTAGCGGCCAGTGGGGGCAAGTTCAAGATACTTCTGGAAGGCCGCAGCCGTCCCTTCAGGGGCGATCGTTTTGCCGTCCTTTCCGATCGTCATCTTGGCGAGCAGGTTCAATCCCTTCTGGTAGTACGCTTCGGCTTTGGTCGGATCGGCGGCAATTACCTTGTCCCATACCGCAATCGCCTCATCCGCCTTGCCCGCGTTGGTCAACACAGCTCCCTCATTGAAGAGATACGATCCGGCATGGGCGGGATCCAGTTCGGCCGCCTTCTTATAGGTGGCCACGGCATCATCCACCTTGCCCGACTTCGAGTAAACTTCGGCGAGGTTGTTGTAGTAGGCAGCCGTTTTCTGAGTGTTGTCGGGTTCTTTCTGGGCCGTTTCAGAAGCGGTGCGCAGGTCAATGGCTTTCTGGTAGTCGGCTGCGGCCATCTCGTATCGCTTTTGCTTTTCGGCGAGATCGGTCTGGGTGGACGCCGACATGCGGTAGGCATCGGCCAGATAGAACCAGATCAGGTCGCGACTGGCGTCGATCTGGTTCGCGTCGTTCAGAGTGTTGATTGCGGTCTCGTAATCCCCCGCATTGGAAGCCGCTCGGGCGGCGTTAATTTTTTCGTTCAGCGTGCCCACCGTCTTTTTTTCGGTTGCCGCCTTGGCATTCGCCTCATTCACCTTCGCGGCTTGTTCGGGCGACATTCCCTGTCCGGCGGTGGCGGAGTGTTCTTTCTTCAAGTCGAAGTCCTGCGTCGTTTCGTCAACGCCGACCGGGAGGCCCTTGAAGTAGAAAAGTTGTTTCCCGTCCTTGAACAGCGTGACGTCGTACCGGCCAGGATTGATGCCGAGCGAGAAGTACTCGCCCTTGTTGTTGGTTTTGAGCGTGTACTTGTGGCCGGTGTCGGTCGAAACCCACTCCACTTGGGCCCCGGCGATTGGCTTGCCATCGTCGTCTGTGCAAGTTCCCTTCACGCTGCCCGTGGTTTGCGCGAACGCGAGTGGGACGAACAGCCCCAGGGCAAGAACAACGGCGAGCAGCAGGGGAAGATTGAAATATTTCCTCATGATTGTGCCTCCCGGCATCGCATCTGAATTTAAGAACCGTTTATGAAACCACCACTAACTCAATCGGGCGGCCGTTTGCTCGTACGGAATGGGATCTACCGCACCCGCTTCGCGAAAGGCACGCAGGCGGAGCACACAGCTGTCGCAGACGCCGCAAGCGCGATCCTCGCGCTTATAGCATGACCACGTTAAATCGAACGGGGCACCTAGTTCAAGGCCAAGCGTCACAATCTCGGCTTTATGCATTGCAATCAGCGGCGTCACTACCCGGATCGTTCCTTCGCGCGTGCCCGCCTTCACCACTTCATTGAACGCTCGATAATACTCCGGCCGGCAATCGGGATAGCCGGAACTGTCGGGCTCAACCGCTCCGATGTAGACTTCTTCGGCTCCCAGCACTTCTGCCCAACTCACGGCCACGGCCAGAAAATGCGCGTTGCGAAACGGGACATACGTTACGGGAACGCCAGCGGGTATGCTGGCACTGATCGTCTTCGCTTCGGGAACGGCAATCCTGGAGTCGGTCAAAGCCGATCCGCCGATGGCGCGCAGTGCTTCATTGCGCACGAGCAACCGGTCACGAATTTCGAGCCGGTCGCAGATGCTTTCGAAGGAGCGCCGTTCGCGCTCTTCGGTGCGCTGTCCATAGCTCACATGGACCGCAGCGGCTTGGTGGTCGCGCGCTGCCAGCGCCGCGCATACGCAGGAATCCATGCCGCCGCTCAGTAGAACCACGGCTCGGCCCCGTTTGACGGTTGCGTTTGATGCCATCCAATGCTCGCGTCGTACTCGCTTCCTGCTAATTTTATGCTACTTGTACCGCGACTTGAAGGCTGACTCAACGCCGCGGGGACGCGGTCGGCAATCCTCCCTCGTAGTATGGCTCGGAGCCGTCCTCGAGAGTCTTTCCCTTCTCGCTGAAGATGGGATTGTGGACGATGCCGGCGCGCTGGAGCGCGAACTGCAGGGTAGTCCCGAGCACTCCCAGGCCGTATTGCACGCTGCGCCGGAAATTGATGGACGAGGCTCCCTCAAAATATTTGGTGGGACAGGAAACTTCGCCGATGCGGAAACCGAAGTAAACGCATTGCGCCAGCATCTGGTTATCGAAAACGAAATCATCGCTGTTTTCGCCCAATGGCAGGCGGGTGAGCACCTCGCGGCTGAATGCGCGGTACCCGGTGTGATACTCCGACAACTTGACGCGCAGAAACAAATTCTCAAAAGCGGTAAGCAGCCGGTTGGCGACGTATTTATAAAGCGGCATGCCTCCGCGCAACGCGGTGCCGCCGATGATGCGGGAACCGAGAACGACGTCGTAAACGCCATACGCAACCATGCTCGCCATGGCGGTTACCAGCAGCGGCGTGTACTGGTAGTCGGGATGCACCATGATCACCACGTCGGCGCCGGCGGCCAGAGCTTCGCGGTAGCAGGTCTGCTGGTTGCGGCCATAGCCGTAGTTTCGGTTATGCACGAACGACTGCAAGCCGAGCCGCTGCGCGATTTCGAGCGTCCGGTCGGAACTATGGTCGTCGACCAGAATACGGATATCGACCAGGTCGGGCAATTCCCGGACCGTGGCTTCCAACGTCTTTTCCGCATTGTAAGCGGGGAACACGACGGCAATGCGTTTGCCGTTGACCATGCAGTGTTTTCCTCGGTGGACTGCTTGCATCATAACCGGAAACACCAGCTTCCGTAACGTGCACGATTAGCATCCCTGCCCGCGCCGAAACCCTCGCGCTCTTGAACTGTCGAGGCCGATGCGCGACACTTGGAAATATGCTCCGCGACTCTGTTTGAGAAGATTTGGGATGCGCATGTAGTCGCCGCTCCCGAAGGCCAGTCGGCGCTGCTCTATATCGATTTGCACCTGGTGCACGAAGTGACGTCGCCGCAGGCCTTCGACGGGCTGCGCGCCAACGGACGCGCGGTGCGCCAGCCGCTGCGCACGGTGGCAACCGTCGACCACAACATCCCGACGACTCCGCGAGGCCTGCCCATCACCGACCCAATTGCGGCAAAGCAGATCGAGGCGCTGCAGAAAAATTGCCGCGAGTTTGGCGTTCCGTTGTTTGATATGGACTCGGCCGAGCAGGGCATCGTGCACGTCATCGGCCCGGAACTGGGCATCACGCTGCCAGGGATGACGATTGTCTGCGGCGATAGTCACACCTCGACCCACGGCGCATTCGGATCGCTGGCCTTTGGCATCGGCACGTCGGAAGTGGAACACGTGCTGGCCACGCAATGCCTGCCGCAGAAAAAACCAAAGACGATGCAGATCTACGTGACCGGAAAGCTTGCCGAGGGCGTGACGGCCAAAGATCTGGCGCTCGGAATTATCGGTCGCATCGGCACCGACGGCGCCACCGGATACGTGATCGAGTACGCGGGCGATGCGGTGCGCGGGTTGTCCATGGAAGCCCGCATGACGCTGTGCAACATGAGCATCGAGGCGGGAGCGACGCGCCGGCCTGATCGCGCCCGATGAAACGACGTTTGCCTACGTCAGCGGCCGGCGCTTTGCTCCGAAAGGAAAAGATTGGGAAGCGGCAATTGCATACTGGCGAACGCTGGCCACCGATCCCGGAGCCAAATTCGATCGCGTGATTGAGATTGACGCGTCATCGCTGGCGCCGTTCGTGACCTGGGGAACGAATCCCGGAATGGTAGTGGCCGTGAACGCGCGCGTTCCCGAGTTGAAAAGTTTCGCGCAAGAAGCCGACCGGCGCGCGGCCGAACAGGCGCTCGCCTACATGGGTCTCGATCCCGGAACTCCGATCGAAAACATCGCCGTGGATCGAGTCTTCATCGGATCCTGCACCAACTCGCGCATCGAAGACTTGCGGGCGGCGGCGCGCGTCGCGAAAGGCCAGCATGTGAATCCGAAAGTTCGCGCCATGGTCGTGCCGGGTTCGCAGGCGATCAAGCGCGCGGCCGAACAGGAAGGCTTGCATCGCATTTTTCTGGATGCCGGCTTCGAATGGCGCGAGTCGGGATGCTCGATGTGCCTCGGAATGAATCCCGACATCCTGCAGCCAGGCGAGCGCTGCGCATCCACCAGCAACCGCAATTTCGAAGGACGGCAAGGCCGCGGCGGACGCACGCACCTTGTGAGCCCCATGATGGCGGCAGCGGCGGCGATTGCCGGGCATTTTACCGATATTAGGAATTGGCGATTTAACTGAGCTGAAAAGAGAACTATGCAACCATTTCGCAAGCACACCGGCATCGTTGTCCCGCTCGACAAAGTGAATGTCGACACCGATCAGATCATCCCTAAGCAGTTTCTGAAGCGCATCGAGCGCACGGGGTTTGGCGAATTCCTCTTCTACGACTGGCGCTTTTCGGGAGACAGAAGTCCAGGAGACAAGGGCGCGCAAAATAAAGCTACCGGTGATTTTGTCCTTGACCAGCCGCGCTATGCGAAGGCCTCGATCCTCGTCGCAGGCAAAAACTTCGGCTGCGGGTCGTCGCGCGAACATGCTGTCTGGGCGCTCGCCGATTTTGGTTTTCGCGTGGTGATCGCATCCTCGTTCGCCGACATCTTTGCCAACAACAGCCTGAAGAATGGCCTGCTGACGGTGCGGCTCAACGATGAGCAGGTGGCGGAGATCATGCGCCGTGCGAAAGAGATCGAAAATTACCAACTGACGGTCGATCTCGAAAAGTTGCGGGTGGAAGACGGGCAAGGATTCGCCGCGACATTTACCATGGATGAATTCTCGCGTCATTGTCTGCTGCATGGGCTGGACGATATCGGACTTACGCTCGAACACGAGGCGCAGATCGCGGCCTATGAAGCGCAACATCCCGTGTCGCGCGGAAATGAAGGCGATTCTGCCGGTTTGACTGCGAACGGATTATGAGAGCACAACGGTGAGCGACGGTCGCCCGGCCCGTCCGCAATCAACTCGACGGCTGATCTTCTGACGCGAACTCCTTCCACGTTGTACACTTTTGAGTTTGACCGCCAGCGCGATGTCGGGTCACACCTCATGCTGAAATCGGAGTGCGTTCGTGAAAAAACTTCTTCTTCGTCTTCACTCTCAACTTGTTGGTTCTTGCTTTCCGTCGGGACTGCGCCCAAACCGCTGCGCCCGCCGCGCCCAAGCAACTCACCATTGAACAGATTTTCGCCGAAGGCGGAGTCACCGGCCGCGCCCCGGAGACGATCAAGTGGAGTCCGGACGGCACCAAAGTTTCTTTCGTGCAGCGCGACGATGCTGGCGAACACGGTGAACTCTGGTATGTGGACGCGACCACCGGCGAGAAGAAAATCCTGGTCAGCGAAGCCAAACTGTCGCAACTCGCTCCTCCCACCAGCAAAATTCATGACGAGCGCGAGAAAGAGCGCGTCATGCGGTATCACGTTGCCGCTTATACTTGGTCGCCCGATTCCAAACACCTGCTCTTCGATTCGCAGGGACAACTCTGGTATTACAGCCTCGACACGGGAACGGCGGTGCAGCTCACCTCGTCTCCCGACCCGAGCGAAGACCCAAAGTTTTCGCCGGACGGCACGCGGCTCGTCTATGTGCGCAAGCACAATCTCTATGTGCATCCGGTTTCGGAGCGAGACGGGCGAGCGTCCGCTTACGCGCGAGGAG
The DNA here is from genome assembly GCA_963699405.1 of uncultured Acidobacteriaceae bacterium. Classification (GTDB taxonomy): domain Bacteria; phylum Acidobacteriota; class Terriglobia; order Terriglobales; family Acidobacteriaceae; genus Acidiflorens. Next base: position 473,607 of record CAVOTW010000034.1, on the reverse strand, counting down.
AAAGAGAAAAAAAAGGATAAAGACAAAGACAAGGATAACAATGGCGACAAAGAGAAAGAAGACAACATCCTGAACGGCGAAGTCGACTGGGTTTACGCCGAAGAACTGGCCGTGCGCAGCAACTTCTTCTGGTCGCCCGAAGGGCACGAAATTCTTTTTCTGCAGATGGATGAGACCCGCGTGCCGACTTATCCCATCACTGACTGGTTGCCCACGCATCCCCACGTTGACGAGGAAAAATATCCCAAGGCGGGCGACCCGAATCCCAGCGTGCGCCTGGGAGTCGTGAGCAGCAACGGCGGCAAACCGCGCTGGATCAAACTCACCGACGACGATGACACATATTTGCCGCGTTTCGGCTGGATTCGCGAAGGCTGGGCCTGGGCCGAGATCCTGAATCGCAAGCAGGATCGTACTGGACCTTTATTTCATCGACACGAAATCGGGCAAGTCGCGCAAAGTGCTGACCGAGTCGGCTCCGAATGCGTGGGTCAACGTCAACGATGATTTCCGCATTCTGAAATCAATGGGAAATCCGGCGACCGCTTTCTGTGGACCAGTTGGCGCGACGGCCACACTCACATTTATCTCTACAGTTTCAACGCGCCCGACCCGCTGGCGGCCGATGCCAAGCTCGAACGTCAGCTCGAAAGCTGGAGACTACGAGGTCATCGCGATCAACGGCGTGGATGAAGCCTCGAACACGGTTTTCTTTACCGCCAACAAAGACGATCCGCGGCAGGAAAAGCTTTTTTCCGTGAAGCTCGACGGCTCCGGCGTGCAAGCCCTTTCGTCGGAGGCTGGCAACTATACCGCCACTTTTGCCGACGATGGCAAGCACTTCGTGGAAACGCATTCCGCAACGCTCACGCCGCCGCGCATCTCGCTCTGTGCGCCCGGCGGCGCTTGCCAGAAAATCTGGGAAGCCCGCAGCGTGGCGGATTACGACCTGATCGCGCCGCAGCCTCTGGAGTTCAATGCTGATGACGGCACCGTGTTGTATGGCTATCTGATTCTGCCTCGCAATGCGGACCCGAGCCAGAAGATTCCGCTCATCGTCTACATCTACGGTGGGCCGGCGGGCCAGACCGTGCATAGATGCATGGGGCGGATCTACGACGCTGTTCCACCAGATTCTGGCGCGCGAAGGATTCGCGATCTTCTCTGTCGATAATCGCGGCACCCCGAACCGCGGCAAGAAATTCTCAGCCGCAACTCGCCTGCAGTTTGGCGGCAGTCGAACTGAAAGACCAGCTCACGGCGCTCGACCAGTTGTATGCGCAGTTTCCGCAGCTCGACCACACTCGCACCGCGATCTGGGGATGGTCGAACGGCGGTTCCATGACGCTCTACGCGCTTACCCACTCCGATCGCTTCAAGGCGGGAATCTCGGTCGCCCCGGTGACCAGTTGCCGCAACTACGATTCGATTTACACCGAGCGCTACATGAGTCTGCCGAAAGATAATGCAGCGGCTACGACGATTCCATTGTCAGCGCCGCCGGCAATTTGCACGGGTCGCTGTTGCTCGCGCACGGGACCAGCGACGACAATGTGCACTTCCAGAACACCATCCAGATGACCGACGCGCTGATCAAGGCGGAGAAACAGTTTCGTCTGATGGTGTATCCGGGCAAAACCCATGGTATCGGCGGGACAGGCACGCGCATCCAGTTGTTTCACATGATGGAAGATTTCTGGAATAAAGAGTTGAAGTAGCGTTCAGCCATCAGCCGTCAGCCATCAGTAACCCGGCTCAAGGCGAACGTGAGACTTACCAGATGGCTGATGGCTGACAGCTGAAAGCTGGTCTTATGCATCGTACAACTCTCGGCGATTTCGAACTCACCGTCGTCTCCGACGGCACTTATTTCCTCGATGGCGGCGCCATGTTCGGCGTCGTGCCAAAAACCATGTGGTCGAAAAAAGTCGCGCCCGACGAGCAGAACCGCCTCGACGCGGGACTCAATTCGCTGCTGGTCCGCACCGGCAAGAAAAATGTCCTGATTGAAACTGGCATCGGCAACAAACTCTCTGAAAAGTTGGTGCAGATCTACAAACAGCCCGCCAAGTTGCTCGATAACCTGCACGCCGCAGGCGTCGCGCCCGAAGACATCGACATCGTCATCAATACCCATCTGCATTTTGACCACTGCGGCTGGAATACGGTGCGCCAAGGCGGTCAGGTAGTCCCAACCTTCCCCAAGGCCAAATATTACGTGCAGCGGCAAGAGTGGGAGCATGGACGCCTGCAACTCGAGCGTGATGCCATCAGCTACATGAGCCCGAATTACGACCCGCTGATCGAGTCCGGCCAGATGGTGCTCTTGGACGGCGATCAGGAACTGTTACCCGGCATTTCAGTAAAGGTTTTTCCGGGGCACACGGCCAACATGCAGGCGGTAATCATCGAGAGCGGCGGCGTTGGTAATGAAAAGAAGAAGGCTTGCTACATCTCCGATTTAATTCCAACCGCGAATCATCTCGATGTAACCTGGGTGATGGCCTTCGACCTCTTTCCGCTCGACACCATCGAGAGCCGCAAAAAGTACTACGCCTGGGCGATTCCGGAGAGATGGCTAACCGTCTTCACGCACGATGACCAGACGCCATGGGGATACGTGGAACGCGGCGACCGAGGAAGGCTGGGCCTGGCAAAACTCAAGTAGAGACGGACGCTTTCGAACTTGTGTGGCAGCGGGCGCCCTCGCCCAGGCCGACTAAGTAGACGCGACGGACGTACCAGCCGCCATCCTCGCCTCAAAGAAGTCTTCCACCCGTCCGAGGATCTCCGACCCGCTCCGAGCCTCGTAGATCGCCTTCCGCAGCGCAGCGCCGCCCGGCACGCCGTGCGTGAACCACGACGCGAACTGCTTCATCTTGCCTTCCGCTCCGGGCATTTCTTCTTCGAGCAGCATCTGGAAGTAAGTGCGAATCATCTGGTAGCGATCGGCCTCGGCAGGTTCGTCATAGCTGCCCGTGCTCACGTACTGCTCAATCTGTCGAAAGATCCACGGATTCGCGGGGGCCATCCTGCCGATCATCACCGCGTCGCAGCCAGTTTGGGCAACGATGGCGCAGGCGTCTTCCGGCGAGCGGATGTCGCCGTTGCCGATCACTGGAATCTTGACCGCCTGCTTCACCGAGGCGATCCATTCCCACCGCGCGTTTCCGCTGTAGCCTTGCTCGCGGGTGCGGGCATGCAGCGCAACCGCGCCCAGGCCGCAGCTTTCTGCCATACGCGCCAATTCGACGCAGACAATTTCTTCGTCGTTCCACCCCGCGCGGAATTTCACGGTAAACGGAATCTTCACCGCAGCACGCACCGCTTCGAAAATCTGGCGGATCAGCGGCAGGTCGCGCAGCAGCCCCGAACCGCCATTGCACTTCACCACTTTCTTGGCCGGGCAGCCGAGGTTCAGGTCGACCAGATCGAAGCCCAGGTCTTCCACCAGCCGTGCGGCCTCAGCCAGCACACTCGGACTGCTCCCGAAAAGCTGGGCTGAAACCGGATGCTCGTCTTCGTAGAAGTGAAGGTAGCGCCCCCGGACGCGCTGGTCGCGCAGCACTCCGTCGGCCGAAGTGAACTCGGTCATGATCAGCCCGCATCCACCGAGGTTCTTAATGAAGCGGCGGAAAACCGTGTCGGTGACACCGGCCATCGGTGCGAGGACGGTGGCAGGAGCGATCGCGACCTTCCCAATCTTCAGACTCGCAGGAAAACCATTTACCGGAGCGGCGGACGACGAAAAAACGCGCCTCTCTCCCGTCCCACCAGCCCCGGCATTCGCGTTGTCCCAGATTTTCTGCACGTCCACCTATTCTAACGTCCTTTCGAAGCGTAGCGCCGCCGTCCCGGCGGCTGTCCGGCGGGCGTCACGCCCGCCGAGGCGAGGGCGACGAAGCACGAAACCCGATGGAAGGCGGGGGTTGGAAAACCTACGCAATCGCGGAAGGACTGCCCGGATGCGAAAACTTGCTAGTTTGCGCCGCCGCCCAGGCTCGAGGCTCTTTCCATCTTAAGCAGGCGCGCAAATAAGCGGACGATCATGCCATCGAACCTGCGTGCCGCTCAACTTTTCCAGTTCTGCCATCGCTTGCTCCTCGGTTTTGGCGAGGGAGAAAGAGCGGTCGCTGGTCATGTTTGCATAGGCGTCCGCGACGGCGAGGATGCGGCCGTACAGCGGGATCACCTCACCCTTCAGTCCTAAAGGATAGCCACTGCCGTCGACGGCTTCATGATGCGATTCGATGGCCTGGGCGACGCGCTCGATTTCAGGAATTGCCCGTAACACATCCGCGCCTACTTGAGGGTGAGTCTTGATCACCGCGAATTCGTCTTCCGTCAGTGCTCCCGCCTTGTTCAGAATTCGCTCCGGAATAAACAGTTTGCCCACGTCATGCACCCGCGCCAGCAAGCATGATGTCTTCCACTTCCTGCGCCGGAAGGTTGAGTCCGCGCGCGATGATGCCCGGCATAGTGCGCACATTGCTCGCCATGTCCCGGAGTGTAGTGCTCTCGCAGTTCGGCTGCGCGCGACAGCGCTTCGATCGCCTCTTTCATCGCTTGTTGATCGGTACTCATCCTCGCGTCCGCACAGCTTGCGCAGCGTGGTGACCAGTTCTTCGAGGTGCTCCGGCCCGTTATGCTCGCGCTGCAGAAATCCTTCGATATAACCGGAGACCAGCTGGCGCTGCACGGCCGGACCTTCGCCGAATGCATTGGAGGTCGAAACCTGGTTGCCGCCCGCATGCTTGGAAACGTACATGCCTGCATCCGCCACGCGAATCAGGTCTTCCATGGAAAATCCATGCACGGGGAAACTGGCGACGCCGAAACTGCCGGTGATGTGGTGCTCTTCGAGCATGGGATCGGTCGCCAGCCACAACCGCAATCTCTCCGCCAGCACCTGCGCCTGCTCGATGCCGGTCTCGGGCATCAGAATGATGAATTCGTCTCCGCCGTAGCGCGCAACCACGTTGGACTGACGGCATTTCTGTTCGAGCAGTCGGCCCACGCGCGCCAGCACCAGATCCCCTTCGAGATGGCCGAGCGAATCGTTGACCTCTTTGAATTTATCCAAATCGATCAGCACCACCGAGAATGGCCGGCCCGAACGCGACGCGCGCTTCCACTCCGAACTCAGCGCCTCCCAGAAAAAGCGCCTCGTCTTGATGCCAGTCAAACCATCGGTGATCGATTGCTGCTGCAGTTTTTGGAAGACGAACGAATTGTGCAACGCCGTCGCCAGAAGATCGGCCAGCGTATTCAGGATCAGAACATCCTGGGGCGCGAATGCATTTTCATCGCGGCTCTCCACGTTGAGCACGCCCAGCAGAGTCTCGCCGTAGCTGATCGGCAGGCAGAGCACCGCGCGCGATTCCGGCAAGCACTCCCGCCAAGCTGCCCCGGGCCGGCATTTTGCACCAGCGCGCTGACGCCGGTGCGCGCGACCTTGCCCAGAACGCCGACTGCCCACCGCGATCCGGCGGCCCAGCGCTTTGCGATGTCGTTCCCGCCTCGGCTTTGATCTCAATATCCTTGGTGGCAGTAGTCCATGATGCCGATGCCGATGTGATCGTAGTGGAAGTTCTTCTGAATCTCGCGCACGATGTCGACCATCATTTGCTCGGCGTCTTCGCTCGAGATCGCCATCTTCGAAATGGCTGTTCAGAAACGCCAGATGCCGCGCGCGGCGCTGCTCCTCGGTAAACAGCCGCGCATTCTCGATGGCCACTCCCAGTTGGCCGGCTAGCGGTTTGCATCACCTCGAGATCCCTTGCGTGTGAACTGCGATTCCCGGTCCGTACTCATCGCCGCCATCACGCCCGCCGGTCTGCCGCCGAGAAAAATAGGCACTGCGCAAAACGACCGCGCCGGCCGCGGAGGCACGAAATCCGATTCCCAGTTTTGACCGCACCTGCTCCAGATCGGACTCGATCAGCAGTGGCTCCCCCGTCCTGATGACGTGCTCGGTAAATCCATTGCCGCACCTTGCGCGAGCGCTTGGGAAGAATGATGCCGCCTTCGATCTCCAGCTCGAAATGAATCTCATCTTCTTCCTGAAACGCGATGTAGAAAGTGCTGGTGTCGAAAATCTGGCCCAGTTCCACCTGCACCGTGCGCAGCACTTCGTCCTGGTTGAGATGAGAACTGATGGCCTGCCCGATCTCGGTGAGCAGTTCGTATTCCTTGGTGCGGCGCTGCGCTTCGTGCATCACTACATAGTTTTCCAGCGTCAGCGCGATCTGTAGAGCCAGCCCGATCAGCAGCCGCAAATTCGAAGAGCCGAACATGCGCCGCTCCGCGTGCGGAAACAAAAGCACCCCGAAGTTGTGCTCCCGCGTTTGCAGGCTCACTGCCATCAGGTCCGTGATTCCCTCCGCCAGCAGGGTCTGCTTGCAGGCCTCGAACTTTCCCTCCCGAAAGCGCCGGCAAAGGCTCTTCCAGTTCCCGCAGATTCCGGAAGGTAACCACCCCTCCGCGTCGGTAGGCAAGCTCGGCGATGTAATCGCCGGCCTGCGTCTTTTGCAGCTTTTCCAGAAACTCCGCCGAAAAGCCCTTTTGTACCGAAGGCACCGTGCCCCGCCACTGCTGGGAAACAAAAAAGACGGCGCGCCGCGACGGCAGTGGCGCCACCAACCTCTCCACAAAAGCCTGCAAGCTGGGAACCAAGTCGCTCGCGGAGAGTAACCGGCGCGGGTCGACGCCCAGTGTCGAGAACGCCAGGGCATTTTCCTGCACCGCGTTGCGCTCGTTCTCAAACAGCACCATCACCATCGCCAGCGCCAGCAGCATCTGGGGAATCGGCGCCAGGAATCCTCCCAACTGCCCAACCACATTGACGAACGGGTGACTGAGTTGCCCAGCGCCCATCAATGCCGCCCAGAGAGCCAGCGCAAAAGCCAGCGTCCGGAAGGCAACGGAATTCCTGCGGAAACCATAGCGGTAAAAGTGAAACGAGCAATAAAGCAGCGTGGCGGCGAGTCCGATTTCCATCCGCAAATAGATGGGCACCGGGGTCGCCGTTTCGCGGAACACTCGGCCCGCCATATGCGCCCGCAAGCTGATGTAGGCCAGCAGAACCCCGGCCACTGTCAAAGCGATGTCATACCACTTCAACTCAAACGGTTCCTTCATCAGCCGCGTGGAGACGAAGATGCAGATCGCCATCGCCACCAGCAGCAGCGAACTCAGCAGAAACAGTAACGGAGAAGCCCCATAAAAATGTTCGATCGCCTTCAACCCGTAGTACAGTGTGTATGCTGCCCACGCCAGTTGCCACGCCCGAAAATAGTTGTGTCGGTTTTGCTCGTACAGGTAGGTAAAGACGAAAAAAACCAGCAGGGCCACGGCCCCGGGAATCAGCACTAAACCTGTGGCGACGCTATCCATCGATTCACGATCCCTTGATTGACGCTTCCGCATCAATCGCCGCTGCATCCCGGATGGAACTCTGGTTGGCTAATCCTGTCATATCAGACAGATAGAAACAACAGGTGTCTTCCGGCAGGTTCCGCCCTGGGCACGGCGTTTTCAAAAGTATCGTCCTGTAAGATGCGATTTCGCTATAAGGATTTTCTTCCGCAGAGTTACCTTGGTAATCGTAGGTAACCAGCCTGGTTGGTATCGGGGTATGCCTTCAGGCATACCGTAAGTGCCGCTATTTGAGCGCCTTCAGGCGCTGGTTTGGGCCGCCATGCACCACACGCGTCTAGAGCCAAAACCTCAATCCCGCTATACTCAAAAGTTATGCTTCGTGTTCGATTTGCGCCGTCTCCCACCGGTTTTCTGCACGTAGGCAGTGCCCGCACATTCATCTTCAACTGGCTTTACGCTCGTCACAATGGAGGAACCATGGTCCTGCGCCTCGACGATACCGATGTCGAGCGCAATACCGACGCTTCCGTCAACTCCATCTTCGAAGGCCTGCGCTGGCTCGACCTTCCCTGGGACGAGGAATACAAGCAATCCGAACGCCTCGCCCTGCACCGCCAGATTGCCGACGCCATCTTTCAGAAAGGCCTGGCGTACCGCGACTTCACACCCGCACACGTTGGTGACAGTGAAAAGTCCGGCGCCAATCAAACCTGGCTTTTTAACCCCGGCATGCGCGAACTCCCTCGCACCGAAAGCGACCGCCGAGCCGCCGCCGGAGAATCCTTCGCTCTTCGCTTCCGTGTTCCCCGCGGCGCCGACCAGCAAGTCCGCTTCACCGACGCAGTCTACGGCATGCAAATCAAATCCGCCGATGACATCGAAGACTTCGCGCTCCTCCGCTCCGACGGCATGCCCACCTACCACTTAGCCTCATGCGCCGATGACATCGACCTGCGTATCAGCCACATAATCCGCGGCCAGGATCATCTCTCGAACACCTACAAACACGTGTTGATTTTCGAAGGCGCGGGCGCCCAGCCGCCGCAGTTCGCGCATCTTCCGCTGCTCGTCGCGCCCGACGGATCGAAACTTTCCAAGCGCCGCCACGGCCCGGTCGTCAGCGTTACCACCTATCGCGACGCTGGATTCCTCCCTGAAGCCTTCATCAATTTTCTATGCCTGCTCGGCTGGTCCCCAAAAGACAATCGCGAAAGTATGACCCGCCAGGAACTCACCGATGCTTTCTCCTTAGAAGGCATCAACCGCGCCAACGCCGTCATCAACTTCAAGGAGCCGGCAGCCACCCCTGACGAAACTTTCGATCCCAAGGCCCTCTGGCTGAATGCAGAACACATCCGCGGGCTTTCGATCGATGACCTCAGCGCGCGCCTGCTCCCCGTCGTCCATGCTGCCGGATTTCAGGTCACACAAGAGAAAATACGCATCATCACTCCGCTCATCCGCGAGCGCATCAAGCTTCTGCGCGACGTACTAACTGCCGCCGATTTTTTCTTTGTGGACCAACTCCCGCCCTACGACCCAGCCGAACTCATTCCCCAAAAGGGCGACGCCGCCATGGCGCTCAAGGTGTTGACCCGAGCAAAAGAAGTACTGCCGCAAACCGAATTCAAGCATGATCCCTTGGACCAAACTCTACGCGCCTCCGCCCAGGAGATGGGCATAAAAGCCGGACAGATGTTCCAACCAATCCGGGTAGCTGTCTGCGGCCGCAAGAATGCCCCCCCGTTATTTGAAACGCTCCAGGTTCTCGGAAAAGAAACAACGTTAGCGCGCATTGATAAAGCAGTGGAGATGCTGCATCCGTAGGGCCCCGGCTTGCCGCGTCTGAGGCACTCGTTTGCACCGTCTGAGGCGATGGGTGCCCCATCCTTGCGCGTTTTTTGCGCAGGGTGGGATTCCACAGAAGTGTCCAGCTAGCTTTTTTGCCTTTGGTTTTGTTTTTGCTTCTGATTTTGGGTAGGGCAGCGGATTACCGCTGCGATCATTGCGGCTTTAGCCGCTGAGGTCTCCGCCGCACTAGTGAGCGCCCCGTAACTGCTCCGCCCTCTGCCGGGCGTCCGCGGCGTCACTCTTCATTCCTTTTTCATCGTAAACTTTGGCCAGCAGAGTCTCGTTGTCGGCATCGTCCTCCGCTTGCCGTTGCTTTAGCAACGATGCGATGGCATCGTCATAGCGATTGAGCCGCGCCTGCATAACGCCCATGTTGTAATTCACGCCCTGAATGCCTGGGTCGAGCGCCGCCGCGCGTTTGTATTCGTTAAGCGCTTCGAGATTCCGATGCTGATCCCCAAAAGCGTCCGCCAGCCCGGCATGTCCATCGGCGCTGTTGGGGTTGAGTTTGAGCAATTGAGTAAAAGTATCCTGTGCTTTTGAGGATTGCCTCAGTTCCAGATAAATCAGCCCCAGCCGGTAACGCGCGTCGTCGTTCCGCGGATTCAGCGCAACCACGCGCTCCATCTCGACCGCCGCATTCTCGAAGTCATGCTTGGCAATATAGGCCTGGGCCAAAGCCGCGTGAGCAGGAGCAAAATTAGGCCGCAGGCGGACGGACTCTTGCAGTTCCGCAATTCCCTCGTCAGTCTTTCCCCGGCCGACAAGTCCGACCCCGTTTTGTCCATGCAACATGTAGGCGCGGGTGCGCTGCAAGAACGCCGCGCCACCGACCACGACTAGAACCCCGACCAACAGCACCGCGATCCGGCGCAAAAAGTCGTCCTGCGCCGGAGCCACCTTCGCGATAAGCGCGCCGAGCAGCAACCCCATGAGCACGCCGCCGACGTGCGCCGAGTTGTCGGTGCCAGACATCACCGCTCCAAAGAAGAGGTTGTATGCAACAAACGTGACGACGCTGCGCAGCATCCCGCTCATCGCAGCGCGCGGCATTGAGAACTCGCCCAGATAAAACGATGCGATCAACGCTCCGGCAATCCCAAAAATCGCGCCGGAAGCACCCACGCTGGACACGGGGATGGGGAAATGCCACGCTGCGCTCATAAGGCTCGCCGACAAGCCGCGATCAAGTAAACCACGGCGAATGTCCATTGTCCGTAGACCGATTCCGCCAGTCGGCCCAAGGCTCCACAGGCACCACATGTTGAACGCAATATGCAATAAACCGCCGTGGATAAACACGGAAGTCAAGCAGCCGCCACCACTGGCCACCGACGGTATAAGGCCCGTAATTCGCCCCCAGCCGCACCGAAGTTCCTGCCACGCAGCATCGCCGAACACCGGCACGTGTGCCCAGCCAGGCACATGGCGATGAACACCGCAACATTGATGCCGAAAATTACTTGTGTCACCGCCATCGAACTGGACTGCCGCCGCGTCCAGGGCACGGTCTCGACTCGCTGAACTGGAGAATCTTCGCCCCGTTTCGCAGCCTCGTTCATCACGCACCACTGGCAAAGCTTCTTGCCAAAGCTAAGGCCCGGAAGCTGCCGACCGCATTGCACGCAATTTGCCATGAAAGATTAAAAGGCGCTCGCTGCGATTTCAGAAAAACGTGTCGCCTCTTGACGCAGATTATCACGCGCGGTGGTAGAGAGCCGGGCGCCCCGCCCGGCAGCACGCAGACGCCAATCGCCGCAGACGCACTCTTCCCATATAAAATAAAGGAGTATGAGCACGACGAACTCATCTTCATCAAAATCCGAAGAATCTGCCTCGAGCTCGCCCGCCGAGTCTCGCCCCTCCAACTTCATCCGCGACACCGTTATCGAAGACCTGAAAACAAAGAAATACGGCGACGCCATCATCCAGACCCGCTTTCCCCCCGAGCCCAACGGCTATCTGCACATCGGCCACGCGAAATCCATCTGTCTAAACTTTGGATTAGCCGACGAGTTCGGCGGCAAGACGAACCTGCGCTTCGACGACACCAACCCCGAAAAAGAAGAGCAGGAATACGTCGACTCGATCCTGAAAGACGTCCGCTGGCTGGGTTTCGAGTGGGATGGCCTTTACTACGCGTCAGACTATTTCGATCAACTCTACGAGTGGGCCGTTAAGCTTATCAACGAAGGTAAAGCCTACGTCGACGATCTAAGCGCGGAAGAAATTCGCAAGTATCGTGGCACGCTCACCGAGCCCGGCAAAGAAAGCCCGCATCGTAACCGCGCCCCGAAAGAAAATCTCGACCTGTTCGAGCGCATGCGCAAAGGCGAGTTCCCTGACGGGTCCCGCGTCCTTCGCGCCAAAATCGACATGGCGTCTCCGAACCTCAACTTGCGCGATCCCGTCATGTACCGCATCCTGCACGCCGAGCATAACCGCACCGGCGCCAAATGGTGCCTCTATCCCATGTACGACTTCGCGCATGGGCAGTCCGATTCCATCGAGCACATCACTCATTCGATCTGCACTCTCGAATTCGAGGATCATCGCCCGCTCTACAACTGGTTCATCCAGCAACTCGGAATTTTCCCGTCCCAGCAAATGGAGTTCGATCGCCTCAGCCTTACCTACACCCTGCTCAGCAAGCGCAAGCTGCTGACTCTGGTGCAGGAAAAGCGCGTCACCGGCTGGGACGACCCCCGCATGCCGACGCTCTCCGGCATCCGTCGCCGCGGTTACACGCCCGAGGCCATCCGCAATTTCTGCGCAGCCATTGGAGTTTCCAAAACGAACGGCACTCTCGACTTTGCCATGCTCGAACACTTCGTCCGCGAAGATCTGAACAAGCGCGCCCCGCGAGTGATGGCCGTGCTTCGCCCTTTAAAGATCGTGATCGATAATTATCCCGAAACTCAGAACGAAGAAGTAGACGCGGTCAATAATCCCGAGGATGAAAGCGCCGGCAAGCGCAAGGTTCCATTCTCGAAAGTGCTCTACATCGAGCAGGATGATTTCCGCGAAGATCCGCCCAAGCAGTATTACCGCCTGTCGCCCGGACGCGAGGTTCGCCTCCGTTACGCCTATTTCATAACCGCCAAGAGCGTGGTAAAGAACGACAAGGGAGAGGTCGTCGAGGTGCACTGTACATACGATCCGGCAACGCGCGGCGGCAATGCTCCCGATGGACGCAAAGTAAAATCCACTATCCACTGGGTCTCAGCCGCGCACGCTCTCGACGCCGAAGTGCGAATCTACGACAAGCTGTTCCTGAAGGAAGACCCGAATCAGGTTGAAGAAGGCCAGGAGTTCACGGCGAATCTGAATCCGAATTCTCTCGAAGTAATTGCGAATGCCAAACTGGAACCATCGCTGGCTAATGCGCCAATCCAAAGTCGCTATCAATTCGAGCGCCTGGGTTATTTCTGCGTGGATCCCGATTCGAAGCCCGGACATCCAGTCTTCAACCGCACCGCGGCGCTAAAAGATACCTGGGCCAAGGTCGAAAAGCAGATCGACAGAAAAAAGATCGACAAAAAATAGGCCGGGGAAGAATCCGGCCCACTCCTCAAAGCACCCGGCAAGCCTCCTCAAAATCAAGCCGCGGACTGCGCGGGAAAAGCTTGCTGTGATCGCCATACCCCAGATTGCAGAGAAAATTCGCTTTCCACTTCCCATCAGGGAAGAATTCGGCGTTCACCTTCGCCGCATCGAAGCCTGACATCGGCCCGCAATCAAGCCCCACCCCGCGAGCCGCGAGTATGAAATAAGCTCCCTGCAATGAACTATTGCGAAAAGCCGTCTCCTCGATCACTGCCGGCTTTCCTGCGAAATAGGAACGCATGTCGGCATGAGGAAATAACTTGGGGAGCTTCTCATGAAATTCCGCGTCCCAGGCGATAATCGCAGTAACCGGCGCCGCCTTGGTTTTTTCGACATTGGTTGGAGCCAACGCAGGCACAAGCCGAGCCTTGGCCGCCTCGCTTTCCAAAAACAAGAAACGCGCCGGAGAGGAATTCGCGCTCGTCGGCCCCCACCGCGCAAGTTCATAAGCTTCGCGCAACACGGCCACAGGCACGCGCTTGGGAAGCCATGCATTATGCGTACGCGCCTTGCGGAATAACTGATCAAGTGCATCGTTAGAGATTTTGGTGGAGTGCGCGGCGGTATCGTGCGTTTGCATCGCTCAGCCTCAGGTGGTTTTCACAAAACTCTTAGATGGGTAGCAACCACCAAAAGATTCGAGACCCGAGGAAAGCGCAAAACAATACGACACGCAAAAATCGCCGCGCACTCATGGCAGATAATTAACTGGACAGTTGCTTCTAGCCCTTACTTCCAGGGCCCGCCCGTGTGCACCATCCACAAGTCGGTGTCCGGCGAGCGCAGCACGTCAAAGGGCATCCAGAAGTAGCCTTGCTGTCCCCAATCGTCGCCCCAACTGTTTTGGATCAGCGCCAGTTGCTTCGTCTGGTCGTAGCCAAGACAGAGCACTTCATGCCCGCCCTGCTGCTGTTCCCCCAGTTTCGGAACAGGCATAATGCCCGTCTCCGCCACCTCATCCGACATAAACGAGTCATAGACCGTGAAGCCCACTGCCACCGGCCAAGGCGTAGCATCGGCAAGGCACCGGAGCAGATCCGACATACTCACAATCCGGTGATAAGCGCCCGTCTTATACTTCAGCGCGTTCGCGATCTGCTCCGGCGTAGGTTTGGTAATCTCGCCCGCAACATACGGATACAGTGCCGTCTCGCAGCAACCGAGCGCGGTAAGCACCTGGCAACCGGTCCGCGGCATCGCCCCTTCATCATTCGGGAAGTCGTTGCTGGCAAGTAACTCCTCCGCATACAGGCATTGTGGACTAAGAACCGCCGAGCTCTTCTCATACTTCCGCGCAATCCACTCGCGCGCCGACGAAAATGCGTGCCCGGTACAAGAACCTTCCTCGCCCTGATCCTTGATCGGTCCGCCCCACTCCCGCAAATCGACATATTGCGGAACTAACTCCGCTCGTGGCGCAGCTCTGTAGATCCTGTCCCGAACATCGTGAACGTCCCGCAGCGCCCCAAACTTGCGATGGATATCGCTCACTGGAGTCGCCCAAACGTCACCACTCGCACAAATTTCGAATGCTGTTTCAGTTTCAGTTTCGGAGTAATCGCGTCCACCGCCGAGTTGCCAGTCTTTGCCACCAGAATACTGTTGTAATGAGCCGCAAAAGTAGACACGCTATAAAGGGGTACAGCCTTCATGCTTCCGGATGCCGCATTCTGGCAGGAAGGAACTACTGCCGTAATGGCACTCACTGTGCTTGCCACCAAGTCGGCAAGTAAAGTAATTTTCGTCTGTGTGTTCGGGTCGCTGACCTGCGCGAGCTGAAGCACAAGTTGCTGATCCGCCTGGTATGTGCCGACCGCTGCTTGTAACTGCTGGCAAACCCCGGGTGCCGATTCCGATGACGATTTGGCAAAGTCAGCTGCCAGTGTCTTGATAACCGCTGCGTCGGTATTGATCTTTGCTTCCAGGTTGCCATTCATCGCTTGGCCATCGGCCACCGCGACGATTTGCAAAATATTGATCAGGGCTGGCGCCGCGATAGCCAGAATCGAATCAAGCGTCGACACCCAAGCCGTGGAACAAGCGGTACATAACATGGCGACAAACAAGGCCACCACCAGGGCCGCCTTTATGAACGGAACTTTCCTCATAAACATTCTCCTTTTGATTGTGTTGGAATGTATTTACCGCGATGTATAACTATCTATAATGTCAGGCCAGAAGTTAACGACCTGAGTTAGCGCCAGCAGATGGCGAAGGCAGCCAATGCGCCACAATAACGGCCAGCGGCGCAATAATCGCTGCCGCCGTCGCATGGCTAGCCCAAAACGCTGTGATCGCCGGCGTGGCCGCGTTCGCAAGCGTAGTAAGTAGCAGAACAACTGTCGGCACATAAATAGCGTATTTTGTCACGATAAGCCTCCTTAGTTGTAGTGTCAGTAACTTGTTGAGGTACCACTTAAGCCCTGATTCCAATCTCATACGCTGCTCCCGCCGAACGCTTGGTCAGAGCTTCCCTCCGAAATAGCGATTCTCTTTGCGCCAGTCCAACATGTACCCATCCGTACTCAAGAATAAGTTGGTCATACCGAATCTCGGACCTTACGATGGCCAGCGCCACTTCCGCAGGCGTGCCGAACCCAGGACACACAAAGTCGCAGGCGAGTCCGTGGCAATGGGCACTCGTGCTTACTCCTCCCACCGCCCGGTTTACCTCTGTCGAGCGGTAGCCGCTGTGCACCACAATGGGTGTGTCGTCGATAAGCGACCTGATCGTCTCCATGCATGCCGCCACAAGCTTCAGATTAACGACTGCAGTCGGGTCCGGCGTATTATCAAGGCCCAATCGCGCGGCCGTTTCAGAGAAACTCATCTCTTCAAGAGTAAAGTGTGCGGTAAGCTTCAATGTAGTTATGCTCCGAACCATGGCTTTTCTAGTTATCAGGGTACGGCCCATGCGTTCCGCAGTTAGCGCCGCTCGGGCAGATATATTCCGTCTGCGTGAATGCCGTGACCATGCTCGGCACGTTCACTCCCTCGGTCATATAAGACGAACCGCTCAATGGCACAAGGTCGCTAATCGAGAAGTTGCTAGCCCAAGGCGCTCCCATCAGCGGGCAATTCAGCGGATTCGACCCGTCATAAGTGCAGGCACCAGCAGGAAAAGTAAGGCCGGATCCCCCAGTCACAGTGAATCCCGTCCAACCCATGCAACTCGAAGCCGGACCCGCCGAACAATTAGCATTCGGAGAAAGGTCCGCGGGTGTGCTTCCGCTCGGCCATACTTCATTCCAGCAATTGCTACCCGAGCAGAGCACCACGGGCGCACTGCTCGATTGATTAACGATCAGGTTGTCATATTCGTTCAGGCTCCCCGTATCCCAGCACTGGCTCAATGCGGCGTTCCCATCACCCGTGACGTGGTTACAACTGATCCCTAAGTTGCTCGCGCTCGCGGGAGCTGCGAAGACATTGTGAGTCAGGGTATTGTTGTGGTGTTGTCGATACGTCCCCCCGGAAACAATCACCTCACCCGATGGCGACAGCACCGAATTGTTAGCGAATATGCTGCCGTACGGATGCCCAGAGTCGTTTTCGAGCTCGCAGATCGTATTGCCGGACGAGTCCACCGACCCGGCATTCGGAAAGGAGATTACGAGCGAGGTCGGAGACGCCGAACTCGTCGCCGCAACCATGCTCGTGGCTCCAACTTCGTAGGAGGTGTCTTCTGAGTTGGTTGATTTGTTCCAGCAATAGGGCGTGTACACCGCGTCCCCCGGGCTCATGTCGAGCATCTTGAAGGCCAGCGTCGGGATAACAATCGCTACGCCAGCCGTATTGCAGGCAGCCACACTCGAACACAGGCTTCCAGCCGGAGCAGAAGAGTCAGCATAAGTCAGCGAATCCCCGAACGTGCCGTCCGACCTTACGCACGGCTGCGGCTGCGCATTATCCAGTGACGAGCAGAGTGTGTTAACGCTGTTGTTATAGACGCCGGTGACCGCAAATGTTCCTGCATAGGCGCTCGGCGCATACACCGTGACATTCTGTCCCACATACGGATCTTGCCGCGAACCGCCGAACTTCACGGTTATCACACCGCCCGAGTTATTCACACTGGAAACGCTGACGGCATTATTCATCAGGCCGCACCCGTTTCCGCAGACCGGCGCCGGCACAAGTCCCGCTCCGCCCGTGTTGCAATTGGCAAGCAGAATCGGCGAACAGGAAGCCGTTGCAACTTCGCTTGCGTTGCGTGTCATCGCGCACGAAAAGTCATTGGCGCCGAAGCCACCCCAGTCAATCAGTTCGCCGCCAGGACTATTCCACTGATTCGTGTCGCCCACGTTCGACCACACATTATTCGAGATCGCCAGATAATCCTCCGGCTGCGATAATCCGCCCCCATCGCCGGGTCCCAGCGACCGCGTTCCCAGCTCCATTCCTTGTGGGGAGTCGCTGATCCAGTTATCTGTTAGCGTAACGTTGGCGATAACCGTCATCGGCTGGCCAGTCGATTGGTTGTAAATTCCACCGTCCGTCCCGCCCGACGTCGATCGAGGATTGCTCACGATGACGAAGCCTGATTGCGCATCGGCCCACGAGCAGCAGATGATGTTCCCGTCCACCAGGACCCGGTTGCCGAGTTTGAGTTCCAGGCTGTTCTTGATCGCCCACGACATTGGGCAGGTATTGTTCGAGGCCGGAGTTTCCATCGGCCCGCATCCAAACGGAGGCGCCGGACTGTTGCCCGCGCTCCCGGTCAGGAACCTGTAGCCCAAGTCGCGGCCAAGGAAGTTGCCTCTGATTTCCACGTCATTCGCGGGACCGCCTTTGGTATCCACTGCCGCGCCGCCGCTAAATAAGCGTGTTCGATCCGCCTTCCATCCAGTTATGCGCGATCTTATCCGGCCCGTTCGAAAACCCGAACGAAAAGGCATGTGACTCCGAACCCCACCAGTGAATCTTTTCGATATAGTTCCACTGGAACCAGCTTTCCGTCGCGCCGAACCCAACTCCCTCGTCAACGTCGTCCCCACATCCATTGGCATACTTGGTCGCGGGATTCAGTAGAGAAAAAGCGATGGATGCCGCCGCTCCCGACTTCTCCGACGAGTTAGTCTCATTCGCGGCAGTGAAATCCGCCTCAAACTGTGTCGAAGACAGCCCGGTCGAAAGAATAGTCACCGTTTGACCGTTTAGGTACGATTCCGCCGTACCCGACAAATAAACCAGGTTGCCGGCGCTAAAGCTGTTGGCGGCCGTCACAGTCAGCACATCGCTCGTGATGGAAGTAGCCGTAATCGTTGCCGGCGAAGGAAGCGTCGGCGGCGACGGAGAAACCGTCAGCACACTGTCGCTTGCAGCCGGATCGTGAGTGGTGATCGTGTACCCCACGCCGTTAATCAGCAGTTGATTGGACTGCCCGGCCACCGCCTGCGGATAGCCGGATGAATGCGTGCCATCGGAAAACGTCATGCCGAAGTGGTCGCCCGCGGCTTGTGTCACCGTCGCACCCGTTGCCGTGACACCGCCGGTCAGCAACCATCCGCCATCGCCATACGGAATCGTCGGATATGTCGAAGCCTCAATACATGCTCCGCCGGGTTGACCCGAATCACCAGGATCCCATCCGTGGAGGTAACTGTACTCAATGCCCAGATACTGCGGTCCACTGTCAAACTTGATCAACTGCGCCGCGTTGACGCCCTTCCCGCTCTGGTACGCTCCCGGTGCGACCGTCACTTCCATGTCCCGCAGCAGGATGTGGTTCGCCGGATTCGGCGAACCGCCCGAGAAACAGGATGCGTTTCCGTAGGTCATATTGTTGCCCCCGCAGGCGTAGATCGCCCGATAGCCGCTATTCGGGGCGCTATCCATGCGCAGCGTCCAAAGGTGAGCAATGTCGTTCGTGCACCCGGGATTACGCGTGCCGCCATAACCAGGCAACCCGTGGGAGCACAAAATCTGGTCAGCCGTCGGAGGCGAGGAAGACTCCACTACCGCGCACTTCGTCGCTCCCGCTTTCGCGGGAAGGGTGATGAGCGAGTTATTGGCATCGTAAGTTGAACCATGCAGCAACGCGCCCGCCGTCACAATAATGTGCCACCACTGATCGGGAGCATCCGACCAGTCTGTCAGGGCTCCCAACAATCCGGCTGGTGTTTCCGCGTAGTGACCCGTTCCCGAGCCTCCGTCCACATAAACCGTATTGTCGTAAGAACTCGTGGAGCAGATGTCTCCCGAGTCCACCCAATTGATCGGAAGCGCGGCAAACATCGTCCCACTGCCGCCACTCACCATGCTCCACTGTCCTGCCCCAGAAAAAGATCCCGGCCCGGAATACGCCTCTTGCCCGAACACCGGCAGGCAAAGCAGCATAATTGCGAAGGTAATAAGCATTGCAATAACCAACGACCTGCCGCTGCCCCACTCCCCGTGCACCGCACTGCGCTTCGCCGAATCCTCTCGATCTTTGCCAGCTCTTCCTTTGCTCATTTCTTCTCCGTCACCCTAGAAACGCCGCTTTTCCGCGACCTCAACGCCTCGATCTTTCTTCCCTGCGTCCTCTGCGTTCCCTCAGCGCTCTCTGCGTTGAAGAACTGCAGCCCGAACCACCGCCCAGGGTTCTAACCTTCGCTATAATGTTTGTTTGCGCGATCCCGCCGTTTGTGCGGGCCTTCATGGAAAGGGAACTATGCCGACTGATGTAGTCATGCCCCAGATGGGCGAATCAATTTTCGAAGGAACCATCACCAAGTGGCTGAAAAAAGCCGGTGAAAAGGTCCAGCGCGACGAGCCCCTGTTCGAGATTTCCACCGACAAGGTCGACGCCGAAATCCCCGCGCCCGCCAGCGGAATCCTTCAGGAAATCAAGGTCTCCGAAGGCAACACCGTTCAGGTCAACACCGTCGTCGGCATCATTGGCGACGGCGACTGGCGCTTCCGCATCCGCGCCCGCCAAGACCGCCCCCTCCTCCGCGCCCCGCATCGCCAAACAAAGAGCCAAGAGGCTGCCGCTCCGCCTCCCGCCGCCAGCGCTCCACCGCAAGAAAAAGAAAAAGAAGAAGAGAGGAAGAAGCCTCCGACGTCCGCTCCTCCCCGCTCGTCCGCAAGCTCGCCCGCGAGCACAATGTCGATCTCGCAAAAGTGACCGGCACCGGTACCGGCGGCCGCGTCACCAAGCAAGACGTCCTCGATTTCGTCGAGCACCGTCCCGCCGCCTCCGCTCCTGCTCCAACCGCTGCCGCCTCCCCCGCACCGCGCCCAGCCTCATCTCCCGCGGTCGCGATCCCAGGCGATCTCGTCCCCATGTCTCAAATGCGCAAGATCATCGCCCAGCGCATGATCGAATCGCGCCGCACCAGCGCTCACGTCCACTGCATGTTCGAAGTGGATATGACCCGCATCGTCAATTTGCGCAACAAGCTGAAGAACGGCTTCGAGCAGCGCAACGGCGCGCGCCTCACCTTCATGCCCTTCTTCGTCCGCGCCGCCATCATCGCCATCCAGCAATTTCCCATCGTCAACACTTCCCTGGAAGGCGACAGCCTCCGCTATCACAAGCACGTCAACGCCGGAATCGCCGTAGCCCTCGATTGGGGACTCATCGTCCCCGTCCTCAAAAGCGCCGACGAACTCAACTTCCTCGGACTGCAGCGCGGCATCACCGACCTCGGCGAGCGCGCTCGCACCAAAAAGCTCCTGCCCGCCGACGTCGAAGGCGCAACTTTCACCATCACCAACCCCGGCCAGTTTGGAGCCGTCTTCGGTTTGCCCATCATCAACCAGCCCAACGCCGCCATCATCGGAGTCGGCGGAATCACCAAGCAGCCCATGGTCATCACCGACAAAGACGGATCCGATTCCATCGCCATCCGTTCCGTAGTTCATCTAACTCTCGGCTACGACCATCGCATCATCGACGGCGCAGTAGCCGACCAGTTCATGGCCGTAGTAAAGAAGACGCTAGAAAACTGGAGCGAAGAAGTAGGCTGATGCCCCCACGTAGGCCCGGACGCATTCGTCCGGGCCGCCGTTGACTTTGAATGACTCAACGCTTCAATCGCTCAAAGCCTAAATCAAGCCGTCTCTATTTCCACCGAAGAAGATCGCGCCACGCAACAACCGCGCTGATCACAAACGTAACCGCAAACGTGATCCCCGCAATCACAATCCGGTCATAAATCGTCCTGCGAAGATCGTTTTTCTCCAAAGCCCCCAGCCGTTCTTCGGCCATCTGCATTCGTCCCGGCTGTCCGTTTCCAACCACCATATCCATTTTTGCTTCCAGTTGTCCCAGCTTTTCCAAAACCTTCTGCTGGAAGTCGCTGACCCCCAGACGACACACCACCGGCAATTGTGCCCCGCCCATTCCGATTTCGTCGCTCGCCTGTCTCATAGCGGACAATGTCCGTGCAGTTCCGCGCACTGTGTTCCATACTCCCGATCGATCACTTCCGCGCACGAATAATCCCCATCCACCCCGCCTCCCGCCGGATCCACTCCAATCACATACTCCCGCGCCGGCCGCGCCGGCAGCCAGATTGATAATCGCTCGTTGTCGCGCGTCTCCAACGGTTCGCCCGACATTTCAAAAGCCCGATCCAACGCCGCCAAGTCAAACACGCATTCCCCCGATACCCGGAAACACTCGACCGCATCCTCGGCAAATTCCTGCACCGCCAGTCTCCGCAGTGAAGCCCATTGTTTCCGACGCCACGCGATCTGCGGAACCGTCAGCCCATGCTCGTTCAGAAGCGCCGTCTCTTCTTCCGTCAGCAGCAATATCGACGCGTCCGGTTCCGCCACATAACTTCCCTCATACCACCAGGGAAAAAAATGCTTCGTGTATCCTGTCTCTTCCGCCCGCAGCCACTCGTCGTAGAACTGCCCCCACGCCCCATTCGCCGTCGACTCCAGCACAATCTCTCCGTCCGGAACCACCGCCGCACGCAGCGACGCCAGCGCTTCTTCCCCGTCCCGCCCCCAGCGCGAAACCTCCGTGCAATGCAGGTTCTGGATCGTTCGTCCGCGCCCCGCATTTTCATCCGCCGACGTCACCGTGAACTCGCTGTCCAGCCGCGGAAACACCAGCTCCCGCGAGCTCCTGTGCGAAGTCTTCAGCGGCCCTGTCCGCAGCTCATCCTTCAAGTTGTCCCAGTACCGGTGAACGATCCGAAAAATTTCCTCCGCCGCCTGCCGGTCGTGCGCCACCAGCATCGTCAGCGTCCCCATGCGCGTGATCGTTTGCACAAAAAAACGTGCCGCGATGTAAGACGTAATCCCCATCTGCCGCGCCTTCAGCACGATGTTCCGCTTCGACCCCTTCTCCGCGCACTCTCGCGAATACGCCTGCTGTGCCGGGTTCAATTCGAGGAACTTGATCTCGCCCTGCTTGGTTCGGATCTTCAAATGCTGCCCAATCCAAACATCCCCTTCCGGCATCCTCCACAGTTCCGTCCTCCCCGGAACCTCCCGCCAGAATTCCTGGTTCTGCGTAGGCAGCCCCAGTCCCGTCCCCAAATCAATAAGTCCTGCCAGCCTTGTTTTCCACGCCGAGCCCTTATCCTCAACCTTTTCCTTTTCCGAACCCCCCTTCCATAGCTCGCCGTCCTCCTCCACCGGCCGGACCCCACTCAATCCCTTCAGATTGTTCATCAATCCCCCAGGCCCACTCGAAATCATCCTTTCCGCCCACTTACGCCCCCGTTTCCATCTCCACGTTTTCCCCAAGTCCGTCCCCATCCATCACTGATTTTTCCCTTCTCTCCAAACGCCCCATTTCAGATCAAGGGTGCCCCACTCATCGCGTCCTTTGCGATGAGTGGGTGCCAGCCATCTATCCGTCTGTCATCCTGAGCGAAGCGTCCTGCGCGCGCACCTCGCAAGAATTGTCATCCTGAGCGCAGCATACTTTTGTCATCCTGAGCGCAGCAGGGACTTCACGAAGTGAAGTCCCTGCGTAGTCAAAGGACCCCTACGCCCAGCACGTCTTCGTTCGTGCCGATTTTCCGCCCGACCCTTTGCCGTCTGCTGAAAAACTAAGTCTCGTATCAGGGCATCGCTTTAGCGATGCCATAGGTCTTTTAATTGACATGCCCCTTTAGGGGCTGAGCAGCGCCGATAAGAATTGTCATCCTGAGCGCAGCGAAGGACCTGCTTTTTGCCCACAGTAATTGCACGTTCCGTGGGACAGGCGCGGTTTCCCTGTGGAACCCCATCGTTCAAGCTCTCCCCGCCGTCAACGTGGTTTTCACCTCTGCAATCTGACCTCTAACCTCTGCAATCGCTCTTAATGTGTGGCGCTGAAGCTCTCCGGCACATACGCATAAGCCCCAATCTCCCACCCCAGTCCATACAAATTCTGATTAATCCCCATCAGGTCGTACTGATACTCCGCCCCCAGATTCAACCCCGCATCCCGCACCGGAGAATTCACCGTAGGCCGAAAATCCGCCGCCGCCCCATTCCCCCCGCAAACGTAAAAGCTCCCCGCCACATACCCCGAAGGCACCAAATCGTTAGGAGCGCAAGCCCTCAGCAAATCCATCATCTGCGTGTTCGATTCCAGAGTCGCGCCCCCCTGCACCAGCGCATCCATAAAGTTCGCGACCTCGTCCGGCCGCAGCTCGTTCACATGCCAGAAGTATCCAATCGGCCGTCCCCAAAGCGCATTCTTGAACACATCCTGCTCAACCGCATTTCGCATCTGCTGATAACTCAGATTTTGGTAGTTAGGCACCACGCCCTGGCTCAAAATATTGAACACGTCATATCCCTTAGCCAAAGTCGCATCCGCCCCACCCGACACCCAAGTGGAAGTGAGCGACCCCGTCCCCCGCACTCCCTTGAATCCCAGCCCGCTGGCAATGTTTTCCGTAACCGAGTCGCCATAAGTGCCCGGCATCACGTACACCAGGTTGCCAAGGTTCAGTCCAGAAAGCCCCGAAAGGTTCTGGTTAAACCAGGACAACGCCCAGCTCATCTCATCCGTCTCAAGATTCGTCTCGTCAAACAGCACGCACCCCGGTGTCGATGGCGCCGCCGTGCAACTGGAGGCCAAAGGCAAGCTGCCAGGCAGCGTCATCGCACCCCCCAAACCCGGACTGGTAAAAGTATCAGCCAGCGAAAAAGCGTGCGCCCGCCCTTTCGCGAACGCATTGTTATAGGCCGTAGCATCCACCGCAAAGCAATTCGGCTGCCCCTCCAGCGTAGATATCGATATTAGCAATCGTGTCGATCTGCCCCACCCCAGCCGTTCCCCCCGGCGCCACCGGAGTCAAATCCCAAGAGTGATAACAAGTCGGATCATAAGGTGAAGTAGTAAGCGTAAGATTCCCGCCCAAGCCACTGTGCGTGATGCTCATCGTGTAACTCCCCGGACCCACATAAGCCAAAAGAAAAGCGTCGCAAGGAATCGGCCCATTGACATCATCACACGCAGTAGTCGAAGGCGGATTCCAATACTGGTGCGACACCGAATGCGTGTTGATATCCCACCCCGAATCGATCCACCCCTGCACCTCCGGAATGATAGACTGCGAATAAGTCCCGTTAGTAACCACCGCAATCGACAGCGGTATCTTCTTAGCCGCCATCATCGGCAAGAGCCCGCTCACATAACTGTCGCTATACTCCACCAATCCCGGATCGTCAAAAGTCACCGTCGTATAAGCCGGCCACCGCTGCCAAGCCCGCACCCACGGCGGAGTTTCCGCCGGAATATTATGCGTTCCCGCCGTAGGCCCCGGACTCCCCGCAACATCCACCGCCAGCGCCGTAGCCAGATAGTTGCCATATAAGTGGCAATAGTCGTAATTCACCGCCCCATCGACGGCGTCCATAATCCCGTAAGTCCGATTCCCGTAAGCGCGGCAGTTCTTGATCTCAAAATAGCACCCGCCAGTGAGGCATCCAGATCCATTGAACCGGTACCCCATGTAATTCATATTGGCGTCGGTGTTGTAGAGATGGATGTCCACCGGCGTGCCCGCTTGGCTGCACATAAAAATCCCAAAGGCACCGTACCGTTCTCCACTTCACTGTTAGAAGCGATATTAGCCAGCCAAAGATGATCGCTAGGCCCCTGCACCTGCACCCCATAAGCATCGAACCAATCAATCTGCAGATGTTGAACTCTCCATCCACGAGACAGAATTCAAATTCAGCACCGTCTCCCCGCTCAGCACGATCGGCGCACACCACAAAGGAATACGCCGCATTCGCAGCCGGATTCCCCTCCGCGCTGTACACATAAAGAATGTAATTCGTAGAGTCGTACCAGAAGTCCCGATCCTGACTAAGCGCCGCCTGGCTCGCTTGCGCCATCGCCCCATACCGTCCCAAACCGCACATACTGTAACTGCGTCGGAGGCTGCGTCAGGCAGTAAAACCCGCGAACCCCGCACTGCACCACCGTCGCCAGCCCGCTAGTCGAAGAATAGAGCGTAGCCGCCCACACATTCGTATTAGGAACCTGCGTCCACCACCGCGACCCCACCGGCAAATACCCCGTCAGGTGCGGAGCCTGTCCACTCCCATAACTATCAATCTTGACAAGCGCGCCCCCCGTAGCCGGGTTAGTCCCGCTAGACACCGGAGTCAAAGTCTCATTCCACGTGCAATCCCGCAGCAAGTTAATAGTGTCCCCCGGCTGGAAACTGGAAATCCCAACCTCCAGCAATGTGCGCCAAGCCAGTTGCGGACTGGTCCCCGGATTCCCATTCGACCCATAATTACAATCGACATAGTAATTCGAGGCACACGCCAGCGGCGCTCCCAATAAAAGAAGCAACACCAATGTTTTCATCATGAGTTTTAGTGAGTTGGTAGTCCTGTGCTAGTTCTGCATCTGATAAGTCACGGTAGCAACCATGCCAGCCGCATTAGTGCTGCAACCCGCAGCCGCGGTAGTGACCTTGATTCGCAGCGCATGTCCCGAGGTAACATTCGTGCTCCCCGCAACCTGCGGGTAGAAATTCGTCCCCGAAGTGAGTGGAATCGAATAACTCCCCACCTCAGCTCCGGCCGTACCATCCCAAACCTGAACCACCGGATAAGTAGTGCACCCCACCGGAGCCGTGTTTGCCGCAAAGTCGAACCCGGTGATGGTCAACCCGGCAGGAAGCGTCCAGTTGCAGTTTTGCGAAGCCGATGTCGATCCAGCCACCGGACAAGTCCAACTAAGATAGCTTTCGCCCCTTACATAAGCCGTCGTCGCCAGTTTCGTGGAGTTATCACCCGCGCTCTGGGTCGCCGCCAAAGTCCCGTTCGGAAGCGTAGGCGTCCCGCTCAAACCCGCCGCCGTCCCCGTAGTATTAGCTGCGTTATTAGGAATCTCCGACGCTGCCAGCAACCCGCCGCTAAGTTGCGGAATGTCGCTACCCGTGCTCCCAACCGCATACGAAGCTCCCCACCCGCTGCCAGTAGAATTCGGCACGCCCGCGGCCGGCCATACCATCCCGCCACCCGAAGCCGGCAAACACGAAGCCCCACTGCTAAATTGGCAGTGAAACGTATTATCCGATCCCACGCCCAGCGAAAAGTTCATGCCGCCCGGAACCGTCACCGAAGTACCCGTCCATTCCACTCCCGACCACTGTGTAGGTCCCGACCCCGTCTGGTTGATATTTCCCGCCACATTAAGGTTCCCGCTCAGCGTCACGTTATTCGAAAAGATCTTAGCGCCTGTAATAGTCTCCGTCCCCGCCAGGTGCACAACGGTAGAGTCAACCGCAGCCCCAGTAACTTGCGACACAGAATAGTCCCCAGTCGCGGCGGTCACCGCACCAGTCCGTCCAAACACCGAGCTCACCGCTCCGCCACCGCCGCCACCGCTCGGAGCTCCAAGACTAACTCGCACATTGCCGCCTCTCAATTCGTCCGATCACCTGCACCCCGGTCGGGCGACTCGTGGATCCGGTATCGTGACACTTACCCGCCTGCGTAGTACTGGCAATCACGTAATCTCCCGCGCTCGGGCTGCCACCATCGAAATTACATGCCGCGACCCCTGCCCACGTGATCACCGCCTTATTCGACGTCCCGGCCCCGCCGCTGACAATGCCAACCACCCCATCTGTGCTCGAAGTGGCCGCCGTCTGCACGCCGCTTGCCCCGCTGTTATAAATGGCCAGAGAATTCAGTGTCGTCCCGTTTGTCCCGTCGTTTTGAAATTCGAAATCCTGCCGTCCACCACTGTACATATTGAATGAGGTCTTGGCGAAGACGCTCCGCATCGCCTGCCCGCTGTCGGTCCCGATGTCGTAACTATTGTCGGTGCCCGGCTTCAGCGCCCCCGTCGCCGCGAACCCCCATTTCAGGCTCGATCCGATGTACATCCCCAACCCCAGCGCGTTGCCGCTGTTCGCATCCTCACTCCGCAACACTTGGTAACCGCTAGCCGTGTCGTACCCCAGCGACATTCGCGTCCACGTTGTACTATTCACGTAGTTCGAGTACACCCGCAGATTCTGAGGGTTGCTTCCATTCAGCTCTTCAAGGTTATCCAGAGCATCTCCGCCCGGGTCCGAGTTAAACAAGTTCGTGTACCCCAACTGGATAACATGATTATTGTCGATCGCACGCGGTGTATGTGTCGACGAGTCAAACCACAAAACGCCCCAGTTAGCAATTCCAGCAGGCTGCGAGGTTTCAGGCAGTTGAATCACGTCAGGCGTAGTGCAATTCGCATTTCCATTCGCCGCAATGCCCGTCGCAAACGATCCGTTGCACTGCGTCGGAGTAGCCGCCAGAGCAACAGCCGTTCCCGCCTGCCCACTGATGTTGGAACTCGTAAGTGCAACCTGCTGCGTTGTGCCACCAATGTTCACAACTGGCAGCCCCGCGGCCGTATCAAGCCCAATCCCGCCAACCGCCGGAACGTAGCCACTCCCTTGCGGTAACAGTAAGTTCCCGTTAACCGCCACATTACTGGTAAACGTCTTAGCCCCGGAGATCGTCTCACTGCCTGCCAGGTGAACGACCGCCGCGTCAACCGCGGCTCCACTAACTTGAGCGACCGAGTAATCCCCGGTCGCCGCCACCACCGCACCCGTTCGCCCAAACACCGAACTGACATTCCCACCGCCACCACCGCCCGAACCGCAAGCGCTTCCCGTGGATGCAATCACGCCCGACACGACGTTCAGGCAGCCATTTGTCATTCCAGCCAGGGTAACGGTCTGGTCGAACTTCGCCGGAACGTTGAACTCTTTCACCGATGCGCTTAACCTTTCCAGCCAGTTAGCGTGGATGCCGTCGCCCGTTTGCGCAATGTAATTCGTGATTGACAACGGAGCTCCAAACGCAAGCTGTCCTGAGGCCGCGTAGACATTGCCCGGTGTGTCCGTACCGATCCAAGTATCGTTCGCGCTTGCGGGCGGCCGAAATCCATAAGTCGACTGCGTAAGAGCCGGTTGCGCATCAAGTAACGTGATGATGTGGTGCGCGGAAATTAACGCTCCCGGCGTGCTCGAGAAATTCAATCGCCCTTTGGAGAGAGTCATTCCGCTGCCCACCTCGGCCCCGTCAGTCAGGATCGTTGCCGTCTGGTTCGGCACACTGTTATTAGAAGAGGTCGCACTCGCCAGGCAACTTGTATAACCTCCCGGCGACGTGGCCCCATAGCCTGAACACCAACTCGCGATCTCCAAAGGGTTTCCATTCATTCCCACACCGACCCCGCTCTGGTCCATATCTACGCTGACCGTTCGATTGACCGAAACGATTGGGCCGGGCCAGAAATTAAGCGTTCCGCCGTAGTAGGCCTGCTTGATCGTATATGCCGAAGTGGATGACGCTCCGTTATCGATAAACGTGCACACTAACCCGCCAGAGCAGGCCGCTGCCTGTGTAAGTCCCTTCGCAACATACCCACAGATCCCGCCCGCTCCGCCCGGGCACCCTCCTGCGGAGGGATAAACTGAACCTACTCCCACCGGACTTGCCATCCGCAATACGTCATATGTGATGGCATCCGGACCGCTGGCTACCCGCGGCCATCGCACCGGAATCGAATCCGTTCCCGTCGATGCCCAATTCATTATCTGCATCGGAGAGGTTGACGACCCGGACGTCGTGTCATTCGCTACGATGTAGTAGGAGTAAGGAATGGAACCCGTTCCGCCCCCCGCATCCCCCCCGCTCAACCCGCCGGGCCCGGTGATTTTAAAATTCGCGGCCCCACTCGATGCACCGGCAATCAGGCCCGCGAATCCCAGGCCGGGAAATGGTGTCCGCGCTGGACTTTGCGGGTTAAGCGCATTGCTGTCCTCCGAGTAAATGTTCTTAAGATACGCACCCTGATAATTTCCCGTGGTGTTTGAGGAATACACTTCCCACAAACCGGCAGCTTGGATCACGGTATTCTCGACATACAGTCCATTGGAGTTATAATCCGTGACTCCATTCGACCAATTCGCCGTGATCGTAGAATCCCGTAGCGTAATAACGGGCGCAATCTGCATGCTCTGGTTTCCTGCGGAAAATACAAACGATCCCGTCCAGTTCGCATTCGCGTTCAACGCGATTCCTTGGTTATTGAAATGGTCGATTGTGGCATTCTCGTCATCCCACATATCGAAGAAGTTATTAAAATGCCCGTTTTCGTTTGCCTTATCGTAAGAAATATCGAGTAGGTGAGTGTCCATGGCGTTGTCTAATACCGCGACATACGCCAGCGCCACCACTCCAGGACTAGCTTGCGCGGCGATGTTGGCGCCAGGGTGTGAGTACTGGAACGTCGTTGCGTTCGGCACGGCCGTGATCGTCGCATCGCCCCAGTAACCGCCGTTGTCGGTGAACAAAATCGTCACCATGTCCCCCACTCGAAAGCCATGTGGGCTCGCCGTCGTGATGGTGACGACCTGCGAAGTCATCTGGGTCTGCGTAATCGCGACTCCCGCAAAAGCCGCGTTGCTCGAGTAATTTACCGGCGACCGGAAACTGAGCCCGGCAACCGTGTTATCCGTGTAGTTGTTGGAATACTTCAGATCTCCTATCTGCAGGCACGCTCCGCGTCCCAGGCAGTTCAGCGATGTTCCATAGCCGTTCAAAACAGATTGGTTGGAATGCAGATAGATCGTCCCGTACACGTTATAAGTGTTGACCGTGCTGTTAGGTCCATTTGCCGGAATCGTTACATTGCATTGGCTGTTGTTGTACGAAGCCACGTTCACTCCGCAAGCCGCATTCAACGTCTCCTGGATGCCGGAAGAGGCCGATCCAACTGTATATCCACCCGCATAAGAATAGAACGGAGTGAACGTAATTGTTCCCGATCCTCCTCCTGAAGTGCATCCACCGGCGGCGCTGACTATGCTCACCGCTTCGCTGTTTCCGCCTCCAGTCAGTAGAACCTGGTACCCCGCTCCACTCGTTGTATCAATGCCCACCGGACACGGAGTAAGTGTGACTGTGGCCTGCGATCCTCCGGTTAACGGCGCAGACATGGTTTGTGTCCAATTCAGTGCCGTCGTGGCATAACTAATCCCGGCCGGCGCTCCGCCACCACACGGTCCCCACGTCGAGTTACCGTTCAAACACGTAGCTGAACTCGCCACGCCCGTTCCCAGTTCGCCGGACGGGACCGTCCCATTCACCAGCCCCGCCTTCGCCAAAAGTCCGTTGTCCACATAATTCCGGTCTGCAGCCTGATTGGGAGATGTCGGATCCGCTGGCAAAGTTAACGGCCCGGTCATAGAGCCCCCTGCCAGCGGCAGATACGCTCCCGCTCCGACGTTTTGCACTGCCGCATCCACATAACCCTTGCTCGCGGCGTCCGTAGTTTGCACCGGCGCCGGAAGTGACGGGGGCGCGACAAACACTTTCGCGCCAGTAATCGTTTCCGGTCCCGCCAGGTGCAACACCGTAGCATCAATCGCCAGAGGAGCCACCGCCGCATTCACGTACTGCTGGGTCGCTACCAGATTCCCCAGTCCTGTTCCTGGCGTAGTCAGCACCGCGCCAATCGTAGTAGGCGACGTTGCTGGCACTGCCCAATATTCCGTTCGCACCGTTCCATCATCCAGTTGGAAAACCGCGACATAGTAAGTTCCCGCCGGAGATGCCCCCACGTTCGGCACCAGTTGCGCCGTGAACGCGCCCAACGGCCCAATCGCCACCGCCAGATTGCCCGCTGCCACTGCATCTCCCTCCGCGGACTGGAATGTCGGCCATGAAATCAGCACCGTGCCCGAAGCCGTACTTCCGTCGGCCCGGTACACCGTGCCGCTGATGGTCGTAAGCGCCGGCCCTTGGGCCCGCAACGTGGTCGACAATGCCAATCCCGTCAGTAGCACCAGGATCAGAGAGGTCACCACCTCCGCCGCCATCGGCATAGATCTGTGATTCACCGCGAACCATCTGCGCATGTCTATATCTCTCCTCATAAGCGCAAGCCACCCCGACTAAGCCCAACAAGAAAGCCCAATAAGAAAGCCGCTCAATTTGAGCGGCGCCCCGAAAGGTTTTTCCCTGTGTTCCTCTGCGTTTCTGTGTTCCTCTGCGTTTCTGTGTTTCTCTGCGTCCTCTGCGTTCTTTTGTGTTTCTCCGCGTCCTCTGCGTTCTTTTGTATTTCTCCGCGTCCTCTGCGTTAAGGATTTTGACTCGAGCAGCCATCGCAAGAAAACACGGTAATCGCTCCGGTAGTCACTCGGAAGCCCGCGGCGAGCTCCCCACCCGCGACGCCACAAACCGCCGCACGCTCTCCACATACACGTCCGCGAAATCGACCACCGGCCTCCGCTTTTCAATCAGCACCATGGCCGCTTCCATCTCCCACTCCATCGCACAGAATAACGCCAGCGTCATCATCGGAGCCCGGTGCACCCCAGCCGCGCAATGTATGAAAGTCGCGCCTCCGGATCCTCCAGCGCATCCATCGCAAAATCGACCCCACGTTGCAGCAATTCCGGCGGTTTTGGCAAGAAATCATCGTCCGTCGGATTCCACAGCACCCGGATCCCATGCGGCGCCGCCAGCGGCCCGTCATCAAACTCGATCTGCATGTCGAGCACATGGGTTACGCCGCTTTGCGCCAGTTCTGCCATGTTCCGCGGGTTCCAGATCCCCCCGCCCAGCGCAATTCGTTCCGTCACCCACGATATATCCATGCCGAGTTCCGTCTCACCTTCCGGCGCAATCCTCGAATCGTATGCTCTGATTCTACGTCACCCGTCAAAATAGAAAAGGGCGCGATTTGCGCCGGGCCCTTTCAGAGTTTTATTTTTTTCTCGACTCTTAAGTTTAGGATATCAAATCCGAGGGGGTAGACGGACATTTTTTCAGGATTTATTTTTACCTTCCTTTGAGTAACTTACCTCGAAATCCCGCTTTTCACCCTCTTGACAACTTTTCCGCCACCCCCGGAACCCCCTCCATCATACCTCCTGCTAAGAGGATCTGTGAAAGCTCGTCGAGAGCATCCTGTAGAAGGCGTCGTACATTTCTGGGGGTACAGCCAAACATTCGCGCCACCTCGACGATGTCGTATTCCTCGAGAATATTTATGGCCAACAGCTTCTTGGCGAGTAGGCTCAATCTCTCGATCGCCTTCTCCATGTCGGTCACAAAGATCACGACGTCCTCGAAGTTCCTCATCGTGTACGACGTGACCCGCGTCCGGAAGAACTCCCGGCCCAACAACGACGGCACCCTCCCCACCTCAACCGAAGCTCGGGCATACCGCCGCAGCAGCGCCACCGTGCGCCTGCGATAAGGCCACAGCTCCATCTCCGTTTCGCCAAACAGCACCGAGGGCGGAGGTTCCGCCTGCCCCATCAGATTCCATGCTGGCGAGTTCATGGTTTGTGCGCTCATACCCTCACCTCCATCGCAGCCACGCCTTGCAGACATTCAATCCGGCCCGGTTTTTGAAGGCTTTCTCCCGGAACTTTCGCTCCCCGCGCACCAGTTTTGCGCGGGCGGACGTTTCGCGGCGGTGCCTCCTCCAGGTTGCCTATCCCTGTAAAACGGGCACGACAGCCGCCGCAGTACACGCCACCTGTTCCCTGCCGACGCAGCCACAATCCGCCGCACCGCTCGCAATACTTCAGTTCGACCTCGATTTCCGCGCCTTCCATCCCGCCTATGAAGTTCATGATTGCCTCTCTCGATAAGATGAAGAACATGTAGACCAATAAAAAAAGCCCTGGTACCGATTTCTCGGCCCAGGGCTCGTTTCTCTTACGATAACCTGTCGTGCTATTTAGTTAGGGGTGAGGCAGTTACTGAAATCTGGCGGTCACGCCGCCATCTTGTTGACGGAAGTAACCCTCCTCATAACCGGACTTGAGCACTTGCCCGTTCTGCAAGAGCAGGCTCAAACGCCCGTTGAAGTGAATCGTTTGCAGCAAGCGCTGCGTGGCGGCCGACAATAATTCAGCCGATCGTACTTTCCGGCGAAACTCCCCAAAGCTTCTTTCTTCGTTCTCGTGCGACGGGACTTCTATCATGGCTAGTAACCTTCCTCGCGAATATTAAAATGTTTAGAGAAATATAATGAGTTTGATCCTAGCTCCCATTCAGTTACTAAGTCAAGCAGATGTTTATGCCTTCGATACGTACGAAAGTAGATAATACTTTCGAAGATCGTTTGGAGTGGCGCAGCTTACCCCTGCGGCAACTATCGCTTTTATTGCCGATTTAGCCGCTATGGGACGACTACGGTGCGTCTCATGAGTTTTTCATCAATCCATTCAGCCCCTGAAGTTCACAACCATACAATTTCCATCTATTCTGTGGAACTTCCCTAACCCCAAGCCCGTATATACGTCAGAGTAGTAGGGACCTCAGTGTGTCCAGATACTGGTTAGTCTGATAATGGAGATCTGCTGCCATGCGCAAACCTTGCCTGCATGTATTCGTCGCCATAGTCGCCCTCGCCGCCTTCAGGTCTTCGGCTCGCGCGGACGATTGGTCCAAAACCTACGACCTGACCGCCAAGCCTGAGTTGCGGGTCGACACCCGCGACGCCAGCGTCCATATCGAAGCTTGGGATCAAAACAAGATTGAGGCGCGCGTGACCACCCGCGGCTGGCATCTGGGAACCGGCGGAGTGGAAATCGTGGAACATCAACAGGGAAACACGGTCGACCTCGAGTTACGCCAACCGCACACCCATTTCTCCCTCGGAATCGACAATCGCCGCATCGAACTGGAGATCCGAATGCCACGGAACGCAAAGGTGAACGTCCACACCGGCGACGGGAACGTCTCGGCAAAAGGTCTCAAAGGCGAGTTGGACTTCGCAACCGGCGACGGCCGGCTTGAACTCGACGATGTAGATGGCAATCTGCACGCCCACACCAGCGACGGTTCCGTCCGCGTCTCCGGTCGCTTCGATGTTCTCGAACTGCGCACCAGCGACGGACGGGTTCAAGTCGAAGCGCGCCCCGGATCCCAACTGCGCGAACCCTGGGAAGTTCGCAGTTCCGATGGCAGCGTGTCACTCAGAATCCCGGCTGATCTCGCGGCGGACGTAGAACTCCACACCAGCGACGGCAGCATCACGACCAACATTCCAATCAGCGTCGAAGGCAGCTTCAGCCACCACGACGTGCGCGGCAAGATCAATGGCGGCGGGAACCGATTGACTGTTCACACTAGTGACGGCTCGGTCACGCTGGATAAGTTTTAGGCGAAGCGCTAATCTCAGAGAGCCTTCGCATCTCGAATCCTTATGAACTGGAAAATTTTGGCCCTATTTCTGGCGGCGTTTTCGGCCGCACGTGCCCGCCTTTGCCCAGCACTCGTCCTCCGAGCCCGTGCTGGATGTTTCCGCCATGGATAGAACCGTTGATCCCTGCGTGGACTTCTACACCTATTCCTGCGGCGGCTGGATCAAGAAGAATCCGATTCCGCCGGACCAGCCAAGTTGGGGCACTTACGGAAAGCTGGAGGACGAAAACCGCGCGCAATTGAGGGCGATTCTTGAAGAAGCGGCGGATGTCAAGCGTTGCCTCGGGATGCGGTGACGCAGAAAATCGGCGATTATTATGCGTCCTGCGTGGATGAAGCGGCCATTGAGAAGCTTGGAGTCAACCCTCTGCTGCCGGAACTGCAGCGCATCGCCGCTCTGAGGTCAAAGCAGGATTTGGCGGAATACGTCGCGACCACCCAGTTTCCGCCATCGCTCTACGGCGGGGGAACGCTGTTCACCTTCCGCTCCAATCAAGACTATAAGGACTCCACGCAGGTCATCGCAGAAGTCGATCAGGGCGGACTCGGCTTGCCCGATCGCGATTACTATTTGAAGGACGATCCCAAGTCTGAAGAACTGCGCAAGGCCTATGTCGCGCACGTCGCCAGGATGTTCGAATTGCTGGGAGACAAACCTCGCTGACGCGGCCGCGGAAGCAGCGACCGTGATGCGCATCGAGACCGCACTCGCCAAAGGCCCAGATGACCCGCGTCGAACGGCGCGATCCCCCCAAGCTCTATCACAAGATGACTGTCGAGGAACTGCGAAAAGCTGGCGCCCGCTTTCGACTGGAACGCCTATTTCACAAAGACCGGCGCCGGATCGCTCGCATCTCCTCTCGCGACTCTGAACGTTGTGACTCCAGACTATTTCCATATCATGAATGAGGAAATCGAAAAGGAAAGTCTGGCCGACTGGAAAGACTATTTGCGCTGGCATGCCGTGCACGATGCCGCCCGCTGATCTTTCCTCGGACTTCGTGAAAGAGAATTTCAATTTCTACATGAAGACACTGCGGGTCAGGAGGAACTGCCGCCGCGCTGGAAGCGCTGCACCAACGACGTGGATAACGACTTGGGAGAAGCTCTGGGCCAGGCCTATGTTGCAAAGTATTTCAGTCCTGAAGCGAAAACAGGCCGCGCTAAAAATTGTGCAGGAAGTCGAAGCCGCCATGCAGAGCGAGATCCAGTCTCTGCCCTGGATGGGAGCGGCGACCAAGGAGCAGGCGCTCATCAAGCTTGCACGCGATCGCGAACAAAATCGGCTATCCCGACAAGTGGCGCGACTATAGCGCGCTCGAAATCGTGCGCGGAGACGAAATCGGAAACTCGGAACGTGCATCCTGGTTCGAGTTTCATCGCTGGCTGGCGAAAATCGGCAAGCCTGTAGACCGCAACGAGTGGGACATGACCCCGCCCACCGTCAACGCCTACTACGATCCCCAGAGAAACGACATCAACTTCCCTGCCGGAATTTTGCAGCCACCGCTGTTCAGCGCCCTAT
Organism: uncultured Acidobacteriaceae bacterium; assembly: GCA_963699405.1. GTDB lineage: Bacteria > Acidobacteriota > Terriglobia > Terriglobales > Acidobacteriaceae > Acidiflorens. Next base: position 437,606 of record CAVOTW010000034.1, on the reverse strand, counting down.
CCGACGCCGCGCCCAACTATGGAGACACCGGCGCCACCATGGGCCACGAACTCACTCATGCGTTTGACGACGAGGGCAGTCAGTTCGACGCGCAGGGAAATCTCCGCAACTGGTGGACGGACGCCGACCGCAAGGAGTTTGAAAAACGCGCCCAATGCGTGGTCGACCAATATTCCGGGTACACGATCATCGACGACATCAAGATCAACGGCAAACTCACCAACGGCGAAGACCTGGCCGATCTCGGCGGCACGCTCTTGGCATATCTAGCGTGGAAAGAAGATACGAAGGATCAAAAGCTCGAGCCGCTCGATGGCTTGACGCCGGAGCAGCGTTTCTTCATAGCCTACGGACAGAGCTGGTGTACGAATGAGCGCGATGAGAACAAGCGCCTACGGGCAACGGTGGATCCGCACTCGCCGGAAAGCTTCCGTGCGAACGGCGTGGTGTCGAACATGAAAGAATTCCGCGCCGCGTTTCATTGCAAGCCAAGCCAGCCCATGGTGCGAGAGAACGCCTGTCGGGTGTGGTAGTCAGCGGGGGCTGGGGCCCCTTGCTCTACCCGCGCTCAAACACGTGCTTTTCTTCCAACTGCCGAAGTGCTGCCATCATCTCGGTTTCGTAGCGATCCTTTTGATCCATCAGCGCAGGGAGCGCTATCGCGTACCGCCGAGCCATGGTAAACAGTCCCTGCGTTGCCAACCCGGCGGCGATTTCCGCGATGTGATCGCTGCTGGTATCGAGGTAAACGGCCTCAATCGGGTCGCCCAACCACACATCTCCGCCCACCACTCGCGTCTGCCAGTACACTTTCCGCTCGATCATGCGCGAGATTTCTTCGTCGCTGGCCTTGCCGAAAGCCCACTTGTTGAGTTTGAAATTGTAGTGGCGGCTGGATAATGGCAGTGGCACCAGCTTGCCCGATTTCACAAACTCGATCTGCTTTTGGTTGACCTCTTTACGCAGAGCATTGATGACGGCAGCTTCCGTGTCTTTCGGTTCGAGCGAAGGCAGCACTTCCCGCAACGTAACCGAAAGATTCACCGCTACACGAGCGCCCAACCCATCGGAGTTTTCGAGCGTGATGACCGTGTGCAGGACGTCAAAATCCGCGCCCGAGGTAGCATGGCGGAAAGGCCATTCCAGCTTGAAACTGAGCGGCAGCCCGGTGCGGGTTACATAGATCGTCTTCGAGATTGCAGTAGGAGTGCTCATAGTTGGTCGAATCGTCGTCTCGAATATTGTCAGCCGTCATTTTAACCCGTAGAGCCCGCCGTGCCCCGTCTTCACAACAAATCAGGCGCGCCACAACTGCCATAAATTCCAGATCGCGGAAGCGCCCAGCAATCCGCACAAGCCCGCCATCACGATCAGGCTCTGTTGCGTCTCCAGCAGATCCGCGAACATGCCGCTGACGAACACGAACAGGAACACCGCCATGGTCAGATGAAATCCCTGCCCAGGAAAATTCGGAGCGCCCAATGTCAAAACGAATAATAGTGTCGCGATCAGGAGTGCAGCCGTATTTCCAAAATAGCGTGTCCGCTTCCATCCCAAGTAGGTAATCAGCGCCACCGGCAAAGCAATCATTAGCGGAGGGCTACTGGCGAAGATCATTTGCATTACGACGCGATACGACACCGGCATCCGCAATGCAGCCGGTTCAAAGTCAATCCATTTCGCGTGAGCCATCCCGCGCCAGAACAGTCCCGGCTCGAAAAAGTAGCTGGCAAACAGCAGCACCGCGGCGACGGCGATGGCCGTAATCCAGATCGTCACCACCGCCCGCGGACGAACGGGCGCTACCCACAACATAAGCGGCAGAATCACCAGCGCAAACACCCCAAGCGAAAACTGGTTACCGCCCGCCAGCGCCAGCGATAACCCCAAGAGCAAGATGCGCCGCCAGTTCCACAGCACAACTTCACGCGGAGCATAGAGCGTGTGCGCCACCGCAATCGCAGTGAAAATGGTTCCGAACGCTCCCCACACCGCCCCCATTTCTCCCATGCTCTGGGTTCCGGCGGCGTTCACAATCATCGCGGGCGAAAAGCAGTACAGTGCAAGCGCGATGTATCCGCCGGCATTCCCATAGAGACGTCGCGCAACGTACCAGAGCGAAGCTCCCAGCATCGCCCCGAAAAACAAGTACGGGCTGGCGGCCAGAAACGGCTGGACCGATTCCGGCAACCACGAACCCGGGCGCACCAGAAGAGGCGCCGCTGCGACCAGGTAGTACAGCGGCGAGCGATCCTGATCGTAACCGTCCCGCACCCGTAGGTGTCCCGACCGCCCCGCCGAAGGCAATCCGGTAGCAGCTTCCGAACGCAGAGATTCCGGAGTTCCCGCAATCACCCCGTTCTTCCACTGCTCCAGTCCCTGATAAATGCGCAGCGCCTGGTCCGAGTTCGGAAGCGACGCCTGTAAAGCCTGCACGTGCACCAGCCAAACGCACTGCAGCAGATAGACCAGAAGCATCGCGCCCGCAGCAAACTGCGGAGCCCGAAACCCATCGGAATGGAAAAATCGAAGCAACGATTCGCGCAACCAAGGCAGACCGATCGTTGTATCACGTCCAGACGGAGATGGATAGCAATCGCCGAGGGGTCGGCTAGTGTGGCGCGGACACCCCTGTCCGCGTGACGCTGAAGTCAATAACCAAGGCCGCAGGGTGGGAACACTTCTACAATTCAGACTACCGGCGGCCTAGTGTGAGGCGGGACCGGACCGCTTAAATGTCCAAATTCTTCACATCCAGCGCATTGTCTTCAATGAATTTTCTGCGCGCTTCCACATCTTCGCCCATCAGCGTAGTGAAAATGGTTTCGCATTCGGCAATGTCTTCGAGCCGAACTTGTAGCAGCGTTCGTCGCTCCGGATCCATAGTTGTTTCCCAGAGTTGTTCGGCCGTCATTTCGCCAAGACCCTTGTAGCGCTGCACCGTGTACTCCTTGCGCCCTTCGTTCAAGACGTAATCAAAAAGCTCGCGCGCGGTATTTTTCTCGACGATCTCAGACTCCTTTGCGCGCCGCGCCGGAGCCTTGCCCGATTTCTTCTGCGCCGTCTCGGCTTCTTCCTTCTCCCCGGCACTCAAATTCTCGCCGCCGTCTTCGTTCTCGCCGGCGTCTTCGTTCTCTTCGTCTTTGTCTTTCCCCGCGCCGCTCGCCGCCTTTGCAGGTCTCGGCACGCTCTCCACCACAAATGGAGGCTCCAGATATTGCTCAATCTGCTTGAACTTCGTAATGAGCTGTCGGCATTCCGGAGTCGAAGCCAGTTCCCAATTGATGACGTGCTCCGCTCCCTGCGCGTTCACGAAGATCACCGCCCAAAGGTTATGTTCTTCATCGAACCGCGTCTCCACGCTCTTCAGCTTCAATTCCTTTAGCAGGCGCTTCAATTCTTTTTCCAACTTCTCGATCTTTTTCGGCGGAGTATTCTTGTCGCCTTCAAAATCGATACGCTTGGCCAAGTCGAGTTTCGGCAGCAGGGCGGTGATCTTTTCTTCGCGAATCCGCTTGTTCAGCCGGTCGAGAAATCCCAGATACTCGTTCAGTACCGTGATGAACTTGGTCAAGGCCGCGCCTTCCAGTTTGGCCGCGCCCTCGCCGTACCGGATGGTGAGGCCTTCCGAAGCGCGCTTCACCATAACTTTCACAAAGTCGTGTTCGTTCTTGATGTACTGGTGCGACTTGCCTTTCTTGATGCCAAACAGCGGCGGCTGCGCAATGTAGATATTGCTGCGCTTGATCAGTTCCTGCATGTGCCGGAAGAAAAACGTCAGCAGCAGCGTGCGGATGTGCGAACCGTCCACGTCCGCGTCCGTCATCAGAATGATCTTGCCGTAGCGCACCTTCGTCGGATCGAAATCCTCTTTCGAAATGCCCGTGCCGAGCGCCGTGATCATAGCGCGAATTTCTTCGTGCGCCAGCATCTTGTCGTAGCGCGCCTTTTCCACGTTCAGAATTTTTCCCTTGAGCGGCAGAATCGCCTGGAAGCGCCGGTCGCGCCCCTGCTTCGCCGTTCCACCTGCGGATTCTCCCTCCACCAGAAACAGCTCGCAGCGGTTCGGATCGCGCTCCGAACAGTCGGCTAGTTTCCCTGGCAGCCCTCCGCCATCCAGCGCGCCTTTGCGTCGAGTCAAGTCGCGGGCCTTGCGCGCGGCTTCTCGAGCGCGAGCGGCGTCGATCGCTTTGTTGATGATCTTGCGGGCGACGGCGGTGTTCTGCTCGAAGAATGCTCCCAGCTTTTCGTTAACCACGGCTTGCACGATGCCCGCGATGTCGGAGTTCAGCTTGCCCTTGGTCTGTCCTTCAAACTGCGGCTGCGGCAGCTTCACGCTGATCACCGCTACCAGCCCTTCGCGAACGTCGTCTCCAGTTAAGTTTTCTTTCACGTCCTTGAATAGCCCCATCTGTTGCCCGGCATAATTGATCGTGCGGGTCAGTGAGGTGCGGAAGCCGGAAAGATGCGTGCCGCCATCGACGGTGTTGATGTTGTTGGCAAAACTGAAAACTGATTCCGAGTATGCATCGTTGTATTGCAAGCCGATTTCGATGTGGACGTCGTCCTTGTCGGCTTCCATATAAATCGGCTTGTCGTGCAGCGTCTGCTTGCCGCGGTTCAGGTGCTTGATGAATTCGGCAATCCCGCCGTTGTATTTGAATTCGGCGCGCTTGGCTTCGTTGGTTTTCGAGTCCGTCTGGCGCTCGTCGGTAAGCGTGATGACCAGACCCTTGTTAAGAAACGCAAGTTCGCGCAGTCGCTGCGAGAGCGTGTCGAAGTTGTACTCCACCGTGGTGGTGAAAATTGTTTTGTCGGGCATGAAGTGAACCTTCGTGCCCGTCTTAACTTTCGCGGCGCCGGTCTTTCTCAACTTGCTGGTAGGCTCGCCTTTTGAGTAAGTCTGCTCCCAAGTAAAACCGTCGCGCCAAATTTCCAGATCCAGTTCTTCGCTGAGCGCATTGACGCAACTCACGCCTACACCGTGCAGGCCTCCGGAAACTTTGTAGGAGTTGCTGTCGAACTTGCCGCCCGCATGCAGCGTGGTCATCACCACTTGCGCGGCGGGAATCTTTTCGCCGTCGATGTCCATGTTGTCGACCGGAATGCCGCGTCCGTTGTCGACGACAGTGATCGAGTTGTCGAGATGGATGGTGACCTCGATCTTGTCCGCGTGCCCCGCAAGCGCTTCGTCAACCGAGTTATCGACCACTTCGTAAACCAGGTGATGCAGCCCAAGTTCGCCGGTCGAGCCGATGTACATCGCGGGACGTTTGCGCACCGCCTCCATACCACCAAGAACCTTGATGGAATCGGCGGTGTAATCTCCGTCATTGGGCTTGCCGTTCTTGTTTTTCGCATCGACGCTCTTCCCTCGATGCTCTTCGCGTCGGCGAGTTCAGCTTGCAATTCTTTCGTGGCCATTCTGCTCCGTGGAGAAAGCCGGATCGACCTGTCTGGAAGGACGATTCCGGGACTGCTCGGGTGAGGTCAACTTATTGAATTTCCTGCTATTTAGCTGTCACCAGAGCTGTTTCTATTTTAACACAGAAAGCGGTCATTTCGGGGCCGGAATCGAGACGATAAACTGCGCTTTTTGTTGCTCTTACGAAGCTGGGTTGGAGTGCAGCGCGGCGCTCCCGGGGAACGGATTCTAGCGTCCGGTTTCTAGTGTCCTAACGACTGCGGTGCGCCTGATTTGCCGCCCCGAAGTGCAGTCCATCCATCACGTCATCAAGTTCATCTTCGCTGCCGGCGATAAAAGTGAACGAGAACGATCTGCCCTTTCGCCAGCAGGACGAGCGTGCACTGGCGCATGGTGAGTTTAGTCGCCCATCGAGCGACTTGACGAAGTCCGCGCGCAGCAGTTGCCGCGACTCAACTTCCAGCGCATACGGTTCACCATCCGGCTTGAATCCCTTGGAGGTCGCGAGTTCCGTGAGCGGCCCCAGGTAGTCTTCCGCTTTTTTGAGCCCCGGATACGACGCCACGCTTTCCGAGGCGAACACGACCGCGGAGTTGATAGTGTCCCCCGTAGCCTCCGGAGGACGCTCGAAAACCGCCAGCAGAACTTCCGCTTTCCCGGGCTCGTTTCCCTCTTGCATCTCTTTGGTGCGATCCACCCAGCCGTAAGGAATCAGATAGCGAAATCCGAAAGTTGTGTTGCGGTAAAGTTGAGGGTCATTCCCTGTCGGAGGGCTTGGCTGTTGGCGCTGCGGTTTGCGAGCTTTGCGCCGGCTGCGCTCTTGCTCTGCGCCGCGGCAGTGCAGCTAAGACGCAAACCAACCAGCACAACCACGGCTCGCCAGACTTCCGACATTAGCCAGGCACTGCGCCACTCCCCGCTGAAATGCATACTACCCATGCTACCAGCGCCGCCCTACTCGACGAACATGCAATCTCCATAGGAATAAAAGCGGTACCCTGCCTCGACCGCGTGCCGGTAAGCAGCCATCACCAATTCCTTCCCGCCCAGCGCGCACACCAGCATCAGCAGAGTAGATTGCGGCAGATGAAAGTTCGTCAGCAGCGCATCCACGATGCGAAAGCGATAGCCCGGATAGATAAACAACGTCTGCCTCGCCTCGTCCGCCTTCCACCCGATCCCCGCCGTTCGTTCGCTGGCAGCCCGCCGCATGCTCCAACGTGCGGACGCGTGGTTGTGCCCACCGCCACCACGCGCCGACCTTCAGCTTTCGCCCGGTTGATCGCTTGCGCCGCCTCCGCCGGAATCTCGTACTGCTCCCGATGCAGTTTGTGATCTTCCACTTTTTCGGCTCGTACTGGCTGGAAGGTTCCCAATCCTATGTGCAGCGTGATCTCGGCAATTTCGATCCCGCGTGCGCGAATCTGCTCCAGAATCTCAGGCGTGAAGTGCAGCCCCGCCGTCGGCGCCGCGACCGATCTTGCCCCGGACACCAGCGTCTGGGCGTACACCGTCTGGTAGCGTTCCCGGTCCGCCGCGCGGTCGCTCGCGGTCGATGTAGGGCGGAAGGGGCACGTGTCCGATGCGCTCGACCCGGGCAAAAAAATCGGCGACTGGGGCGAACCGGATGCGCCGCTCGCCAAAACTGCCGCGCTCCATCACCTCGGCTTCCAGTTCTGGCTGGGTCGTCATCCGGCGGCGAGTGCCAAAGTAAAGCTTCTCCCCGATCCCGATCTTTCCGCCCCGGCCGCACCAGGCATTCCCACTCGTTCGGATCGTCACCCACCTGCCGTGTCAGCAGAACTTCGACCCGCCCGCGGAGAAAATCCCGTGCCGCCGGATTGTGCGGACTCGAGGCGCTGGGCCCGTTCTCCGCTCCGGTGGCCGTAAAGCCGGGCCGGAAACACCCGCGTATTGTTCACGACCAGCAAGTCATCAGACCGCAGCAGGTCGGGAAATTCGCGAAACCTCCGGTCCTGCCAGTTTTGCCCCTGCCCACTTTGACCCTGCCAGCTCCCAGGCAAGCGATTGTCGTTGAGCCTTGTGAGATGCAGCAGGCGCGACCCCGCGCGGTCCGCCAATGGCTCCTGCGCAATACGTTCGGGCGGCAGATCATACTGGAATTCCGAGACAAGCATCGAGGAGATTATAGGTTGAGGGCGGATTCAAGACCCCAAACATGTCGGCCCGCACCCTTCGCGCGTCATATTTACACATTTTGACCTGCTAGTTCTTGTAAGGTCTCGGAGGCGTGCTGTACCATGACCGCAAGGTTCTAATGCCCAGCGACCGCAAAAATCGTCTCGAAATTGTGCAATACGGCCGCATGCTGCACGAAAACGGCTTTGTCGCCGCCACCGACGGGAACCTTTCCGTCCGCCTCGACGAAAAACACCTGCTGGTCACTCCCACCTGTATCAGCAAGGGCAGGATGCGCGCTTCCGACATGGTGATTGTGGACATGGAAGGAAAACGCCTTGCCGGCAAGCGCCGAGTTTCAAGCGAGCTCGGCATGCACCTGCTGATTTATCGCCTGCGCCCCGACGTGCACGGCATCGTGCACGCGCACCCGCCCGACTGCCACCGGCTTTGCCGCTTCCGGATACGATCTGAACCGCCCGCTGGTCTGCGAAGTCGTCGTCGGTCTGGGTTCGATTCCGCTGGCGCGCTACGGAACCCCGGGCACTCCCGAGCTGACCGATGCACTCGCACCCCTGATTCCGCACCATGACGCCATCCTGATGGCGAATCACGGCGTCGTCACGTTCGGGTCTTCGCTCGAAAGTGCCTACATGAAAATGGAAACCGTGGAGCACTTCGCCAAGATCGCGCTGGTCACGCACCTGCTCGGCAACGAGCAACCGCTGGGCGAAAAGGAAGTGGAGAAACTCCACGAAGTACGCCACCGCTACAACGGCGGCGGAACGCCCACTCGCGCCGCGCCGTCCGGTTGCGGCCGGCGGTCTTCGATCCGAACCTGCAAGCGGATCTTGCAGTCCGATGACGGAGCCGAAAGAGACGGCCGGCAGCCGCCAGTAGACTTACTCCCCTCCAATACGAAACCTGAATCCCGCGCGAAAGTTTGCCGTCAGCGCCGGATATCCCACCACTTCGTTGTAATGATCGTTGAGCGCATTTCCCAGATTCGCGTACGCCGTGACTCGCGAATTGATCGCATACCACCCGCCCAGATCGACGCGCGCGTAGCCGGCCGCATGGTCGACGAATGTTATCGGGATACAGAAAGTCGTAGTCCGGGCGCCGGCCCACGAAGCTTCCTCCCAGATTTGCACCCCAGTGCGTTCCCAGGTAGCTGAAGAGCGTTGTGGCCGAATGTTTGGGGCGGCGGAGCAAGGGATCTCCCGGAGCATACGGAGAACGAGCACGGACTCGCCGGCGTACACGGGGATTTTCGAGTATCTCAGTCGAGGTGTAGGTGTAGGCCGTGGTCAGCGACAATCTTGAGCCGGATTCTTCCTTGCAACTCAACTTCGGCGCCCTGGGCGAAAGATTGCTGCACGTTGAAATACTCGTCCACCGCCCGATGCATGTAGTCGCGGTATCGGCTTCAATCTGGTCATGAAAGAGATTATTGAAGTAGGTTGCGTTCAGAGCCCAACGGCCCCGCAACAATTTCTGCTCGAAGCCAGCTTCGAATGCCCGCGTGCGCTCCGGCAACAGGCCAGGGTTCGGGGCGTAGCCATACCAAGATCGCCGAAAGTCTCCTAGAGGGCGGGTTCCATAAACCCGTAGCATAGGAAAAACGCAGGCGCGTTCCAGAAAAAAATTCGCCGCCCCGCAGCGCCAGCAGCGTGAGCGCAACCCGCGGCACCCCTGTATTACCGTACGTGCTGCTATGAACGAAACGGCCGCCCGCGATCACCGAGAGCCTGCCCAGCGTAAGCTGCTGCTGCAGATACGCGTCCTGATCCAGTCGCTGCCCCGCAGCGGGAGGCGGGACAATCAGGTCAGACACGAACGCCATTCTCATTTTCGATGCGATATCCAAAGGTGCTATGCGCCCAGGTCCGCTCCGAATAATCGCCCTGATATTCGAATCCCACGCGGTTGATGTGCGTCGTCGTAGAGATCCTGATAAGTGTCGTAGGTGAAAGGATCGGTGTTGTTCAGATTATTGTCGGTGTACCGGTAGAGGTAGTCGAAGCCAGTGAGGCGGTGTTGCCATCCCGAAGGCGCGGCCACCGTGAGTTCCACGCTGCCGAGCAGGTTGTTCTGGTGCGCCGATTCATTGGGATCGGGCTGTAGGGGCTCCGTCACGCCGTTCACAGTCACTGGCGGATCGTACCCGTTGAAATCCCATTCCCCGGCACCCCGGTATAACTGTTGGAGTGGCGCACTCGCACGCGCAACCCAACCTCATCAGTAATCGCCATGCCCACATTCGCACCCTGCAGCGAATCCGAATACGCGTCGTTCACGCCCTGGCCGTTAGTGTTGAATTGGTCGCCGAAAAAGTTGTAGTCGAAGCCCCGGAAGATCCCCGCCAGCGACGCATAGCCATTGGCCGTTCCGAAATTTCCCCCATCGGCGCCAAAGCGCAGCTCTGGAACCCGAGTGCTTCCTGTCCGCGTCCACACCTGCACCACGCTCGTCATTGCATCCGAGCCGTACAAAGTGCTCTGCGCCCCCCGCACAAATTCCATGCGATCGGCTTGCGCCAGCGACAGCGTGCCGAAGTCAAACGTCTCGCCAGGGTTGTCGATGGTGACTCCATCGACAATCACTTTGTTGTAAGTTGACTCGCCGCCGCGCACAAAGAGCGACGAAACTCCGCCGCGTTGCCCCGCCGTATTCACCACCGCGCCCGGCAGAAAGCGCATCGCATCGTCCGCGGATATCGGCTGCATCACGTCCAACTGCTGGCTGCTCAGCGTATCCACATCGGCCCCCGCGACCTGGCTCGCAACCGGAGTCCGCGTAGCCGTCACCACCAGCGTCTCCGCAGCCGAAGCCACGCGCAGCTTGACCGTGACGACTTCTGCTGTAGCAGAAACGTCCACCGTCTCCGCAGCAAATCCCGGAGCCAGCACCTGCACCCGATAAGCTTGGAGCTCGATGCCGTCTCTCGAAAAATCAGCCAGCCCCTCGCCCGACGTGTTCAACACCGCTGCCGGAGCCGGCTTTCCCACCCGAAGCAATTGCACCTGCGCACCCGCAACGACAGCGTCTTGCGGATCGACAACCTTAACCTTGATTTCAGCAGAAGCGATGGAAGTAAGGATGGGCACCACACCGATGCACACCAGAAAAGAAATACGAGCGAACCAGCGAGAACAACGCATACACGTCTCCTTTATCACGCGAAAGGGTTGTGTGGATGGTTCACGCCGGTCTCCTGGCTCGCGAGTCAGAATGTGAGTGAGCGTCACAATGAACTCAGCTGAACTTTAGTCCTGATGTCCAATGAGCTTGCACCCAGCATTCGGCTACTACAATCGGCCTTCCCAGGACTATCGTTTTCAGAAACCCCAGTGGCCGGTTGCGTTGTCCTCGCTTACAGTTGCGCGGCAGCGCGGGATTTGCACCCGCTTCCCATAGCGCCGGCGAATCGCCGGCCTACGATCATGCGCGAACCTATTTTGAGAAAGAACAAAAACAGCAGCCCAGCCAATCTACGAGCTAGCGCAACAAAAAGTCAACCGCCAGTCGATCGCCGTAGTGGTGGAATTTGAAGCAGCTTTGAAACCCCACGGCTTCAGCCGTGCCGCAAGCCGGTTTTGATTTTGCTTCTGGTTTTGATTTTGCCTTCGGGTGCCGCAACGGTTTACCGCTGCGATCACCGCATCTCTCGAACGAGGCTTTAGCCGCAGAGGGCAAACCGTGGTCGCGCTCTAAAGCACGGGAAACTCCGCCGATCCCACACGCGCCACGTGCTCTTCGGCAAACCGCGTAACCCGTTCCAGCGCCGCCTGCAGGCGCCCCTGAAACTCCGCCATCTGCGCGTCCGATTCCGCCTCAACCGGAACCCACATCTTCCCGCTGAACCGCACCAGCGCCTTGGAAAATGGTTTCGGAATCATCAGCGCATCCCAAGTCCGCAGCACCCAGGCATCGCTCAGCGCCACATAGAACGCCGCCATCGGCAGCGCGCACGCCCGCGACAGCAAAACCGGCCCTGGCTTCGCCACATATTTCGGACCTCGCGGACCGTCAATCGTGAACGCCACCAGGTTGCCGCGCTCCAGTTGGTTTTTCAACCCAAGCAGAGCCGTCGCGCCGCCCCGGCTGCTCGATCCGCGCACTGCCACGAACCCCAGTTTCTCAATCGTCCGAGCAATGTATTCCCCGTCAAAACTGCGGCTCACCATCACCGCAATCCCGGTCTTTCTCCACAACCAAGCGCTCGCAAACACAGCCCGATGCCAGAAAGAATAGATCACCGGTTTTTCATAAATTGCATCCGGAGGCGAAGGCGCCTCTTCCCAAGATATTGAATACCGGAGAGTAGGCCCAATCAAAGTAATCGCCAGATAGCTGGCCCAGCTGATGAACCATAAAAGAATTCTTTGTCCTAGCGAGAAGCGGGGAGTTTCGAGAACAGAGGACTGCTCGGGCTCAGCCGCGGCGGAAGAAGAACTCACGCCGATATTGTAGCCCGGGGGAAAATGTTTTAACTGAAGACTGACGGCTGAGAGCTGTCTCTCTACGCTTCGAGGTAACCAACGATCCATTCTTTCAATCGTTGCCGCCGTTCGTCGCTCGCGTCAAAACGGACTCCAAAGCTCTTGTTGTTTTTCTTCCAGGTAACTTCACCGCGCACCCACACCCGGGGCAGCGTCAGCAAAGTAAACGACACTTCTACCTGACTTCCTTGCTCGGGCGTGTGATTGCCTTTCAGCGACATCCCTCCCGAACTGATCTCCTGGCTGGTGGCCGTCATGCGGCTACCGTCGGCCATCACAATCCCGACTTCCGTCATGACAGGAATCCGCACGTACCGCCGGAATTCGTGCAGCACCAGCATTCGTGTCGAGCGCACCAGCTTCATCGCCGCCGACCGCTCCAGCGGCTCGTGAAATACCGCGTTGATGCACAGTTTCGAATAACGCATCGCATCCTGCGCCGTCCCGCCCAGCCCGTAAATAATGAGCCGGCTGTTGGAGCTTGACCCTCGCGCCATTTCGATAATGCTGCCCGGCGTATCTCCCAGGCGCAAAACGCAGGCCTCAAATTTTTCCTTTTGCAGCCGGCTTGCGTGTTCCTGCTTGATCACAACCGTGTCGATGCCAAACTGTCGGAAACACTCCGTAATGAGCTGTGTCGACGCTTCACTCAAGTCAAACAGAGCAACTCGGGCAACACTTTTTCGATGGGGGGAAGGGGAGCGAGAACGGCATCGGTCGTAGTAGACATGAGCTCCAGGGGATAGCCTCCTCTAAAACCCCATTCTGACGTGCCTTTTCACGCCTGACTAGGTTTCGAAAGGGCCTATCCCCTGTCCCAAAGGACCATTACGGAAGTCGTACTTGGAGCCCCCGCACCCCGCTCCCTTCGTTTCGCTGCCGATGTGGACACGGGACCTGCCCCTAATTCCGCCATCTCGCCTGTGGCGGAAACTTCGCGATCCTTCGTGTCCTTGGCAGTAAAGCCAGCAGCAATCGCGCTCTGCCCCTCCGCGCCGCGAATTTTCCATTTTTTCTGATATGCTTAAAGGTTTTCTCGATCCGGGGTGTGCCTTTGGAGCATCGTGGCCAGAAATATCATCGCGGACGGTTGAGCCAGGCCATCCGCGAAGAGATCGAAACCATCCTCGAAGGCGAACTGGGCGACCCTCGGATTGGCTTAGCTAGTGTCAGTTCGGTGGTCATGGCCGACGACGCGCGTTCCGCTCGCGTCATGGTCAGCGTGGCCGGCGATGAGGCTGAGGCCGAGCGCACCCTCGAGGGCCTGGCTGCGGCCAGAAATTATGTTCGCCACGAACTAGCCGAGCGTCTGCGCCTGCGTCGTCCCCCAGAACTCTATTTCCACATTGATCGCTCCGATGCATTGGAAAGTCGGGTCGACGAGCTTCTAGGACGCGCCGAAAAGCGCCGCCGAAAAGATAAAGATAAGGACGCTGCGAAGTAACGAAATCGTGAAGAAAACAGCGAACGTGCGCTCGACCGAAGCATAGTTAAGGAGATCGCGAACGACCAACGACGAACGATGCACCGCCCTGACGCGAAGCGAAAAGCTTCCGACCAGAAGTGAGAACGGGCCAGAAACCAAGAGCGCCAAATGCTAGAGCGAGTTCTACAGGAGATTCGATCGCGACGCCGGCTCGTGGTGACCTCGCACGCCCGCCCCGACGGAGACGGCATCGGCTCTGCACTTGCCTTCGGCCAGATCCTTCGCCTCATGGGCAAAGAGGCCGAGGTCGTCATGCACGATGGCGTCCCTCGTATCTACCACGCCCTTCCCTTTGCCGATCGCGTCATTCACGCCGATACCGTCCCCGTAAACGATGCCGTCGTGTTGCTGGAATGCGATAGCATTCAGCGCACCCTGCTTCAGGGTCTCGAAAATTGCTTCCTCATCAACATCGATCATCACGCCACCGGCCGCAACTTCGCCCACGTCAACTGGATCGATTCCACCGTCATGGCCACCGCCGAACTCGTCTACCGCCTCGCGCGTCTCGCCTGCATCCCCATGGATCGCGACATTGCCACCTGCCTTTACACTGCGCTCATGACCGACACCGGCTCCTTCATGTTTGAAGGCACCAACGAACACACATTTACGGTCGCGCGCGAACTCGTGCTCGCCGGCGCCGACCCCGCCCGTTGCGCGCGCCCCATCTATTTCGGACATTCGACCGCCAAGATGCGTCTCCTCGGCGCCGCCCTTTCCAACCTCCATCGCGAAGGTCCTCTGTCTTGGATCTGGGTCACGCAGGAACAGATGCAGCGCCTCGGCGCTCGCGAAGAAGATTGCGAGGGTCTAGTCAATTACGCGCTCTCCATGGCCGACGTGCAGGTCGCCGTCTTCTTCCGCGAGCTCCCCGACCGCCGCTACCGCGTCAGCCTGCGCAGCAAAGGAGAAGTGAATGTCGCCTGCGTGGCCGAGCATTTCGGCGGCGGCGGCCACAAATGCGCCAGCGGTTGTTCGCTCGACGGCCCTTTGGCCATCGCCGTCTCCCGAATCGTCGATCGCCTGCTCCGCGAACCTGTAATCTTGAGCCAGACCTCGACGAGCTGACGCACCCGACGAAATGAACCTTCGCCGAATGAATCAAGCAACGACTCCCGGGACGAATCCCCGAATCCGCACCGACCTGTTGCTGCTCGCGGCGCTCTGCGGATTCCTGTTCTTCTATGGCCTCGGCGCCTTCGGCCTGCTCGGAGCCGACGAACCCCGCTACGCCCAAATCGCCCGCGAAATGCTGGACCGCTCCGATTGGATCACCCCCATCCTCGGAGGCAAACCGTGGCTCGAAAAGCCGCCGCTGTATTACTGGCAAGCAATGCTCTCGTTTCGTCTGGCCGGAGTCTCCGACCGCGCCGCCCGCCTGCCCGCCGCCCTCGACGCCGCCATCCTCATCGGAGCCATTTACTTTTTTTTGCGCCGCTTCCGTCCCGGCAGTGAACTCGATGGCGCCCTCATCACCGCCGGTTGCGTAGGAATAGTAGGTTTTGCCCACGCCGCTGCCACTGACATGCCGCTCGCAGCTTGCTTTGCCATCGGCCTGCTCGCCTGGTACGCCTGGTACGAAAGCCGCCGCCACACTGATCTCGCCGTGTTCTATATCTTCCTCGCCCTCGGAACCTTAGCCAAAGGCCCCGTCGCCCCCGCGCTCGCCGCCGTAATCATTTTTCTTTTCGTCGCCGCCAAACGTGACTGGCCCACAATCCCGCGCGCTCTCTGGATCCCCGGCATCGTCCTCTACCTGGCAGTCATGCTTCCCTGGTACGTCGCCGTCCAACTGCGCAATCCGGAATTTTTCCGCATCTTCATCCTCGAACACAATCTCGCCCGCTTCTCCACCGGCGTCTATCACCACCCCCAGCCTTTTTGGTTCTTCCTACCGGTGTTCCTGCTCGCGCTCATGCCTTGGACGTTCCCTCTCATCCTCGCCATAGCCGAACGAGCCCGCCTCATCTGGTCCGAAGGCAAGCAGGCTTTTTCCAGCCCGGAAGATTCCTGGCCGCTATTTCTTCTCATCTGGATGTTCGTGCCGATACTGTTTTTCAGCGCCTCGCAATCCAAGCTGCCCGGCTACATCCTGCCCGCCGTCCCCGCCGGAGCGCTGCTAGTCGCCGAATATCTAGCTGCTCGCAAAGCTGCTAACGCCGCGAGTGCGAACGCTCGGGGTGTTGAGGAACCAATTGCTGAGAAAGAGTCCGCTGAGATTTCACTCGACCAAAACTCGCGCAACGAAAGCAGGCTTTCGCCTCTGTTCGCCGTCGTTCACGGCATTTTCTGCGGACTGCTGCTCTTCGCCGCTCTCTCTGCCGCGTCTGTGGCGATGAACCATCACTTGCTCTGGAGAACCCGCAACCTGGGTCGCAGCCGTCATTGCCGCCGTCTTCGCGCTAGCCATCACGGTAGCACTGCTGTCTCGCGCCGGGCTTAGTCTCTTAACCCGGCTAACCGCATTGGCCGTTGTCATAAGCGTGGCCGTAGTCATTCGCCTCGCCGCGCCCGTTATCGATGCCACCCAATCCGCCCGTCCCGTTGCGCAGAGCATTCAGTCCTTTTCCCGCCAACCGGTCGCCATCGCCCTGTATCACGTCAATCGCGTTCAGCAATACGGTCTTGAGTTTTATCTCAATCGCCCGGCGCAGTCCTACGACAACGGAAATATCCCATCTGCATCTCATGTCCTGGTTGCCGAACAAGGGACGCAATTGCAGGTGGCCCAACTCGTTCCCGGACGCCGAGTATCATACTTAACCGGCGTTCCGCAGCAGAAGTTGGACTTGTACTGGGTGGGAAAGTGAAAAGAGGTCTCAGGTGTCAGGTCTCAGTTCTCAGGAAAGGCCGAACCCGGCTAACGGAAAATTGCCCGCCGTTGCTTTTCCTGAGGGCTGAGGGCTGACAGCTGACAGCTGTTCTATGGAAATTCTAGATCTCCGACATTTCTCCTCCGCTGACCTTCGCCCCCTGCTCGAGGATGAGATCGCCATGTGGGCACGCCAGCTCTCCTGGGACTATTCCACCTCCGCCGAAATGATCCTCCGTTATATGGACGCCAAAATCCTCCCCGGCTATGCCGCCATCGACCGCGGCAGCCTTTTCGGCTACTCCTTTTTTGTCTACGAGCAAAGCAAGGGCGTCATCGGAGACCTCTACGTCCGCGAATCTCCAGGCGAATCCGCCCGCGCTCCCGATCGTCACGAGGTCGAAGAACGCCTCCTCACTCACGCCATCGAAACTTTGCAGCAGTCGCCCGGCATCCATCGCGTCGAGGCGCAGTTGCTCGCGCACCTCACCGGAGAAGTCGCCCGCCCCTTCCTCCAAACCGGATTCAGCCGCCATCCCCGCGTCTTCATGAATTTCGAAATCGCCAGGCATCCTCAAACCGCGCCCCCGTTGCCGCCGCAGTTCGAAATTCGTCCCTGGTCCGAGCAGGAATACCAATCCGCCGCCGCCCTCATCACTGCCGCCTACCGCGGCCACGTCGATTCCGAAATCAATGACCAATACCGCACCCTGGCCGGCTCGTTGCGCTTTCTGAACAACATCGTGCGCTTTCCCGGATGCGGCACCTTCGATCCCCAATCATCCTTCGCCGTCTTCCAGCGCCGCACCCGCACGCTTGTCGGACTCATCCTCTGCTCGCTCGTCCGCCCCGATGTGGGCCACATCACCCAGGTCTGCGTTCTCCCCGAGTACCGCTCCGCTGGACTAGGCGAAGCCATGCTAGCCGCTTCGACCAGAAATTTGCGCGCCCGCGACCTCCATTTCATCTCACTGACCGTCACGGAAGCCAACGACCGCGCGATCGCCCTCTACAAACGCATCGGATTTGAATCGACGCGGGTCTTCGACGCTTTTGTATGGGAAGGATAGGTCGCGTTAGAGGGTTTACGGCCGCAGCATGTTCTTCGCAATAAACAGCACGTTGGCTGGCCGTTCCGCCAGCCGCCGCATAAAGTACGGATACCATTCGGTACCGAAGGGAATGTAGACGCGCATCCCCCAGCCCTCTTTTACCAGGCTCTGCTGCAGGTCGCGCCGGATGCCGTGCAGCATCTGAAACTCAAACGCATTCCGCGGAATGTTCTCGCGAGTCGCAAACGCCTTCGCCTCTTTAATAATGGTTTCGTCGTGCGTCGCTAAGCCGTGATACACGCCGCTCTTCATCAAAATCTTCATCAGCTTCACATAGCTGGCGTCCACTTCCGATTTTTTCTGGAACGCGATGTCTTCCGGCTCTTTGTACGCCCCCTTGCAAAGCCGTATCCGGATGCGCTCACCAAGCAACCTCTCCACGTCAACCTCGGCGCTTCGCATGTACGACTGGATCACCGTCCCCACGCTGTCCTCATTCCCCGGAACCCGATGCAGTTCGCGCACAAAGTCCAGCGTCCGCTGCGTGTAAGGCGAGCCTTCCATGTCCACGCGAATAAAATTCTTCGGCGTCATCCCCGCCGCTTTGGCAACCAGTCCGCGGACGATTTCGTAGGCCATCTTCTCGTCCACGTCCAGCCCCATGTGAGTCAGCTTCAGGCTGACATTCGCGTTCAGCTTTGCAGCCGCGATTTCGTCGAGTAGACGTTCATAAAGCTGAGCACTGGCGCGCGCTTCGGCAGCGTTGGTTACATTCTCGCCCAGATTGTCAATGGAAACGCTGGCGCCAATTTGATTCATGGCGGCCGCGGCTCGAATTGCGTCCGCCACCTCTTTACCGGCGACGAAGCGCGTGGAAACACGCTGCCCAATCCGCGAGCGTTCGGCGACCGCGCGCAACGATCGGCTCTCTGACAGCGCGATGAACGTCGCTCTCAGCATCGCGCCCTAGCCACGCTGCATCGGATTGTAGGATTGAAACTGCCAGAGGCTTCCATTGGCATTACAGTATTTTCTACCACAAACCGAGCGCAATTGCAGTGCGCAGCGACACTCCGGCATGAGCTCAGCCCGTTATCCTGGCCCAAATAGGCAATTGTCATCCTGAGCGAAGCGAAAGACCTGCATCTGGCAAGCTTCAACGCTGTTCACTCTTCTGGAAGAGAACGAAAGTGATCCCGTCCCGTGAGTTCATCCGCATTGCTCCGCACTCGATCGAGTCCCTCGCATAGGTCACGTGACGCCGATCACCAACTCATGTGACAACAACCACCGCCGGGTCTTTCCGGCTGTCCTAGCATGCTCTTATTACGACAGCTTTAGAGAATTGCTAGGTTAGCTCGGCAATTCCGTTTGAACAATGTTGGGGTTTCCCGATGTCCGAGTTCACTCCGTCGACTACATATCACAGCAACCGCTACTGTGCCGACGCGGCCTGCGAGCACTGTGAAGGCATCATCCGCCACGAACCGTGGTGTATCACGCTCGATCCCACCGTCTATTACGCCTATCAGATTGTCGCCGACCCCACCAAACTAACCCCTGGAGACGCCCTCATCCTCCACTCGCTGGGTGTGATCTGGGGCCCGAACGCCTGTCGGCGTAAGTGCGACCAAAAGCCGACCGCGGCTCAGGCGTAACGTCGGTAGCCCAAGGTTCTCGAGTTACCGATCCAAGTTATCGCTCACAGTTAGCCATCCAATTCGCGAATGCCGGTGTCCTTCTAAATGTGATCACCGTCACTGCAAGCAGTGCGCCCATGAGTAAACTCCGAACCATGACCGCACCCATCAAGAACGACCGCATAGAGTGGCTACAAGGACCGTCGGCCGATACCGCGAAGTGCTCACCCGCCCCCACAGAAAGCGATACCCCTTGGCGCCTGATCCTCCTCGGCGCGCCGGGCGTGGGCAAAGGTACCCAGGCCGAACTCCTGACCGACCGCCTGGGCGCGTGCCATCTCTCAACCGGAGACGTCTTTCGAGCCGCCGGCAAGCGCAAAGACTGTGATCAATCCCCCGCCATGAAGGCCGCACTAGAATTCATGCGCCGCGGCGAACTCGTACCCGATTCCACTGTTTGGGAAATGGTGCGCGAGCGCAGCCACTGCCTCCTCAATTGCGGTGGTTTCATCCTCGACGGTTTCCCACGCACTCTCGGCCAAGCCGTTTCCCTGAAGGATCTGATGGAGAAAGAAAAGCTTTCCGTCAGCGCCGTCGTGAACTACGAACTGCCCGTCGATGAAATTGTCAGTCGCCTCAGCGGCCGTCGCACCTGCGAAAAATGTAAAGCGGTTTTCCATGTCACCGAACGTC
The DNA here is from genome assembly GCA_963699405.1 of uncultured Acidobacteriaceae bacterium. Taxonomy (GTDB): domain Bacteria; phylum Acidobacteriota; class Terriglobia; order Terriglobales; family Acidobacteriaceae; genus Acidiflorens. The sequence continues at coordinate 417,851 of CAVOTW010000034.1, read as the reverse complement.
CGCCCAAAGTCGACGCCGTTTGCGATCGCTGTGGCGGACGCCTGATCCAGCGCGAAGATGACCGTCCCGATTCCATCTCCGTGCGGATGGAAGCCTACGAACGAAGCACCGCCCCCCTCATCCAGTTCTACAAAAACCTCGGCCTGTTGCTCCCAGTCGTCGCCAAGGGATCTCCCAGCGAGATCCTGGCGACCACCATGGAGAGTCTGTACAAACTCAATTCGCAAACTCAGAGGCAATAACCCTTCGTGGTACTTAGTGGGTGGTTAAGTTCTTGTGGGCGGCCCGAAACTGAGCCGCAACCCAGGCACTTAACAGTTGAAAATGCCCACCGCAGAGGTTAAGCTGGGTCGCCTCCCCTCAAGGCTCGCTACAAGACTGCGAAGGCTTCTCTGTTCGAATGTCTCCTGACTCGTTGGATCGTCTAACCGATTTCTTGGATTCCGTGTCCCTGTTTCTGGGTCTTGGGCCCGAATTCCTGTCCGCGCTGGCAACAGCCGTTGAACCTGTCCATTTCCCCGCTCACCAGATCTGCCTGCAAGAAGGAGACCGCAGCGACTGCCTCTTTGTAATCCTCTCCGGCGCAGTTCGTGTGATGCCCCGTGGCACCGAAGCCAGCAAGAATGCCGCCGTCGACTTGGCCTCCGGAGCGTGCATCGGCGAAGTCGGCTTTCTCACCTGCGATAAGCGATCGGCCACCGTCACCACCCTCCATGAAACTTGCCTTTTGAAACTCGCGCGCCACGCCTTCGATGCCCTCACCCAGCAATTTCCGCACGAGACCGCGGAAGTTACGAATCGCATCGTTCTCGGAGCACGCAAAATTCATCTTTCGTCCGCCCTCCGCCGCAGCGATCTTTTCGGCTCGGTTGACGCCCATGTGCTCCACGACCTCGAGGCCGAACTTGATTTGATCAACGTCGCAAGCGGCCAAACTCTCTTTCGCCGCGGCGAACCCGGCGATGCCATGTACCTGCTCATTGCCGGACGCTTGCGTGTAGCCGTTCCCCTGCACAACGAAAACGAAGATGGCGATGCCAGCGAAAAAATCCTGGCCGAACTCCATCCCGGCGACACCCTGGGAGAAATGGCGGTACTCACCGGCGAACCCGCGCTCCGCCTCCGTCTACGCCTTTCGCGATACACAACTAGCCCGCCTTTCGCGCGACGGATTTCAGCGCCTGCTGAAAAAATACCCCGATGTGTTGTCTCTCTTCTTCACCCGAAAAATGGCGGGCTTAATGCGCGAGCAAATTTCCGGAGCCGCGCCCCGTTCCAGCGGCCTAAGAACCGTAGCCGTGATCCCCGCCCACCCCGGCGCTCCCTTAAAAGATTTCTGCGTCCGCTTCACCCGCGCCCTGTCGGCTCTCGATTCCACCGTGCACGTCAGCAGCGACTTCGTCGACTCCGCCTTGATCGCACCGGAGCATCCCAATCGCAGGATGAAACTGCCGGCGAACACCGCGTTACCGAATGGCTGAATAGTCTCGAAGAGCAATTCCGTTACGTGGTCTACGAAGCCGATAGCCACGACTCCAACTGGACCCGAAGATGCCTGCGTCAGGCAGATCACGTCCTCGTCGTGGCCGATGCCGATTCCAATCCCATCCCCGGCGAGATCGAATCCGGCCCACTGCTCGCCGCAAGATTAGCCCGCGGAAACGTCAGCCTCATACTCACGTACAGCCGCCCCGGCCCGCCCTCAGCAACGAAAAATTGGCTAGCGCAACGGGCGGGATACCGCCATCATCACGTGCGCCTGGCGTCAACCGACGACCTCGCCCGCATCGCCCGTTTCTTCACCGGCCGCGCCATCGGCCTCGTCCTCGGAGGAGGCTTTGCTCGCGGCATCGCTCATGTCGGTGTCCTCCAAGCCCTGGCCGAAGCCGGCATCCCCATCGATCTCATCGGCGGCACCAGCATGGGTGCGATCGTAGCCGGAATGTGGGCAATCGGCCTCGAACGCGAAAAAATGATCGACTATCTCCGCGCCGGAGGAATGGCCGCCTTTCGCGATTTCACCGTGCCCTTCGTCAGTTTCACCACCGGCAAAAAAATGTGGGACATCGTCGACAAAGTCGGCGGTGAAACCCAGATTGAAGATCTCTGGCAACCCTACTTCTGCGTCTCCGCCATTCTCAACCGCGCCGAAATCAAAATTCACACCCGAGACTCCCTCACCAAGAGCGTTCTAGCCAGTTCGCGAGCCCCGGGAGTGTTTCCCGCCGGTAGTTTGGGATGACGACCTGTTGGTCGATGGCGGCATCGTCAACAACGTGCCGGTCGACGTGATGAAAGAATTCTCCAACGGAGGTATCGTCATTGCCGTCGATGTTTCCCCCGCTCCGGAATCCGCCCGGACCGAGGATTACGGCATGGCGCTTTCCGGCGTGCGACTTTTGCTGAATCGTTTGAATCCGTTTTCCGCCAGCATCTATCCTCCCAGCATTATCAAAGTCCTGATGAAGACCATAGATTTCAGCAGCGAATCCTATCGCCGTAAAGTAGCCCACGCCGCCGACCTTTACATTCGCCTCCCCCTGGTGGGATTCCGTTTCGACGATTTCAAGCGCTCCCGCGAAATGGCCGACACCGCCTACCGTGAGTCCAAAGAGATCATAAGAAGATGGACCGAGCAGTCCCAAACCCAGCCGCGAAAAAAGACGGCCTAGCGCAGCCGCAGCGAATGGTCGAAGCGAGATGCGCGTCTGGCCATAGCTTTGCGATGGACGTAGGATTCTGTATTAGAGTTTCGTAATTCGCAACAATCAGCCGCGAAGCGGCGTGAGAATACAACCCACGGCGCAAGCCGTGGGTACACGTGGGTGATGAGCAAGCCCAGAAGGGGCGGAAGAGAAGTTCCAAACTTTAGCGCCTGCGTCCACCAACGCAGAAGGAGTTTCTTGGCCAGCAAATTCCATCTCGTCGCCTCTTTCGACGACAAAGCTCAGGAGCTCTCGCTCGATGCCGGCAGCTCCTGGTCGATTGGCCGCTCGGCTGACAACACTCTGGTCTGCGAAGACAAAGCCGTCTCCCGCCGCCACGCCATGGTGCAGCAGCTTCAGCCCGGCAAGTTCTATTTCATCGATCTCGGCAGCAGAAACGGATCCTCCGTCAACGGCCGCCGCATCACTATGCCCCTCGAACTCCGCGACGGAGACACCGTGACCTGCGGTGGAACCCGCATCACCTTCCACGATCGTTCTGAAGGCAGCGCCGCCACGCCGCCCGTCGAAACCGATGGCGCCACCGTGGTCCTCTATTCCAGGCGCATCATCAGCGTTCTGGTAGTCGACATCCGCGACTTCACCCCGCTCACCCAAAAACTCGATGAAGCCGTCCTCGCCCAAACCATCGGCACATGGTTTCGCCAAAGCGGCACCATCCTCCGCCAGCACGGCGCTTCCGGAGACAAGTACATCGGCGACGCCGTTATGGCCGTCTGGACGCACTCCAGCGAAAATCCCACCGCCGCCCAGATCTATCCCATCCTGCAGGCTCTTTCCGAAATCGAAGCCTTCACCCGAACCCTGCATCAGCAATTTCCTTTGCCAGCCCCCATGCGCGTCGGCGCGGGCATCAACACGGGTCTTTCGATCGTGAGCAACACTGGCCCCCAGGAAAATCCCGACTTCAGCCCCCTCGGCGACACCGTGAATGCCGCCTTCCGCTTGGAAACGGCCACCAAGAAGTCCGGCTTCGACTTGGCTCTCGGCCGCACCACCATGGAATGTCTCAACGACCGAGGCGGCCTTTCTCCGCACCAGGCTCCGCACGAGGCTCAGCATTATGCGCGGCACTTCGAAAAAAAATCCGTGGAGTTGAAAGGCTACGACAAAGCCGTGGAGGCTTGGTTCACTTCGTTCGATAAATTGCAGGATTTTCTTCGACTCAGCTCGCCGCAAGCAAAGTAGTTGTCCGCAACCCTACTCCGTTAGTGTTGCACCCGGCGCAGTAGCTACCCATCGTCTGCATCAACTGCGCATCCACTTCGTCAGCGATCTTCATGACGTCGGGCAACAGCAGACTGAAATCGATCGAGCTCAGATTGTTCTGCAACGTCCCGAAGAGCGTCACTTGAAGGATTCGCGATTCGTGCACCAGCATCTCGGGAGTGTAGTGTTGCTCATAGCGCAGCACGCCGTGGGCCGCAGCGGCGTTGGACGACTTGGTATCGCCATCCTCCACGCCGACGATGGGCTTGTTCAGCCGTGCAATCAGATCTTCAATCAGCTTGGGAAGATGTCCGGTGCGCTCCTCGTCAGTAAGCTGAAGATGGTTGAGTTCATTGCTTTCCTTTGCGCGTGCCAGCCAATCTTCCACGATTTTGAGCTTGCAGCGCCGTAGGATCTCGCCCACTCTTTCTTTTGGCGTCCGCGCAGTCGGTTTGCGAACCAGCATCTTTTCGCGGATGAGATCGGGAAGCCTCTTCATCTCGAACGGTTTCACGATAATTTCGTCCGCCTCCAGAACGATCGTCTCCATCGCCTTCTGCACATCGGGATACCCACTGACGATCAGCGTGAGCGAGTGTGGCTGGAAGTGGCGCATTGCAGTTACAACCGTGAAACCATCCCCGGGGTGCGGCATATGCAGGTCCGTGATCAGTACGTCGAAGCTAGCTGTAGCGATGCATCTCAGGGCGTCGGTCACGTTGGCGGCGGCCACCACCTCAAAGCCTTTCCGTTGCAGCGTCTGCGTCATCATCTCTCGAACGGCTTCATCGTCATCCACCAGCAGCACTTTGCTCGTATTGGGTTTCTCCTGGGAAGTCATAGAGAAAACCTCCTTTACATACACGCCCCCAAAATTGTGAATCCCTTCACTTCTTTAATCTGTGCAATATTGCACACTCTTCGGAAAAGCCCTCCGCAGCTTTTGGACACTCGCCCCGTTTATGCGATAGCTTCTATTGGAGGCAGGGCTTCCGCTCCCGAGGTAAATCTGTCGTGAGTCCCGTTTCCAAAGCATCCGCGCATCCCAGCGTCGAAGCACAGCGCCGTCTCACCTACTTCCAGGAGCGCAGCGATGAAATCATCGCCACCATCCGCGAACTCGTCGAAATCGAATCGCCCAGCGACAACAAGCCCGCCGTAGATCGCATCGCGGAAGCCGTCGCGAAAAAATTCGCCCCACTCGGAGGCGAACCAACCATCCATCGCGCCCAGAACTTCGGCAATCACCTGCAGGTAGATTTTCCCGGCAAGTCCGCTGCCGGACCGCTCCTGCTGCTAGGCCATTACGATACCGTCTATCCCCTCGGCGCCCTCGCCACCATGCCCTGCCAAATCGTGGGCAACAAACTCACCGGCCCCGGCGTCCTCGATATGAAATCCGGCATCGCCCTGATGCTCCATGCCCTCGCCGCTTTGCAAGATTGGCACACCGAAGAATGGCATGGCGTATTGCCGCGCCCCGTCACCGTCCTCCTCGTCTCCGATGAGGAAGTAGGCAGCGACTCCTCGCGGCCCATCACCGAGTCACTGGCGAAAAAAGCCGCCGCCGTGCTCGTCCTCGAGCCCTGCTACGGACCCAACGGCGCAGTGAAAACCGCCCGCAAAGGAGTCGGCGATTACCAGGTCAAAGTTACCGGCAAAGCATCCCACGCCGGCCTCGATTTCCAGAAAGGCGTCAACGCAATCCTCGAACTCGCCCGCCAAATCGAAAAAATCTCCAGCTTCACCGACCTGAAAAAAGGCTTGACGGTAAACGTCGGCACAGTAAGTGGAGGTTCGCGCACCAACGTGGTTCCCGCCGAAGCCGCGGCCGAGATCGATGTGCGTATCGCGCGCTTGAAAGACGCCGCTGGAATCGACAAGAAAATGCGCAGCCTCCGTCCCCACAATCGCAAATGCAAAATCGAAGTCACCGGAGGCATCAATCGTCCTCCTATGGAACGCACTGCCGGTGTCGCTGCCCTCTACGCCCAAGCCAAGTCCATCGCCCATGACCTTGGATGGAAGCTATCCGAAGCCGCCGTAGGCGGAGGCTCCGATGGAAATTTCACCGCCGCCATGGGCATCCCCACGCTAGACGGTCTAGGCGCCATAGGCGACGGCGCGCACTCCCCAACCGAGCACATCCGCATCTCCGACCTCCCAAAAAGAGCCGCCCTCATAGCCGCCCTGATAGAGCAAGCGTAGGAGGACGCATTAACGTAGGGACGGACGCCTTCGTCCGTCCCCAGAAGCGAGGGCGCGAGTTTGTAGAGCCCGCTAACCCGCTCTAATCCCACCAGTTGGGCACAAATCACACTGTCATGTGACGGCCAGCACGAACGCCTTTGACCAAAGAGTCCACACTAACCTAGAATTCAATTTGGGGTGGTCTGCCTAAACCGCGCCTGGGCATGATGCCGGGCAACCCCGTCGGAGGTTTTATGGGTGAAGGACTGTTTCAGCCGCTGCACATTCTGTTGATTATCGGTATCGCGCTACTGCTCTTCGGACCGAGCAAGTTTGCCGACTTGGGCAAAGGCCTCGGAGAAGGCATCCGCAATTTCAAATCGTCAATGAAAGATCCAGAGGAAAAGCCAAAAGAAACACCGAAGCCGCCAACGGCATAGTCTTGCTGTAGAGACGGGGCTTGCCCCGTCTCACTCTGCGCCCGAAGACGCGACAAACTGCGCCTTTACGAATATTCACTAGCGCGCTCCCGCAGCATTCGCCACACCAGCGCCACCGGCAATCCCACCACATTGCTGTAATCCCCTTCGATCCGAGGAATCCACCGCGAAGCCATCCCTTGAATCGCATACGCTCCAGCTTTGTCCATAGGCTCACCGCTGCCGACGTAATCAGCGATCTCCTTCTCAGAGATTTCGGACATAGTCACCGAAGTCGTCTCGCTGCCCACCAATACCTGCCCACCGACCACTAAGCAAACACCAGTACTCACCTCATGCACGCGCCCTGAAAGCAGCCGCAGCATGCGAGCCGCGTCCTCGCCATCGGTGGGCTTACCCAAAATTTGCCTCTCGACAACAACCACCGTGTCGGCACCGAGCACGACATCCAGAGGACGCAACCGCGCCACCGCCAGCGCCTTCTCCCGCGCCAGACGCTCGGCACAGTTCTTTGCGGATTCGTCAGGCAGCGGCTCTTCAACGATGTCCGCCGGCTGCACCACAAACGGAATCCCCGCGCATCGCAATAATTCCTGGCGGCGTGGCGAGGCCGAAGCGAGCACAAGCATGGAAAGTATTCTAGAGCGGATCAACTAGCGTCTGGGCAGTCCTCGCGTAGGGTCAGGTGCCCTCACCTGCCCAGCCGGCAAAAGCCCGACTCTATTCCAGCGCTTCCGGCTCAATCGAAATATTCGTCTCGCCCTTGGCGCGCTTTTCCCAATATTTCTTGACCCAGGCCTCGTAGCTCTTGCCCGCCGCCGTATCGCGTCCGCTAAATGCAATCGCGGCGATTTCCGAATAAGAAATGGCCGGGCGCTCCGCGCTGTCCGCCAAAATCAGCCGCACCACCGAATTCACCAGCGTCGGCCCCATGCGCCGGTCAAAAAGATATCCCGTGATCGCCGAGCCATCTTTGCAAGTCAACGTCACGTCGCCGCGATAGTCGAATGCCTTTTCAATGACCGCTCGAACATCAGCTTCGCTAGCCAGTTGCGGAATCCATCCCTGAAGATTTTCGCGCTCAAATCCCGGAACCACTTCCAGTTCGTCGCTGATTTGCGAATTATCCGCGTGCGGCTGCGCTAGAACTTCCCCACCGTGGTGGTGCGGCACCGGATCGTGTCCATGTTCCCGCCCGCTCATGCGTGGCTTTCTTCCGTCTGCGGAGCGGCCGCATCCATCGGCGCCTCAATCTGAACCAGCGGATTGTGCGAGTGTACCGGTCGCACATCGCGCTCCAGATCGCCCAACGCGTCTTTGTCCGGATAGAGCGAGAACGTGGCCTTCACCGTGTCCACAAACCCGCGCAGCGATCCGAACGTGTCATCCACTGACGAAGGCTCGTACCCGCAATGCACCATGCAATTCGCGCACTGCGGATTCCCCGACTCCGTGCCGTAACTCCCCCACTCCGTCGTTTCCATCAACTCTTTGTAAGATTCGGCATAGCCGTCCTGCAGCAGGTAGCAAGGTTTCTGCCATCCGAAAATGTTATAGGTAGGCATGCCCCACGGAGTGCATTTGTAACTCCGCTTGCCCATCAGGTATTCCAGAAACAGCGGCGACTGGTTGAACCGCCAGCTCTTCTTCCGATTCGAAAGCATGGCGCGAAACATCCGCCGAATCCGCGCGCGTCCCATGAAATGTTTCTGATCAGGAGCCTTATCGTAGGAGTATCCCGGCGACACCATCATGCTCTCGACGCCCACGTCCATCATCTCGTCAAAAAATTTGCGCACGCTGTTCGGGTCGGCGCCATCGAACAAAGTTGTGTTGGTAGTCACGCGGAAACCCGCTGCAACAGCCGCGCGAATTCCATCCAGAGCCAGTTCGTACCCGCCCTCGCGGCACACCGAAAAATCGTGATGTTCTTTCTGTCCGTCCACGTGCACCGAAAAACTCAAATATTTGCTCGGCTTGAACAGGTGCAGCTTTTCTTTCAGCAGCAGCGCATTCGTGCACAGATAGATATATTTCTTGCGCGCCAGCAACCCATCGACAATCTTGTCTATCTGCGGATGCATCAGCGGCTCGCCACCGGGAATCGACACCATAGGCGCTCCGCACTCGTCGACTGCCTTGAAGCAGTCTTCCGGCGAAAGATCCGTTTTCAAAATGTGAGCAGGATATTGGATCTTCCCGCATCCCGCGCAAGCCAGGTTGCAGCGGAACAGCGGTTCAAGCATCAAGACGAGCGGATAGCGCTTCCGTCCAGCCACCTTCTGGCGCAGAACGTAGGAAGCCACCGTCCACATTTGGGATACAGGAACTGCCATCACCCCTCCGGAAGAGTTGTGTCTATGATACCGGATTTGCTCTTGTCAGTGCTTGTTCCCCCACAATAGCGTTGGGGCAGCTTCGAGGGGGCGTCTCAACGGACGCCACCCCTCCACTGCCCCAATCAGTTCATTCTTGTCGCGCACCTTGCCTCGGAAAGGCACGCAATTGACGATCGTCCTACGGAGTTACTTCGAACACGACGCCATAGCCGTTCGATCCGCCCAGCTCAGCCGTTCCATAGAGATTGCCTGCGCCGTCCAGAATGAGGCTGTCATGCGGTCTCGCGCCGTCCGTACCGTTGAAATTCCAAAGAACCTTCTCCTTGTATTTCTTAGACTTGCCGGTCGGAGAGACTAGCTCGTAAACCGTTCCCAACTTGGATATCCCGCCCCCGACCGTGGTGCCGTAAATGTTCCCGGCGGCATCCAACACAACTCCTGCGCCCGGCTGCTTGCCATCCTTGCCGCCAAAGGAGAAGAGAATCTCTGCGGTCCATCCCCCCTGCCCCGGGCTAAGCTTGTAAACCGCTCCACATCCTCCCGTGGGCCCGCAGTGTGCGCCGCCAAACCCAGTCGTAACGTAAAGGTTTCCGGATTTGTCGAGAACGGGAGTGCCATATACCGGCGCGCCGTCTCCAGGCCAAATCACAGTTTGAGTCCAGCCGCCACTGCCGTTTGGGGTTAGCTCGACTACGTTCCACCAGCCGCTGCAAAACATGTTTCCGGCGGCATCCATCACCACAGCGCCCCAGAAACTTCCAGAGGCAACGGTTTGCTCTGTCCACCCACCGCCGGAGGGGATCAGTTCATCGACGGTTGAGGGTACGCAACAGCCGCTCCCCCCGGTTATAACCCAGAGATTGCCACCCGGATCCATGGTCACACCATTTTCCGGATTGCCACCATCCGACCCCCCAGTGAAGGTGTATAGGTCGGTTTCCACCCAGTTGTCTCCCACGGGACTCAGTTCGAACACGGTGCCGTATCCATAGCCGTCTTGAAACGTTGTTCCGTAAAGGTTTCCCTGCTTATCGAAAATCAAGCCGTTGTATAACTGATTCCCCTGCGAAGTGTAGGGGAAGGTATAGAGAAGGCTCTCGTTCCAGCCCCCGTTGGACGAAAGCTCGAAGACGGTCCCACCCGCGCATCCAGAGGCCCAGGTCGTCCCATAGAGGTTGCCAACGTCGTCAAAGGTTAAGTTGGCAAGCGGGAAGGCGGCATTGCAGTCGCCGCCGATGAAGTTGTAGAGCACACTTTCGGTTTGTGCCTGCGCTGGGCGAGCGACAAGGAGCACCAGCATAGTCACAGCCAGTGTCAGAGCGGCGCGGATAATTGCGGTTGCCAATTTCGTCGAGCCACATTTCGGCTCGCCATCGGAAATGTTACCAGGGCTTTTCGTCCTTCGGTTCATCGCTGCTGAATGCATAATGTCCTCCTTCTAACTTTGTTCTCGCTTATGAGCCCTCCGTAAAGTAAATCTCCAAAATGTTCTGCGAAGATCGCTCGTCGCTCGCGACCCTCCTCTTCTCTTTTTGGGAATTTTCGCGCAGGTTAAATAGATACCCTTGGGTCGAGTCTGTCGGTGCGATTCATCACCCAGAGATGTGATTGCTAGATGCCGCACTCATGCGCGAATTTTGCAAAAGAGTGGAGTGATTGCCAAGTGAAGACGTCGTGGGCGATGAGGTCGGTAACGACCGATGGAGAGTAACAGTCGTCCGGTCGAGGGGGTTGATGACGTGAGTCGCGCTAGATCTTTTGCAATCGCTGCACGTCGTGGATGCCGGGAATCTGACGCACTCCGTCAATAATTTTCTGCAGGTGTTTCAGGTCGGCAATGTCGAGGACGATATCAATGCTGGCTTGCCCGTTCTGGCTCCGCGATTCCATGCTGCGGATGTTGGTTTTGGTGTCGCTGATCACGGAAGTGATTTGTTTGAGCATGCCCCAGCGGTCGTCGCAAAGCAGCGTGAGTTTTACCGGATAGGAAACCGGCTGCCCATCTTTGATCTCCCGCCCAAAGCACGTCGATGCGGCGGTCGGGCTCATAAAGAAGATTGGTGACATTCGGACAATTCACCGAATGCACGGCAACGCCTTTGCCGCGGGTAACGTAGCCGACGATGGCTTCTCCGCGAATGGGATTGCAACAGCGCGCACGATAAACCAGCAGATCGCCTTGCCCGCGCACGACGATGGCATTGGCGTCTCCGCCTCAGAAGACGCGCCAGCGCTCGATCGCCGCTGGTAAAGCCGTGTGACGCGGATTGTTCTTCGCTCTCCGACATCGGCGCCGCGTCCGGCGGAGCGAATTTCGCGAGCACCTGCCGCGCCGAATACTTGCCGTAGCCGATGCCCGCCATCAGGTCGTCCGGACGTCCCAGGCCATATTCGCGTGGCCGCCCGTTGCAGGTCGGCTTCTTTAATTTCCTTGAGCGAGATGCGGTATTTGCGCGCTTCTTTTTCAATCAGCTTTTTGCCGATTTCAATGGCGCGCTCGCGCTGGTGGACGTTGAGCCAGTGCTTGATCTTGTTCCGCGCGCGCGACGACTTGACGATGGCCAGCCAGTCGCGGCTGGGCTTGTGTCCCGGCTGCGTGATGACTTCCACAATGTCGCCGGAATGCAGCTTGTGGCGCAGCGGAACCATGCGTCCGTTAACCTTGGCGCCGGTGCAACTGTGTCCCACCTCGGTGTGAATCGAATACGCAAAGTCGATGGGCGTGGATTCGCGCGGCAGCACCAGCACTTTGCCCTTGGGCGTGAAGGTGTAAACCTCCTCCGGATAGAGATCGACTTTTAATGTGGAAAGAAATTCGTTGGGATCGGAAACGTCGCGCTGCCACTCCACCACCTGCCGCAGCCACGCCAGGCGCTGTTCGTCTTCGGCGGAGACCGGCCCGTCTTTATATTTCCAGTGGGCGGCGATGCCTTCCTCGCACATCTTATGCATTTCTTCGGTGCGAATCTGGATTTCAAAAGTCTCGCCGGTCTCGGTAATGACGGAGGTATGCAGCGACTGGTAGAGATTCGGCCGCGGCATGGCGATGAAATCCTTGATCCGGCCAGGCACCGGCCGCCAAACGTTATGGATGATGCCAAGAACGGCGTAGCAATCCTGCACCGAGTTGGTGATGACGCGCATGGCGTAAAGGTCGTAAACCTGGTCGACGCTGATGCGCTGCCGCTGCAATTTTTTGTGGATGCTGTAAAGCCGCTTCACGCGGCTCTCCACGCGTCCGGTAATGCCGGCTTCTTTAAGGCCGTCGCGCAGCACGCCTACCACGCGCGTCATAAAGGCTTCGCCTTCTTTACGGCGGGATTCGACGGCAACCCGCACCTGTTCGAATCCGATCGGATCCACGTACTTGAAGCCAAGGTCTTCCAGTTCGCCGCGAATCTTGCCCATGCCCAGACGGTGCGCAATCGGAGCGTAGATTTCCAGCGTCTCGCGGGCAATTTTCTGCTGCCGCTCGGGATCGAGATGTTCGAGCGTGCGCATGTTGTGCAGGCGGTCGGCGAGCTTAATGAGCACCACGCGGATGTCGTCAACCATGGCCAGCATCATCTTGCGCAGGTTCTCGGCTTGCGCTTCTTCTTTGGAGGAAAAATCGATTTTGCTGATCTTGGTGACGCCTTCGACGATGTGGGCGACCTGCTCGCCGAATTCCTGCCGGATTTCGACGGTGGTCACCGAGGTGTCTTCGACCGAATCGTGCAGCAAGCCCGGCGGCGACGGAAACGGCATCCATTTTCATGTCGGCGAGCACGTTGCCGACTTCAAGCGGATGTACCAGGTAAGGTTCACCGGAGGCGCGGTGTTGTCCGGCATGGTGCTTCTGGGAGAATTCGTAGGCGCGCTTGACGAGGTCGAGGTCGTCGTTCGGACGATTCTCGCGCAGCTTCTTCATCAGCTCGCGGAACCGGGTCACCGTAAGCACATTGGTTGCGATCTGTTCCCGCAACGTCGCCATGATCGATTCTAACGCAGCGGCAAAGCGATTTCACCGCCGAGACGCGGAGTTTCGCCGCGAAGGGCATTGGGGCTGGTAAAGTACGAAAAGGAGATCCGGTGTGAATCGCATTCTTATAAGCGGCTCTTCGGGGCCGATTGGGACCGCGCTTTGCGCCTCATTCACAGCCCAAGGCGACCAATTGTCCGCCTGGTACGCGGACAAGCGCGCAGAAGCGCTAAGCCGCGAGCAGGTTTCCTGGGATCCGCTGGCTCCGGTGCCACCAGCTCGGTGTCGGGGTTCGACGCAGTGGTTCATTTGGCCGGAGAAAGCGTTGTGGGACGCTGGACTCAAGAAAAGAAGAGGCGATCCGCGACAGCCGCGTGCTGGGAACCCGCAATCTGGCCACGGCGCTTGGCCCAGGCCGCGGTCAAGCCACGCGTCTTGATCTGCGCATCGGCGATTGGATTCTACGGAAATCGAGGTGATGAAATCCTAGGTGAAGAGAGCCCGGCTGGACAAGGATTTCTGCCCGAAGTTTGCCACGAGTGGGAAAACGCCAGCCAGATCGCAGCCGACGCCGGCATCCGCACTGTGAACGTCCGCATTGGCCTCGTGCTGAGCCCCAAAGGCGGGGCTCTACAAAAGATGCTGACTCCGTTCAAGCTTGGCCTGGGTGGCCGCATTGGCTCAGGCCAGCAGTGGTACAGCTGGATTCACGTAGACGACATCGTCGGAGCGATTCATCACGCCATGCAGCACGGAGTCGCTCGCTGGCCCGGTGAATCTGGTCGCGCCGAATCCGCTGCGAAATGCCGAGTTCACCAAAGTGTTAGCCTCAGTGCTGCGCCGCCCCGCGATTTTTCCCTGTGCCAGAGTTTGCGCTGCGTCTGGCCTTCGGCAAGCAAGCCGCCGACGAAATGTTGCTCGCAAGCCAGCGAGTTCAGCCCGGGAAACTTGGATCTACCGGCTATAGGTTTCGTTTTCCCGAGTTACGGGCGGCGCTCAATGATTTGGTGGGCTAATCCTGGGAGCAACCGCCCTGCGGAAGTCACGACCCGGTGTGATCCTGGTCACGGCTAGCTCCTTCCCAACCCGCCATACTTGGAACCAGATGTTCAAGAAATCCATTGCCGCGGCGCTGCTGATGGTTGTGGTGGCTTGGGCTGAGATGGCCTTGGCTCCCATGTTGTTCATGCAGGCCGGCCATGTACATGCCGCCGGTGAAATGGCAGCGCTTGTCCCCGGGCAAATGGCCACTCACCACCGCGCGATGCCCGCAGGCCATCCGTGTTGTCCGGGGCCGGGGAAGACCGACAACGCCGTTCCCTTTGAGTTCGCCGCCGGAAGCTTGCCTTGCCACAATGACCATCGCTGTTGCTTTCAGCAAGGCCCTCAGAGCGTCCCCGCACCCGTAAATGCTCGCATGGCGCGAGACATTGCTCCAGCGGATATTGCCGAACTCAGTCCAGATCGTGATGCCGAGTCCCGTATTTTTCCGGCGACGGCAGTTCCGTCTGGGCCTCCCACCAGGCCAGTTGACCATGGTTCTCCGCGTTTAGATTCCTTCCTCCGCGCACTCAAGCGATTCTCGGCGCACTCTGCGTTACGGTTTTGCGCTGGGAGCTTCCAGAACGCGGCCGTCAGTTTGCCGCAACTCTCAACCGTTCTCATACTTTGCATAACTCTGATAAGGAGCTTTTATGAAATTCAGATCGATAGCTTTGGTTCTCACCCTTGCCCTGTCGCTGGTTGGCTGGGCGCAAGAGACGCCGGCACCTTCCGCCGCACCCAACTCCACACCCACCACGCAGTCCAAACCGTGTTGCCATCACGCCATGGCCGCAACGGGTGCCAAGGATGCCGCCTCCTGTTGCGGCAAAGATAAGTGTGAAATGAAAGACGGCAAATCGTGCTGCGATGGTAAAAACATGAAGGCAGCGATGAAGGAATGCAAGAAAAACGGCTGCTGCGCCGACGGCAAAAGCTGCCGTGAGGCGAAGGGCGACAAAACTGCCATGGGTTGCTGTAGCAATAATGCGAACGTCATCCGCAAACGCCAGCCGGCAGTTAGTTCAAACCAATCACATCAACGCCCCGGTCGCTCGACGGCCGGGGCTTTTTCTATTTGCCTTCTGAGTCGCGGGCTTGGACGCAAGTGCGGCTGATCCGGTCGTGCCAGCACAATTCATTCTGGTCGAGAACGCACCAGACATAACCCAGTCCGGCAGAAAACGCAGAGAGAAACGAAGCCAGCGCGCGCCAGCGGCGCAAGCGGCGATCGACCGCTGAGCCGTCAAACCCTGCCAATCGCAGCCGGGCAACGCGCAGTCCCGGAGTGGAGCCCGTGTACACCACGAACAGGTACAGGTATGCACCCCACAAAAGCAGTGCGACGACGCCAAGCGCGCCGGCAATCACCGGCAACGGCCCGTGAATAAGATTCAAACTGAGGTGCAAACTCGAATTGACACGAACTGGGTTGAGCCGAAAAAAAATCGCGGCAAAAGCCGCCAGCGACGCTCCCAGGATAGCGCCATCCACAAGACTAGCCAGCGCGCGTCGGGCAATCGGCGCAGGCGCGACGGAGACGGAATCGCTTCGCCGCTCGGCCGACTCCGTCTGTGTGGGTTCGATCAGGATTCCGCCCAATGCGGGAGGCGGCGGCAAAATCTCCGGAGCTTCGACAATGCGCGGACGATGGAGATCAAAAACCGGATCAGCCAGATCGCTAGTATGAAACACCGGAATCGCCGCCGACCGAGGAAACTCGATGACCTTGGCCGATAACTCCGGCTCAGTTCGCGCAAGGCCGGTTGCGGGCGTAGAGGCGGACGCATTCGTCCGCCCACCGTCGCCCAGCGACGCAGCCTCCAAGTTCAATCCGAACGTGTGGGGTGCGAAGTCTTCCTCGTCGGCCGCAGGCGTGGTTGCCTTTGTCGACGATCCCGATCCCGTTGGCGCACCGGAACGCGACCAGCTCTCGGGCGCATCAAATGGCAAAAGCAGTGACGGATAGTGCGGGGTACGTGGCTTGCGCCTCGTGCGATACCGTTCCAGGCGAGCCGCCACTTCCACACGCCATGAATCCGGATTCGGGTCGACGCTCAGGTTGGCATTCGGATAGCCGCCCAAGTCTGAATCCCCAGTTCCCCTGGCAGGAGCTGAGCTGAGCGTCGGCTCAACGGCGTCCGTGGCGCAGAGGTGCCCGGTTGGCTCGGAGTCGCCGCCCGCCAAACCATTCGTCATTCCGGCCATCATCGGTTCAGTATTCATAAGCCCAGTCGTCTTCCGTCCGGCGTCAAGCCCGTGGTCCTGATCAAGTCGTCGTAAGCAAGTCGCGAAGAATGCCCGGAGCCAGAGCGAGGCCAGGCACCAATTCCGGTGACCACAAACCGCCAAAAACACGAACGAATCACGAAGGTCCTTCGTAGCAGCCCTTCGCGTACCTTCGTGACCTTTGTGGTGAGCGCTTTTGCACTACCGCTGTTTTGCTTCGCCTGCCAGTCGCGTGCTAAGGTCAGGGGTTCCAGTTGCCACACTGGCTGGCGGAGCGCACGCGCACTTGCAGATCAACCGCTGACGATCATTTGCTAATGACCACCCGCTTTCGAATCTTTATCACGACCGCTGTGGTCTGTCATCTGCTTCTCGCTCCTGCGATAGTAACCAGCCAGACGCTGCCCCCTCCCCAAGTCACCGTATCCGATCGCGAACCCGCTCCCCCGGCAACGCCCGTGCCACCGAAAAGTCCCAGCCAAATCGCTGGCCAAATCGAAGAACCAGTTACGATTCGCGCCGTCCACCAGGAAAAAGATGGTTCCGTCTACCACCTGCGCGGCCAGGCGGAAATCGACTATCGCAATTACATCCTCCGCGCCGATGAGATCACCTACAACGCCGATACCGGAGACAGCACAGAAGACGGTCACGTCCTGCTCGACGGCGGCCCTTATGACGAGCACGTCGAATCCAGTCACAGCATCTACAACGTCCGCACCCAGGTCGGAACCTTCTACAGCGCGATTGGAACGGTGGGTTTTCGCATGCGCGCTTCCCGCTACACCATGACCACTACCAATCCCTTTGCCTTTTCCGGAAAAATCGTCGAGAAACACGGCCCCGACCACTATCTCGTCCGTCAGGGAACCGTCACCACCTGCCAACTCCCCCGTCCCAAATGGCTCTTCGAAGCGAGGCACATTTGGGTCGACATCGATGGCACCGCCAAGCTCTACAACAGCGGCTTCGAGCTAATGAGCCTGCCCGTGTTCTATTTTCCATATGTGAGTTTCCCGGTTCAGAAAGAGCGCCAGAGCGGCTTCCTGATTCCGACCTTTGGCACCTCATCCATTAAGGGAGAGATTGTCGGCGAATCCGCGTACTGGGCCATCAACCGCAGCATGGACGCCATCCTGGGCGCCGACTACTATTCCAAGCGCGGTTGGTTCGAACGCGCCGATTTCCGCGCCCGTCCGAGCGACAGTTCCTTTCTCTTCTTCAATTACCAGCAGATGGTGGATCGCGGCGTGGGCAATCCACGACAGAATCAGGGCGGCGAGGATGCGCGTTTCATGGCTGAGCGGCCCTTCGGAACCTTCCGCGGCGTCGCCAATATCGACTACCTCAGTTCGTTCGTCTTTCGCATCGTCTTCACCGACGTTTACACTCAAGCCATCGACTCGGAAGTGAGATCACAGATTTTCCTGTCCAATACCACTGACGGATTTCATTTCAATGCGCTCGCCGAGCGTTACCAGAACTTTGACGTTTGCAATCCCAACACGGAGTTGAACGCCAGCTGCAGCACCATCACGTCGACCCAGCTGGTCCGGATTCTCCATACCCCAAGTTTCTTTATCTCCGGCGAAGAACGCCAGTTGGGCAATACGCCGTTGTACTGGTCCTTCCAGAGCGCGATCGAAGGTCTGCAACGCCGCGAGGCCCCCGAGGATTCGCAAGAACTTCCCCTCGGCTTCCGCACCGCTCCTCTAGTGGGCAGGTTCGATCTCGCGCCCTCGCTCGCCATGCCCTTGCGATGGCGAGGGTGGTCGCTCCGTCCCGCCCTTACCTTGCGCGATACCTTTTACACCCAGGAGCTCGACCCGGGACTGGCCGAGGGCTACGGCAAAGCTGCGGACCAGACAATTAACCGCAAATCTCTGGAAGCTTCGTTTGAGTTGCGCCCGCCCGCCTTGTCACGCGTTTTCGATCGCCCCTGGCTCGGACGCAAATGGAAGCACGTCATTGAACCTCGCCTGAAGTACGACTTTGTGACCGGCATCAACAACTTCGACAACATTCTCCGTTTCGATGCCACCGATGTGCTTACCAATACCAATGAACTTGAGTACTCGCTAGTAAATCGGCTTTACGCCCGCCACGTCGATCCCAACCAAAAAGATTGCGACACGCCCGGCATTCCCACGCTCACCATCGGCGGTGTCCCGCAAGTCGGCGTGGTTCCGTGGGAACCGCCTCCCGTCCCTGGAACCCGTCTCTGCGCCACCGGCCCGCGCGAGATCCTGAGTTGGGAAATCGGTCAGAAGTATTTTTTCGATCCCACCTTCGGCAACGCGCTCCAGGGCGGCGAGCGCAACGTATTCACCACCACCGGCGATCTCACCGGCATCGCGTTCCTCGATGACCCGCGGCGCTTCTCTCCTCTCATTTCGCGCCTCCGCATCCAACCCAGCCTGCGAACCAACGCCGAGTGGGACTTGGACTACGACTTCCAGGCCGGCCGCATCAACTCCAGCATGGCTCTGGTGAACTACCACTTCGGCCCATTTACCATGGGCGGCGGAGACGCTTTCCTGCGCGTGATCGACACGGGAACGCGGACGATCGAGACCCAAAGCGAGTTCCACCAGTTTCGCGTTCTCTTTGGCTACGGTCAGTCCAACAAGCGTGGCTTGAGCGCCGCTACCAGCGTCGGCGTTGATACCGACACCGGAACCTTGCAGTATGCAGCCATCCAAACCAGTTACAACTGGGACTGTTGCGGCCTGAACGTGGAATACCGCCGCTTTGCACTCGGATCGGTGCGCAACGAGAATCAGTATCGTTTCACCTTCACCCTGGCAAACATCGGCTCGATCGGAAATCTGAAGCGACAGGAAAGACTGTATTAACCGCAACCTTTTCTCATGGACAGATAACGGATAATGGAAAACGGGCAACAAAGATCCGAGCAACAAAGATTTGAACAACAACGATCCGTGACTGCCGACTCCACACTCGACCAGAAAGCCGACCGCCTCCGCCAGGTCCTCGCCAGCCATTCCCGCATGATCGTCGCCTACTCCGGCGGCGTGGACTCCGCCTTTCTGGCGTGGATGGCGCACGAAGTCCTCGGTGCCCGGATGCGTGCCGTGATCGCCGATTCCGCCAGCCTGGCACGCACCCATCTCGAAGACGCGCTCGCCTTTGCGCAAGAGCGTAAAATCCCCATCGAAGTGGTGCAAACGCAGGAACTGCAAAACCCCGCCTACGTCCGCAACGATGCCCAGCGCTGTTTTCACTGCAAAGACGAATTGTTTACCGTCCTCGAGCGCTACCGCGAGGCCGCCGGATTCGACGCCATCGCCTACGGAGTCAACGCCGACGACGTAGGCGATTTTCGCCCCGGACAGCAAGCCGCGCGCCAGCATCACGTCCTCGCACCACTCCTCCAAGCCGGCCTGAATAAAGCCGAGATCCGCGAACTGGCGAAGCGAGCCGACCTCCGCGTGTGGGACAAGCCAGCCTCCGCCTGTCTGTCGTCGCGCCTCGAATATGGACGCGAGGTTACTCCGGAAGCCCTAAGCGTGATCGAACGAGGTGAAGACGCCCTACGCGCACTCGGCTTCGGTCAATTCCGCGTGCGCCATCACGGCGACATCGTGCGCATCGAAATAGCCAGTGAAGAACTTCCACGAGCTTTGACCGCTGAAATGGCCCGCGAGTTCACCGCCGTGTTCAAAACCTTGGGATTCAAATTCGTCACCCTCGACCTCGAAGGCTTCCGCTCCGGTTCCATGAATCGGCTGCTGACCCTCGAAGAGTTGCTTCAAGGTCGATCCTGAAATCACAGCAGTGGCTCAGTCCGTCATCCCCGGCCAAATAAAGACCAAGCGCGTGCCATTACGCCACTTCTTTACTTTCCACACCCGCTGACATCTGCATCAGTTCGTCAAACAGAGAGCGGTAATGAATCATTGCTGTCCTAAGTTCTTCAGTGGTGGCTTCATCTTTTCCAACTTTCGCAACCCGCAGGGCAATCTCATGCGCCAACCGGTAGTTCTCAACCACTCGGGGATGGTCGACAGAAATGTCCGCGGCGCGCTGATCGAAATCCGATACGGGGTAACCGCGAGCTTTCATTAAAGAAGACACCAGGTCGTCCGCTTCGGTAACCGCGCCCTTGGGGGAATCAACAAAGCGAGATTGCACGGATTCCCACCGTTTCGTAAAACGTTCGTGTTCGATTGGGTCAAGGTCGCGAATGTTGAGTTTCTCAACCCGCTTCTCGCGGTCCTCTAATTTCGCTTCAGCCTTTCTTCCCGTCCCATGCACCAGGACCGCCCGATCGTACTCGGTCCCAAATTTCTTTCGTAGGTCTGCCGTTGTATTCCTGCGCTTCCGCATGTACAGCAAAACCAGCACTGCGATGATCACAACAACCCCGGCAGCGAGCGCGATCAGTTTCGGGTCCATCAGATTCAGATTCATCGAAAACCTCCAAGCCTCAAATTCGCAAGAACCGACGTCGCCCAACGAGCTTCCGTTGGCGTCAGAAACGTGTGAGTTGCCAGTATGGAACCCTTGGCCTCGGAAGACTGGTCAGAATTGATCGTTTTCTAGATCAGTGCATCCGCATTCCGCGGAAGACTCGGATTGGTCGCGAGCAACGGGCCTTATGCGTCGCATCTCCTGCGCGACTGTTGCGACCATGAGATAATCAAGCGGTTTCCTCATGTTCAGGTGGTTTCGACGAATGATTGTGCGGCGCGCTTTTCTACTCCTTTTGCTGGTCTGTCTGGGCTGTTCGGCCCAATCGGGTCCCGCTCCGAATCCTGCTTCCCCATCTGCTCCTCCGTCCGACATGACCCGCTCCATCGAGCGGCATGTGCGCGCGCAGTACACCCTTCCCACCCGACGTAAATGTGATTGTGGGCGGCCGTTGCGAGCGAGCGAGTTTGCGAACTACGACGCGCTGACGGTTACGTTTTCCAGCCCCACGAGAAAACAGGATTTCGAGTTTCTGCTCTCTCACGATCACAAAACGCTGATGCGCCTGAGCCAGGTTCGATCTGACCGCCGATCCCTACGCGGAGACGATGAAGAAGATTGACGTCAGCGGACGTCCCACGCGCGGCAACAAAGATGCCAAAGTCACGCTCGTGAATTTTGACGATTTCGAGTGCCCGTTCTGTTCCCGCGTGCACGCAACCCTTTTTCCCGGACTCTTCAAGGAATACGGCGATCGCGTCCTTTTCATCTACAAGGATTACCCGATCGATGAAATCCATCCCTGGGCGATCCACGCGGCGGTGGATGCCAATTGCCTGGCCGCGCAAAACAACGATGCCTACTGGGAATATGCCGATTACCTGCACAACAACGGAAACGCCGTCAGCGGCCAGAAAAACCCCGACGGCTGGTACGCGGAACTCGACAAGCTGGCCACTTTGCAAGCGCAAAAGCATGACCTCGACATTCCGAAGTTGCAGGCGTGCCTGAAGGCTCAGGATGAAAAGATGGTGCGCGCCTCCATTCGCGAGGGCGAAACCCTCGGAGTGGAAGCCACACCAACCATGTTCATCAACGGACGGAAACTGGATGGAGCGGTGCCGGCGGACGACATACGAACCGTGCTCGACCAGGCATTGAACGATGCCGGCGTCGCGCCTCCGGAGCACAAGCAATGAATTTGTAATTTGCGATTTGTAATTGACACCTCGCCATCCGGAGTTTCAATTACAAATTGCAAATTGCCAATCACAAATTCCACGTTCACGGTGGCGGAGGAAGGAAGAAACTTGAAAAAAACTAACTACGTTGGGCTAGCGGCCCTGGTCTCAGTCAGCGCTTCCTGTTGCTGGGGCTCGCGGCTTGTAACCACAATACTGCCGGCGGCGACGTCATGGCCTCGATCAATGGCCACGAAGATCTATCGCAGCGAAGTCGACAAGTATTACGCCAACCAGACGGCGGGCTCCGATCAGCAACCGACAGGCGAGCAGGCGGTGAGCCTGCGTCTGAGCATTCTGAATGAGCTGATCGAGACCGAAATCCTGATGCAGCGCGCCGAAAAGCTCGGGCTGCTGGCGACGGACGAAGAAGTAGACCGCAAGCTGAACGAAATCAAGTCGCCCTACACCGCCGAAGAATTTAACAAGCGCCTGCAGGACAAAAAAATATCGGTCGATGACTTCAAGCGCGACCTGCGGCGCTCGCTCACCCGCGACAAAGTATTGAACAAGGAAATTACCTCGCGCATCAACATCACCGACCAGGATGTCACGAGCTATTACAACCAGCACAAGGCCGAGTTCAACCTGATCGAAGCGCAATATCACCTCGCCAAAATCATGGTGTCGGGATGGCGAGCCCCCAGGTGCACAACCTGCAGAACAGCAAAGCGCAGAACGACGCCGAGGCGCGCAAGAAAATTCAGATGATCTGCCAACCGCCTCGATAGCGGCGACGACTTCGCCACCCTGGCGATGAATTATTCCGAAGACCCCGACACCAGCAACAACGGCGGCGATTTGGGGATGGTCCCCGAATCCCAGCTCACTCAAGAACCCCGATCCCGACGCCCGCGAGTGGTCGCGGCAGTCATGAAGCTGAAACCGGGTCAGTACACGCCGGTGATTCCCATCATCAATCCACCAATCATCAACCCGTCGCGTACATGATCTGAAACTGATTGCAAAAGAACCGGCAGGCCAGAGGGACTTGAACGATCCGCGAGTGCAGCAAGCCATCCGCCAGCAATTGCGCGATCGCCGCGAGCAGTTGTTGAAAGCGGCCTACTACGAGACCCTGCGCGACGACGCCAAAGTAACGAACTACTATGCCGACGAAGTGCTGAAAAATTTAGGAGCCGCGCAGTAGGTATTCCTTGCGCTGCGGGTTCTCCGACTGTCGAAGCACCTCTGTCTCGATGCCGACGGATTGAGCCTTCGCCAAAACTGCGAAGCTTGATCGCAGTCGAAGCGACTCCCTACTCCACCTCGATGTCGGTGCCCAGCGGGGGTTAGGATTCGTATCAGGGCATCGCTTTAGCGATGCCGCACGACTCTCGAGATCAGAAGCCCCTTTAGGGGATGCCCTGAACCCAACCTATCCTTCCAGTTTCCTCGTCAGCACTTCATTCACCAGCTGCGGATTAGCCTGCCCCTTCGAAGCCTTCATCACCTGCCCCACGAAAAACCCAATCATCGTTTTCTTGCCCGCGCGATACTGCTCCACCTGCTTCGGATTCGCCGCGATGATCTCATCGGCAAGTTTCTCCAGCGCCGAAGTGTCGCGCGACTGCTCTGGACGTCCCTCCGCCTCATAAACTGCCGCAAAATCCTGCCCGCGCTCGAAGCAAAGATCATAAAGATCCTTCAGCATCTTCCCCGAGATCGCGCCCGACTCCACCAGATCAGCCGACGCAGTAACTCCAGCCATCGAAATCGGAGACTGCTCCAGTTCCAGCCCTTGCGCTTTCAGCCGTCCCAGCAATTCGCTCTGCACCAGATTGGCGACCCGCTTCGGATTCTTCACCCCGCGCGCCGCCGACTCAAACTGATCCGCCATTGGCCGCGTGAGCGTAAGCGTGTGCGCATCGCCGGCCGTGATGCCATATTCCTTCATCAAGCGCTGCCGCCGCGCCTCCGGAAGCTCGGGCAAACCAGCGCGAATTGCCGCTTGCCATTTTTCATCCACCACCAAAGGCAGCAAATCCGGCTCGGGAAAATACCGGTAATCGTGCGCCTGCTCTTTCGAGCGCATGCCATAGGTCTTGCCTTCGTGCGCAGTTGTAAAGCCGCGTTTCCTGCGTGATCCGCCCGCCGCCCTCGATGATTCCGATGTGCCGCTCGATCTCGTACTCCAGCGCCTGCTTGATGAAGCGAAACGAATTGACGTTCTTGACCTCGGTCTTCGTGCCGAATTCCTTCTGTCCCCGAGGCCGCACGCTGATGTTGGCATCGCAGCGCAGCGAACCTTCCTCCATGTTGCAGTCGCTTACGCCCGTATAAAGGATGATTTCCTTAAGCCGAGTGAGGTATTCGTAAGCTTCCTCCGGCGATCGCATGTCCGGCTCGCTGACAATCTCGGCCAGCGGCACACCTGTGCGATTCAGATCAATGGCAGTCTTGTGGGCAGAATCCGCAAATCCCTCATGCAGGCTCTTGCCCGCATCTTCTTCCAGATGTAGGCGAGTGATCCCGATTTTCTTTTTGCCACCATTGACATCGATGTCAATGAATCCAAATTCCGCCAGCGGCTTGTCATACTGCGAAATCTGGTACCCCTTAGGCAGGTCCGGATAAAAATAATTCTTCCGAGCAAAAATCGACACTTCATTGATCCGGCACTCCAAAGCAATAGCCGCCAGCACAGCGAACTCGACCGCCTTCCGGTTTAGCACCGGCAAAGCTCCCGGAAGTCCAAGACAAACCGGGCACACATTAGTATTGGGAGGATCGCCAAAATGAGTAGAGCAGGAACAGAAGATTTTCGAAGTAGTCAGCAGTTGTACGTGGACCTCAAGCCCAATGACCGCTTCATATTTCGCCAGCAGATCCCCGGAAACCGCAGGAGTGGAAGCCATACCGCCAGATTATAAATTGGATAAGAAGCGCGCGTAGGGGCGGACGCCTTCGTCCGCCCAAGCCGAGCGCAGCTCGGCGCACTCCACGTTCGCGATCTCCGATGCAGCCAGGCCACTGAAAAACTCGGTGTCGCACTTGCTTTTGGGTGGCGCAGCGGTTTACCGCTGCGATGACCGGTTACTTTCGTTGACGGCTTTAGCCACTGAGAACACAACGATTACTTCAGAACCAGTTTTTTCCGCAGCCACCTAAGGTCTTTTCACTTCCGGCGCGCTCAAATACTTCTCCAGCGGAATTTCAAAATACATCAACTCCGTGCCCCGTGCGTCCCGCACCCCCATCAGAAAGAAGTCGGCGCCCGCCAGCGGATTCGAAATATCCAATATGTCGAAAAACAAAAACCCCCGCACCGTGGAATGCGGTTCCACTGCCTTCGCGGCAAACTGAGCCCGCTCCAGTTCATCCCAGGTCTTCTTGTTCACTCCGCCCTTGACCTCTTTTTTTGGCAGCGGAATCGGCAACGTAGGCTGGCTGTCATTCCGCGAAGGATGCGAAAGCCGCCGCAGTAGATCGTCCATGGTTGCCGGGAAGAGCTTGCTTCCGTCTTTCGTATTCATCTGCGCCTTCATGCCCACCAGCGAGACCGGCTGATCCCCGTCATTCGTAATCACAAAGAAAACCGGCATATATCCATTGTTGCGGTAGTTCACGCTGAAAATCGAAGCCTTGTCCTCAAGGTCATACGGATCGACCGCGACCGCAACTTTCTCCATGGAATGATCGTCGCGCGCCGGGTAAGTGCGCGCAGACTGCGCCGTAGGCATCTCAAATACTTTGGCCGCCATCGCGCCCAGGCAGCACAGCAACACCAAAGCACCAGCCGCCATAAGAAGCGGGCCGCGCCGCCGCGCCCGGCGAGGCGATTCTTCGAACCCTGCATTTTGCATATGTGAATTATAGGATGCCAAATCATTAAGAGATGGCTGCGAGCTATGAGCTACGAGCCACGAGCTGCAGGCGACCGCGGCCCGCTCGATCGCTCGAAGCTCGCAACAGTCTTTCGCCATTTAGAATGGGACTTCTCTCCATGTACGCGCTCTACAGTGCGCTGCTCGCTTTTTTCCTGCTGCTGACGCTGCCCTACTGGCTGCTGCAGATGCTCCGCCACGGCAAGTATCGCGCCGGCTTGCGCCAGAGGTTCGGAGCCGTTCCGCCTGCCCTGGCTGCGGGCCGCGACCGGCCCACGATCTGGGTTCATGCGGTTTCCGTCGGTGAAGTCGTAGCTGCAAGCGCAGTCGTCGAGGCGCTGCGCCAGAAATTTCCCTCCCATCGCGTTCTGATTTCGACGACCACCAGCACCGGCCAGAAACTCGCCGCGCGCCGCTTCGGCGCCGAGAACGTCTTCTATTTCCCCTTGGACTTCGCCTTCGCCATCCGCCCCTACCTCGATGCTCTGCGTCCGGAACTCGTAGTCGTCGCCGAAACCGAATTCTGGCCAAATTTCCTGCGCCTCGCCAAGCGCAGCGGAGCGCGCATCGCCGTAATCAACTGCCGCATTTCCGACCGCTCGTTTCCCGGCTACAAGCGCTTCCGCTTCTGGCTTCCGAAATTGCTGGAGAAGACGCTCAGCAACGTCGACATCTTCCTGGCACAGACCGAAGAAGACCGCCAGCGCCTCATCGAAATTGGCGCGGCCGCAAATCCAAGATCACCGTGGCCGGCAACCTGAAATTCGATGTGGAGCCGCCGCCCGCGCCGAACGATCGTTGCCAGTCTGCGCGAAAGCCTCAGCCATTCCGCAGCCGGGCCCGATTCTGGTGTGCGGCAGCACGCTAGAAGAGGAAGAAGGCTCGCTGCTCTCGGCCTTTCGCAACATCCTGGCCAATCATCCCAAGGCCGTGATGGTCCTTGCGCCGCGCCATCCCGAGCGTTTCGCCGAGGTTGCCGACTGGTCGAGCAACTCGGCTTCCGCATGATCCGGCGATCTCTGTGGAGCGGCGAACCGCTAGCGGCAAGCGTGTTTCTGGTCGACAGCATCGGAGAGTTGGCGGCGCTCTATTCGCTCGCCACCGTCGCCTTTGTTGGTGGAAGTCTCGTGCCGCGCGGCGGACACAACATTCTTGAGCCCGCACTCTACGGCGTTCCCATCGTCACCGGCAACCACTACGAAAATTTTCGCGACGTGGTGAATTTTTTTGCCAGGCGCAATGCCGTCCGCATCGTCGGAGTAGCGGAGCTTCCGCTAGTCCTCATCGAGCTGATCGAAAACGCGCGACGAACGAGCGACTCTCGGCCAGAACGCGCTGGCCGCGCTCGAATCCCAGCGTGGCGCCACCGACCGAACGGTCAAGGCTCTGCTCCAGCTGATGGATGTTCCAGCATGAATCCGCTAACCGGCCTTTACGGCGCCGCCACCACTCTGCGAAACACGTCTCTTCGATCGCGGCGTGCTGTCGTCGCGGCCGCTGGAACAGCCCGTGGTCAGCGTCGGAAACCTGTCGGTCGGCGGTTCGGGCAAGACTCCGTTTGTCATCGCGCTCGGCGATCTGCTGAAAGCACGCGGCATTCGTTTCGACGTGCTCTCCCGCGGATATCGGCCGCAAAACGCGCGGCGTTCTGCCAGTCGAGCCCGACGGCAACGCCGCCGACTTCGGCGACGAACCTCTGCTGATCGCGCGGCGCCTGGGCGTTCCGGTCATCGTAGGCGAAAGCCGTTATGAAGCAGGCCGACTCGCCGAGCAAAAATTCCAGCCCGCAATTGCACCTCCTCGACGACGGTTTTCAGCACCGTTCCTCTGGCGCGCGATTTCGACATCGTCCTGATGACCGAGAGCGACTTCGACGACCGCCTGCTGCCCTCGGGACGACTGCGCGAGCCGCTATCGTCGCTGCGAACGCGCCGACGCCATCGTGCTGCCCACAGCGGTGTAGCGCGCCTTCCGTAGAGATGCGGCTATCCGGTCACTCGCGGCGTCTGCAGCAAAAACCAATCTGGCGAATCGAGCGCCAACTCGTTCTCTCCGAACCTGCGCCGCCCGCGCCCGTTGTCTTTTGCGGCATCGCCCGTCCCGAACAGTTTTTTGCCCAAGTGCGCGCCGCCGGAATCAAGCCCGCGGCCGAAGTCGAGTTTCGCGACCACCATCCCTATAACCAAAGCGACATCGACCGCCTGCTCGCCATGCGCGGCAAACTCGGCGCGGGTGGCTTCCTGACCACCGAAAAAGATGCCGTCAATCTGCTCTCCCTATCCCCACCGCCGATCTCCTCCCCCTCGCCATCGCCACTCTCAATCTCACCATCGACCGCCCCGCCGAACTGATGGATGCCATTTTCGCAACAATCCATGAACGAAAGCCTCGCTCGTGAGAAAATCTTGAGTTGCACTCCTCGCCAGGAATTCGATGACGAGCATTTTGATGACAAAACATCTTAAG
This sequence comes from uncultured Acidobacteriaceae bacterium, assembly GCA_963699405.1. Taxonomy (GTDB): domain Bacteria; phylum Acidobacteriota; class Terriglobia; order Terriglobales; family Acidobacteriaceae; genus Acidiflorens. The sequence goes on along the minus strand of CAVOTW010000034.1, from coordinate 389,748 downwards.
GAAAACGGACCTCGTCTGCAAGAAGATCGTCGAATCTTTTCCCAAGCTCACCGTTACCGTTCTTGCCGATCTGGTAGCCGACGAGTTCGTATTCGGCGAGATTTCTCGCGTCTCGCGCGAAGCGCCCGTGCTCATCTTGCAGCATCGCGACCGCAAGGTCGTTCCGGGCGGCGGCGCGAATGCCATCTACAACCTCGCCGACCTCGGAGTGAACGTCTTGCCGGTAGGCATCGTTGGCGACGACGAGCCGGGACGCCTCCTGCTACGCGCTTTTCGCCACAAACGCATCCCCGTCAGTGGCGTTTTCAAGGACAAGAGCTATACCACCGTGACCAAAACCCGCATCCTCGCCGGTTTCGCGCACACCGCCGGACAGCAGGTCGTGCGCCTCGACCGCGAGCCCACCGAAGGCCCCAACGCGCATCTGCGCCGCGAGATCGTACTCGCCGCCCGCGAATACACACGCGCCTCCGATGCGCTGCTCGTTTCCGACTATGGATACGGCGCGGCTACGCCGACCCTGCTCAATGTGATTCGCGAAAAACGCGGCGCTCCACAAGGTTCCCGTGACCCTCGACTCGCGCCATCGCATGCTCGAGTTCACCGGCATCACCGCAGCTACACCGAATGAGTCGGAGGTCGAAGAAGTTCTCGGCATCCGCATCGGCAACGGCAAAGACGAAGACTGGGAGCGCCTGCTCGCCGCCGGAGACCAGATCGCGGCGAGATGAATCTCGAATCGCTCCTCATCACGCGAGGCAAAGATGGCATGGTGGTTTTCCCCCGCCGTCACAAGCCGGTGGATATTCCGATCTACGGTAGCGACGAAGTTGCCGACGTAACCGGAGCAGGAGACACCGTGATCGCAACCTTCACCGCGGGGCTGGCCGCCGGCGCAACCGCGGAAGAGGCCGCCCAACTGGCGAACTACGCCGGCGGCATCGTAGTCATGAAGCGCGGCACCGCCACCGTCAGCCAACAGGAATTACTGGAAGCGTTAGATAAAACGCCGCCAGCGACTCGAGAACATTAGATATTCGACGTGTGGACGGAGCTTTGCCCCGTTCAAGCGGGACGAAGCCCCGCTCCATACAGTAGTCAAGCCTACAATCGGAATCATTGACCACATCACTCCATCCGAAGATCGTTTCGCGCGACGAACTGCAACAGCGCGTCGCCGATTGGCGCCGCGCCGGAGACCGCGTCACCCTAGCCAACGGATGTTTCGATGTCCTGCACGTCGGCCACATGCGCTATCTCCATGCCGCGCGTGAACTCGGAGGCAAACTGATCGTCGCCGTCAACGCCGATGCCTCCGTGCGCGCGCTCGAAGGGTGAAGGCCGTCCAGTTATGCCCGCCGAAGAACGCGCCGAAATTCTGGCGTCGTTAGCCGACGTAGACGCCGTAGTAATCTTTCCAGAAAAAGACGTCCGCGCCATCATTCGCGAAATCCGTCCCGATTTCCACGCCAAGGGCACCGACTACACTGTCGACACCGTCCCCGAGCGCGACGAAGTCGAAGCCAGCGGAGGCCGCGTAGTCATCGTAGGCGATCCCAAGAATCACTCCGCGTCCGAAATCATCCGTTCGCAATCGCGCTCGCGGCGGCGAAAATCGTGAGTCGGCGCGCCGATTCGAAAGTCTCCTCATCGTGCGCCTCAGCGCCATGGGAGACGTCATCCACACCCTGCCCGCCGCCGCCGCCCTCCGCCAGGCTTTTCCCAACGCCACCTTAGGATGGCTCATCGAAGAGCGCTGGGCCGAACTCCTCTGCACCCTGCGCTATCCCCGCTCCGGCGCCGCGTTCTCCGCAGCGCCCGCTAGTCGACCGCGTCGATACTGTTAACACCGGGGAATGGCGCCGCGCCCTCTTCTCGTTCAACACCTGGCAGCAGATGGCCGTCGGCCTCAGTCAGCTACGCGGAATTCAATACGACGCGGTTATTGATTTCCAAGGCGCGGTCCGTTCGGCGCTGCTGGCGCGCTGGTCGGGCGCGCCCATACGCTACGGCGACGCCCAGCCGCGCGAAAATGCCGCCAGCATGTTTTACACCAGGCAAGTGTTGACCAACGGCACGCATGTCGTCCAACACGCGCTGGCCCTGGCGGCAGCCGTCATTTCATCTGCCGGCATCCCACCTACCATCCTAGGAAAAATTGCGCAGCCTCAAGTGAAGTTTCCCATAGACCCCGATGCGGAGAGCAAAATCACAAGCCTGACGGCGAATGCGAAAAACTTCGCGCTCCTCAATCCGGGCGCCGGCTGGGGCGCAAAGATGTGGCCAGCCGACCGCTACGCGCAAGTTGCGCAGCAACTCGCCAAAGATGGATTATGTTCGCTGATAAACTACGGCCCCGGAGAAGAAGAGTTGGCCGACGCGGTCGAATCCGCAAGCGAAGGCGCGGCGCGAAAAATTTCCTGCTCCGTATCCGAACTCATCGCCATCACCCGCCGCGCACGTCTCTTCATCGGAGGCGACACCGGTCCCATGCACCTGGCGGCGGCTCTGAAAATTCCGGTGGTAGCGATTTTTGGTCCGACAAACCCGGCGCGCAACGGCCCGTTCGGCACGCAATCCATAGTGCTGCGCAGCACAAGCAGCCAAACCGATCACACCCGCCGCCGCGAGCCCGAGCAAGGTTTGCTCGAAATCACCGTCGCCGAGGTTGTCGGCGCAGCCCGAAAGCTGTTGCAGCCTCGTGTCGCCGAATCCAGTGAGTGATCTCCCACAATCCGCATCGCAGCCGTCGCCAGCCAGCGTCAGTACCTGGTCGCGCGTAGCCCGCCGCATCCGCGTGCCCTTGGGATTTATTTTTGCGGTCGTCTATTTCTGGCTGGCACAGCCCACGAAGACATCGCTCATTGCGGGCACGCTGGTAGTCGTTCCCGGCCTGTTCTTGCGCGGATTAGCTTCCGGCCACGTACAAAAAGAAAAGCAACTTACCACCAGCGGCCCCTACGCCTACACGCGCAACCCCCTTTACCTCGGCTCCCTGATGCTGGCCGCGGGCTTCGCCATCGCAGCGCGCAGTTGGTGGATCGTCGCCGTGATGGTCCTCATGTTCGCGGCGATTTACATTCCAGTGATCGCCGGTGAAGAACGTATCTTGCATCAGAAGTTCCCCGATTACGAAGACTACGCCCGTCACGTCCCGCGCCTGTTGCCGCGCCTTACACCCTACGGAAGCCAGCACAGTGCGTATTCTTCCGCGCTCTACTGGCAGCACCGCGAGTATCAAGCCAGCATCGGGTGCGCGGCCATGCTGGCAGTCCTCGTCGTTAAGCTGATCGGCAAGCTGGTGTGGTAGTCTGCCGTGAGCATGAGCCGTTTACCTGAGGGGCTAAACCCCGTTTCTTTCGCGGCGTTTACGTCACGACTGAAGTCGCGCACTTCCCAAGGGGTGCTCTGCCTGATCTTCCTGGTCGCAGCCCTGTTGCCCGCCCAGCAAGGCCCGCCCACCGCAACCATCGGTCCCGCTCCCGTTCAGATCGCTCCTCCCCGTCCCAACTATCCCTTCCCCGACGGCAGAAGCTACGTTTTCTCAGCCGAGTGGCATCTCATCCCCGCCGGTACCGGCGTCGTCCGCATGGATGTCTCCGGCGCCGACCGCAAAGTCACTGCCACGGCCGAATCTGTCGGCGCCGTCAACGTCATCTTCCCCGTGCACGACCGCTTTGAATCGCACTTCGATTCCCGAACCTTCTGCTCGCTCTCCATCTTCAAGCACAGCGAAGAAGGCTCGCATAAACGCGAAACTTCGATCCACTTCGATTACGCTCACAAGAAAAGCACGCTCGATGAAAAAAATCTGAGGACGGGCGAAACCAAGCACAATGAAAACGATCTGGCCGGTTGCGCCACCGATGTCATCACCGGCTTCTACTACCTGCAATCGCTGCCGTTGCAACTAGGCGAGAAATACGAGTTCCCGATCAGCGACGGCAAAACCACCATCGTCCGCGTCACCGTGGAAAAACGCGAGCAAGTCCGAGTCCCCGCCGGAAACTTTCCCACCATCATGGTGAGCGCCGAAGCCACGTCCGGCCCGCTGCAAAACAAAGGCAAGGTGTGGGCATGGTTTTCCGAGGACGCCAGCCACACGCCTGTCCAAATGCGAGTCAAACTAGGATGGGGAACGCTACTCTTCCGCCTGCAGCGAACCGAGAAATAAATTCGTAATTTGGTAATTTGTAATTCGTAATTTGAAACCGGAGGCTCGCTCCGGTTGTGGGCTACTACTTTAGTTTTTCGAAGAACTCGGAAAAGAACAGTTTCATCAACAGAATGAACACTGCCCCGGAAATAACCGCCGCCCACCACGGCCTGAAAATAATAGGGAACAGGACAAAGAAAAGAATGAATGCGACCCAGCGCCAACCGGACGGTTTGTTGTCATCACCTTCCACGTCTATTCCTAACGCTGCCCTCCGCCGCTCGTAGTTTCCCAGAGGCCCACACCCGTCGCTCGCTTTTAAATTACCAATTAAAAATTACAAAATTACAAATTGTTCCTAGCCACCACCGCCTGCTTCGCCTTCGCCAGTTCCGGACGTGCCGAACTCCCGCCTGCGCAAGTCTTCACCAGCACCGCGTAATACTCGCCGGCCTCTGAAGCCTGCCCCGCCAGTTCCGCCGCCTGCGCCGCGCCATAAAGACTGTTGAAGCGATTGGGAAAGAATTTCAAGCTGGTTTTGTATTCGGCCAGAGCTTGCTCCGGATGCTTCATGTCCAGCAGCATATCGGCCAGCATTTCTCGCGCGGGGGTTTCGTAATCCGATTCGTCTCCCGAAGCTTCCTGCTTCTCTGCGATTGCGCGCAGCGCCGCGATGGCCGCTTCGTTTCTGCCTTCGGCGTGATCGAGCCACGCAGTCGCTTCTTTTCGATCCTGCTCGACCGCTTCCGCGAGATTCTTCTTTTTTTTCTCGATCAGACTCTTGTGAATCGCTGCGATGTGTTCGATATCGCTGCGCGCCTGCGCCACATTTCCGCTGCGCGCCGCGCCAATCGCTCGTGCCCAATAAGTAATCGAACCATCTCCGCCCGTAGCATCAGGATTCGGAGTCAACGCGGCGGCTTCTGTCCAGTGATGCATCTCCATCGCGTAGCGCGCGGGAAACGCTATCAACGCGTTGGTACGCGGGTCGTATCCCATGCCATACATATCTTTCATCGGCGGCATCGCTTTTACTTCTTCAACCACCTTGAGCGCATCGGCCTCGCGTCCGCTCTGCATATACGCGTACACCAAATAATCCATGGCGTGGAATTGGTGCCCTTCCCCACCCATGTGCATCTCCGTAGCCTTGCGCGTTGCGGCGATAGAAGCCAGGTTCGAATCGATGTCATCCTGCCACAGTCCTAATCGAGCAAAAATATGCGACGGCATGTGCAAGGCATGCGGAGCGGCGGGAGCGATCTGCGCATAACGCCGCGCCGCCGGCAATCCCAGCTGCGCCAGTTGTGGCTTGTCATAAGTGTGGATCAGGTAATGCGCAATCCCCGGATGATTCGGCTCCTCGGCAAACAGCTTCTCCAAGATCGCGCCCGCCTTTTTGCGGTTGGCAAACGTGGTGTCGTCATCAGGCTCCGAAGCCAACAGCGACAGCGCGTAAAAAGCCGCCGCCTCATGGTCATCCGGATACTTCACATATACCTGTCTCCATGGCAGCCGAGTATGCCCGCGCCCGCGCCTTATGGTCCGCCTTCGGCTTGTTCGAATAGAACGCCTGCAGCGCATGGACGTAATCGCGCTCGCGCGCAGTGGGGGCCCGAAGTTCGTCGGCCTGTTCCAACTCGGCCGAGGCCCTGCCTGATGGTGGCCGCATCCGGACGATTCCAAAGCTGATGCCACTGGCTCATCGCCTCGCCCCAGTAAGCCATGGCGCACTTCGGGTCCTGCTTCGCGGCGTCGCCAAAAGTTTTCTCCGCCTCTTCGTACCAGAACGAATGCAGCAGCGCGACCCCTTTTTCGAAAGTCCTCTCCGCCTCCGGAGTGCACGAAACAGGGAAATTCACCGTCCCCAGTTGTTGCTGTGTAAGTTCCTCGTGATGATGATCTTCGGCGGCGAAAGTCAAACCGGAAAATGCCAAGGCGAGAAACAAAATCCAGATAAGTTTGCCCATGGAACACCCCGGTTGGAGTCTAGTGCGCGATTCAGGACGCGGTCAAGCCGGCGGTGAATGTCTACCACTGAACATTCTGTGCAATATTGAACATCTTCGCCCCCCCCGGGGTGAAATGCTTTGTCGTTGCTCATAAAGAGAGACCGCTCATGGCCATCCACACACGTGCCTTCAACCCGAAAACCTTTCTCTCGACCGTGGGCGTCGGAAGGGAAATGATGTTCTTCCACAAACGGCAAGGCATCTTTGCTCAGGGCGACGCGGCGGATTCCGTGTTTGTCATTCAGGAAGGCTCGGTGAAGCTCGCCGTCAAATCCCAATCCGGCAAAGAAGCAATTCTCGAAATACTAGGTAATGGCGATTACGTTGGCAAGGACTCCGTAGCCGGCCAATCTTCCCGCCTTGCGTCCGCCAGCGCGATGACAGACTGCACCCTCCTTCGCATCGAGAAAAAGACCATGATGCGGACTCTGAAACAGCAAGTGAAGTTGGCAAACCAGTTCTGGGAATATGTGTTAGCCAGAAATATCCGATACCAGCAGGATATAGTCGACCAACACTGCTATTCCAGCGAGAAGAGGCTGGCGCGTATTCTTTTGCTGCTCGCCCACTTTGATGGGCATGCAGCGCCCGAAACCACGATCCCCAAAATCAGCCATGAAACGCTGGCCGAAATGGTAGGAACGACACGGTCGCGCGTCTCCGCTTTTATGAACCGCTTCAGGAAAGAGGAACTCGTTTCTTACGAGCACAAGGGAAAATCAATAAGAATCCGCCGGACACTTGTAGCTTTCTGCTCTAGTTAACCTCTGGCAAACAGCCACAGACCATTACCCTCATTGAGAATTAGCCGGCCAGTGAATCCCCGCCTTCAAGGCCCAATTCCCGTTGCGGAGGCATAGCCGAATCTTTTCCGGAGAGTACTTTCATCAGGCGGGCCAGCACTTCTACTGCAGCCGAAACCGTTCGTTCATCAGCCGCTGCAGCCGCGGCCGGTAAATAATGTCGTACGCCAGCTCTTTATCCGGAAACATGCTCAAAGCGGCGCGCCGTGCATTAGCAGCCATCTCCGCTGCTTCTTCCAGCGTCAAATCCGGATCCTGGCTGATCACGGACATCACCATGCTCATCATCACCTGCAGGCGCCGCAGTCTTCGGCCTTCCTCCACGCGTTCGTTGTCTCCCCCCGGCAATTCGGCCCGTTGAACTCCCATGTTCCACCCCGTTTCTATTGGATGTCGACCCGTCCCCAGCGTTGCGCCCTGTCGCCATTGTGCCAGTTTCCGCCCGCAAATCAAGCTGCTCTTGTCTCAATCCTTGGTCACCCGAAAGACAGACACACCACAACTGCTTTAATCTATTGACAGACGACAGACATTCCGCGGAGGACGCATGCCAGAGTCGACGAAACCTTTGCCCCAGCCCGAGCCCAACGAAAAGCTCATCAAGATTTTTGACACCGAGCAGGAGAACGAAGCCATCGTCGTCCAAGGCTTGCTTCAATCCGCCGGCATCGAATCGGATCTGAAATCCCTAGACGCCGTCCAGGACACGTTCCCCGGCGTAGGTGGAAACGTCCTTCTTGTGCGAGAACAAGACGCTCCGGAAGCGACAAAGATCATCGAGGCCTACCGCAAATTGCCACCCCTCGACGACGAGACCGCCGACATCACCGGCTAAGCGCCCTCAACCTGAATGCCCCGATGTTCCCGTACACACGCTGGGTTGCGAAGCCGGTCATTTGGGTCAATGGGTGCCCCATCCTTGCGCGTTTTTTGCGCAAGGGTGGGATTCCACGGAAGCATCGAGCTAAGGCTTTTGCATTTGTTATTGGGTGGAGCAGCGGTTTACCGCTGCGATAATCACCGTCTCGCAGGATGCGGCTTCAGCCGCTGAGGGGCGACGGCCGCAGCGCAAACCCGGTCTTTCAGCGATCTGTTTAGCGTGGGGCACGCTCAATGCAGAAGCGCCACATCCGAAGTCACCGATGTGCCGTCCAGGAAAAATGAAACTGCTCCCTCTTCATCCGTGCGGTAAGTGGTCACCCCCGCCTGCTGTAGCCGCTCCAGTACTTCCAGCCGCGGATGTCCATACACATTACGCGCGCCCACCGAGATGACCGCATACCGCGGATGAACCGTAGCCAGCAACTCAGCCGAGGTTCCGCTGGCGCTCCCATGATGCGCAACCTTCAGCAGCATCGCCTCCGGATGCTCCTCCACCACGCGCCGCTCCGCCGGACGCTCCGCGTCTCCCTCCAGTAAAGCCGTAGTCCCGCGAAACGCAGCCGTAAACACCAGGCAATCGTCGTTCGGACGCATCGACCCGGTGTCCTGATCGCGTCCGGGAGCAAGCATGTGAAAGTGCACGCCACCGTAGTCGAATTCATCGCCTTCTTTTTTCACCGAGACGACCATTCCCGCGCGTTGGGCTTGTGCCACTACCGCCGCAAAATCACCCACCGGCCGGTCGATACTCAGCCAAAGTTCCTGCGGGTGAAAATTAGCCATCACCGCTGGCATTCCGCCGTAGTGGTCGGCATGAGGATGCGTGATCACCACCACGTCCAGATGGTCGATCCCGCGGTTCCAAAGATAAGAAGACACCACCTGTTCGCCAAGATCGAAGTCGGAGTGCATCCACGTCGGCAATCCGCCCGCATCGATCAGCAGCGTATGTTGATCGGGCGTAACCAGCAAAATGGAATCGCCCTGTCCCACGTCAATGGTCGTCATCTCCATCATCGCCGCGCGAAGATGCGGCCGCGAAGGAACAAACGCGATCCAAACCGCAACGCCAAACAGCAACGCGACAGAAACGAAAGCAGCCAGGCGCGTACGACGAATCCGCACTGCCACCATCGCGACCGCCAGCGCGCCAAGGGAAGCCAGAATCACCGCCCCCGAAGGCACGGCCACGCGCATGTCGGCGATCGACGCGCCCGCCAAATGCGCGCCCCCAAGAAAGTGCACCGTGCCGGCGATCCCTTCGAGTGCCAGTCCAGAAATCCAAACCGCCGGCTTAGCCAGCGTGGTCGAGATGTATCCCAATCCGACGGCACCCGCAGCAAACGGCATCAACACCTGCGTGAGCGGAATCACCGCCAGATTCGCCGGCATCCCCATCGTAGTCGCGCGATGAAAGTGGTAAGCCATCAGCAGCGCCAATCCCGCCTGCATCAGCGCCGATATGAAGATCAATTCGCCGGCCCGAATTGCCACGCGCAATAAGACGACCGGCAATCCAAAGCCGAGCCGGACACCAACGAATCTTCGCAGCCGACCAGCGACCATCCGCAGATCGATCCGAAATTGCGCCACGGCCGGCGCAACATGCAAATCGTAACTCGCAGCCCGAAGCAGTCGCAGCCCACGCGAGTAGGGCAAAGTTGTCCGCTCCAGAATCGGCGTCCCAATGCCCGCAATAATGAACACAGCGAGAAACGTCAACTGAAAGCTGGCCCCGAACAAGGCGCGCGGATCGACAATCAAAACTCCCAGCGCCGCGGCGCCAATGGCGTTCATCATATTTCGTTCGCGATACAGCAGCCGAGCCCCCAAATAGGTCGCCAGCATCAACGCTGCGCGCCACACCGGAGGCCCCACCCCCACCACAAATGCATAAGCGAATGACACGACCACGGTAGCAATGGCCGCAGCCGCCGGATCGACTCGAAACTGCCGCAGCACCCAAAAAATGGCGAACGCCAAAATACTAAGGTTCATTCCCGAGACGACCAGCACATGGTAAGTGCCCGAGCGCTGGTATTCGGTACGTGTAGCGTTGCGCAAAAATGATTCTTCCCCCAGCACCATAGCGTCCATAAGCGACGCCTCGGACGCCGGCCACAGCTGGTGGATCTTCCGAATAATGCTGGCATGCACGCGCGTCCGCCACAGTTCAATCCGGCTCCCGGAAAATCCCGGTAATCGCTCAAGATTCGCAGCCTCCGCCGACCCCAGCACACCAATACCGCTGTCGCGCAAATAGCCTTCATAATCAAACGCCCCAGGATTGCGGAAATTGCGTGCCGGATGCAGTTTGGCCAGAATCCGCACCCGAGTGCCATAGGTAAACATCGGGTGATCGGAAAATTGGGTCATCAGGCCATCGAAACCCAAAGGCCCTTGACCTTCAATCGCCCGATCACCCGATGACCCGATGGCCCGATCCTCAACCTTCTCGTAAATCGAAAGCCGCACTCCCGCCCGCACCGGCCAGCGTTCCCCGCCGCTTGCGATCTCTTCCGTCTCCACGTCAATCGATTCATGAATCGACCGCGGCCCCGCCGACCGCGCATATCCCTCCCGCATCACCCGGCCCGTAAGCGTCACGGGACGCCCGTCCGCCAGGCGCGAAATGTCAGAGGTATATTTCCGCTCGCCCAGCGGTTGACCGCGAATCTGAACCATCAGGGCGCCCAGCAGAAACCACGTACCCAAAGCCAATGCCTTACTAATCCAGCCGCGGTTCCGAAGAAACCAGCCCGCCGCAATAGCAAACGCCAAAATCGCAATCACCCACCACGAAGGCGGACGCCAGGCTCGCACCCCCGCCCAGAGCCCCAAAGAAAAAGCCACCGCCGCCCAAAACAACGGCTGTCGCGGCGACCTGCGGTCACGCATCATATTTCTGTTTTTGGGTGGCGGGTGCGGCTTCAGCCGCATCATAACTAGCGCAAAATCAATCCGGCTTACAGATTGTTGAAATTCGCGTTTCGTATCAGGGCATCGCTTTGGCGATGCCACACTTCGTTTAAATTGAGATGCCCCTTTAGGAGCCGAGCAGCGAAACCGAAATGAGCGGAGGCCCTGACGCAAACGTTCTTCGCGCCAGAGCCCTCTCCACCACTCCTCTTCCAGGAGAACTTGGACGACGTGAAAGCGGTCAGCGCGCCAACAGCATCACCGTTTCGATGTGAAACGTCTCCGGAAACAGATCGAACAAGTGTGCTTCCTCGATGTGATACCCAGCCGCCAGCAAAGGGCCAATATCTCTGGCCATCGTCGCCGGATCACACGACACATACCGTACGCGGGGCGCTCCGAGTTCCACCAGAGAATGGGTCACCGCCTTGCCGACACCGCTGCGAGGAGGATCCAGCACAAGCAGATCTGGCCTTTCCCGTAGCGGACGGCTTCTCAAGTAGTCCTCCGTTCGCGCGACAACCGCTTTCACGTTCGCAGGAACATTCTTCACACAATCGCCATGCGCCGTATGTGACGCCTCTACACTGAAAATGTGATGAAAGTTTCCCGCCAAAACCCTCGAAAACAGCCCCACCCCAGCATACAAGTCCAGCGCCAGACCCCCGCGCGCCTCCCCCGTCACCACCGAAACCAGTTCGTCCACCAGATGACGATTCACCTGGAAAAACGCACCCGCGCTAACCTGATACTCGTGCTCCCGAGTTCGATAGCGAATTGCCCCCGCCCCCCACTCCGCCAGCGTCTTAGAATCGGGCATCTCGTCTTCGTCCATCCGCCGCCGCGAAGAGAAAAACGTCATCCCGCTAATTTCCGGCACTTCACGCCCAACCGACTCCGCCCAGCGCAATAAATCTTTCTTGTCCGCCGAGCGCCCGCAGAATGCCCAAGCCAGCAAATGTTCATCCTCCGCATCAGCGAAAACCTCAATCTCTTCCATCGCTGCCGGACAATTCAAGCCGTCCAATTCCAGCAGCCGCGTCATCGCCCGATTGATCAAAGGCGAGCTAATCGGACATTCCCGCACCGAAAGAAATTCATGTGACCCAAACCGAAAGTATCCCAAAGCAAATGGCGCAGTCCGCACCTGTAACCGGGTCCGGTTGCGATAGTTCCACGGAGGAGAAGAATGCAGCCGAATTTCCGATTTCAGCTCGATCTTCGCAATCCGCTGCAAAGTCTCGCGCAAAATTGCGCCCTTGAATCCGAGTTGGGGAGCGTACGAAATGTGCTGGTAATGGCATCCGCCGCATTGCCGAAAGTAAGGACACCGAGCCTCAACCCGCTCCGGCGCAGCCTCGATCAACTCCGTAACCAAGCCGCGAGCAAACCCAGGCTTCTCCCGCCGAATCTCAACATAGACCCGCTCCCCCGGCAAAACAAACGGCACAAACACCGCCATGGAGCGACCGTCCGAACCCGCGCACGTCCGAGCCAGCCCGTCCCCGCCATAAATCAGTTTTTCAATAGAAAGCAGCATACGTTTGGGATTTACGTGGGGGCAGGTGCCCTCACCCCACGCTAGTGCATATAAAACAAGCTAAGCCGAGGCACGCCGCACCGCTCCAGCAGCCGCTTATGCACATACTGTTTGTGTAGCTGCTCGACCTGCGTCGCCGTCATATTCCGTCGGTAAGGAGCAATATCCCGATCCGCCTCCGCGCGCACCGTCACCAAATCATCATCCGGAGTAGCCGCCATCATCACCGCAAACAATTTTTCCTCGAGAACAGTAAGCCGCCGCTCCAAATCCTCCAGCCGAGGAACCTTCCCACTCGCCTCGATCGCCGCCGCCAACTCGCGCAAAGTCCCAGCTTCCTCCCGCGCCAGCGCTCCAGTCGCAAATCCCGCCCGCTCCGGAAGCTCGGCTTTTTCCAGCCGATCAGCATTCCCCCGCAAGAACGCCGCAATCTGCGCCGCGTCAAATCCCGGTTCGCGCGCAGTTCTTTCTTCGCTTCCGGCGCCCACCGCCGCTTCTTTCATATCTTCCGCCGCCGCCAGCACCGCCTGCGAGCAGTAAGCCAAACTATTTACCTTCTTCGATTTCGAAGGACGCGAATCGTACTTGTCAAACGCATCATCCACCCCGCGCAGCACGGCTTCCAAAGGCACGCCCGCCGTCTTCCAAGTCTCAATCAATGCCCAATCAAGCGTAGAAAGCAGTAGATGAGTTCCCCTCCGGCGCAGATAATGCTCTTCGATTTCCGTAAAGTAATTGAAGTAGTTCGTTTCGGACATAAGCTGTTAAGGACACAGCCTAGCAGATGGGCAAGTGCGACGGACGCTTCAGCCTGTTTCTACTGACCCCGACGAACCGTTCGTCGTCCCTCAGGCTCCAACCGCCGCCGTTGGATTCGCCTCGATCATCGTGGCCACGCTGGCTACCCGTTCATAGGACTCCAGCCGGTCGGCATGCTCGTAGGTGTCCGTTACAACGATCACCTCGTCAGCTCCCGTCTCGCCCACCAGTTTTTCCAACCCCGCCTTGACGGTCGCGTCCGATCCCACAATCGCCGCGCCCAGTTTGCTCCTCACTGCCGCCCGCTCCCCTTCCTGCCACAGCCGTTCCATGGAATCCACCGGCGGCAACAACTCCACTGGCTGATTTCGGATCAGTCGCAGAAAGCGCTGCTGCGGTGTGGTGAACAATCGCCGGGCCGCCGCATCCGTTTCTGCCGCGATCACCTGCACCGCACCATCAAGTACGGCTTCCGCAGCACTCGCGCTGGGCCGGAAGTGGTCGCGGTACAGCTGCGCCGCGGCATACAAGATACTCAGGAGCAAAGTGCGCCGCAAAGGCAAATGGCAACCCCAGCATCCCTGCCAGTTGCGCGCTGAATCCGCTCGACCCCAACAAAGTGATCGGCACATTGCTCCCCTGCCCGGGAATCGCCTTCACCACTTGCCCCGGTTTCCTCGGGTCCCAGGTAGGTCCGCAAGTTCTTCCAGCAGCGCCGGAAAATCGTCCCCACTCTGCTGCAAATCCCGTCGCAGCGCCCGCATGGTTTGAAAGTCGCCGCCCGGAGCGCGCCCCAGCCCCAGATCGATTCGGCCCGGATACAGCGCCTCCAGCGTGCCAAACTGTTCCGCCACCACCAGCGGCGCATGGTTCGGCAGCATCACTCCACCGCTGCCCACGCGAATCGTCTTCGTCGCTGCCGCCACATGCCCAATCAGCACCGGCGTAGCGGAGCAGGCCAGCCCGGGAATGGAGTGATGTTCCGCCAGCCAGTAGCGCTTGTATCCCCACTGCTCTACGTGCTGTGCCAGATCCACTGACCGGCCGATGGCGCTGCCCGCAGACTCACCTGGCTCGCATGCCCACAAGATCCAATACTGAAACAGCTAATCCGTTACCCATGGTGGATTAGATGAGACGTAGAGGAAAGCGATGCGTCCGGAGTCAGTCGCGACCGCGAGTTCCGATGGTGACGAATAACATAGTGACGCAACGTGCAATCAGATCCTGGTATATGTTGAATCGTCTTTGACGCGGTATGCTTTTATCTGGGAGAAACTAATGAACTACGTCAATCTTGGCAAAACCGGCCTCAAGGTTTCCCACATCTGTCTCGGCTGCATGAGCTATGGCGCGCCTGCTACCGGCAAGCTTAAACCTGGTAGCCATGCCTGGGCTCTGAACGAAGAAGAGAGCGCCCCCTACTTTCGTCAGGCGCTTGACCTCGGGATCAACTTCTTTGATACGGCGAATGTTTATTCAGCAGGCGTCAGCGAGGAGGTGCTTGGGCGTTTCCTGAAGGCGAACACGCGCCGCGAAGCCGTTGTCATTGCCACCAAGCTGCAAGGCGTAATGCGCGACGAGCCCAACGGCCATGGTCTCTCACGCAAGGCCATCTTTTACGAACTCGATCAGAGCCTTCGCCGTCTGCAGACCGACTTTGTGGATCTGTATCAGATTCACCGCTGGGATTACGAAACCCCGATCGAAGAAACGCTGGAGGCTCTGCATGACGTGGTGAAATCCGGCAAGGTGCGTTACATCGGCGCCTCGTCCATGTATGCGTGGCAATTCACCAAAGCTCTCTATGTTGCCGACCTTCACGGTTGGACCCGCTTCGTTTCGATGCAGAATCATTACAACCTGCTGTATCGCGAAGAGGAGCGCGAGATGATCCCCCTCTGCCAGTCCGAGGGTATCGGCATCATCCCCTGGAGTCCTCTCGCGCGCGGTCGCCTCGCTCGTCCGTGGCAAAGCGAACCTACAAAACGCTACGACACCGACCAGTTCGGAAAGACCTTGTACTCGCAATCTGAAGAGGTTGACCGCAAAGTCGTGGACCGCGTGGGTCAGCTAGCAGAACAACGTGGAGTTGCCCGCGCGCAAGTTGCTCTCGCCTGGCTGCTCAGTAAGCCGATCATCACGTCGCCAATTGTTGGCGCAACCAAGCCGCATCATCTTCAGGACGCCGTGTCCGCGCTCTCGCTCCGACTCACGCCAGAAGAGATCGCGTCTCTCGAAGAGCCGTATGCGCCGCATCCTGTCCGTGGTTTCAATTAAGTCAAAGCCCTAATTTACGATGAAAGAAGAAATGAGTTAGCAGATCCGGGGTCAGATCGCAGAGGTCAAATCGCAAACGTCAGATCGAAAGTTCAGACAGGTTAGAACCGCAAGATTTCACTTCTGCAATCTGACCTCCGACCTCTGCAATCTGTCCCTCTCACTTCGTTTTAGTCCCCTTCGGTGAAGGCCAAGGTTTCGCATCGGCACCCACGGGCTTAGCCGCAGTCGGAGTCGCCGCCTTTCCCCCTTTCGCCGCGCTCTCCCGCCGAAACGCCTGGTTCCGATCCCAAATGATCCGCAGCCCCTCCAGCGTCAGAAACTCGTCCACCTCTTTGATAAAGTGCGAAGCCGTCCCGATCAGCGCTCCGAGCCCGCCCGTAGCAATCACGCGAGTTTCTGCGCCCAGCTCATCCAACAGCCGCTCCAGGATTCCATCCACCAGCCCGAGATATCCGTAGTAAAGTCCAGACTGCAGACTCCCCACCGTATTCGATCCAATCACCCGCGCTGGCTTGCGTATTTCCACCCGCGGCAGCCGCGCCGTGCGCTGAAACAGTGCGTCCGCCGAAATCCCAATCCCAGGGCAAATCACGCCGCCCATGTACTCGCCCTTTTTCGAAATGCAGTCAAAGGTAGTCGCCGTCCCAAAATCCACGATCACGCACGGCCCGCCATATTTCTCAAACGCCGCTACTGCGTTCACAATCCGGTCCGCGCCCACTTCCGCCGGATTGTCATACAGCACCTGCATCCCCGTCTTCACCCCCGGCTCAATGAACAGCGGCTTGCTATTGAAATAGCGTTCGCAAACCTGCCGCAGCACCGAATCAAGCGGCGGCACCACCGAGGAAATCACAATCCCATGCACGTCCGAGACCTCGCAGATTCTCCATGGAAAAAAGGTTGCGGAAGATAACGCCATATTCGTCAACCGTACGGCCCAGATGCGACCCGACGCGCCAATTCGCCACCAGCCGCTCATAGCGCGCCGCTTCCGCGGTAACATCTTCGCCCGGACGATGCGCCGCCTTCTCAAAAACGCCCAGCACCGTATTAGTATTTCCGACATCGATGACTAGAAGCATAGAGAATTTGTAATTGGCGATTTGTAATTTGTAATTGGAAAAGCCTCTGATTTTAAATTACCAATTACAAATTACCAAATTACAAATTGCCAACGATTCTTACCGTCCCGCTAACCACCGTCCGCAATCCGTCCGCCGCTCGCACCCGCAAAAATCCGCGCTCATCCAATCCCTCGGTAACGCCCGTCAGCCCGCCGTTCTCCTCAATCGTCACTTTCGCACCCCGCACCGACGAAGATCTCTCCTCGAACCGCCGCAGAATCGCACCACGCGCCCCCGCATCTTCCACGAGGCTCCGATATTCCCGGTCCAGCGCTTTCAGCAAAGCGGCGCATAGCTCCACCCGCGACCACTCCGTGCCCGTCTCGATCCGCAACGAAGTCGCCATTTCGCGCAGCTCCGCCGGAAACCGTACCTGATTCACATTGATCCCCATCCCAACCACCATATAGCGCACCCGTGTAGCCTCCGCATTCATCTCCGTAAGTATGCCGCAGAACTTCTTGCCGCCCAGCAGCAAGTCGTTCGGCCATTTCAGAGTCAACCACAAGCTGCGGAGCAATCTCCCCCACCGCCGCGCGCACCGCCAGCCCCGCGGCCAGCGAAAAAATCAACGCATCCGAAGGCGGCATCAGCCGGACGCAAAATCACCGAGCAATAAATCCCCGCCGACCGCGCCGAATGCCAAGAGTGCGCGCCGCGTCCCGCGCCCTGCCAGTTGTTCCTCGGCAAGAAATGCGCTGCCTTCCGGCGCACCCTCCGCCGCCGCGTGCATCGCCTCCGAATTCGTCGAGCCGATCTTGTAATAATGATGGATTTGCTTGGCGGCCGGTGTACCCAAAAATCGTCCCCTTCAACGACGGAGCCAGCATCTCCGGCAGCAGCAAATCCGGAACCGCGCGCAGTTGATATCCCGTAGCCGGATGCCCCGCGACATCCACGCCCAACGCGCGCAGTTGCTGAATCAGCCGCCAAACTTCCGACCGGCTAGTCCCCATCTCCTCCGCAACCTTAGTGCCGCTGACGACCACGGTAGCGTGGCTCATAAGCAGCCGGACGATACGCCCCAGGCGAACATCGGTAGCCTTATGCACCGAAGGCAAGCTGCGAGTTTTTGTGGGAGTTGCGATGGAGGGATTATAAACAGTTGTGAGGCAGTCGTCAGTCGTTAGTCGTTAGTCGTCCTGGCAATCAAACCCGCGAACAAGGCGATCTCCGAACGACCAACGACGAACGACCAACGACCGACCCTCTAAGCCGGACCCACTCTCATACTCATATCCACCGCCGTCGACGACTGCGTAAGCGCCCCCACCGAAATAAAATCGACGCCCGTCTCCGCATAAGACCGCACATTCTCGAGGTTAATCCCGCCCGCGCACTCCAGCGGAATCCGCCGCGAATGCCGCGAACAAATCTCGACCGCCTTCCGCACCGTCTCCACGCTCACATTGTCGAGCAGAATCGCCTCCGCCCCATGCTCCAGCGCCTGCTGCAGTTCTTCGAGCGACCGCACTTCAATCTCAATCGGCCCCCGCCCGCGCCGGTTGTGGATCGCGCGCTCCAGTGCCAGCGCCGCGCCCCCCGCCAGCGCAATGTGATTGTTCTTGATCAGCACGCCGTCCGAAAGATCCAGCCGATGATTCTGCCCGCCCCCGCAGCGCACCGCGTACTTATCAATCACGCGCAACCCCGGCGCCGTCTTCCGCGTATCGAGAATCCGCACGTGCGTGCCCTCGACCGCATCCACAAACTTGCGCGTGGTGGTAGCGATTCCGGCCATGCGCTGCAAAAAATTCAGAATCACCCGCTCGCATGAAAGAATCACCCGCGCATTATGCCGGATCACCGCAATCTGCTGTCCCCGCCTTCGCCCGGACGCCATCAAAAATCGAAGGATGGCTAGTCACCTCGTAATGCGAAGTAACCGCCCCATCGAGCGCCGCATACACGTCAAGAATCCGAGGCACGCATCCAAGCCCAGCCAGAATGCATTCCTGCTTGGCAATAATCGTAGCCGCAGCGCGCTGGTTGGGATCGATACAGGCGTAGCTGGTAGCATCGCGAGTAGCCCGATCTTCGTTCAGCGCGTTCTCGATAATCGCGGTAATCCGTCGTGAATTCCAATCCATATAATAGCGCCGGCGTCCCGCCGGCAAAGCTTGTGTAGGGACGGGCGCCCTCGTCCGTCCCGTTTGCGTAGGGGCAGGTACCTCACCTGCACAGCGGCTCGCAGAGCCGCAATATCGATGCTGCGTAGAGCTGCACTCCACTAGACGCCCAAGCCGGCCCGTCCCTAAGCGATCTCCTTCAACTGGCCAACAATCTTCTCCCGCAGAATCGTCGCTTCCTCGACCTGCTTGCGCAATCCCTCCACCACATGCGCCGGAGCCTTGCTCAAAAACTGCCCATCGCCCAGCCGAGTCTGCGCCCCCGCCAACTGTTTCTCAATCTTCTCCAGTTCTTTCGTCAGCCGCTCGCGCTCAGCGGCCACGTCAATCTTTTTCTCATAGATCGCATGCACATCAAATCGCGAAGTGCTGCGCGCCCCCGGCAAATTCGCCGAGCGACCGTTCCACAAACAGTGATCGTCTCCACATTCGCCGGACGATCCAGCAGCACCGCGCCCAGATTTTTCTCCAGCATCGCCCGAATCGACGGCTCATGCGCAAACACCTCGATCGGCACTTTGACCTTGGGCTCGACTTTCAATTCCGCCCGCAGATTGCGCACGCTGACAATCAAATCCTGCAGAATCGCCATCTCTGTCTCAGCAGCCAAATCAATCTGCTTCTCATCCGCCGCCGGATAAGCCGCCAAAGCAATCGACTTCAACGGAGGCGCGCCGTCATAAATAGCATGCCAGATTTCCTCCGTAATAAACGGCATCACCGGATGCAGCAGCCGGAGCGAAGCCTCAAACAAATTAACCAGGTTCGAGCAAGCAACCCGCGCCGCCGCCGTGTCCGCACCTTCCTCGAAGTTCAGCCGAGGCTTAATCAGCTCGATGTACCAGTCGCAAAAATCCCCCCAGAAGAAATCGTAAATGCGGGTAGCCGCCTCATCAAACCGATAAGTCTGCAGAGAAGCATTCACATCCGCAGCCGCACGATTAAACCGAGAAAGAATCCACCGATCCTCCAGCAGTAGAAGTCTGAACCCCAGCAATCCCACGGAGGGACGGCCGCATTCGTCCACCCCCGGCCGCAGGCCGGAGTCAATCCGATCCACATTCATGAACATGAACCGAGCCGCGTTCCAAATCTTATTAGCAAAATTCCGATACCCAGCCGTCCGGCTCTCGCTAAACGCAATATCCGTCCCCGGAGCCGCCATAGCCGCCAAAGTAAACCGCGTAGCGTCCGTCCCGTACTGCGCAATCACCTCAATCGGATCGAGCACGTTCCCCTTGGTCTTCGACATCTTCTGCCGCTCCGCATCGCGCACCAGCGCATGAATATAAACATTGCGAAACGGAACGCTGTCGTCTTTCTTCTCCGCCCACCCGCTAGCCTTCTTGATCGCCGGATCCTGCGCGTGCCCCTCCATAAAGTGGCAGCCGAACATGATCATGCGCGCCACCCAGAAAAACAAAATCTCGTAAGCGGTAATCAGCAAAGTAGTCGGATAAAACACTTCCAGATCGCGAGTCTTCTCCGGCCATCCCAAAGTAGTAAACGGCAGCAGACCCGATGAAAACCAGGTATCGAGCACATCCGTATCCTGCTCCAGCTTAGCGCTGCCGCACTTCGGACACTTCACCGGCGTCTCCCGCGCCACAATCACATCTGCACATCTGCTCGGCAATGCCACACCGGAATCCGATGTCCCCACCACAGTTGCCGCGAAATCGTCCAGTCGTGGATGTTGTTCATCCAGTTCAAATAAATCTGCTTGTAATTCTCGGGAGTAATCGTGATCTCGCCCGACTCCACCGCCGCAATCGCCTTCTTAGCCAAAGGAGCAATCTTCACGAACCACTGTTCCGACAGCCGAGGCTCGACCACCGTCCCGCACCGGTCGCATCTTCCCAGCGGCACCGTGTAATCCTTCTCCGCCACCAGAAATCCCTGTTCCTTCAAATCCGCCAGCACCGCCTCGCGAGCCGCGTAACGATCCAGTCCTTTATACGGCCCCGCATTCTCGTTCATGCGAGCGTGCAGATCCATCACATCGATCTGCGGCAAGTTGTGCCGCTTCCCCGCCTCAAAATCATTAGGATCATGCGCCGGAGTAATCTTCACCGCCCCCGTCCCAAATTCCGGCTTTGCAATCTCATCCAGGATGATTGGAATCTCCCGCTTCATCAAAGGCAGCAGCACGCTCTTGCCGTGTAGATGCGTATACCGCTCATCGGCTAGCATTCACCGCCACGGCCGTATCGCCCAGCATGGTCTCCGGCCGAGTCGTAGCGACGGTAATGAACTCCTTAGTTCCAATTACCGGATACCGTATCTCCCAAAGCTTCCCCGCCACATCTTCGTGCTTAACCTCAAGATCCGAAATCGCCGTCTCGCATCGCGGACACCAGTTCACAATGTACTTCCCGCGATAAATCAGCCCCTCTTCATACAGCCGGACAAACACCTCGCGCACCGCGCGAGAAAGGTTTTCGTCCATGGTGAAGTACTCGCGACCCCAATCGACCGAGGCGCCCAGCCGCTTCATCTGGTCAAGAATCGCGCCGCCATACTCGCGCTTCCATTCCCAGACGCGCTCCACGAATTTCTCCCGCCCCATCTCGCGCCGCTTCTTGCCTTCTTTCGCCAGTTGCCGCTCGACCATCATCTGCGTAGCGATCCCGGCATGATCCGTCCCCGGCAGCCAGAGCGTGATAAATCCGCGCATGCGATGCCAGCGCACCAGCATATCCATCTGCGTCTGGTTGAGCATGTGCCCCATGTGCAGACGCCCCGTAACATTCGGTGGCGGCAACAGCAAAGTAAAAACCGGACGCGCCTCTCCTTGAGGCGAGCCAACCGGAGGAGTCTCGACATGAAACAGCTTTTCCCGGACCCAATACTCCGCCCAGCGCGCTTCAATCGCGCCCGGTTCGTAAGCTTTCGGCAATTCGTGAGGCATGATCTGTATGCAGCTCCAAGCGCCAGCGTAGGGACAGCCGCCCTCGGCCATCCAAGCCAAGCAAAGCTCGGCAGACTCACAGCAGAAGGAGGAATCTTTGATCTTATAGGCGCAAGAAAGGAAGGGTCAAACACGCGACGAACATACGACCAAGGGGCTGGCCGCGTCCGCGCGATTACTCGAGCCTTGTTGATCGCAATAGAGAACGCCCAATCGAGAGGCCTCCGGTACTATAGCCATTTGAGTGGAGTTTGATGATTTCGCCATAAAGACCGCGCGGAACGTTCGGTGAACCGTGCCGAATGAGAATGTCTTCCACACAAAAAAGGGCGGCCCAAAGGCCGCCCTCAATCAATCACCTCACACCTCTTAACACCCTACGGCTTCGAATTGCTGTGCAGGGAGGCCTCCGCATCGGCAATAATCAGGTCTGTCCCGATCGCAAGTCCGTATTGGTTTTGCTGAGTAATTTGCAGCTCCACCATCCGGATTTCAATACTGTCCTTGGTTTGAATCACGCGATGCAGCCACAATGTGCCCAGCCCCGCGATATCCACTTGGGTGTTAGGCGCGGGATTCGGGCCGATTCCCGAATAACCGGCGACCGAAAGATTCGTGAATGCCGAGTTATCCGTGAAGGTGAACGTCGAGCCGTCAGTCGTCGATGCTCCGGCGCTCGCTAGAATCACCTGCGCCGTCACCAGGCTGCTCAGTAGATTCAGTGCTTCCACCGTAGACGTCGTTTGGCTTTCGGCCTCCGACTCCGTCACATCCCCTTCCGCCGTATCCGTCACCGTTCCCGATGTGGCCACCCCAGTCAGATTGAGCGAAACCACCGACTTGGTCCGTACTTTCCCGTTGTCTCCTTCGCAAGGCACGCTGACCGGCGCTATCGGCGACACCGACAGAATATGCCCCACATGCAGCTTTGCTCCATACGCGCTACCGTCCAGAACCGCCGGACCGTTCACTTCCGCAATTCCGCTGCTCGCGCTGGCCACAATTACCTGCGTGTTGTCCGCAATTCCCAACGGGTTTTGCGTGTTAATGTAAACGTGAATCATATTAACGATCAGACCCACGTTGTTCTTTTTCGATTCCGGACTCTGCTCGTTCAGCACTACGTAGCCAAATCCCGGCAACGTAATCGTCGTGTTGGGAGCCGGCGTGCCCTCGATCGGCACTCCCAGCACCACCAGGTTTACAAATTCTGACCCGGCCGCGCTGCTGCTCACCGTACCTCCATTATCGCTGGTCGTGCTCACCGCCTTTACCTCATTGGCCGTGATCGCACCATCCAGCAGATTCACCGTCTGTATGTCCGAAGTCGCCGTGTCCAGGTCCGTGCCCGAACTGGCGCTGTCCTGAATGGTCGCAGTCGTCAGAATCGGCGGTCCGCTCACCGAAACAACCGTCTTTGTCCGCGACACGCCCTCCTCCGGCGTCCCGCACCCTGGACCGATCGAAACCGGCGCCGTTTTGCTCAACGTTACCGTATGGCCTACGAAGGCATATGTGCCATACGCACCCGCCTTGAATAAGATCGTTTGTGAATCTTGCGCCCATACCGGCGCCGTAAATGTGGAAAATGCAAATACAGCTCCCAACACAGAAGCCGAAACGATAGTAAGTGAACTTCTAAGTTTCTTCATGTGATCCTCCTAGTGAGCAAGTTCATAGGGGGGAGGCCTTTCTTTAAGGCGTTCACAGTACACAACTGCTCATGCTTCGTGTTAGAGGGGCTTTACCCGATTCTTTCACTTGATTTCCTGTAGGCCGAGTTCCCGGACTCACAGCCCGCAATGCCAGCACACAACACGCACATGCGCCGCTTATGCCGGGATTCTCCGCATAAAGCACGAGGGGATCTCCGCATGAAGCACGAGGGGATTCTCCGCATAGGAAAGCCTCAAATTAAAAATCTCCACTCCTGCCAAAAGGCGCACTGCGCGCACTTTCAGAACGGCCGCGGGGGATAGGACGCAATCGAGTCCAGGCCCGGCACCTGTCCATCACTGATGGGAGACTTGGCATTTTGCTCGAGGGAGCAAGAGCCGTCCCTGACGGTGACGTTGGCAAAGCTGATCAGGTTTACTGCATTGGCGACATAGATCACAGAACCGCTTCCAGATTGGTGGTCAGTCGCGATGCCAGCTTCCCAGCCCGTCTGGCCAAGATTGTCGAGGCATCCGAAAGTAAGGGCACCCGTGGTCTTGTCAAAGAACGCGGCACTGAGCCCGTCCGTGCTGAAGTTGCTGAAATAAAGCAGATCTTCGTCGGGGCTGAGCCAGATCGCCGCCGATTCGCCCCCGCTGCCGAGGTCGGAATAGACAACCGTAGGAGTCAGCTTGCCCGAGGAAATGTTTGAGACTTCGATGAGCGGAGGAGTAACGGTTCCTCCGAAGAGCGCGTAGTGGCCGTTGCGGCTGATGTCGACGCCATTCGGGACGCTTCCATCCTTGGTATAGCCGGTGGAGATTTGCTGGTCTCCGTTCGAGACGGGAAGGCCATTGCTCACATTGAAAGATGCGATCGAGCCGTCGCCGAAGCTGGTGACCAGGATGTTGTCATGCACCTGCATGTCGATCATCTGGGCGCCGTTGAAGCCGGCGGCGGGAACGTCACCAAGAAAAACGAGGGTGCAGCCGGATGCGATTTGATAGGTGCCGATGGTGTTGGATCCGGTGAAGCTGGCGTACAAATATTTTCCGTTATTGACGACGGTCGAACCGTATGGAGCGCTGTCGGTGGAAGACGCTTTGAATGTGCCGGTGGCAGCGAGGGTATCGATGGAAATGCCGGCCACGTCGACCGATCCGGCGTCGGAGATGAAGGCGCACTTCTGGGTTGAGCTATCGAGGATGCTGAGGCGTTTGGTGGCGACCTCGCCGACGCCGTTCACCCCCGTGCCGCCGGTGTTGATTATTGCGATCTGTTTCAGCGAACCGCTGGAAAGGACTTGGAAGAAGGTTGCGGAATTTGCCTGGGCATCGTCATTGTTGGTGATCAAGTAATGAGGCTTTTTGTCGGCGGCCTGGGCTGCGGCCGGCAACATCAAACCGGAAAAGATGAACAACGTCATGGCCGCAGGGATGGCCCGTTGCAAACGTCGAGGGAATTGCATGGTATCTCCTTAGTGAAGGCGTATTGCCCTTGGCAGACGCCCTTGCGAGATACGATCCCGTGGGAAGCGCGGCAGGAGTATCGGATAGTTACCTGAATAGGGAGGTTTGTTCCCCTTACCTAAGGTTCGGTGCAACCTCGCGCATGGACGGCCGCCCGGGCAAAACAGGGGAAGCCACCGTGCCTGAAGAACCGTGACCTGAATTTCACAAATTGAACTCAGTTCACCGTCAGCGGAGCGCTGACGCTTCCAACCCTCCCGCTCAAATTATCTCGAACTACGAACTTCACCTGATAATCGCCCGGCGGAAGATGGAACGCGTTCTTGTAAAAAATTCCTTCCGCTTTCACCTTGGTCAAGGCGTCGGCCGTAAACGTGCCCTTCGCGGTGCTTCCCACGTTGCTCGGCGGAACGCCAGTCTTCACCGCCTGCGCCATGAAATCCACGTTGAACGCGTTATTCTCTCCTGCAATGGTCACGCCCGTCGCCGGCAGGTGCAGAGCAAACGCGATTTTCTTTTTATCCCCGTCCGCCGCCGTTCCCGCCCATTGCACCGACAGTGGAATCCCCGTACTGTCAAACGGAGACAGCAATGCCAACCCGAGATCGGCTTCCTGCGACAGCTCCGGGTTCATCGTCGCATTCGTAACCAGGAATCCCGTTCGCGCTCGCACTTCCGTGTCCTTCCGCCCCACCTTCACTTGCAACTTCCGCCAACCCGACTTAGTGTTATGCGTGTCCAGGTAATAGCCGATCAGGTAATATGAGCGGGAATCTTCCACCGCTCGTTTGAAACCTGTCGCGATATCGTTGCTGTTGTAATACGCCTTCCCGCCCGTCATCGCCGCAAATTCCTTCAGCGTGTCAATCGTCGAACCTTGCAACCAACTGCGCTTCACATCCCTCTCTGCCCGGACTGGTCCCATTACTGGTTCGCGACGGCTCATGTCGGCCACTCCGACTGTAGGGTTCACTAACCCGCGAACGTCCACCGGATAGATCGAAACTTGCGCGTCATTCAGAGCCGCCATCGCCCGCTCATATAACGCCGACAGATATCCACCAGGTACCGCCGATGGGGAATCCATCAGGAACGGAAAGCCGCCCGTCGCCCAGATCAGAGACTTTCTTCCCGGTATCCCCGAAAGCGACCACGCGATGCCCATAAACGCCTGCATCGTGCTTTCAATCGCGCGAGATTGCGTGTAGTCGCCGTAGAGAGCGTCGCCGTTCGTAATGAATTCTTTGATCAGCGTGGCTGGCCCACCGTGGGAAAGTATCGGGCCAATGTTGGCCATCTCTCCACTAGTGGCAGCTAACACCTGCGTGGAGTTATCCACCCCTTGCAGGATGGGCAACTCCCCGCGAACCTTCTTCAGTGCATTCATCAGCGCATCCGGATCGTTCGAGAGCCCGCTGATGGTCTCCGCTCCCCGGCTGCCGATCACGACTAGCGCCATCACTGGCTCGGAATTTACGCTGTCGGCAAGGTATTGGATCAGTTGCTTTCGTCCAGTCGCTTGATCGAGAAACGGCGTGTTCACCGTGTCCAGCGCAATCACCACTACATTGCGCGGCGCATCGCCATTCAGCGACAGGTTGCTGAAGGTCCCCTGCGGAGACGCCGCTTGCGTCAGGCGCGTATTCGTGGCTGTGACTTCTTCAAAGACCGCTATTTTTCGCTCTTTGCCATTCTCCTCGACTTTGAAGTCTTCCCTCTTCAGGTCGTGGATATGATTGCCGGCCTTGTCGGTCACCACCGTCGGCACCTGTACTAGCACCGTCTGCGACTTGAACTCGACACTTTTTTCCTCTTCGGCATGCGACATCGACACCATGGAAGAGGCCTTCGGGGCTAGCGGTCCTGCGTAAGTAGACACCGTCCCGCCAGTTGTGACAGCTGTACTCTGAGCGACCGCATAAGTGCCAAAGAGTGTGGGAAATAACAAGAAGAGTAACAAGAGAGTAGGAACGAAGCGGCAGAGCATAAGATGCCCTCAAAAAGTCGCTCGTATTATAACAGTACAGCTGATGCAAGAACGCACGCATTTCTCCGTTCCCGCCAAGCAAACCGAGGCGAATCGCCGGCCAACCTGGAAGAATCACTCTGCACGAGCAGCGACGAGGCCGCCCCTATCAGTTCCCGCCGACTTGCGCCTTCAGTATGACCTGAGATCCGGAATCCAGCTTGACTGTTTTGTCACCCGACTTGAGCACGCCATCCGAACTGAGATCCAAGCCCTTGATCCCCACCACTCCCACCGAATCCCCATTCAGCCCCTGCGTCGCCCCCCAGTTCGTTCCCGCCGACGTATGGGCCACGGTTTGGCTCAAGCCGGCATATTCAACGCCGCCTCCGCCTTGGGATTCATTCGGCGGCCCAACGGCCCGAATCACGGCTGAGATTGTCAGCGTCTTCCCGTCTTTCACTTCCACCTTGTCAAACGTAATTCCCAGCGACGACTGCGGATCGCCCCCCGCTCGCGCCTTCGCCTCGGTGACATGGCCAATCACCTTCGCCCCGCGCGGAATCACCGTTCCATCCGACAAGCGCACATCTCCGATCGTCTTCACCACCACCTCTTCTCCCGGCCTCTTCTTCTTGGAGTCAATCGACGCGGCGAGAGTTCCCCCAATCAGGAACTGCGTGATTGTCTTCGAAGGAGCCCCTCCAATCTGGATCGTACCCGCCCTCGGAGCGCCGCCTCCAGCAGTCGTTACCGCCGCGCCCAGCTTCGCCGCCACCTCGGTTGTGTGCCCTCCACTAACCGCGACAGTTCCTAAATACGACCCGACTCCGGGGACATTGACGGCCAGCTGGTACGAACCCAAATCAGTCAGTGGAAACTGAAACACACCTTGCGCATTTGTCTTGGTTTCGCGCGTGTAACCACGCTCCAAGCTCGTCAGCTTCACCGCGATATTGGGAACAATCGCGCCGGTTGCGTCGGTTACCGTTCCGCTGATGGCACCCTGCGTCAAACTCTGCGCCAGCACCAGGCTCGGCAGTAACAACACCACCGCCGCCATATACCAGCACCCTCATCGATGTCCTGAATTGCATAGTCATATCCCCGTTTTAAAAATTCGTAGGCGCAGTCCTTGGAACAACGCCTCCGGTTAGTTCCCACCAGCGAACTGGGCTTTCAGTATGATCTGCGATCCGGAATCCAGCTTGACGGTTTTGTCGCTTGATTTGAGCGCGCCATCCGGACTGAGTTCCATGCCCTTGATCCCCACCACTCCCACCGAATCCCCATTCAACCCTGCCATCGGCGCCCAATTCGTTGACGCCTGGGTGTGCTCAATGATTTGGTTCAAGCCAAAGAATCCGTAATCGATGCCGCCCCCGCTTTTCGGTTCCGGCGCCGGACCCACCGCCCGGATCACCCCCGCGATCGTCAGCGTCTTCCCGCCTTTCAGTTCCAATTTCTCAAATGCAATTCCCAGCGACGACTCTGGATCATTTCCCGCTCGTGCCTTCACCTCGGTGATATGGCCAATCACTTTCGTCCCGCCCGGAATCAACATTCCATCTGACAAGTGCTCATCCCCAATCGTCTTGATCACCACTTCTTCGCCCGCCTTCGCTTTCCTGGAGTCGAGCGGAGCCGCCAGAATTCCCCCAATCAGGAATTGTTTCTTCGGCGCCTCGCCTTCAGTCTCTTCGTCTTCCTCAGCCTTCACCGCCCCGCCCAGCTTGGCTATCACCTCAGTGGTGTGCCCCCCGCTAACCGTGAAACTTCCCAGATAGGACCCCACCCCGGGGGCATCGACAGCTAGCCGGTACGCGCCTAAGTCAACCAGCGGAAACTGAAACACACCTTGCGCATTCGTCTTCGCCTCGCGCGTGTAACCACGTTCCAAGCTCGTCAACTTCACCGTGATGTTCGGGACAATCCCGCCCTTTGCGTCGGTAACCTTTCCGCTGATGGCTCCCTGCGTCATACTCTGCGCCAGCACTAAGGCCGGCAGCAACAGCACCATTACTGTCACCACTACCAGCATCCTCATCGATGTCGTGAATCGCATTTCATACCTCCGTGTTTTGCAATTCGCTGGCTCAGTCCTTCGACGATCACGGACTTCCCCAAACAGTTAGTGCGCGTGGTAGATCTCAAACTTGCGGGACCTCCGACCGTCGGCAATCTGCCATTTGCTTCCGTCGGTTAGCATCTCTAAGACTAAGCTCGGCGCAGCCGCCAGTCTATGTTTTTTTGGGCGCGATTCACAAACCAGTTTTTGGCTCTAAATTGTAACCCCGTAGCCGTCCGATGTTTGTAAATCGAATGTAAAATCTCCGCGGTCACGGTCCAGCCGGGCACGAACCGCGAAACAAGCAACGGCGATATTTCGAACTCCATTAGCTCCGGGCGCCCAACTGCACTATTAGTATCATTTGCGAACCGTTCTCCAGTTTTACCGTCTTGTCGCCCGATTTCAACACGCCATCGGAACCGAGTTCCAATCCCCTGATCCCCTGCACTCCGACGGAATCCCCATTCAGGCTCTGCGTCGCTCCCCAGTTTGTTCCCGCCGATGTGTGTTCCACGACTTGATTTAAATCGCTATATTCGACTCCCCCGCCGGGATGCGGCTGACTGGGCGGGCCCACCGCCCGAATCACGCCTGTAATCGTCAGCGTCTTCCCGTCTTTCAGTTCGACCTTGTCAAATACAATCCCGAGCGATGACTGCGGATCGCCCCCGGCTCGAGACTGCGCCTCAGTGACATGGCCAACGATCTTCGCCCCGCGCGGAATCGCCGTTCCGTCTGACAAGTGCAAGTCGAAAAGGCTCTTGACCACCACCTCTTCCCCTGGCCTTTTTTTCTTTGAGTCCAGCGGCGCGGCAAGAGATGCCCCAATGAGAAACTCGATAGTCTTCCGAGCACTCCCTCCAATCTTGATCGTACCCGGTCGTTCCACCGACGTTCCCACCACGCCCAGCTTCGCAATCACGGTTGTTGTATGCCCGCCGCCAACCTCGACCTTCCCTAAATATCCCCCAATCCCCGGGGCGTTGATTTCCAGCTGGTACTGCCCTGAATCGGCCAGCGGAAACTGAAAAACACCTTGCACATTGGTTTTCGCCTCGCGCGTGTAACCTCTTTCCAAGCTCGTCAGCTTCACCGTGATGTTGGGAACGATCGCATCCGTTTTGTCCGTTACCGTCCCGTTGATAGCGCCCTGCGTCAAACTCTGCGCCACCAGCACGCCCGTCAGCAACACGACCGCCGCCATCAATACCAACATCCTGATAAATCCCGTAAATCGCATTGCCCTATCTCCGTTTTTTAAAACTCGCCGCCTGAGTCTTGAATGCAGCCATTGCTCGCTGCCGGTAGTTAATATCTCAAACCTCTGCGGTCATGGTGCAGTCGCGCGTGGCGGCAATCATTTCGAGCCTTGCTGATTTCCACTCGCTAACTGCACGTTAATCACGATCTGCGCTCCGTAGTCTAGCTTGATTGTTTTCTCGCCCGATTTGAGCACGCCGTTTGTCATGAGTTGCAACCCCTTGATCCCCTGCGCACCCTCGGAATGCTCATTCAGCGTCGGTATCGCGCCCCAGTCAGTTCCCCCCGTTGTGTGCGACACCGTTTGCTTCAAATCGCTGTAATCAACGCCACCGCCTTGCCCCTCGTTCGACGGGGCCACGGCGCGAATCACGCCCGCAATCACCAGCGCCTTCCCATCTTTCAGCGTGATCTTGTCAAACACAATTCCGAGTGACGACTCCGTATCGCCCCCGGCTCGAGCCTTCGCTTCGGTGATATGGCCGGTGATCTTGCTCCCTTTTGTAATCACCATTCCGTCTGACAAATGAACATCGACGGCAGTCGTCTTCATCACCACCTCTTCACCCGGCTTCTTTTTCTTCGAGTCCAGCGACCCGACAAGAGATCCCACGATAGAAAACTGTCCCACCTTCTGACCCCCCATTCCGGAAGGCGTTACACCTGTCTGAGCGGCAGCGTTCGTGTTTGTGAATATTATTAGCGCGAACAGTAAGATGGCGGCAGCAGCCTGCGCTTTCATGATGTCCTATATCCTTGGAGTATCTCGCTCTTACTTTAGAATGGCAGGATTATACGCCGACCTAGTCAGTCCGAAAAGGTAAGAAATCTTGAAGAAACTTTACAATGGAGCGGGGCTGTAAGGTTTGCAAAATGCCGCTAAGTCAGACGATAGTCGAGGTCTGACGTGCCACCAGATGGAAAGTTATGAACTGCAAGTCATTCGAGTTGCAACCTGCCAGCATGAGCTGACGGCTGAAAAGCTGACGGCTGCTCTACTTCCCCGCCAGCTTCTTCGCGATCTCTTCCACGATCTTCGGGCGAAGATCGGCCATAACGCTGTCCACGATACTGGCAATCGTGCTCGCGTCCGGTACAGATGTAGGCGCGGATGTCGCCGCCGCTGCCATGGCCTTCGGAGCTTCCTCCGGCGCCGCTTCTACCTCTTTCGCCGCTTCCACCACATCCATCTTCGTCCCGGCGCTCGCCGGCGCGCTGTGGATCTGATGCCAGTTCGACTTTCCCGATTTCGATTTCACTTCTTTGCCCATGGCTTCCTGATCCTCAACCTCTGAACTAGAGTCCCGATTCTCTTCCACCAATTCCGGCCCCACCACTACCGTGGTCCCGCCAACCGATTCCCTACTCTCTTCAACCGTTGCGTCGCTCGCACGCTCACCAGCCTCGTGTCGGTCAGCGCCATTGCGGTCAACGCCGTCTGGACCCATGCTTTGCCCATTCCTGTTTTGATCACTCATGTCCTGACCACTTTGACCAACCATATCGGCAAAGGTCGCAGCCGCAGTCTCCGCCGCAGGCGCTTCTTCCGAAATCGCCGCCGGTGAATCTTTCCCCTCATCTGCTAGCTGTCCGGGTGCAATCTTCTCGAAGTCGATCGCCTGATGGCTGATGGCTGACGGCTGATGCCTAACCGTCTCCGCGACCGAAGTTTCCGCCGGCACGGTTTCTGTACCATGTTGTTCAGCGGAACCAATATCCGCCGCGGAATGCTCCGCCGCGGAATTCTGGGCTAAAGAGTTTTCGGATGAAACATGCGCGGCGGAGGCAAGTTCAGCTCCCGCATCCGGCAAAGCATTCTCGGTCAATCCTACTGCCGCCAATCTGTTCTCTACTGCCGCCGCAATCGCGGAAACCGCCGTCATCGGTGCCGATCCATTTTCACCTCCCGGCATTGCGGCAAACGTACGGAACATTTCCGCTTCCAGTGAAAGCGCCGCTTCTTCCCGGCTCAACGCCACCGGCTCCGCCACCCATCGCGAACCTGCCGCCGCGTGGCGTGCCACTTCCTCCGCTAGTAGTTGACCCGCCGCCAGGCCCTCGGGCAACGGAATCATGCTTTGCGCTGACGAAACCTCCGGCCGCCCCGTAGCCGGAGTCAGCAAGCGCAACGCCTCCGCCAGTTCCTCGTCGCTCGGCGCCCGTTCTTCTGCTGCCACCATCTCTTGCACATTGGCCGCAACTTCATCCGCCGCCGGGTGCGACTCGGACTGCGTAACCGCAACGGCTTCGGCCAGCTTCGCTCCAGTTTCTTCCGAACCCTGCTCCACCGCAGCAGTAGCCGTCGCGAATCCTGGCTCGTCATTTCTGTCCACGGGCGCAGCTTCCTGCGCCAGCAGCGCGGTATTCACACGTTCACCGTCGACGGCAACCGCCGCCGCGGGCGTTTCAGAATGCTCGTTTCTGAACTCGGGGTTTCAGAACGCTGAATGTCTGAATGCTGAGTTTCCGCATGCTGGCTTTCCACAGGCTGGGTTTCTGGATGTTGGACTTCTGCCAGCACGCGTTTCGACCGCATCCGCTTCCGTAACGCCCGCAGCACCCTCGGTCGCCGTCTCCATGTGCTCAACCGGAATCTCGACTTCCACCCCACTTTCGACCGCGAATACCGGGGCCTCTACTCCGACCGCCGAGGTCTCAACTGCCGGCGCAGTTTCAACGGCCGTCGTTGCTTCGTTTCCGCCGGCGTTCCCCTTGTCCGCATCAGGCCCGGCAACTTCCGCCTCTGCCTTAGCCAATGCAAATTCGGTTGCCGCAGCCGGCCCGTCCAAGTTTCGCGGCCACCGCGCTCAGTGCGTCCAACTCTTCCGGCGTGATGTCGCGCGGAATATCCGGAACCAGATCTGGCTCCTGTCCCGACCGTCTTCACCGCCGTTCCGCCTTCGCGCCCCTGTCTTGCTTTTTCCCTTCCGGAAATCGCGGAACCCGCTCCCGACCGTGAAATCTTCCGCTTCGTTTCTTCTTTTTCCTCTTTCTTCTTCTTCGAGGGAAAGCCCAGCCGGCTCTTCCATCCGTTATCGGCCCCCGGTTTATATGTCCGATTTCCTGCCGCTGCCCTCGGGCCGAAGCGCGATCCCGCGGATTGCTGCGGCACGATCGCGATCTTCCAGTCGCGTAATCGCGGTCAGCAACTCGCTCGCTTCAAACGGCTTCACGATGTGGCCGTCCGCCCTCACCCGCCGCGCTTCTTCCGGCTTGAAAGGTTCCAGTTTGCCCACCGTCAGCAGCACCGGAATGTGCGCCGTCTCCTCCGCATCCTTCAGCCGCTGGCACACTTCCAGTCCGCTATAGCCGGGCATATACACATCCAGCACGATCAGGTCTGGTTTGATTTCGGTGATCTGCTTCAGCGCGGCGGATCCATTATTGACCGTGACGACGTCATACCCGGCATCGGCCAGAATTTTTCGCCCCATGTTCTGGGCCGTCACACTGTCATCGGCAAGCAGTATTTTCCGCGCCAAGCGTCATCCTTCGACAAAGAGGAAGAGATAACGCGAAACTACCTTGTCCCTGAACCGAAGTCAACGATTCCCGCAAAGGTAATCGTTACGTCCGTTCCTAGTCCATTGGGGAGGGGTGGCAAAGTAAGAGGTCAGAGGTCAGATTGAGAGGTTAAGAGCAAAATCCAAGACCTGCGGGCACTGGTTTGAGGGGATTGCTGCGGCAGCCAGACCAAGTCCTTTACCAACCTCTGCAATCTGCCCTCGAACCTCGCCCTCCCTAGAACGGGTTCAGCTTCGCCAGGCCCTTTTTCTTCTTTTTCTTGCTCGAAGAAATGTCCGCCATCTCTTCGGTTTTCGCCGGCGCACTCGAAGCGCTGCGATGACCCGCCTCTCCAGTCTGATTGCTCTGCTGCAACGGAGGAAGCGCGTTCGGATCGGCCTCCACATTCGGCTTCAATTCATTCGGATCCGCCGCCGCAGGCTTCGCCTCGGCCGTCGCCGTTGCCGCCGGAGCATCCGAACGCGGCGCCTCCTGGTTCGGCGCGGGCTTGCCATTGGTCGTTTCCACCGTGACCTTATTGTCGCCGCCCCGTCCACTGGCCGCATTGGCCATCTGTCGCACCACTGCGGTTGCCGTCATCGGCTCCGGATCCACCAACGTCGGATCGCCCATAATGCGATGCCTTGGCCACGTCGGGATGCTTCTCGAAATTCTCCAGCATGCTCGACATGATGCCCGCCTCATGCCGGCTCGCTACTTCCTTTTTGTTATTCTCGAGCGCCGCCCGCGTCGGCCGCGGCACCGTCTGATGCATCGCCTCCAGCCGCGCTTTCGCATCCACCGCCCGGTCCATCGCCGGATACCGCGTGATGATCCTCGCATACGCATCCGTCGCGTTCTTCGTCAGCATCCTCGATCATCTTCGCCTTGGCCACTTCATTCAGCCGCGGGTTTCGCGGATGATGTTGATCTCGCCTTCGTACGACTTGCCCTATCATGTACAGCGCCTCGTCCGCCCCGCTATATAACGGATACCGGTCCACTAGCGTTTTCAGCCGCGCAATCGCCGCCGGATACGACAGCCGCAAATAATAAAACCGCCCGATATCAGGAACTCCCGTTCTGCCAGAACCTCCTGCACTTCCCGCAACCGCTGCTTCGCCCGCGGCATCATTTTGCTGTCCGGATAATCCTGAATCAGCGTCCGGTATTCTTCCTCCGCCCGCATCGCGTGCGTGTAGTCGCGGTCCGGTTTCTCCATCTGCTCATAGTGGATGTTCGCAACCTTCAGCTGCGCCTCGGCAGCCTCCGGCATATTGGGAAAAAACGTCCGGAAATCCTTATATTGCGGTTCCGCCTGCTGTCAACGCCGCCGATGCCGCCCTCGGCATACCACGAATCCGCCACTCGCCAGCTTTGCCCGCGCAATATACTCCGAATCCGGATAAGTGTTGATCAGCGTCTGCAGCGTCATCCGCGACACGTCGAACCGGTTATGCTTCATGGCATCCATGGCCCGGTCAAACAGCACCTTGTCCGGCTGCTTCGACCCGACGTTGGCCAGGGGATTCACCGATTTCTTATTGGTGCATCCCACCGCCAAAGCGAGCATCAATGCAAGAACAACGAAAATAGAACCACGCCGCATAAAAATACCTCGATCCCGAAATAACTCACGTAGGGACGGGCGCCCTCGCCCGTCCAGCGGAGCGACGCTCCGAAGCGCCCCCCTCTACACCTGCACCGAAGCCGCGCTGCGAGCCGCATCCAGCAAAGCCGCGGTATTAACCCGCGCATCGCCCGTGCCAAATACCGCATTCCCCGCCACCAGAATCTCCGCCCCGGCGCGCACTACGTCCGCCACCGTATCCATCGCGACCCCGCCGTCTACTTCGATGCGGTACGAGTACCCCCGCGCCGCGCGAATCTCCGCCAGTTTCCTCATTTTGTGCAGCGATCCCGGAATAAATTTCTGCCCCCCAAATCCCGGATTCACGCTCATCACCAGCACATAATCCACAATATCTAGCACTTCCACCAGCGTCTCCACCGGAGTTGCCGGATTAATCACCACTCCCGCCCGGCAATTATGCTGCTTGATGAGGTGCAGCGTCCGGTTCAAATGCCGGCACGCCTCCTGGTGCACCGAGATCCAGTCCGCACCCGCCTCCGCAAAATCCGCAATGTACCGGTCGGGGTTTTCGATCATCAGATGGCAATCCAGCGGAAGCCGCGTCACCCGGCGCAACGATTTCACCACCGGAGGCCCGATGGTCAGGTTAGGCACAAAATGCCCATCCATAATATCCACGTGGACCACGCCAGCGCCGCCCGCCGTAGCCTGCTCCACCGCTTCCGCCAAGTGGGCGAAATCCGCCGAAAGTATCGAGGGTGCAAGTTGAATCGAATGCTCGGTCAAAACAGGGTCCGTGAGACAAGGGTCCAAAGCTGTGGAAATTTTAGCACGCTCGTGTGGCGATGGGTTTAGCCGCCCCTACAGTATCCACCCTATATAGCACCCCCCTTGGACCCTGTAAAAATGCGCGGGGAGTTTTTTCTGAAAGTCGAATCGGGGAAAGCGCAGCGCGATGAGTGCTGCCTTCGCTTTTATATGCTAAAAGAGCCGCAACATCCATCCATCGCAGTGGCGTCAGGTGGTCTTCCAGAACTCGAACCGGGCAACGTTCGCCTTCCGCAAAGCAACGACATTTTTCGCTTGCTAGTGGAGAGTGTCAAGGATTACGCCATCTTTCTCCTCGACCCCAACGGAAAAGTTGTTACATGGAACCAGGGTGCCGAGCGGATTAAAGGCTATAAAGCGCAGGAAATTATTGGCCAGCATTTCTCCCGCTTTTATCCCAAAGAAGCCATCGAAAGCCGATGGCCCGACCGCGAACTGGAAATTGCCGCCAAAGAGGGCCGCTTTGCCGATGAAGGTCTGAGGGTCAGAAAAGATGGCTCGACCTTTTGGGCCCACGTCGTCATCACCGCGCTCCGCGACGACAGCGGAGAACTGCGCGGATTTTCAAAAGTCACTCGTGATCTCTCCGAGCGCCGCGCCTTGGAAGAACGCACTCGTCTGCTCAACAAAGAACTCAAGGCGCGCGTGAATGAGCTTATGGAATCTCAGCGCCTTGTCGAGTTGCGCACCCTGGAACTGCAAAAACTGTCTACCGAGTTGCTGCGCGTCCAGGATGAGGAGCGCCGCCGGCTCGCTCGCGCCCTCCACGATGAGCTCGGGCAGGAACTTACCGCTCTCAAGCTCGAGCTGGACGTTAAAAACAGTTCTACCGAGAACAAAAAACAAAACCTCCTTGGGGCCCTCGAACTCGTCGATGGAGCTTTGGCCAGAGTGCGGAACATCTCCTATCTTCTGCACCCCCCTCTGCTCGATGAATCGGGTTTACTCCCCGCTATGCACTGGTACCTGGAAGGACTGAAAAAACGAAACCCACTGCGTCTCACGTTCGACTACAGGCCGGCAATGTTCCCCCGTCTCCCTCTAGACCTGGAAACGGCCATCTTTCGCATCGTGCAAGAATCCCTTACGAATATCTACCGTCATTCCGGCAGCGAAGATGCCCGCATCGAGATCAATCAGGAATTAGACCGGGTCATCATCCGGATTCGCGACTTTGGGAAGGGAATTGACGCGACTTCCGGCAGCGGTGTCGGCATTAGCGGTATGAAAGAACGCGTAAAACACCTCGGCGGCGACCTCCGAGTGACGAGAGCGGAACCCGGAACTCTTGTCGAGGCCACACTGCCGATCTTGAGTGCCGCTTAACCCCTAAGATGACCTGCCGAGTTTTTTCTTAATGTCTAGGGGCGAGAGACCGTCGTTCCTTCCGCATGCGCCCCTGCCAACTCACGCCGCACCTTCTCCACCCCTTCCGCCATGGCAAACTTCAATTTCTCAATGCCCTCGCCCGTAACCGCCGATATCGGATACACCTTCAACTTCCGCCGCGTAGCCCAGGCCTTCAGCTTCTTAAGCTTCTCCGGATTCGCCACATCAATCTTGGAGGCAACCATCAACGCAGGCTTCGTCTCCAGCCCCGCCCCAAAACTAGCCAGCTCGCTCCGAATCACCTCCACGTCCTTCACCACGTCCGGACGTCCGCTGCCATCGGATACATCCACCATATGCACCAGCAACCGCGTCCGCTCAATGTGCCGCAAGAATTGCGTCCCCAGCCCCGATCCCGTGTGCGCCCCTTCAATCAGCCCCGGAATATCCGCAACCACAAAACTTTCCTCGCGACCCTTATCCCCCACCAGCACCACACCCAAATTCGGCTCCAGCGTAGTAAACGGATAATCCGCCACCTTTGGCCGTGCCGCCGAAATCCGCGATATCAAAGTCGACTTCCCCACATTCGGATACCCCACCAGCCCCACATCCGCCAGCAACTTCAACTCCAGCCGGAAGTTGCGTTCCTCGCCCGGACGCCCTTCTTCATGCTCGCGCGGCGCCTGATGTGTCGAAGTAGCAAACTGCGCATTCCCCCGTCCGCCGCGCCCGCCGCGCGCAATCACCACCCGTTCATCCGCCCGCGAAAAGTCGTGGACAATTTCCCCCGTATCCTCGTCGTAAACAATCGTGCCCACCGGCACCTTCAGCACAATCCCTTCTCCATCGCGCCCGGTTTTCTTCGAGCCCTCGCCGTGCCGTCCGCGCTCCGCCTTGTATTCCGGATTAAACCGGAAATGCACCAGTGTATTGTGCCGCTCGCTCGATTCCATCTCGATGTCGCCGCCACGGCCGCCATCGCCGCCAGAAGGCCCTCCCCGCGGAATGAACTTCTCCCGCCGGAACGCCATGCAGCCGTTCCCGCCATCGCCCGCCTTTACTCGAATTTTGGCTTCATCAATAAACATGGGCGTAAATAAACATGGATGCCTAAGTTCGTGCGGAGACGGGCGCCCTCGCCCGTACAGCGAAGCGTAAGTCCGCTGTTTTCGCCAAAACGAAAAAGCCTCGACGCAAAGCCGAGGCGATTCCTACTGGCTCGTGTGGATAAAGCTCGTGGGTTCCGGGGCTTTGCCACCGCCCTATCTTCAGAACTTATTCCGCTGCGATAGCCTCGGGCTCGACCATCACAAACTTCCCCATCGATCCCTTATCGACAAACTTGATGCGCCCGGTAATCTTGGCGAAAAGCGTGTCGTCTTTCCCGCGTCCAACGTTCAGCCCAGGTTTCACCCGCGTGCCGCGTTGCCGCACGATAATCGTCCCTCCCGGCACCAGTTGTCCGCCGAAGGCCTTAAACCCAAGCCGCTGCGCGTTCGAGTCGCGCCCGTTTCGTGAAGTACCCTGTCCTTTTTTATGCGCCATAAATCAGTTCCCGGTGGCAGTTGCCAGTAATCTAAATTCCTAATTAAACTCTGTCATCCTGAGCGCAGCCAAGCCAAGCGCGAAGCGATTGGCTAGGCGGAGTCGAAGGATCCCTACTCCCTAACCCACCGCCGCAGAATGCTACTCTTCTTCTTCTTAGCCGCCTTCTTCTTAGGAGCCGCCTTCTTCGCATGAGCGTGCGCATGCACCGTCGGCTTTGTCGCCTTTTTCCCCGGCCGCTTCGAGGTTTTCACTTCCTCGCCGCCCTCATGCGCCGCCTTTACCCTCTTCTCTTTCTTCGGAAGCTCCGGCGCCTTGAACGACTGCCCGTCAAAAGCAATCTCCGTGATGCGGACCGCCGTATAGTCCTGCCGGTGTCCCCGCAGCTTCTTGTATTGCTTCTTGCGCTTGTAGTGGAAGACCAGGATCTTGTTGCCGCGTCCCTGCTCCACGACTTCGCCGGTCACCAGCGCGCCCGCTCCCGCAGGCACAATGCTGCCTGCCTCGGCCGAAACCGCCAGCACGTCGCCGAATTCCACCTTGCCATCCTTGTCTTCCTGCGTTTCCATCCGGACCACATCGCCCGGGGCGACTCGATACTGCTTTCCACCTGCGCGGATCACCGCGTACATAGACTCTCCTTAAACTTCGCGTTCCTAAAAATTCGCGTAGTGGCGGACACATTCGTCCGCCCCACCGAGCACAACTCGGCAAATACAATTTCGTGCTTGCTGTTTTCCTCGCAACGGCTTCTGACCGGAAACGCGGCGCGGTCCCAGAACGGTCCCGCAAGTACGGCAAACCCTACAAGTCTATCGTGCCCTGAGGAAATCGGTCAAACGGATAGCTGTCAAAAAACTCCGGTGGTCTCGCTTTTTTGGCCGATCGGTGCCCCATCCTTGCGCGTTTTGTGCGCAAGGGTGGGATTCCACGGAAGCGTCCGGCGAGGTCTTTTGCATTTGCCCTTGATTTAGATTTTGCATTTGTTTTTCTCTTTGCTTTTGGGTGGCGCAGCGCGTCGGCGCCTCGGGAAGTGCGACCGCCGTCCCCTACTCGTGCAGCACCACGCTAAGCAACGAACTATGCACCTGTAATCCGCCGCCATTGTAGTCAATGAAACCAAGCTTCCGGAATCGATTCATGAAGAAATTCACCCGCGACCGCGTTGTCCCAATCATTTCCGCCAGAGTCTCCTGACTTACCGGGAATACATCCTCCGATCTGCTCTCTTTCCCGAAGCGCGCCAGTATCAGGAGCGCCCGCGCCAGCCGCTTTTCGCTCGAATTGAACAGCTGATCCACCAAGTCGGCTTGCGTGCGGTTGTTCCGTTCGACCACATACGCCACAAACAGGTCCGAAAACCCGTGTTCCTCGTGGAGCGTCCGCAGCATCTCCGCCCTTTCGATCCTCAGCGCGGTGCACTTCGTAATGGCCGTCGCGGTTCCCATCCGTATCGGTTGATCTGAAGCAATGCATCCTTCGCCTACGAAATCGCCGGCGCCGATCAGCGCAATGGTTGCCTCCTTGCCTTGCTTGGAGAGCACGCTGAGCCGCACCTGCCCTTCCTGAATGTAAAAAACAGTATGGGCCGGATCCCCTTGCGAGAAGATAACTTGTTTTGGGTTGTAGCGCAGGACGGTTCTGCCGATACCAGCCTTAGTCAAGAAGGCCTTGACATCGAAACCCTGACTCTGTTTCGGGGCCCGGCGATGAGCCGCCGGCACCCTGCGAGGTGCTGGCATACATAACTCCCGGGAAACTTACACCCACCTTTTCCTATTCTCCCACGACGCTCCTGCCATTTCCAGTGCGAATCGCACTTATTCACTTAGCGGACGCAGCGTCGGTTTGCAGCGCATCTTTTGACTCAACGCAACTAACTTGCAACATGTGTGCAATATTGAACAGACACGCACGCGCTGCTCTGTCAAAGTGGCATCTAACAAGCTCAAAGCTACTTGGGGTATTTCGAGTCCCGTTTCATTAGGGTCCTGCGGGCAGGTTGGCCTCGTGGGTATACCTGAAAGGGTACACCTACTATTCCCTATAGGCCGAGCTGCCCATTTTTGGAGGTTCCAATGACCCGGTTAAATCAGGAGCCACAGAGAATCCTTCTCTGTATCGACGATAGTCATGCGATCTCCACCCACGAAAAAGCGCTATTTGAAAACTCGGGATTCATCGTAGTTACAGCCCTCTCCGCCCCCCAGGGACTGAAGCTTGCCATGATGTTCCATTTTGACGCCGTGCTTCTCGACTATCAGATGTCTGGAGTGGATGGCCACCAGCTCGCTCTCGAAATGAGGCATATCCGATCCGATACTCCCGTAATCATGTTCTCCCACACTGATATCCCGGAAGAAACCCGCAGGCTGGTCGATGCAGTCGTAACCGAAACTGTGTCCCGCGAGGAAGTGGTCTCGGCCGTCGCTCGAATCTGTGACCGTCAATCTTCGTCGTAAGTCGTATTCGAAATAACAATGAGTGGTGTCATTCCCAGCGCAGCGAGGGACCCCTACCCCTGCACATAATTCGGGCGCAATAGGTCGCTTCGCCTTTTGCCCGCGCCGCAGCTGCTCAGTTCCAGTGGTGCGAATGCCACCAGATCTTCTGAATATCAAACTGAACTCCGCGGCAAAGATAAATCGGAGTATTCTCCTCGCCCATCCCAAACCGTTCGTAATGGTTGAAGCCCTGATAGGAACTGCAGTTGTCGCGCACATCGTCCAGGCTCCACTCGATCACAATAAGGTTCTTGTAGACCTGTGGCGGCGGACCCCAGTACCAGTGATTCTGATGCCGCGAATAAGCGCTAGGCAGTCCCATCTTGGGACCAAACAAATTAATCGCACCCGCCTCGCCGTAGTTCCCCGCCCAGATTCCCGTTTGTGCCCGCTCGTCGGCTGGCAATGAGTCATAGATCGAGGCGACTTCATGCGCCATCTCGGGCCATCCAAACTGGTCGGCCACCGGTTGCGGCAACAGCGAGTCCATTTTCACCTCAGCCTTGGCAGGTTTGAAGCCGATCGCATTTTGATAAGCCAAAAGCCGCTCCGGCGGCAGCATCCACGTCACCAGCGGAATGGCCGGGAGCGCCGCCAAAACAATTACCGCGACCACCGCCGCCCGTGTCCAAGACGCGCGCTTGGCCAGCCAGCTCTCAATCACGACCGCCCCCCCAGCAAACACCATCGGATAGATCGGGAACACGTAATAGTTCTTCCCGTGTGCGACTTCCATCAATGCGAAGAAGACAACAAAGATCAGGCCCAGCAAACGCCACCGCCGGTCGCGCAGAAACCATACCAGCCCCGCCACCCAGACCGGCAACAGCGCTGGATGCATGTCGATGATCTGTTCCTTCACAAACGCCAGCGGCCCCAGCACAACATTTTTGCCTTCCCTCCGCACGTTCGCCAGATCCTCAATCGTCGGAAAGTGATGCCGGATTTGCCAGATGATGTTAGGCAAAAAAATCGCTACGGCGATGGCGCCCGCGATCCAGATCCACGGTCGCAAGAACTCGCGGCGATGCCCAGTCAGCAGCAGTGCAACGGCAACCGCAAATCCAAAAGAAAGTGTGGAGTGCTTGTTCTCCAGCCCAAGTCCGGCCAGCACCCCGAACCACAGCCAAAGCCGCGAGTCCCCCGTCCGCAAGATGCGAGCGATCACCCAAATGCATCCCATCCAAAACAAAGGCTCGAACGCATTCATAGTAAGAAGACTGTCAACCGACAGCACGGAGGGGCAAAGAAGTATGCAGAGACCCGCCAGAAATTGTGCATACCGTCCGCCGCCCAGTTCTCGCGCGATCAGCATCGAAAGCGCGATAAGTGCTGCGCCCGCCAGCGCCGGCAGAATCCGCAGCGCCCAGAGCGAACCGCCCAGCAGCAGCGCGATCTTGGCGTAAACGGCGATGAGTGGCGCCGCATCCACGTATCCCCAGTCAAGATGCCGCGCCATGTCCAGGTAATAGAGCTCGTCCCGAAAATAGCCGTAATGCCGCACGCTGGTAAAGATATGCAATAGCAACTTGACGCTACAGAGCACGGCCATCGCACCAACCGCCAAGCGAGGCAAAGCTTCGGATGCATTCGCTTCGAAGCGCGACAAAGTGCCAGGTTCGGACGCGTGATTTTCGGACAGGCAATTTTCTGTTGCAGCCAAGTGAATACCCCCGTGAGTCAGTTAAAAAACGCCCCGTTAACTCTCAGTAATCTCGCAGGATGCGAATTGGAAAACAATCTGGATGGGACATGCGGGCCAAGCGAAGGGACAACCGGGACCGCTGACGGATCACGTGATGCGGTAGGCCTACAGCCTCTGCAGAATCTGCCCCTGCCGTCCCAGATACCGCCGCGTCCACCTCAAGCTGGCGCCGGATTTCAGCATCACCTTGTACTCCCCGTGAAACCATTTCTGCAGCTCGCGCACCGCATCCACGCGCACCATGGCTGACCGGTTGATGCGGACAAATTCTGCGCGGTCAAGCCGCTCCTCCATCGCGTCCAAAGTTCCGCGAACGGTATAAATCTTCGCCCCAGCGTGAATCAGCAAGTAGTTGCGCTCACTCCCGATCCAGTCGATCTCACCCGGCGAGACGAAAAAAATTCGCTCGCCATCCTCGACCGCCAGCCGAGTCGGCCCCCGCCGAGCCAGTTCCATCTCAGCCAGTAGCCTCAGCAAGTTTTCATCGGAACCAGAACTGCCGTGCAGCCGCGCTTGCTGCTTGGCGTCGTCCAATACCTTCCGAAATCGGGGTTGGTCGAATGGTTTCAGCAAGTATCCAAAAGCGTGCACATCGAATGCCCGAATCGCATACTCATCAAACGCCGTGACAAACACAATCCGCGGCAGCGGAGGCGCAAGCTGCTTCACCACCTCGAACCCGTCAAAATCCGGCATCTGCACATCCAGCAAAAGCAAATCAGGATGCGTCCGCCGAATTCCCTCCACCGCGTCCCGCCCGTTCGCCGCCTCGCCCACCACTTCCACGTCCGAATCGCCGGCCAGAAAACGCAGCACCTTCCGCCGAGCCGGCGCTTCGTCATCTACCACAAAAACGCGCAGAGCAGTCATGCGGTCGCCATCTGCAAAGGAATGCGCACAGAAACGGTTAACCCGCCCCCGGGCCTGTTATCGAAGCGCAAAGTGTGCCGTTCGCCATAAAGCGCGGCCAACCGATCAGCCGTGTTGCTGAGTCCAATGCCTTTTTCAAGCGGCGCGCTCGTTATCCCCGGACCATTGTCGCTAACCCGCAGCAGCAACTCGCCCTCGTTTTGTGCCGCCCGGATCGTAACCTCCAGCGGCGTCCTCCCCGCTGCATGACGAATCGAGTTTTCGACCAGCGGTTGCAACAGCAGTTGCGGAACCAGCATCCGCGCCACATCCGCATCCATCGCCACCTCGACGCGCAAGTCCTCCCCAAACCGCGCCTGCATGATTCCCAGGTACATTCGCACCGTCTCCATCTCGTCTTCCAGCGGAACCTGTTGCGCATCCGGTCGTCGCAGCGTGCGCCGCAGCAGTTCGCTCAATTGCGCCAGCATCGCGTCAGCGCGCGCGATGTCCTCATACATCACCGACGAAATCGTATTCAACGCATTAAAAAGAAAGTGCGGCTGCAACTGCAGTTGCAAATTCTGCAGCTGCGTCTGCGCCAGCCGCGCCTCCAGTTCCGCCGCCACGATCTGCCGGTTGCGCAGCTCGCGGTAATAATCCAGAAGATTGAGCGCGCCCACAAAGATGGCATAAATCACGACGAAGTTCGAAAACTCCATCGGGTATCGCCAGCCCATCACGCCATAGTCATAGCTTCCCAATCCCACCAGCGGAAAGATAATGGCCCGCGAAACCGCCATCAGCGTCGTGTGCACAATCGAGAGAACAATAGCAGCGCCGAGGTGAATCGGAACAAGGCGTATCCAAGGCTGCTCTCCGAAGCGAAACTTCTGGCTCATCCACACTGCCGCAGGGACAAGCACGATCGCCGCCATCACTCCCGTTGCTTCTTCCAGGGCGCGCGGGGCGAAGGTTCCACCGTGGTTCCGCGCCAGATCGTCGAGATACAGGTACCAGAATTTCAGCAGGCCGAATACGAGAATGAACGCTGCCGAGCTCAGCGAGATGCGGAAAATGCCCGGCGGACGCGGCACAGAGCTATGCACGCGACTAGGG
The DNA here is from genome assembly GCA_963699405.1 of uncultured Acidobacteriaceae bacterium. Taxonomy (GTDB): domain Bacteria; phylum Acidobacteriota; class Terriglobia; order Terriglobales; family Acidobacteriaceae; genus Acidiflorens. Next base: position 344,825 of record CAVOTW010000034.1, on the reverse strand, counting down.
TAACGCACAAAATAAGCGAAAGCACCCGCCCCTGGGACAACCCGGCCCAAAGCAGGGACGACCCGGACGCTGGGTGCCCCACGTCTCGCGTTTTTCGAGACGTGGGATTCCACGGCAGCGTCGGCCAAAGGATTCTGTATCTGCTCTTCCCGCGCGCGTCCGCCAGCGCTACATCCCTGGATATTTCCCCAGAAAGATCAGCACCATATCGACGCTGTCCGAGATTCCATGCGCGACGATCGGCACCGCCAGGTTGCGCCCCGTGCGTAGATAAATCACTCCCAGCAAAAGTCCCATCAGCCCTTCGTCGATGATCCCGGTCCATCCCTGATAAGCGTGGGCCAGCCCAAATCCGAGGTGAACGACAATCAAGCTGATAACCCAGGCGCGCCGCGTCCGGTTGAACAGGTCGGCAACCCGGTTCATCAGGTAACCGCGATAAACCATCTCCTCACCAAAAACCGCAAGCACCCAAGCCAGCGCTATGAAGATCAGAGTCATTTTCAAGTTTCCTACCAGCGGCCGAAAATCCTCCAGGTCCGGTTGCTTCCGAAGCACCCTCACCAGAATCGGTTGGCTCACGAACAACTCGAATCCTTCCATCGCCATCCCCGCCGCAATGCCCCATCCCAGGGTAGCTTTCCAATTGCGAAACCGGCAGAGCCCCACATCGCGCCAGCGCAATTTCCGCGCCCGAAGCGAGATCCATCCAAACAACGCCAGATAAGGAGTCTTGCTGACGTAAATATGATGTCGGAAGTCCGCCCAGAAAATCAGCCCCACCACAACCAGCTCGCCCACCGCCAGCCACTTACTCTGTCGCCAGCTCGCCGCGGCGTCTCGCGCTTCGGGACGAGCGCTTTCCTGCACCACGGTTTCCGACACCTCGCTGTGGTGAAGCCCACCCATCACCATCTCCCGCGCATCCGATCCGTCCCCATATCAGCCCCGAGGCAACACCAGCGAACTCCGGTATTGCCGCACAAACCAGACTGCAATGTAAGTGGTCATCATCACCAACGCGCCGCCGCCCAACCAGCCGATCGGCACGATCCACCAGCCGAGCACGTCTCGCCCTCCGGCCGGCGCACTTCCAAATCCAAGTCGAAACGAGATTTCGGTATTGCCCGCCCCGTTGGGAAACGCCCACAATCCCGCCGTGTGCGGATGGAACAGTTTCGCCACCGCGACCAATACGAAAACCACTCCAAAGAAATATCCAAGCACCGACCCAAGCAGCACAAAAAATCCGGCAACGCTCAAACTGGCCCAGCGAAACAAACTCCTGAGAATCTGCACCGGCGACCGGCTAACCTCGGCCCGCGCGAGCAGGGTATCGGTCATATACTGGCTGGCCAGCTCTTCCGGAGAGCCCAATCCAGCCAGCGCAGCATCAATCCCCGCGGCCGTGATTTCTCCCTGCTCTTCGTCATTCAGTTGGCTGGATGCGGCGGCCTTATCCAGAATGTGGCTGCGCAACTCGTCGACGATTTCCCGCACCTCCGACTCGTTCACGCCGCGCAATCGCCCGCGCACCCTGCCCAGATAAACGTCGATCCTCTGCTGCGAGTCTTCTGGCATGTTCATACGCTTTCCTTCGCGAGTGGAGCGAGCAGCTTCCTCATGCTCAACGAGAATTGCGCCCAGATCCCAGCCATCTCAACCGCTCGCCGTTTACCCGCCGCAGTGAGCGCATAATATTTCCGCGGATGTCCCGCCTCCGACTCGACCCACTCGCTGCGCAGAAGCCCGAGCGCCTTCAATCGGCTAAGCAGCGGATACACCGTTCCTTCTGCGACAATCAAGTCTGAATCGCTCTCCAGCCTCCGCAAAATCTCCAGTCCGTACCGCTTTCTGTCCCACAGCGCAGCCAGGATGGCCAGTTCCAGACATCCTTTGCGGAGTTGAACTTCCCACTTATCCCCACCCTCCAACTCGCGCGCCTCGCGCTCTTTCATGCAGCATACTATGCACTACAATGTATAGTGCGGTCAACAGCTAAATCAGCCTCGCGGCGTTTGGGCAGATCCGGATTCTCGACAAAAAGTAGAGAGGCTGGTATCGGGCTCGTATCAGGGTATCGCTTTAGCGATACCGAAAGATTTCGGAATCAAACGCCCCTTCAGGGGCTGGGCAATCAAGGTAGTGCGGAAGACGACCGCGTATTCAGAACGCTTTCGAAGAATCCAGCAAAATCGTGACCGGCCCGTCATTGACCAATTCCACTTGCATGGTTTCTTGAAATCGCCCCGTCTCGCACCGCAGCCCGGCGCCGCGCACTCGCTCCACAAAATACTCGTAGAGCGAGCGCGCAACGTCCGGAGCAGCCGCCGAATCGAATGATGGACGCTTTCCGCGCCGCGCATCACCGTAGAGAGTGAACTGGGAGACCACCAGTACCGACCCACCCACCTCGCCCACCGCCAAATTCATCTTGCCGCCAGCGTCTTCAAAAATGCGCAGCCCAATCGTTTTCTCCGCCAGGTAATCCGCGGCCGCGCGAGTATCTCCCGAACCCACTCCCAGCAGCACCAGCAGCCCAAGCCCAATCTCGCCCGTAATCTCGCCGTTGACCGTAACCCCGGCGCGCCGAACCCGCTGCACCACAGCCCGCATTAAACCTCAGCCTCGCCAACAGGAATTTTCACGCCCAAATCCTCCCACGAGTTCGCTGCAATGAGCAACCAGCGCAAGATCAAAAGATAATCCAGACAAAACAGTTCACCACAGCCTGTGAATCGGATTCCGTTGACCCCATCGTCCGTTGCTCCTACAATCCCACTTTCCCAGCAAGCGAACTTATTTCTTGGAGATCCACCCCCATGCGCCGATACTCGACAAGAAAGTACGCCCTACTCGCCCTCTGCCTGGCCATGACGTTAGCGGTGGCCGCCGCGCAATCCCCGGCCGCCGTCTCGAACGACATCATCATCCGAAACGCCACCGTGATGACCGCAACTCACGGCACCATCCCGAACGGCTCCGTCTGGATCCACAACGGCAAGATTCAGGCCGTAGGCGAAACCGTGAACGCGCCCCCCGGCCCCAGAGTCACTTTCATCGACGCCGCAGGCAAGTACCTCACGCCCGGCATCGTCGACTGCCATTCCCACATCGCCCTCAGCGACGACGTCAACGAAGCCACCAGTCCCATCACCCCGCAAATGATGATGAAAGATGCCTTCGATTATCAAGACAAAGCCATCTACCGCGCCCTAGCCGGAGGCGTAACCACCTCTCTCCTGCTCCACGGTTCGGCCAACATGATCGGAGGCCAAGCCGTAGTCATCAAGCACAAGTACGGAGCCGCGCGTGATGAAATGATTTTTCCCAACGCCCCCCAGTCCATCAAATTCGCCAGCGGAGAAAATCCCAAGCGAGTCTACGGCAGCCGCGATCAGCTCCCGTCAACGCGCATGGGAAATTTCGCGGTGCAACGCCAAGCCCTGGTAGACGCGCAAGAATACATCCGCGAGTGGGACGCCTACAACGGCAAGATCAAGCGAGGCGACAAAGACGGCAAAGATAAAGATGCCAAAGACGCGACTCCGCCCAAGCGTGATCTGAAGCTGGAAGCTCTCGCCGACATCCTGCGCGGCAAACTCATGGTGCAGATCCACATCTATCGCGCCGACGAAATGCTAACCGAAATCGCGATGGCCAAAGAATTCGGCTACAAAATCCGCGCCTTCCACCACGCGCTAGAAGCCTACAAAGTAGCCGACCAGCTAGCTGCCAACAACATCGCCATCGCCACCTTCTCCGACTGGTGGGGATTTAAGCAAGAGGCCTGGGATGCGATCCCCTGGAACGCCGTAATGTCCATGCGCAAAGGCGTACGCGTAGCCATCAAAAGCGATTCCGAAGATTTCAACCGCCGCCTGAATCAGGAAGCCGCCAAAGCCATCCGTTACGGCGGAGCCACCGAAGAAGAAGCACTAAAGATGATCACAATCAACGCCGCATGGATAGCAGGCGTAGACGACCGAGTAGGCTCGATCGAAGTAGGCAAGGATGCCGACCTCGTGATCTGGGACGGCTATCCACTTTCAAGCTATGGAGTACCAGAAAAGGTCCTGATCGATGGTGAGATCTACTTCGACCGCCAGCAACCAAGTCTAGGCACAACGCACTATAAGGAGGGAGAATAAATGCCTCTCACCACAAACCACCCGATCAAGCCTGTGTGGAGCGGACATTCCTGTCCCCTGCCGTTGATCTTGCTCTTGCTTTTGATCCTGTCGACGTCAGCGTTCCCTCAGTCCACCGCCGTAGCCCTAAAAAAAGCCAAGCTCCTAACCGTAACCCACGGAGTAATAGAAAACGGCACGATAATCATGCAAGGAGGAAAAATCACCGCCGTAGGCGCAACCACCGCCGTCACCATCCCCGCCAACGCGCAAATCATCGACGCCACCGGAATGACGATCTACCCCGGCCTCATCGATTCCGAAACCAATCTCGGCCTAACCGAAATCTCCGCCGAAAACATGACCAACGATCTAGTCGAGATGAGCGACGAGATCATGCCCCACATGCACACCGCCGAAGCCTTCCACGCCGAGTCCGCCCTCATCCCCGTAGCCCGCATGAACGGAATCACCAATGCCATCGTGGCTCCCTCCGCGGCAGACACTCTCCCCGGCCAGGATTCCTTCATCCAACTAGCCGGAGCCAACGCCACCGACATGCTCCTCATCCGCGACAACGCCCTGCCCCTGAACTTTACCGGCGACGAGCGCAGAAACCGCGGTGGTTTCGACAAGCAAAAATTCCCCGCCACCCGCATGGGCCTGGCCGCGCAACTGCGCCAAGCCTTCATCGACGCGCAGGATTACAAAACCAAGTGGGATGACTACGATCGAAAAAAAGAAGATCGCAAGAAAACCGAAGCCGCCCAAACTCAAAGCAATAATAAAGACAAGAAGTCCGACCCCACGCCGCCCAAGCGCGATCTAAAACTAGAGGCGTTGCTCCCCTATCTCGAGGGTAAGAAAACCATTGTGCTGGCAGCCCAAACGTCCAGCGATCTGCAAACCGCAGTCAGCCTGGCCAACGAATTCAAGCTCAAATTCGTCTTGAATCACATAGCGCACTCGCAGCCCGTCCTAGACTACGTAGCCAGTCTCAAGGTGCCAGTAATCGTGGGCCCCATCTACGAAGCTCCCAAAGAGGACGAGCGCTACGACGCGGTCTACAGCCTTCCCGCGCAACTCAACAAGCGCGGAGTCAAAGTAGTGTTCGCCTCCTACGACGCCCACAACGTCCGCAACCTCCCCTACCAGGCCGGCTTCGCAACGGCCTTCGGCCTTCCCTACGACGAAGCGTTAAAAGCAATCACCCTGAACGCCGCCGAAATCTGGGGAGTGTCCGATCAACTAGGCTCTCTGGATGTAGGCAAGACTGCCAACGTGGTGGTAGCCAATGGCGATCCGCTGGACGTGAAAACCGACGTAAAACAAGTGTTCATCCAAGGCCAGTCAGTACCAATGACCGACCGCCAAACGCAATTGAGGGATGAGTACTCGAAATGATGCGATGCGATGTCATCGTCCGAACTGTTCCTTAAGGAATTGTCATCCCGAGCGTCTTTAACGAATTGTCATCCCGAGCGAAGCGAGGGATCTGCAGTTCGCCGCAACATGCCGATCCCCCGCGGAATCACAACTTCGAGGCAGCCCACGTTTGACCGCCGTCCCCGCCCCCAGTTAGGATTTCGTAGTGATCTCCACTCGACTTCCTTTGCATACTTTCCCAATCCCTTTTAGACTACTGGTTTCGACTACATTCATGGAGACCGCGCAGTCGTAATTCAGTAAACGCCGGTCCGCAACCCGGACCCGCGATTCCGAGACTAAGAAACGAGGACAACAATGGCAGCTGTTGATGAGAAAGTGAAACAGATTATCGTCGAGCAGTTAGGTGTGGACGAAGCCGAAGTCACCCCCAGTGCTTCCTTCGTAGATGACCTGGGTGCCGATTCGCTCGATACCGTCGAGCTCGTGATGGCTTTCGAAGAGGCCTTCGATATCGAAATCCCCGACGAAGATGCCGAAAAGATTCGCACCGTCAACGATGCCGTAGACTACATCGGCAAGCACGCCAAAGCGGGCAAGTAATTTGTCGGGAAGTTGTGTCACTCATTGGTTTGGGAAGCAGCAGGTCTCGCTTTTGGGTGGCGCAGCTCTTCAGCGATGCGGTACTCGACCATTTTTATCGACGGCTTTAGCCGCTGAGGGGCGACTGCCGCGCGCCTTCGGGCTGTTCAATAATTGCCTCACGCACTTCGGAGAATAATCTGCCGACGAATCCAGAACGACGCGTCGTGATCACCGGCATCGGCCTCATCTGCTCCGTGGGCAACACCACCGACGCCGTGTGGCAGGCGCTGCTCGCCGGCAAGAGCGGCGTCGACCGCATTACCGCCTTCGACGCTTCCGCCTTTGCCTGCCAGATCGCCGCCGAGGTCCGCAACTTCGATCCCTTCCAGTTCATCGAGAAAAAAGAAGTCAAGAAGATGGGCCGCTTTATCCACTTCGCCATCGCCGCCTCCGACGAAGCGTTCAAGATGTCCGAGCTCCAGGTCACCCCTGAAAACGCCGAGATGGTAGGCGTTCATATCGGCTCCGGCATTGGAGGATTCGATGTAATCGAGCGCGAACATAGCGCGCTCATCGAAGGCGGCCCGCGCAAAATATCCCCATTCTTCATTCCCGCCGCCATCGTAAACCTCGCTGCCGGACACGTTTCCATGCGCGTAGGCGCCAAGGGCCCCAACGAAGCCACGGCCACCGCCTGTACCACCAGCGCCCATTCCATCGGCGATTCTTTCCGCATCATCCAGCGCGGTGACGCCGACGTGATGATCGCCGGAGGCTCCGAAGCTGCCATCACTCCCATGGGTGTTGGCGGATTCGCCGCCATGCGCGCCCTTTCCACGCGCAACGACGACCCCGCAAGAGCCAGCCGTCCCTGGGATAAAGACCGCGACGGCTTCGTCATGGGAGAAGGCGCTGGCATCCTCATTCTCGAAGAACTCGAGCATGCCCGCCGCCGCGGCGCGCCCATCCTGGCCGAGTTGGTAGGCTACGGCATGTCCGCCGATGCCTATCACATGACCCAACCCGCTCCCGAGCACGAAGGCGGTTTCCGAGTCATGCGCAACGCCCTACGTGATGCCAAACTGGAAGCCGGCGCGGTAGGCTACGTCAACGCCCACGGCACCTCGACGCCCATAGGCGACACGCTCGAAGCCCACGCCATAAGAAATTTATTTGGGAAAAAAGTTCCGGTAAGTTCCACTAAGTCCATGACTGGCCACCTGCTAGGCGGAGCCGGCGGCCTGGAAGCCGGAGTCACAGTGCTGGCGCTAAGAGATCAAATCCTACCCCCCACCATCAACCTGGAGAATCAGGATCCCGAAACCGACAACATGGATTTCGTCCCCAACCAGGCCCGAAAAGCAACCTTCGAATACGCCATGTCCAACTCCTTCGGCTTCGGAGGCACCAACGGCGCGCTCTTATTTAAGAGATGGTCAGAATAGAAGCGAAGCAGGTCAGAGGTAAGAAGTCAGATTGCAGAAGTTAGAACCCTCACGCGGAACGCGAAGAAGCTGCGAAGTCGAAGGACCCCTACCCCTCCGTCCGCCAAACCCGCCGCACGAACACAATCCACAGCGAGCACAGGGGCGGGTCCGCCCATCTTCTGCCTTTACTGAGAGCTGATAACTGAAAGCTGACGGCTGAAAGCCGCTGCCTACTCTTTCTTCATCGCATCGATCATCGCGTAAAGCTGCGAAACGTCCGTGACCTCGACATAAGGCTTGCCGCTACGCTTGTTGCTGACCACCCAAATCGTAGGCGTGTGGTCAATGTGCAGGCTCACGCCCAGATCCTTATCCGCCCGCACCAGCCCTGCCAGCTTTCCATCCGGATCAAGCACGAACGGCAACTGCAATCTTGTGCTCGGCGGCAAACTTCTCCGCAAACCCCCGCAAATTCTGCGGAAAGATCTCCAGTTGATGCGCAAACACCGTCGCCCGGAAATCGTTCCCGATGTCCTTGGAAGCATGCGTGTCGAAATACCGCGCCAGCACCGCCGCGTCGAACGACCAGTTGTGCATCGGCAACGGAAAATCGTGCTGCACCAGCGGAATCTTATAAGTCCGTGAAGCCTGCACCAGTAACGGCGCAACCCGCCCGCACTGCGGACATTGCAGATCTTCAAAAACAACAATCGCCAGCGGCGAACCCTTAGGAGGCCGCAAAGCCTCCGGCACATCCTGAGCCAAAACCGGATAGCGAGAGCAAAGCTAGACAAGCAACGGAAAAAAATTGAGCGGAAGCAGAGAGAATCTTCATAATGTTATTGCAAGGCGAGCAACAGCAGTGTTTTATGGAAGTCGTCATAAGCGCTCTTATCATTTGGATGCGCACTTCAAGAATATCGCATACGCCTACCTTCTACTTCAACTCCGCACCCGGCTCAATATTATAAAAATAGTAAAACCGCAGCCCCAGCAGCTTCCCCGGAAATTCCTTAGGCAGCGGCGGAAACGGAGTCGACGCCGTAATACTAGCCATCGCCGCCCGGTCCAGAGCCACGTCGCCCGAAGTTGTGTCCCGCAACAACCCCTGCACCGAGCCATCCTTCATGATGCTAGAATTCCAGCGCCAGCTTGCCCTGCTTCAAAATCGGCGGATACACCGACGGCGGCATCAGCGTGTACCAGTTCTGTTTCACAATCTGCACGATCGCGCGTCATATAAGGACCGAAATCCACGCCCATCGTGTCCGTAAGAATTTCCGCCGGAGCCATCGCCTTGTATCCGCCCGGCCCGTGGCTCACTCCGTAATCGCCCGCCACGCCTCCCGAACCGGCTCGCCCGCGATTCGCCGCCGCTGCCTGCTCCGCCTGCTCAATCGCCGATCGCCCGCCGTCTGCGTAGTATTGAAATTCACCGGCGGCCGACTCTGCGGAGGCGTCTGCAACCGCGGCGTCTGTTCGCTAGGCTGTGGCGGGGCAAATCCCGAACTCGGCTGCGGAGCCGGCGGCGCCTGATTCTGCGCCACTGGATTCTGCGGAGCCTGCCCCTGCGCCGGCGGCGCCGGCACGTTCGCTCCCGGCTGTCCCGGATGCATGCTCTGCAGGATCTTCTTCAACTCTTCGTGATTAATCTGCGGCGCTTTGCTGGTCGCGATCCGATCCTTATCCGAAATCACTTTCGCATCCGGACGCCGCGTCACCTTCTGCTCATCCGGCGGCAGCTCCAGAAACGTTGCGTCTTTCGAGTTGGTCCGCGTTCGTAGAATCTCCAGATTCACCGGCTTATGCGGCCACAGACTCCATCAACTTCTCGCCGTTCCACAGCAGAATCATTACGAACAAATGCAGAATCACCGACAGCCACAACGCTTCGCGCTTCCGCGCCCGCGAAAGATCGTCCTGCAACTGGATCAGAAGATGAGGAACGTCGTCAGGATTGAAGCCGCGGTAAGCCGTCTCCCAGTGCTGCGCTTCAAACAAATCGCGCTGCTCGGAAGGCGGCGGCGCTTGCCCCGGCGGGGTTCGCGCGACAAGGGATCGCGAGACGGAATTTGAGTGACTGGCATCAGGCAGAGACTACAACTTAGAGCCGCAGCTTCGCTTCCGGGTTGCGTATCATTCTCCGCAAGATTGCCCCCAATTCCGTACGTAAAGTTACGTAAATTATGGAGCCGCGACCCGCTATTTCTATTGTCGCATTTTTTGCCCCCGCCAAGTGAGTACCTGAGTAATGGCCTAACGTAGGTGCGGACGCATTCGTCGCCCACCAAGCGAAGCGAGGCAGTCCTCAAACGGTACAATGTTCCCTGTGCCCATGCCTCGTCCGCAAACGCGCCGCCCCGCCATATCCGCGCGAGCGCTAGTGATGTGCGGAATTGCCCTGGCCATTTTCGGGCAAGCGCAAGCTCAGCACGGCGGCGGTGGAGGTGGCAACGCCGGCGGTAGCGCAGGAGGAGGACGCAACTCGATCCCCCTCATCTGCGTGCACGACTGTCCCGCCCTTCGCGAAGGCCTCAGCTCCGAAGACGATCTCAAGTACTTTCGCCGCGTCATGGCCATGCAGGCCACCGCCGACCAGCGCGCCGCCTTCGCCAAAGTCGCACAACACACCCAGTTCGCCCTCGATCAGCTGCAAGCTTTTCGACAGTTTCTGCAGCAAACCTCCCCGTCAACCCCAATCGCAACGGTGATCGCCGATCGCGCCACCGCCCTCGATCAAGCCCTCGACCAAGCTCGCGCCAGCAACCAGAATTTTCTCGCCTCCTTATCGGACGAGCAAAAGACTGGCCTGCGAGACGCCACGGCTAAGCTCGCCAAAGCCGATTTCGATCTCGACAGGCAAATCAAGGCCCTCGAACAAATCGTCCACACCCCGAAGCCGGAACCGGAGCCCATCGCCAACTCAGCCGCCCCTCTCAACAATGCGCTAGTCAGCTTCCAAAGCGAACAACAAGCGCTCGCCAGAGAAATGAGTATTCTTTTCGCTCCCGGCGAGGACGTTACCTTCGCCCTTCCTCCGGTCGCCAACTCCATCAGCATCGCAGGCCAGTCGATTTCCATTCCCACCTCGGGCGCTGTCTCCCGCGTCCTCGCCCATACACCCGTTCCCGCAACGCAAGGCGAAAACAGCCCCAATCTTTTCCGTCTCAAACTCGTCGCCGATCTCTCCGACCTGCAACTGAACGTCGCCAGCATTCTCCGCCCCCATCTCGACCGCTCTCCCCGCTGCGGCGAGCACATCGAGGTTCGTCAAGCCACGCTCACTCCTCTCGTTCCCGCCGGCCTCCTCGTAGCGACGCTGCATTTCGAGCGCTGGGTCTGCCGCACCGGTCAAGAACCCATGGAAGTGGCCGGCGGCGATGCCACTCTCGAAGTCAAGCTCACTCCCCTGATCGATCAAAATACGATGGATGAAAATACTGCCCCGGGCACGACTCGGCTGGTTCTAGCCTCCGAAATTTCCCACGTGGAAGCCGATGGTTTCCTCCGCGACTTGCTCCGCAACGGTGATCTAGGCATCACCCTGCGCGACCAAATTACCGCCGCTATCCTCTCGGCTCTGCAAAAAGCCGCCGACCCCAAGCCCACTCTCCCGCCCGCAGCGCAGCCCTCCGCCACCATCCAGAAAGTGCAGTTCCAGGATGACGGCGCCGACCAGTTGAGTCTGGTCCTCGACGGTCAGTTGCAATTCTCAGACGCGCAGATTCAACAATTTGCCGCCCAACTAAAGCAGCGCCTGGCCGCCCAAGGCACCACCCCGTAGACCCCGCCGAAGTCACGCTTTGTAAAGTTAAGCAAAGTTTTGTCCCAAGCCTTCTTTTCGCGCAACTTCCGGCTCATAATCTCATTCCAACTACAGACATCTCGTCACCCCAAAGGAGATTCCATGCTCAAGCAGTGTCTTCTCATTCTTCTCGCCTTCAGCCTGATCGCAATCGCCGTGCCCATGGCCGCCGCCCAGTCCAACGACGCCCCGCCCAACAGCCAGCAACCCGGGGAAGCCGGCGGCGGAAGGCATCACGGTATGATGGATCCCGCCCAACGCACCCAGGAACTGACCAAGAAACTAAAGCTGACTTCCGATCAGCAATCCAAGGTGCAGGGCATCCTTGAGTCCGAGCACACGCAAATGGAGAGCTTGCGCGGCGACAGTTCCTCTTCTCAACAGGATCGCCACTCCAAAATGATGGACATTCATCAGAACGGCAACACCCAGATCCGGGCGCTGCTGGATTCGAACCAGCAAAAGAAGTGGGACGAAATGCAAGCCAATCGTGAGGAAAGAATGGGCCGTCACCACGGCGCGGGAGCCAGTGACAACCCGCCACCCCAGTAACTAAACGAGGTCAGACGTTAGAGGTCAGATTGCAGAAGTAAAAACATTCCGGTTTTATTTCTGCAATCTGACCTCTGACCTCTGCAATTACCCTACCCCAATCCGTCCAGCATGCCGGGCAATCTCCGACAGAATCTCGAGCCCCAACTTCAGCGCGCGCCGCCCATCCTCCAACGAAACCACCGGACGCGACCGTTCCCGCACCGCCGCCAGAAACGCCGTGATCTCCGCCAGCAGCGGCTCCTCCGCAGTGATCGAAGGCTTAGCCACAGAGATCTGAGGATTCGCGCTAGCCTGGGTCCCACCAGTCTGGGTGCCCCTCTCATTCGCGTTTTGTGCGAATGAGTGGGCGTCGGCAGATGAGGCGCTGCCACCCACCGAGAACACCAGCACGTCCTGCCGCCCGTAATCGACGGAAATATACTGTCCCGCCTGAAAAAATCGCAGCTTGCGCACCCGCTCGGTAGAAACCCGGCTAGCCGTAAAGTTAGCCACGCATCCCGATTCAAACTCGATGCGCACATTCGCAATGTCCACCTTCTCCGAAAGAATCGGCAGCCCTACTGCCCGAATCTCTTTCACCTCCGACTTCACGAACGCCAACACAACATCGAGATCGTGAATCATCAGATCGAGCACCACGTCCACATCCAGCGCCCGAGGAGAAAACACGCTGAGCCGGTGCACCTCAAAAAACATCGGACGAGTAATCAGCGGCAAAGTTGCCCGCACCGCCGGATTGAACCGCTCCAGATGCCCCACCTGCGCGACCCGCTTGTGCTGCGACGCCACGTGCAACAATTCGTCCGCTTCATCCAGCGTAGCCGCCACCGGCTTTTCAATCAGCACATCCACTCCAGATTCCATCAGCGAGCGGGCAATATCCCGATGCAACACCGTAGGCACCGCCACCGAAGCCGCCTGCACTTCGCTGTGCGTAGTCAGCAACTGTTCCACCGACCCAAACGCCTTGCAGCCAAACTCGCGAGCAACCGCGTCGGCCCGAGGAGTATCCGGATCGACCACTCCCACCAGCCGCACCATCCCCGCCGCCTGCAGTTGCCGATACACGCGAGCATGGTTGCGCCCAAATGCGCCCACCCCAACCACCGCAATATTGATAGGAGAATCCGTACTCACCAAGCCTCCAAAAATTCGTGTCATCCTGACCGCAGTCGACGGACCCCTACACCCTCACATCCCGTCGGCGCACAGAGTTTTCTACATCTTCTTCAGCAAAGCAATCTGCCCCGCATGATAAATCTCATGCTGCACCACCCCATGGAGCAAATAATAAAAGGTATAGTGCGCGCCCTCCTTGCCCGGAACCATCTCCAGAAGCCGCGAGTCCGGGAGAGCGGCAACCGCCACAACGAGCCTCTCATGCCCCCGTCGTACCGCGGCCAAAGCCGCCCGCCAGGCCGCCTCACTGGCATCCGTAACCGTAGGAAAATTCTCCGCATCGGAAAGTTCCACCGCCGTCCCGCCTATCCGCCGCAGCGCCACATGATCCCAGGCGGCAATGTGCAGCGCCAGTTCCCAAATCGAATGCGCCCCCGTCACCGGACGAGCCGCCGCCCGCTCCGCCGCTACCCCCTCCAGAATTTCAAACAGAGAATCCCCGTGCCAGGCCTCGCCATCGAACGCGCGCCGAAGTTGATCAGCAATCCGAGCCGCTTCCGACATAAATATTTTCCTTAGTGGTCCTTAGTGTCCTTGGTGGTTAGGCAGTTGACTCCCTACTCCGTGCAAACCGCAATCCCCGCCCGATCCGCAGCCAGAATAACCGCCTCGCCGTCGATCAAGAGACATCGTCCCGCATCCACCGCCAGGCAACTAGCTCCCGCCCGCGTCATGGTCTCAATCGTCTTCACCCCAATCACCGGAACATCAAACCGCATATCCTGCCCCGGCTTAGCAATCTTCACTACCGTAAGCGCACGGCTAAGCAGCGAGTCGCGAGTCGGAGTCTGTGAATCGAGGGTGCCCCATTCATCGCGTCCTTTGCGATGAGTGGAAGCCTCCACCAAACTCTTCATGATCTCCCCCGCGCGCTCAATCGTCGCATCGGTCCCTTCCATGCCCTCGACCGCAACGCAAGCCCCTTCCGCGATCACCACCGTCTGTCCCACGTCGTATTCCGCCAGCCGTAGAGCCACCGCGCGTCCATATTCAATATTCTTACGTTCCTGAGCAGTAGGAGCCCGCTTGGTAAGCACTCCCGGTTTCGCCAGCAGCGGTTCGAGGAGCGCCGTAGAGTTCTCCAGCGTGATCCCCTCATCCGCTAAAACCTTAGCCACCGCGCCCAGCAGAGAATCCGTATTGCGCGTCCCCAGCGAAAGCAGCAGTTTAGCCAGCCGCCAATCCGGCTTGATAGCAGAAAAAATCTGCTTGTGCTTGACCTGCCCCGCCATTACCGCGCGAGTAACGCCCTCGCTCTTAAAAGTCTCGATCAGCCTAGACAGCTCGCCCAAAGAGATCCAGTGAACCGAAGCCGCGCCCTTCGTAGCAATCTCAGGAGAGGTTTCTTCGCGAATAGCAGCGACCACAACTTCGAATCCCTGGGCTCGAGCCGCCTCCAGCACAAGAAACGGAAACGTGCCATTGCCCGCGATGAGTCCAAGTTTCATAAATAAGTCGCCAGTGGTAGGTGGTCAGTCATAACGGCCACGCGACAAGCCGTCGATATGACTGCAAGGGCTACTTAATCACTCCGCGTTCTGATTCCTCAATAAACCGAATCAGCATCTCCACATCCTCCCCGCCATCCGCCTCCGCCTTCAGCTTCTCAATCGCCTGAGAAGTATTAAGCTTCGACGCCAGGAGCACACGATAAGCATGATGAATCTTGCCGATCCGTTCCTTGGTAAATCCCCGCCGCTCCAGCCCCACCGCATTCAATCCATACGCATGCGTCCCGCGCTCGGCCGAAGTTTTTGAAAACGGCAGCACATCGCGAGTAACGGTAGTGCCGCCGCCAATAAATGCATGCGTCCCAATCCGCACAAAGTGGTGCACCGGACACAAAGCCCCGACCGTAGCCCAGTCTCCCACGGAGACGTGTCCGCCAAGCGTAGCCGCGTTTGCCATGATAATGTGGCTCCCAATCTGGCAATCGTGCGCGATATGCGTATACGCCATGATCAGATTATGCGAGCCCACCCGCGTGCATCCTCCGCCCTTCACCGTCCCGCGGCTGATCGTTACAAACTCGCGAATGTCGTTATGGTCGCCGATCTCCAGCCGAGTCGGCTCGCCCGCATAAGTAATATCCTGCGGAGCCAGCCCAATCGAAGTGAAAGGAAAGAAGTGATTGTCCGCGCCAATCGTGGTCACGCCGTCAATCACCACATGCGAATCGAGACGGCATCCCGAGCCCAGTTCCACCGAGGCCCCGATCACGCAATAAGGACCAATCGTGCACGACTCATGGATTTTGCTTTTCGGATCGACAATCGCCGTAGGATGAAAAGGCATTTGTAATTTCGCAATTTTGTAACTTTGTAATCTGGAGGCAAAATTTTGGAAGTCACCGGTGTAAATTACAAAATTGCCAAATTACAAAATTACAAATTCTGCTCTGCTTCCGCGCTTCCCGCGCCCATCGCTCTCGGCACCAGCCGGCAAGTCACCGTAGCCTCGGCCGCGACTTTGCCGTCCACATACGCCTTGCCTTCCAGTCGAGCTGCCGTCCTCCGCCACGCCCGCACCACCACTTCAATCCGCAGCTGATCTCCCGGCACCACCGGCCGCCGGAACCGCGCCTTCTCAATCCCGGTAAATACCATCAGCATCTCATCGCGGTTCGGAACCTCGGTCAGCAACAGCAGCCCGCCCGCCTGTGCGATCGCTTCCACAATTAGCACGCCCGGCATAATCGGCTTTTCCGGAAAGTGCCCCGGGAAAAAAGGTTCGGTGATGGTCACGTTCTTCAGCGCCACGATGCTCTTCATCCGCACCAGGTCGACCACTCGGTCAATCAACAGGAATGGATAGCGATGCGGCAGGATCTTTAGAATGTCGCCGATTTCCATCGCGATTTTCGCCGGCGCGGTCGCCTCGCCCGCCGAAGTTTCCGTAGTCTCGTTCGTATCGCTCATGCGCTTTTGTTCAAGGCGGAATTATACTGTAGCGCGCCTATAAGCAAGCTCACTCAACGAAGTGAAGCAGATGCTGTCCGGCATGACGTACTTCGAGCCGTGAAAAACTCCGTCCTCGTCCCCCGTACCTTAGTAACAGTCCCCTGTGACGCACGACCTAGACTCGCACGCTCTCAATGCCGATGATTACCTAGAGGCGCAAGCGACCCACTTCGACCAAGCCAAGCCTCGGAGACGACCCATGCATTCGCCCAACCCGCAGCCCTCTACTCCCGTGCTCACCGATCACGATCGCCGCCACTTTCCTCGCTACACCGTCCATGTGCAGATCGAAATCCACCTCGAAGGCAACAATGTTCCCATGCGCCTCGAGACCACCGACCTCAGTCGCACTGGCTGCTACGTTCAGTTGATCATGCCTCTCCCGATCGCCGCCCGCGTTCATGCCACTCTCTGGCTCGACGATCGTCCCGTCGTCGTCCGCGGACGCGTAGTCACTCGTCACCCCCAATTCGGCAATGGCATCATGTTCCTCGACTTCGAAGCCGATGGAGACCAAGTCCTGAGGCGCTACCTCCAGGCCATCCCAACCTAGCCAAGTACCAACTTTCCACCGCCCACTATCCACTGCGCGTTTTCCCCATCCGCACAATCGGCAGCGTCAGCCCATTCCCCAGCGGAGCCTCCGCCGCTTCCAACTCCACAGTATCCCTTGGCCCGATAAAAAGGAACCCGCCGTCAAAGTCGCACCCATCTCCAGCCGCCGAAACCCTGCCGCCCAAGCCGCCATCTCGCAAGCCTTCAGAATCATTCCGCCAATCCCTCGCCGCGCCCACGCCGGATGCACAAAAAACGCGCGGATCTTAGCCGCATCCCGCGCCGGATCCAGCAACGAATCCTCGCGTCCCGCAAATTGGTCGCCGCCATACAACGTTTTCCGTTTGCTCCACCCGCCGCAGCCGACCAGCACCGGCGTTCCCGATAATTCTGTTCCCGACGATTTTGCTCCAGCATCGTCCACCGCTCTCGGCCGCAAAATAAGTTCCGTCCGCAATCAATTGCGTGTCGACGCCATACACCGTCCGCAGCGCGGCTTCCAGTTGCGCCGGAGAATAATCCCGAGCCTGCAATCCCCGCACGGAAGCCTCAATCAATTCCCGAAGCAAAGGAATATCCCGAGCCTTCGCCAACCGTATGCGTATAGTCATGGATCTTTCGGAGATTGCTTCGAAGGATGGCTCTCCAGCCCTTGTCATGCTGAGCGAGGATTGAGCTTCGCTATGCGAAGCTCGACCGCAGTTGAAGCACCCCTACCCCTCGACCAAAGCTTCTCGTGATCTCTCGAGCCCGCGGTTCAGGTTCGTTACTTCCGCGCCGCCGCGCACTCCGCGCAAGGACAAACATCCCGCAAATAAAACCAGGAATAAATCCCAAGATCGTGATTGTCGTTCCAGGAAAACTTCAATGCATACTTGCCTACCGCTTCCGCCGCCAGCGCCTTCACGGCCGGCTTGAACATCGGCAAAGCCCCCGGAGCCAGCTTCAAGGGCTCTCCGGCCCTGCGCCGCGCCTTAGTGCGCTCATCCTCGCAAAGCGCGCAAGGGCAGGCATCCCGCAAAAACGAAAACGTATAGACGGAACGGTGTCCATCCTTCCACTCAATGTCCATCCCCGTCCCGGTAGTCAAATGAATGACCACCGCCTTAGGATCATTCCCCACCCGAGGCGTGAAATCAGGCAATGCCATAAATTTCAGTATCGCACGTCGCAAGTGAATGCGGCGCGGACCTCCCCTGAGCGTCGTCGAAGAGGCGCGGGCGCCTTTGATTCTGATTTTCTTGGGACGGGCTCCTCCACTCATTCGCGTTCTTTGCGATGAGTGGGGTGTCAGCACCATGCGAGATTAATATTGAAAAGGGCGTGGGCGCGGACCGAGGTTGTCCGCGCCACCCAAAAGCCCGGTTCACCGGCAGGGAATCTAGTGTCAACCGGCGAGACGAAACAACGTCAACTTACGCGTGATGGATCTTGCGACGCATCATGCCACCCACAAAGATCAAACCCATGCCCAACAACCCCAGCGTGCCCGGTTCAGGAGTATTGAAGTGGCCGCTGCCCACATGCAGGCTGCCCTTATGATCGTACGGCTCTTGATCCGTAAACACGTAGATGGTCTGCGAAGTAGTCCCGGTCACGGTTCGGCCCGTATACAACGTCCCCGAGAGGTTACCCGAGAGCGTACCGATATACTTGTCGCCTGTGTGGCTGTCGATCGTCCAGTCAATCGGCCCGACGAAGCCGCCCGCAAAGAGCGTGATCGAGTTTTTGTTTTGTCCGGTTAATTGTTTTGCCCACTGCCCGACGCCAGTCACATCAAACGACGAACCCGTCGCTGAAAGCGTGCCGCCGTCCCAGATGCTGCCGCTCGTCCACGCCCCCGTCGCAAACTTCACCGTACCGAGTGAATGTCCCTTGCCCGGTGTGATGTTGTTCCAGCTCTTAAGTTCAGACCCGTAGCTTGCGATTCCCGAGTCGCTGAAAGTTACCGAACCTCCCGTGTTCGTGATGTTAATCCCGCTTGCCCACGCTGCCATTGGTATCAGCAGCGCACATAGACTCAGTAGTACTGCAATCCTACGCATGATTCCCTCCACAGAAATAAACGACTCTTCCCGACAACTCTTGGTCAGTGGGTCGCCGGCATCGCCTGGGTCAAATTGTTGTATGTCGTGCACTCTTTCAATGTAGAGTGCAAGACTCTACACGCGAGCCGTTGATACAAATCGAGGGAGGTCGACCGCCAACAGACTAAGCTGCAGTGCGCGAGTCTGTCTGTGAGGTTTGTCACTGTATAAAGTGACCACGTGAGTGCAACCGTTTGCGTGAAAAGTGCACGCTTAGTGTCCTTCGAAAATTAGTGTTGGTTTCCAAACCGTTAGCACGAGGTCAAAGCGGTTGTCGGAAACGATCCCGCTAGCGTGTGGAGTCCATCCCTGTTGTAACGCTTGTGTCCTGAAACTCACTACTAAGACGTGCGCAGTTTGCAATCCGCGGTCGTCGGAGGCAAGCCTAAACCTGGACGATCGAATCAAGCGGAGAGTGTTTGGTCTGAACAGTGAATTCTTCAGACAAATCTAGACAATCTTCAGATTCTCTCCATTGCCTGGAAAGCAAATCTCGCGCACTATGGCCGCAATAACGGGGGGCCGGGTCGACACAAAGCGCCGCCCGGCGGGGTCCCAGAAAAAATTCGCATCAACGTCGCTTTTTTCGTGTGGTTGACGATTTTATAGGTAGAAGGCTGGTTACAGACCGTGCCTGCCTCAGAAAAGGAGTGATTATGTCTCTCTTCGTTACGTTGATGATTGGCGGATGGACAACTGCGATTGCTGTGATCGGATTCTGTGCGCTTAAGGAATCCTGCCAACTGCTCAGGATTCACAAACGCATTGGGTTGTGGCTGGAAGACTCGACCGCTCGAGTTCGCAGGCCCGAAGAAGGTCTGCAACCCGAGCGCGAGAACGCGTTCTGACAACCCACAACCATGCGGCCGAAAGTTGTGCAGTTTGCAATATCGCCAATATGTCCAAAGTGTAGGCTACCAGTGTGTGAGACCACCCGGACGACCGATACGAAGGGGAAGGTCATGCACGAAGAATGCTATCGACTTGAACTGAAACAGCAGGCCTCCGTCTTAGGAGGGTGATCCTGCGTACGGGAGGATAGAACCCGTAGTCTGCGACGTTGTGCGGCCATCCTTCCCCTTCGATCGCTGTTGAAGGTATCTCCACTAGCCCCATGCGCCAACATATACGAGTACTTGTCCGATACCTGGTGCTTATTTAAGCCGAACTATTTCCCACCCGCGCCATTCACCAGCGCCGCTCCCACTACGTCTCCGCCATCCGGCCCTTGCACAAAAGCAATCAGCCGTAGACCCTCAAGCCCAGTCGCACCCTTGATCTTCACCGTTACGTCGCGATCGAAGTTCTTCCCCTTCGCGACCGACCCCACCTTGCTAATGCTCTCCGCCACTGCAACGTGATGAAGATCGCGCCCGCTGTTCTCGCCTGCCGCAACGTGCGACTCCGCGTGATCGAGCGCCACCGCGACCAGGATGTCAGCCGTGCGCTCTTTGAAGTCTCCGGGCAACGCGTCGACTGAAAGGTGAACGCGAACCGTCTTGGGATCCGCCAGAGCAACCGAAGACATCCGCACCGGAACCTTGGCACGCCCCCGCGCATTGTCAATCGCACTGTCCACCGGTCCCGATTCGCTGCCCACTACCTGTGCACTTCCATCGACCACCAACTGCGGAGTGTAAGCGCTGTTCAATCGAAAGCGCCGCGCATACTCTTCCTGCCGGCTGGTAAATGCACTAGACGAGTATGCGTCCTTCCAGCCATCGTGATCCCAGTAGTCCACATGTTCGCTAAGCACAATCAACAGCGCTCCTGCGATCGGTTGTGTTTCATCCAGCTTCGCTAGCAGCCGATCGGCCGGAGGACAACTCGAACACCCCTCAGAAGTAAACAGCTCCAGCAGCACCGGCGAAGTGCTCCCGCCGGCAGTGTTTTTTGCGGCAACATTTTTTGCAGCAATAGCGGAGCCTGCCGCGATCTTGTGCCCAGGGAAATCAAAAAGAAAAGCGCCGATAACCAAAAGAGTGAGCGTGAGAGTGAAGACAATAGCAAGCCTGGCGATCTTCATGGCGACCCCGTTCTTTCCTGCATAAGTAGATTCCGCGCTTGCCGAAAAGTTCCGCCGATCCGAACGGCGATCAGACATCTCCAAGCAGGCAGCGCCCAGCCGGCTGTAGTTTTGCGAGCGCTCCGCTAAAATCGAACGCAGAATCGAAAGAGCAGCATAAAGAGAGACCGCCCGCTGACCACGCGGTTTTGGTTTGCTTTTACCTGAAGGCTGATGGCTGAAAGCTGAAGGCTGAATGGACACCGCCCACATCACCGCACTGCTCGAACCATTCCTCGAAACACCGCTCTCCGCGCCCCAACTCGATCAAATATCGATATACATCGATCTATTGCTGCGCTGGAACGCGCGCATCAACCTGACCGCCATCCGCCAGGAAGAAGAAATCGTAACCCGCCATTTCGGTGAGTCCGTGTTTATGGCGCGTCATCTGTTTCCGACAATCTCCGATCGTTGTCATCCTGAGCGGAGCCAAGACATGAGCGAAGCGCAGGTCTCGGCGGCGTCGAAGGACCCCTCTCCCTCAACTACCGTGGGTGCCCCGTCCTATCGCGAAGCGAAGGGCGGGCCCCCACACGTCCTCGATATCGGCAGCGGCGCCGGATTCCCCGCCTTTCCTGTGAAAATCTGGGCCCCGCACATCGCATCTCACGCTGATCGAGTCCAATCACAAGAAAGCGGTTTTCCTCCGCGAAGTGGCCCGAGCACTTACATTGACGAACATCAATGTAATCGCCGACCGGACAGAAACCCTGATAGCCCGCCCGGATTTTCCGAGAGCCGCCGTAGTAACCCTCCGAGCCGTAGAGCGCTTCGAGAAAATCCTCCCCCAAGCCGTAACCTTCCTGGCTCCCAGAGGCCGCTTAGCCTTACTAGTTGGAGCAGCCCAGATCCCGAACGCATCGACCCTCACGGGCCTGAAATGGCAAGCAAAACTTGATATCCCACAGTCACATTCACGGGCTTTACCAGTTGGGTACGATGTAATAAGTGGGAAATAGAGGCAGTTATTTGGCGCTATATATGCTTTAGCGGTACAAATTATGGGAGCAAAAACTGACTATAGTGGTATATTTTTGTCATAATCTCAATGTGAGACGATATTGCCAAAAATGTTTCACGTGAAACACTTCTCAGTTTTGTAGCGTCTCCAACCAAATAAATCTCGACAAAAGCGGCAAAATATTCCACGTGAAATGCTTCTCAATTTCGTAGACAATTCGCCTCGCCGCTCAAATCACGAAATGTTTCACGTGAAACACTTCACACGATTTGCACAAAAACAGGCATTGCTTTCCGGAGCTCACCGGGGATATTCTGGCCCGCAATACTACAGAAATTAAAAATCATGGGACGTATCATAGCGGTTGCCAACCAGAAGGGTGGCGTCGGGAAGACTACGACTGCCATCAACCTTGCCGCCTCGCTTGCCGCCGCCGAAGTCAATACCCTGCTGGTCGATTGCGATCCGCAGTCGAACTCCACCAGCGGACTCGGGCCTGGTGAAGGACCCGGAGCGCGTCAGCATCTATGACGTGATGATGGGCGCGGCCTCCGCCGAGGAGGCGCTGCAGCTTACCGACGCTCGAACAGCTCTGGCTGATTCCATCGCATAAGAACCTGATCGGCGCCAACCTTGAGCTGGTGGCGGCGGAGCGGCGCGAGTATCGTCTGCGGGATGCGCTGGCCAGCTTGCGGGATCGCTTCCAGTTCATCGTGCTGGACTGTCCTCCAGCTCTGGACCTGCTTACCCTGAACGCGCTGGTCGCGGCCGACGGGGTGCTGATCCCGATGCAGGCGGAGTACTTTGCTCTGGAGGGAGTGTCGGAGTTGCTGGATACGATCGAGCGGATACGGGCGGAGTTGAATCCTGGGCTGGCGGTGGATGGGGTGGTACTTACGATGTTCGATGAGCGGACGAACCTGGCGCAGCAGGTGGCGGAGGAGCTGAAGAAGTATTTTGGGGAGAAGCTTTGTACTACGACGATCCCGCGGAACATACGGCTGGCGGAGGCTCCGAGCCACGGGTTGCCGGCGCTGGTGTATGACGTGCGGTCGCGGGGAGCGGAGAGCTACATACGGCTGGCTAAGGAAATTCTGGACCGGCAGGCGGTACAAAATGCGCCCGCTCACGGGCCGGGGGAAGCGGCTTAGATCGATGAACATGAATATTTATGTAGATCGATATAAATTGAGGAGAGAGCCCTGCAGTGCTGTGGAGAACGCAGAGGTCTTTCGACTCCACAGCTGCTTCACGTTTCCGGGAAGCGGCTGCTGCGCTCAGGATGACAGTTTTGGAGAGAGGAAATTTTTTGATGACTACATCGAATGCGGCGGTTGACAAGACGGGTACGACTCCAACGGCTAAGGCTCCAGCGGAGAAAGATCACGAGAAGCTGGCGGAGAAACGGCGGGCCTTGGGACGGGGGCTAGCATCTTTGTTGCCCGGACCTCGGGCTGTGGCGCTGCCTCCCACCCTTCCGCAAAGTGCGCGGAAGGATGGGGCACCCGACTCTGGAAATTCTTCGGTCTCGGCTGCTGGCTCTCAGGAAACCGGGGCTGCGTCACCATCCTCTTCTTCACCTTCTTCTCTTTCTTCCTCTTCGGCTGAACTCCTGGATGGACGGGTGGGGACGGCAGTCGGCTTCCACCTGCTGGAACGGGCCGCGCTGCTACGGATGTCTTGGATCAGGTGCAGGCTTCGGCTGCGGGGCTCGGCTCCGAGGGGCGGCACTGTTTGAGATTGCGCTTGATCGGATCGATGCGAATCCTTATCAGACGCGGACGGAGTTCGAACAGAATGCGCTGGCGGAACTGGCGGCTTCGATTCAGGTGCAGGGGGTGTTGCAGCCGATCGTGGTTCGTCCTCGGCCGTTTTGGCCAACTTCGCACGTCTCCCCGCATGGAGGCACGGTTGGGCCATCGGTTATGCCTCCCGAGGGGACGGTGCCTGAGGGTGAGCAACGGTATGTGCTGATTCTGGGTGAGCGACGTTATAGGGCTTCGAAGATGGCGGGGAAGACTACGATCCCCGCGATCGTGAAGCGGGTTTCGGACCAGCAAGCGGCGGAAATGACGCTGGTTGAGAACTTGCAGCGGCAGGACCTGGAGTGCGTGGATCAGGCCTCGGCCTTTGCCAAACTGAGCACGCAATTCAACATGACGCAGGAGGAAATTGGGAAACGGGTGGGAGTGTCGCGCGAGCAGGTATCGAATTACTTGCGACTACTGAAGCTGCCGCCGGAAGTGCAAATCGCGCTGCGGAAAAAAGAGCTTACATACAGTCATGCGCGTCTGTTGCTGGCGCTGGATGACGAGAGCCAGATCGTGAAGGTGGCGCGGATGGCAATCGCCCGGAAGATGTCGGTGGCGTTGCTCCAGGAACTGGTGATGGATAGCCACATGCCGAAGGACCCTCCGGAATCGCGGAAGCCGGGGGGAGCACGGTGGGTGGATCCGAATGTGCGGGCGGAACAACGGTCCCTGGAGGCGCTGCTCGGAGTGAAGGTGCGGATTCGGGATCGGAACGGAAAAGGCAGGATTGTCGTTGAATATACGACGATCGAGGATTTTGACCGGATACTGCGGATGTTGCGGGGGAAGTGAAGGGGCAGGTGTCAGGTCTTAGGTGTCAGGTCTCAGGTTTGGCGGCGGGAGTTCTCTGCGCTCAGAATGGCGGGGCTAACCACTGATTCGCAACTAAGGCGAATAAGGGGAGCACTTTTTTCGGGCGTGGATGGACATCTTATCCCACTTGTTACATGGCTGATTCTCACTGACTGTTTTTCTGCGTGGCGTGAGACCACACCTTCAAAAAGTTATCCGGGAACAAACGCGGTGGGAGATCGCGTCTCCGGCTGAATCTTCTCTTTTTCATGGAAGCGGGGGAATCTGGCTGGTAATAAGTGGACTGTCGGCCTGCCGCTCTGAGTGTTTCTGGCTCGATCAATGGGGCTTGGAAACACTCTTTGGCTCGGGGGAAAGTTCTCTGCCACGGGGAGCACCTTTTCAGCTTCGCTCCCGCTCGAGAATTCGGGGGAATCTTGGAAGTAACAAGTGGGAACGACCGTCTGTTTTGTCAACAAAATGCAGCCGTCGTCGCGCAGTCGATGAGAATGAGGTCCTTCACTTCGTTCAGGATGACAACTTTTAGGGGATTGTTGCGGGTCGCTTCATGGCATTGATTTTGATATCGTCGCTGGACTGACTTTTTTCGGCTCGTGCTCAATGGGGTTGGTGCTTTATGGGAATGATTGATGTTTTGTTTGGACGACCGCTGGCTTCTTCCGAGGATGAGGGGGAGCGGATTACTCCTACGCAGGGAATTCCTACGTTTGGGCTGGATGCTTTGAGTTCGGCGGCTTACGGTCCGGAAGCGGCTTTGACGATTTTGCTGCCTTTGGGGGTGGTGGGGGTGCGATACATTGTGCCCCTCACGTTCGCGATTATCGGGCTGCTGGTAATTGTGTTTTTTAGCTACCGGCAGACGATCGCGGCTTATCCAAATGGTGGAGGATCGTACACGGTTGCTCACGAGAATCTGGGGCGGCGCGCGGGATTGCTGGCGGGCGGGGCTTTGATGATCGATTACCTGCTGAATGTGGCGGTGGGAATTTCGGCGGGGATCGGAGCTTTGGTATCGGCGGTTCCGCGGCTGGAGCCGCATACTTTGGGGCTTTGCCTGGCGGTGCTGGTGATATTGACAGTGGTCAATCTTCGGGGCATTAAGGAGGCGGGGACGGCATTTATCGCTCCTACATATTTTTTCGTGGGCACTTTGGCGATTGTGATTTTGATTGGGTTTTATAAGGTGATCGCATCGGGTGGACATCCGGTGGCGATGGTTTCCCTGGCTCCGTCGCAGAGTGGAGCGGCGGCTACGGCGCAGATGGTGGGAGCGTGGATTCTGGTGAAGGCGTTTGCTTCGGGATGCACGGCTTTGACTGGGGTGGAAGCGGTTAGTAATGGCGTGCAGGCTTTCAAGAAGCCGGTGGTTCCAGCGGCTCGGGCTACTTTGACGGCGATCATCGCGATTCTGATTTTGCTTTTGGGCGGGATTGCGGTACTGGTGCGGTATTACGGGATTATGGCTACGGATCCGGGAGCTCCGGGATACCAGAGCGTGTTGTCGCTGTTGACGGCGGCGGTTACGGGCAAAGGGATTTTCTACGATGTGACGATGTTCTCGGTTTTGCTGGTGCTGTGTTTGTCCGCGAACACTTCGTTTGCGGATTTCCCGCGGCTGTGCCGGATGGTGGCTCGGGATGATTATCTGCCGCATTCGTTGACTACGCGGGGACGGAGGCTAGTGTTCTCGGAGGGGATTTGGGCGCTGGCGATTCTGGCGGCTCTGTTGCTGATTTTGTTTGGCGGGGTTACGGACCGGTTGATTCCTCTGTTTGCGATTGGGGCGTTTATGGCGTTCACGTTGTCGCAGGCGGGGATGGTGGGACATTGGCGGAAGAATGGCAAAGGATTCAGCTGGGTGATGGTGGTGAATGCGATTGGGGCTTTGGCCACCGGGCTCACATTGATGGTGATCGTGGTCGCGAAGTTTACCTCCGGCGCCTGGGTCGTGGTGGTGCTGTTGCCGGCGCTGTTGCTGTTTATGGCGAGGATTCGGCGTCATTATGAACTGACCAATGAAGAGGTAGCGCTGAAGGGTGGAGTGGAATTAAGCACGGAGAATCTGGCTCCTCCGATTGTGCTGGTTCCGGTGGACCGGTGGAACGCGGCTACGGAGAAGGCGCTGCAATTTGCATTGACGTTATCTCCGGATGTGCAGGCGGTGCATGTGACTTGCGATGCGGATGACGATAAGGCGCCGTGGTCGGATAAGCCAACAGCGGCTGGGGCGCGCGTTCCGAAGCTCGTGACTTTGGCTTCGCCGTACCGGCTGGTGGTGCATCCGATTCTGGATTATGTGTTGAAGGTGGAGAAGGAGAATCCGGAGCGGACGGTTGCGGTGGTGATTGCGTCGATGGTGGAACGGCACTGGTATCACTATTTTCTTCATAATCAGCGCGGCCAGATGCTGACGGCGCTGCTGTTACTGCGCGGGGATGAACGGATCAACATTATTAATGTGCCTTGGTATTTGAAGGCGTGATAAACAGCTGTCAGCTCTCAGCCGTCAGCCATCAGATCAGGCAAAGGCAAAAGCGTAGTGGTCAGTGGTCAGTGGGTAGCGGTCAGTAAGTCCCGCGAATTCGATGTTCTGGCCACTGGCCACGGGCCATTGTCTGTAGTAGCTCTTGGGCGGAATGCTTAGGTTTGATTGAGGCCGCCCTTGCCTTTTTTCCCGAGGCAGGTCGCTTTGTACTCGGCTTGTAGCATTCCCAAGTACTGTTCAAGGTTTTGGGTCAGGCTGGACTGCATTTCTCCCTGCGGCATCCGCCCTATCGCTTCCAGGGCGGCAATCGCCTGACCGATCTGGATAGAAATCTGCGCACAAGGTTGGTTAACGGGAAGCGGTATCACTCTCGATTCCATAGTTCGCTCCTAGTGATGATTTTGTTCGAACGCGGCTGCTCCGCATTGGCCGCCAGAGCTCAACTGAAGCAACTTGATTCCAACTAATTGATGGTGACAGATCGAGGAAAAACGTTTCAGGAATCCTCCGGTTCCGTAGCTGGCATTTTGGCGGGGCAGTCCGGCCGGTGAATCGGAATTTGTATTTTTGTGCGCACTTGCCACTGACCAGTGGATGCTGTCTGTGGTAGCATCGGGAGTTTCGCAGGTGATGTTGGGCTGGCCTGTTGGCTGTCCTCTTCATTATTCCGGGGTTCCGGAGTCCGGGCTTTTACCCTTCCCGTAAGCCTGCGGAAGGAGATAACCCTTG
Source organism: uncultured Acidobacteriaceae bacterium (assembly GCA_963699405.1). Lineage (GTDB taxonomy): Bacteria > Acidobacteriota > Terriglobia > Terriglobales > Acidobacteriaceae > Acidiflorens. Next base: position 317,289 of record CAVOTW010000034.1, on the reverse strand, counting down.
AAAGTTTACGAAGCAGAACATCTCCGCAACCTGGCGTTGGTCGGACACGGGCGCGCGGGCAAAACCACCCTGGTATCAGCCATGCTTTATACCGCTGGGGCCGCGCCGCGGCTGGGACGAGTGGACGACGGATCGTCCGTTACCGACTACGACGAAGAAGAAATCGCGCGCAAGATGTCGATTTCCACCGGACTGGCGTGTGTCGAGTGGGGCAAGCCAGAGTCCAGGGTGAAGATTAATTTGCTGGATACTCCGGGGTTCAACATGTTCGTGCACGAAGCGAAGATGGTGCTGCCGGTGGTGGACGCGGCGCTGGTGGTGGTGGACGGCGTGGCCGGAGTCGAGGTGGTGACGCAGCGCGTGTGGGGATACTGCGAGGAAGTGAACCTGCCGCGGATGATTGTGGTCAGCCGCATGGATCGGGAGCGCGCCGATGCTACGCGGGTGCTGGATTCGCTGACGAACGCGTTTGGGCGGGCGGTGACTCCGCTGCAACTGCCGATTGGCAGCGAGAAGAATCTTAGCGGGGTGGTCGATCTGGTCCGCATGAAGGCCTATACGTACGAGATGGGCGGAAATGGCAAAGGGAAGGAAGGACCGATTCCGGCGAACATGGCGGACGCGGCCAAGGAAGCTCACGAAAAACTGGTGGAGCTGGTGGCCGAGGGCAAAGACGAATTGATGGAAGAGTTTTTTGAGACGGGAACGATTCCGGAGGAGCACCTGGTTCCGGCGTTGCATGAGGCGATTCGCGAGGACAAACTTTTTCCGGTGCTGTTTACTTCGGGGCTAGGAAATATCGGCGTGGACGAGTTGATGGATTTTATTGTGGATTACACGCCGGCGGCTAGCGAGCATCATGCGATCACGGGGTGGACGGCGGAGGGCGCGGAGCCTTCGACACGCAAAGGCACGGATAAGGAGCCGGCTTCGGTTTATGTGTTCAAGACGCTTTCGGACGCGTTTGCCGGGCGCATTTCTTATTTCAAAGTTTTTTCTGGCGTGCTGAAAAATGACGCTTCACTGCAAAATTACAATCGCAACACGCAGGAAAAGTTCGCGCATATTTCGCTGATGCAGGGAAAGCAGATGGTTCCGATTGCGGAGCTGCATGCGGGCGATATCGGCGCTGTAGCGAAGCTGCGCGAGACGCTGACGGGCGATACGCTGGGAGATAAGGATTCGCCGATACGGTATCCGGCGGTGAAGCTGCCGGAGCCGGCGATTACGTTTGCGATTGAGCCGAAGAGCCGCGCGGATGAAGATAAGTTGGGCGTTGGGCTGCATAAGCTGATGGAAGAAGATGCCGATGCTGCGGTTTTTCCGTGATCCGCAGACGAAGGAATTTCTGATTGCCGGGACGGGACAGCAGCACATTGAAGTGGTGGTTTCGAAAATGCGCAAGCGGTACCACGCGGAGGTGGTGCTGAAAGCGCCGAAGGTTCCGTATCGCGAGACGATTCGCGGGAAGGCCGATGTGCAGGGACGGCACAAGAAACAGACGGGCGGACACGGGCAGTATGGCGATTGCAAGATCAAAATGGAGCCTCTGCCGAGAGGGGCGGAAGTGGAGTTCGAGTTCGTGAACGACATTTTTGGCGGGGCGATTCCGCGCAACTATATTCCGGCGGTGGAAAAGGGGATCAAGGATGCGGCGGCGCGCGGATTTTTGGCGGGCTATCCGGTGGTGAACTTTCGCGTGATTCTGTATGACGGGTCTTACCATGATGTGGATTCGAATGACTTGTCGTTCCAGATGGCGGGACGGATCGCGTTCCGGAAAGCGATGGAAGCGGCCAAGCCGACGCTGCTGGAACCGATCATGCACGTTGAGATCACGGTTCCCGACGAGTTTGCGGGAACGATTATGGGCGACCTCAACAGCCGGCGCGGGCGCATCCAGGGGATGGATAACAAGGCGGGGAACACAATCGTCAAGGCCGAGGTGCCGATGTCGGAGATGCTGACTTATGGCGCCGACCTTACGTCGATGACGCAGGGCCGCGGAAGCTTCTCGATGGAAATGCATCACTACGATACGGTGCCACAACAGCTCCAGGACAAGATCATCGAGAAGGCTAAGGCGGAACGCGGCGAGGTTAAAGAAGAAGAAGAGTAGAACGCCGCACTAGATCATCGACGACACTAGATCATCCACTACAAGGACACGAAGACACACTAAGGCGACGGGTGCTTTCATTGAAGCGGAACAGAAGCAGGGGCGGACGAACGCGTCCGCCCCTACGTGATTCGGGAGAAGTGGAGAGATTGCTTCGCGGAAGGATTCACCGCTGGGCTTCAACCTAGACTCTGGCCGCTCGCTTCACCTGCGTTTAGTTTTTCGCGGGTGCGCGGCCACCCCGGCGACTGGTTGCTTCGCCAGGGTGGTGCTCCGACGCTAGAATATCTACTAAGAGAGCCGGTTAGAACCTGTAGCTTAGGCCGCCGATAACACGGACACCGTTGAGGCCTACGCCATGAACCTCGGGAAGTCCGGTATGGAGGTAGTTGACTCCGCCCCGTGCGTACAATCCACCCATGAGGTGAAAATCAACGCCACCGCCAACTGCGATATCCAGCTTGTTTGTGGTGAAGTACTGTTGATGGAAGCTAGCATCGCCGACGGTGAAATTCACAAAAGGTTGGATTGCTTTCCAGGCACGTACGGAGTATTGAAGCCCTCCACCGTAGGTGTAGAGAGTAATGTTATCGAGGTCGGCCCCACCGTATGCCGCGTTGGTTTCGAAAAGGACGCCAAGGCTCTTGGACGAGAACAGCGGGACGTTGAGGCTGGCATCCCAACCGGTATTCGCGTCCTGCGAAGTGCCTTGGGCGGACAGGTGAGAGTACATGTAGCCGCCACTGAGTTCCAACGAGTCCTGAGCACTCGCTGTGAGAACTAACATCAATGTTGCAAATGCAATTGCCAGAACCTTCATCTCTAATTTCTCCTTGTTTATATTGGCTTAACTGCCATGCGCACGCTTAAATATACTGCGTCAGCGCCGGGCAGTAAAGCCCGGTGCCTAAAGATATACTGCCCCATTCGATTGATTTCCATTGTATTTTCCTGAATTCCTTCGTATGGAAAGACCGGCGATGAGAGCAGCCGTGGACGAAGACCAAAAACAGATTCACCGGCGGACGGTTTCTGGCGTACCATTCCTTCTTCTTTCGTTTTTCGTTCTTAAGGAGACACGGATGCCCAAGCAGGGTTCCCCGATCTGCTGCCGTTTGCACTTTGCTGCGCTGGTTCTCATACTGATATTCCGAACTGCGATGGCCCAACCTGCGACGACCCCGGAAAGTAAGACGGTGGTACTGGAGCTCGACCACGCCTCGATTTGCGGATCGAATCTGGACACGCTGCGGCAGATGTTCACGGAGGTGGGAATGACTCCGGACGTGGGCGGCCCGTACGGCAACGGGATCACGCAGATGGCCATGATTGGATTCGACGACGGGACTTATTTGGAATTGATTGCTCCGATCAAAGCGGGGGTGACGGCGGGGTCGGAGTGGGCGAAGTTTATGTCCGAGGATGCAGTCACGTGCGCGTGGGCGGTGGCCACCAACGTCTTACTACAGGAAGCGGATCGGCTAAAGAAGGTTGGGGTGACGGTGACGACACCGGAGCGAGGGAGCCGGAAGCGCCCGGATGGGATGTCAATCGAATGGATGACGGTGGACGTGGGGTCGGGAACGAAAGGCGCGACGCTGCCATTTGTGATTGAAGATCAGACGCCGCGAGCATGGCGGGTGCAGACATCGGCGAGCGTGGCGGGCGCGCCGGTTTACGGTATTGAGAACGTGGTGGTCGGCGTGAGCAACTTGGATGCTTCGATTGCATTGTTCCGCAAGGCTTATGGGTGGTCGGAGCCGATCGTCGAGATGCAGAAGGACATCGGGAAACTGGCGTACTTCCCCGGAGAGCCGGTGATTCTGGCGGCTCCAACTGGCGGAGGATGGCTGCAGGAACGGCTCAGCAAGTATGGCGAGAGTCCGGTGGCTTATCTGCTGGGCACGCGCGACTTCGGCGCCGCGACGAAGAAGTACAGACTGTCTGGCGCGAAAACCTGGTTTGGGCAGAAGGTGGCTTGGTTCGACGCGGGGAAGTTGAAGGGCGTGCGACTGGGCGTGATTGGGCAGTGAGAGCGGACGTCCCTCCGGGACTTTAATCGTTCGCCCCTCCCGGGCCGCAATGTGGGGAAACGCGTAGAGTGCAAACCGGCACGCAGCAACGAGCTGCAATCGAGACGGTTGCTCCGGCTGATGCGCTCACCGTTGGCGCAATCGGGATCCTCGCTTACATGCTGGCCAACGTTTTGCATGAAGGCGCGGGGCATGGCGGCGCTTGTCTGCTTAGCGGAGCTCAACCTTTCTCGTTGTCGTCGGTTGCCTTCGAGTGCAGCGTGGACAACCGGCTGGTCATGGCTGGCGGCACACTGATGAACCTGCTGGCAGGCGGCGTGTTCTTTGTGCTGGGCCGGGGAGTGGATCGTCTTGCGGGGCGAAATTCTCCGCTACTGAAATATTTCTGCTGGATCGCAATGACGGTGAACCTTTTCTCGGGCACGGGATACTTCCTGTTCTCGGGAATTGGCGGCATTGGCGATTGGGGGGAATTCATACGGGGGCTGGGGTGGCAGTGGCTGTGGCGGCTGGGGCTTACGATCTTTGGGGCGATCACGTACGTGTTGGCCGCGCGTATCAGTTTACTGGAATTGCGGCCGCTGATCGGGAGCGACCCACAACGCTACCGACGGGCGGTGCGGCTTTCGGCGATTCCATATTTTGCCGGGGGAATTTTGATGTGCATTGCGGGCGCTTTGAATCCCATGGGAATGATGCTGATTCTGATCTCGGCTGCGGCGTCGACGTTTGGCGGCACTTCGGGCTTGATTTGGAGCACGAACTGGCTCAATCGCGGGACGATGATTCCTTATGGGCCACCGGGCGAGGCGATGGCGATTGAGCGGAGCTGGCCGGTGATTGTGGCGGCTGGCGCCTGCGCCATTGCGTTTGTCGCGGTGGTGGGGCATGGCGTGCGGTTTGCGCGGTGAAGCGCGTTTGGGTGGAGATCCCAAACGCAATCAAATGCACGAGCTTAGCTGAACGCCTCGGTGGAATCCCATCTTCCGGATAAGCGGACAACGCCCTTCCTGCCACCTATGAGGGCAGCCGCTTCCCGCGTGTGCAAATCCGTTTATTAGATCGGATCTGGCACGCGGGAACTTGAAACTGCTAACATCGGGTTCAGTGTCTGCCGCTAAAGAAAATCCTAATCTTAAGGACCGGGTGGTCTCGGCTGCTCCGGTGGAGGACGATTCCTCTTTTGAGCTGAAGCTTCGGCCGCAGCGGTTGCTGGAATTTATTGGGCAGAACAAGGTCAAAGAAAATCTTTCGGTGGCCATCCAGGCCGCGCGCAATCCGCGGCGAAGCGCTGGATCATGTGCTGCTTTATGGTCCTCCGGGGCTGGGCAAGACTACGCTGGCGAATATTATTGCTAACGAACTGGGCGCGGCTTTTCAGCAGACTTCCGGGCCGACGCTGCAAATCAAGGGCGACCTGACGGCGATTCTTACGAATTTGCGCGATCGGCAGGTGCTGTTTATTGATGAAGTGCATCGGCTGCAGCCGGCGCTGGAGGAGATTCTTTATTCGGCGCTGGAGGATTACAAGCTTGACATCATGATCGGGCAGGGGCCGTCGGCTCGCACGCACACGATGGATGTGAAGCCGTTCACTTTTATTGGGGCTACTACGCGGGCGGGGCTGCTTTCGGCTCCGCTGCGCTCGCGGTTTGGGTTGCTGCTGCGGCTGGAGTTTTATACGCACGACGATCTGCGCATGATTGTGGAACGGTCGGCGGAGATTCTAGGCGTGGAGATCGACCGGGCGGGAGCTACGGAAATTGCTGCGCGGTCGCGAGGAACTCCTCGGATTGCGAACCGGTTGCTGCGGCGGGTGCGCGACTATGCGCAGGTGCGGGCGGCGGGATCGATCGATTTGCCGACGGCGCAGTCGGCGCTCTCGATGCTGGAAGTGGACAAGTACGGGTTTGATGAGGTCGATCGCAAGCTGCTGTTGACGATTATTGAGAAGTATCAAGGCGGGCCGGTGGGCTTGAATACGCTGGGCGCGGCCTTGGCGGAAGAGCCGGACGCGATCGAAGAGATTTACGAGCCGTTTCTGATTCAGATTGGGTTTCTGAATCGGACGCCGCGGGGACGCGTTGCTACGCAACTGGCTTATGAACATTTTGGGATTACTCCGAATCGGCGGCAGAGTTCGCTGTTTTAGCGTTGTTGAGGTGTCGGCACTGCCGAGCTGCGCTCGGATGGACCCTTCGGCTTCGCTCAGGGCAGGCTCCCGAGGGCGTCTGTCCCACGTGAGCTGGTTTGACTGTTCTGCTCTGATCTGCGTTAATCTTTCTTCGCACTTATGTTCGCATTGATCTCATGGTGACGGATTTGGAGGAATCATGCGCGACGTGATCGCTACGGAACAGGCTCCGCAGGCTATTGGGCCTTACTCGCAGGCCATTCGGGCGGCGGGGCTGATTTTTACTTCGGGACAGATTGCCATTGATCCGGCTACCTCGCAGATTGTCGCGGGCGATGTCGGGTGCAGACGGAGCGAGTGCTGCAGAATCTTTCCGCGATTTTGACGGCTTCGGGGAGCGGGCTGGAGAAAGTTTTGCGCTGCACGGTTTTTCTGAAGAACATGGCAGATTTCGCGGCGATGAATGAAGTCTACGGGCGCTTCTTTAAGGACGCTCCTCCGGCTCGATCTACGGTGGAAGTGGCGCGGCTTCCGAAGGATGTGCTGGTGGAGATTGATGCGATTGCGCTTGGGTGATTTGTGGAATCCCAGTCGGCTTTCGTGGCGGCGTACGGGAAAATCCCGAGCTTTACTTGGCAGTGGAATCCCACTCTAACGTCGCAAAAGGCGCGACGTTAGAATGGGGCACCCGACATTCAAAACATTTTGATCACAGGAAAAGGGGGATTATGAAAATTGCTGGAATCTTGATCACACTGATGGCGCTGGCCGGGATGGCTTTCGGGCAGTCTCCTACTAAGGTTACGGGCGATCCGATTAAAACCGCTAGCGGGCTGGAGTACTGGGACATCAAGGTGGGCACGGGCGCGGTTGCCGAGGCCGGACATAAAGTCAAAGTCGACTACACGGGCTGGCTTACTGATGGCAAGAAGTTCGACAGTTCGGTCGGCACGGGGCGGCCGTTCGAGTTCATGCTGGGCGCCGGGCAGGTGATCAAGGGCTGGGACCAGGGCGTGGCGGGGATGAAGGTTGGGGGGAAGCGGCAGTTGCGGATTCCTCCGGAGCTGGCTTATGGGCCGAAAGGGCATCCGCCGCAGATTCCGCCGAACGCTACGCTGATCTTTGACGTGCAGTTGATTGAGGTGAAGTAGGGCGGCCGGCGGGTAGATTCGCTGAGCTTCGCTCGGCGGAGGCGGGACCCTTCGACAGCTGCGGTCCGCCCCTACGTGTGCTTCTTTAGGCTTTGACTACTTTGCCGCTGCGCAGGCAGGACGTGCAGACGCGCATGTGCTTGGTCGCGGCTCCCACCTTGGCGTGAACCGGGCGCAGATTGACGTTCCAGCGGCGCTTGCTGACGTTGTGGGCGTGGCTGATGGTGTTTCCGAACTGCGGCCCCTTGCCGCAGATATCACAAACTCGTGCCATAACTCTGAATTCCTTCCAGGCTGTTGCCGAAAACATTGATTTTACAGGAATGAGGCGGATTTCGCCAAGGGGGGACGGGCGAGGGCGCTCGTCGCTCCACTGACGTCCTCCACTCGCTATGCCGCTTTGCCCATGACTGGCTGCGCGCAATGGGCGCAGCGGCGGGCATCGATGGGAATTTCGCTTAGGCATTCGGGACACTTCTTGGTGGTCGGATCGGCTGGGGCAGGGGCTTTCCGCATGCGGGATACCAGCGCGTTGATCGGCGTGACTACGAAGAAATAGACGGCGGCGGCTATCAGGAGGAACGAGACCAGGGCGTTGATGAAATGGCCTATGGGGAACAGGGTTCCGTGGATGGTGTATTGAATGGCGGAGAAATCGGGTTTGCCTACGATGGCCGCGATGAATGGGGTCAAGAGGTCGGCGGTCAGGGCGGTGACCACGCCGCCGAAAGCCGCGCCAATCACCACGCCTACTGCCATGTCCACTACGTTGCCGCGCAAGATGAATTGCTTGAATCCGGATAACATTAAATCTTCTCCTGTTTATTGAATGGCTCCAAAATGTAAATGCTGCGCCGGTTTTGGTCAAGGTACAAAGAGTGCGGGCGTGGGAAAGCTGCCATCTAAAGCAGATGCTTCGCTCCGCGAAGGATGACAATTTTCCTAAACGGGCGCCATACGACAGGGCCATACGGGGACTTGCGAGGGCCGGGCGAATGCGTGGGATCAGATGCGCATTGGCATTACTATGTAGCGGTATTTGTAGTCTTCGGATTCGGCTGGACGGAGCTGGCCGGCGGATTGGGCATCTTTCAGCTCCAGTTTCACATCGCACGAGCCGGTGGCTTTGATGAAATCCATCAGGTATTGGGCGTTGAAGCCGATCGCCATTGCGTCGCCGTCGTAGGCTACTTCGATGGAGTCTTCGGACTCTCCGGTTTCGGTGGAGGAGGCGGAAATCTTCAGCTCACCTTTTTCCAGGCGGAGGCGGACGGCGCGGGAACGCTCGTCGGCGAACTGGGCCACTCGGGCTATGGCGGCTCCGAGTTCTTCGCCGTGCAAGGCTATCGACTTGGTGATATCTTTCGGCAGAACGGCTTCGTAGTTGGGGAACTGGCCGGTTAGCTGGCGCGAAGTTAGCAGACGCGGGCCTACTCGGAAGAAGAGCGTGGATTCGTCTTTGGCGAAGTCGATGGTTTCAACGTCGGAGTCGAGGAGAGACTTCAGTTCGTCCATCGCTTTTTTCGGAATCAGAGTTTTCATTTCGCCGGAAACGCCTTCGAACTTTTCTCCGGCGCGCTCGACGTGGGCGAGGCGGTGGCCGTCGGTGGCAACCATGGTGATGGACTCGGGCTTCAGCACCATCAGAGCGCCATTCAGCGTGTAGCGGGACTCTTCGCTGGCGATGGCGAAACCGGTTTTCGCAATCATGGAGCGGAGAACAGCGGCGGGAATCTTGATGACTCCGGCGGATGGAAATACGGGCAGGCCGGGGAAATTCGATTTGGCCATGCCGACCATCTTGGTGTTGGAACGGCCGCAACGAATGCTGACCCAGTGGTTCTCGAGCAACTTGATGGTGATGTCGGCGTCGGGGAGCAGCTTTACGTAATCGTAAAGTTTGCGCGCGGGAATGGTGCAGGCGCCTTCTTTTTTCACCTTGGCATTGCACGAGGTGCGCAGGCTCAGGTCGAGGTCGGTTGCGGTGAGCGACAGTTTGTCTCCGGCGGCTTCGAAAAGATAATTGGAGAGGATGGGGATCGTGGTTTTGCGCTCGACCACGCCCTGAGTGGCCGTCAGTTCGCGAAGCAGTTCAAATTTGCTGACCGTGATTTCCATGGTCGTTGTGGCAACGGCAGGGGCGACTTCCACCGGCATATTGGGTCTCCCGACTCTACTTCTGTTCTCTTCTTATATCAAATACAAAAGCAATAAAACCAGTAGTAACCGTAGGGGGGTCGGAGAAGTGGAAAATCGGTCCAGATACCTGCGGTTCAGTGGCTTCGATATCGAACCCTCGTGTGAAGAATCGCTCTCCGGTTCTGCGGAGACCAGCGCATCGCTTGGACCGCGCTCCAATTTCTACCCGGTCTCGCACAGCTTCCACAACCCCTCCACAGCTGGACAGGAGGAAGACTGGCGCGAATCGTGGAAAAGGCAGTCGCAAACCGGCATTTATGCGCCCAATTGCTCGGTCAGTTTATTGAGCAGCCTGTTCAAATCCTTGTCGTTCTTGCGGAGCTCTTCGATCTTGTCGACGGAATGCAAGACGGTGGTGTGATGCTTGCCGCCGAACTGGCGTCCGATTTCAGGGAGCGACGCCTCGGTCAGATGCTTGGCCAGGTACATGGCGATCTGGCGCGGATAGACGATGGAGCGCGAATTATTTTTCGCCTTGATCTCCACCAGGCGCAGGCCGAACTGCTCGGCCACGGCCTTCTGGATGGATTCAATCGTCACCTTGCGGGCCTGCGAGTCGATAAAATTCTTCAGAACCTGCTGGGTGTAGGGAAGCGTGATTTCGGCGCCAATCAGCGACGAATGCGCGACCAGGCGGATCAGAGCGCCTTCCAGTTCGCGGACGTTGGAGCGGATGTTCGGAGGCGATGAACAAAGCGACGTCGGTCGGCAGCGTCACGCGTTCCTGCTCAGCCTTTTTTTGCAGGATGGCGACTTTGGTTTCGAGGTCGGGCGGTTGGATGTCGGCGATCAGGCCCCACTCGAAGCGGCTGCGCAGGCGGTCTTCAAATTCCGCCAACTCTTTGGGCGGACGGTCGCTGGCGATGACGATCTGCTTCATGGACTCGTGCAGGGCGTTGAAGGTGTGGAAAAATTCTTCCTGCGTGCGCTCTTTCTGCGCGAGGAACTGGATGTCGTCGATGAGCAGGACGTCCATGGTGCGGAATTTGTCGCGGAAGCTGATCATCTTGTCGTAGCGCAGCGAGTTGATCATCTCGTTGGTGAACTTCTCGCTCGACACGTAGCAGATGGCGGCCTGCGGAGTGCGGCGCTTGATCTCGTGGCCGATGGCCTGCATCAGGTGGGTCTTGCCCATGCCGACGCCGCCGTAGAGGAAGAGCGGGTTGTAGGCCTTCGAGGGGCGCTCGGCTACGGCCTGGCAGGCGGCGTGGGCGAACTGGTTGCCGCTGCCGATGACGAAGGCGTCGAAGGTGTAGCGGGGATTCAGTTGGGCGGCGCTATCCCAATCGAAGCGGCCCTGGGCCGGATGCAAAGCGGTTGCGGACCTGCGCCACTGCCTAGCTGGCCGTTTGGGCTTCCACCGTGACTTCCGCTGAACTGCACTGCGGCTTCCACTGGACTCTGCGCCGAGAGGCCGCCGTTGTGACGGATGGGGGTGTTCGAGGGATCGTCGTCGGCGGTCACGAATTTCACTTCCTCGTATCCCAGACCGAGATTGTCGACCGCTTCCTGAATCAGGTCGGCATACTTGTCGCCGACGTGGCGGAACTCGGCGGTGGGAATGCGCACAAACAAGACTTTATTGCTGGCGTGGCTGTAGCGGGTGGGCTTGAACCAGGTGTCGTAGGAGTGGCGGTTGATTTTCTTTTCCAGTGCGTCGAGGATGCGCGCCCAGGGATTCGGAATGATGGCGGAACTAGTGAGAGACATTTTTTACCAGAAAAACTGAAAAACGCCGGAGCAAAAGTCCGGGAAAAAGCCAACTCTGAAAATTATGAGTGCTTCGTTTTTACTGCAGAGCAACTTCTGTTTTGCAGTACGGGTTGTCGGCTGAAATTTATTACGAGACGAACGGCATACTAGCACAAAAAAAACGCCGCGTCGGTGTTTGCAATAAAAAAATTTCGCGCGAAGCGCGTATCGGATCGCGATTTTTTTGCGCTGTCAAGTGTCGAGAAACTAACTGCCGCGCAAAGTGTGCAAGTGGAAATGAAGACGAGCATTCAGCTTTCAGCCATTGCAGGTGAAGGCCAACTATGACGCGGTCTCGGCGTTCACGTCTCGCTGGCGCCGGCGCTGTTTTGTAATTTGCCGGGATAGACTACGACCGATCGTCTTCCACCTTCGCCGTCACTTTCGGTGCGCAAATCTTTTTCTTCGCGCAGAGCGAGATGCACGATGCGGCGCTCGCGCGATGACATGGGACCGAAGCGGTAGGGCTCGCCGGTGCGGCGCACCTGCTCGGCGGCTACGCGCGCGGCGAGTTGCAACTCGTCGATGCGCAGGGCGCGAAAATTTTTGCAGTCGAACCAGATCTTCTCGTGCTCGTTGCCCTGCAGGTGCAGGATCTCCGTTGCCAGGAGCTCGAACGAGCGCAGCAACTCGCCGCTGCGTTCGAGCAACAGAGCCGAATCGGGTCCGGCAAACTCCACCAGAATTTCGGGATGCTCCCACTCGCGATTCTCGGCGATGGGCGGATCGACGGTGATCCGGTACTTCAGCTTGAAGCCGCCGTTTGAGATGACGGCCTGCAGGAATTCTCCAATTTGCTTGGCGGCGGCGACTTTGTCGGTGATTGGCATAGGGTAGATCAGCTTTCAGCCATCAGCCGTCAGCCCTCAGGTAAAGCCTCATGAGTCTCTGGTTTACCTGACGGCTGATGGCTGATGGCTACTTCTCTTTCTTTCTGGCTCGCTTCGCCATCATCTCGCGCATCTCGCGGCCGAGCTTGTGCGATTCATTACCGATTGCTGCACGATTCCGATTAACTGTCCGGCGGACCAGTAAAGGCCCAGGCCGGCGGGCAAGTTCCAGCTCATCAGGCCGAGCATGCCGGGCATCATGATGTTCATCATCTTCTGCTGCGCGGGATCCATGCCCGCTTGCGGCGTCATGCGCTGCATTACCAGCATGGTGACGATGATCGCAACTGGCAGAATGTGCCAGGGATCGGGCGCGGACAGATCGTGAATCCAGAGCCAGGGCGCATGACGAAGATCCATGGCCACGTTGAGCATGCGGTAATAGGCAAACAGAAACGGCATCTGGATGAGGAGCGGCAGACATCCGCCGGCGGGATTCACGCCTTCCTGTTTATAGAGGGCCGAAATCTCCTGGTTCATTTCGGCTTTGCGTGGATCGCGCAGGCTGTACTTCTTGTATTTTTCCTGGATGGACTTGATCTGCGGGGCGACGCGCTGCATCTTGAGCATCGACTTCATCTGCGTCAGACGGAGCGGCAGCAGCGCCACGTTGATGACCAGCGTCTGGAGGAGGATTGCCCAACCCCAGTTCGCAACGATGTGGCTGTGCATCCACTTGAGCCACAGGAACAGCGGGCGCGCGATGATTCCGAGCCAACCGAAGTCAACGACGGCGCGCAGATCAGGTTCGGCGCCGGTGATGCCCGGCACGGGAACGGCTTCGAGATCGGCGAGCGCCTTCGGGCCCACGTACAGGCGAGCATCGGTTGCGCCCTTCAGGCTGCCTACGGCTGCGCCGAGCACGTCGACCTTGTCCATTTGCTTTGTGTCGGAGCCGCCGTGCGGAATTTCGAGCGCGTTGCGCAGCGTCACCATGGACGCATTCTTCGGGTCTTGCGGCAGGAAAACCGCGGCGAAATACTGGTCGGAAACTCCCGCCCAGTTGAACGGGCCTTGCAGGGTTCCGTTGCCGCTGATTTTTTTGATCGCGAGGCGTTCAACCTTGTCGTCGTACTGGTAGACGATTTGGCCGAGGGCGTACTGGGGACCGGTCATATCCGCGCCGAAGCCAGCGGGCCACATGGGCAAAGCGGCGACGGGGACACCTTTTACTTCAACGGCGGTCTTCACTCCGACTACATAACTGTTGGGATCGAAGTGGTAGGACTTTTGGACGGAGACGTCGCCGTCGGAATAAGTGAACTTGATTTCCGCGGGAGCGGTCGCCCCAGCTGCTGGTCGGCGCACGTAGAGGGCCGAGTTCAGCTTGTTGCGGAGCGCATCGTCATAGCTCCAGAGGGTCAGTGGATATCCATATTTTTCGGCGGCTGCGGTATTGACTAGTTCCAGTTGTCCGCCTTTGTCGTCGGTGTACTTCTTGAGCACCCATGACTTCACTCGGCCGCCGCGATTGGTGAAGACGATGCGGTAGACGTCATTTTCAATTACGGTCTCGGACTCGGCTGGCCGCCTGCAGAGGAGCCGATTGCGGGTCGGCTTGGCAGCCGTTGACGGCGACGGTGGGGTTGTTGCGTCGGAAGTTTGGGCGGGAGTCTGCGGCGGCAAGCTGGGCTGTGATTCGCGCCGCTTGAGACGTTGGCGGCTTTGCGGGCGGCTGCGGGCCGTACTTTTTCAAGAGCGGCTGGAAGAGCATGATGACCAGGAAGGTCAGCGCAAAGACGATCAAGAGTCTTGCGCTCCATGCCGGGTTCTTGCTGAGGATTTTGAAAGTCTGCCAAATCAGTCGCTCATCATTCGTCGTTGGTCGTTTGTCGTTAGTCGTTCGCGCCGCAGGGAAGTGCGCGGCTCACTTTCCAGCCAATATTGGAAACCTTTCGCTTAGGAACCTTGACGACGGGATCATAACCACCCTTTGCGAAGGGGTGGCAACGCAACAAACGCCATGCGGCCATTGCTCCTCCGCGGAGCACGCCGTAGCGCTCTACCGCTTCCATGGCGTACTCGGAGCAGGTCGGCACGTAGCGGCAGGACGGCGGAAATGCTGGCGAAATCCACCGCTTGTAGAGCCGCAAGAGACGGAGCGCGAGAGATTTCATTTCCTTAATTCGATCTTCTTATTTCGACTTCTTTACATCGATTTCTTTTAGTCTGCCAGCTTTTTTGCGATCGCGTCGAGCGCCCGTGCCACTTCTTCGAGCAGCACCGAAAATTCCAGTGTCAACACCGACTTCTTCGGATTGATCACTATATCTACCGCGCCCACGCCTTCGAGCACCACACGGCGCAGGCGGACGGCTTCGCGCAGGCGGCGCTTGATCCGGTTGCGGTCGACCGCGCCGCCGAGCACCTTGCCGACGGTGAACCCGATGCGCGCGATCGTGTCTTGCGCGATCGTGTCGCCCGGAGGCGTTTCCGCACGGGCGTTTGCCGAAAGAGCGTCTCCAGCTTGCCGCAGATAGTACACGGTCATGTGCGAAGAAAAGTGCCGCCGCCCTTGCTTGTACACGCGATCGAAGTCGGAGTGCTTCAGCAGTCGCGCCGCGCGCGGGAAAGCTTGCTCGCGCTTTTGCCGCGGGCTGCTTTCCACCCCGCTTCGGGAGCGTCGGCCGCTCACCAGCTCACAATCCTGCAAATAGCTTAGCTATCGTTAATGATAAAGACGGCCTTCGCTGTCCGTTGAGGGAAATTAATCGCGGAAACCCGGCTTCACGGAACGCGCTTGCGTCCCTTGGCCCGGCGGCGCGACAGCACTGCGGCCCCGCTCTTGGTCTTCATGCGGGTGCGGAACCCGTGCTTTTTCGAGCGCTTGCGCCTGTTGGGTTGAAATGTACGTTTCGGCATCGAAAATCCCTGCTCCTGATTGAATCCGCTGGCTTAAGGCAAACGGTAAGTATAAATGACGGGCGGTGGATGCGGCAAACGGCACTCCATCGGACTTCACTATGGCACGCAATTCCACGGCGGGTTACGCTGTCCCGCCACCTGAAGCTTCTGGCTATACTCAAGTCATGAAGATGACTGGATTCCCTCTCTCCCTGACGGATTGGGCCGGGGTACCGCCTTCCGAGCATGCGGGCGAAGTTGGTATGGCCCTCTGGCGAAGCCAAACCGTCGGCGACATTCGGGTTCGGATGGTGGAATACTCGCCGGGTTATGCGGCCGATCATTGGTGTTCCAAAGGGCACGTGGTTCTTTGTTTGGAAGGCGAACTCGAAACCGTTCTCTCCGATGGAACGAGCTTCACGCTGACTCCGGGGCAGAGTTACCAGGTGGCGGACGGGGAATCCTCGCATCGGTCTTCAAGCAAAACGGGAGCCAGGCTGTTCATTGTCGATTAACTTCGCTGACTGATTTTGATGAATCTGGATGACACCATCGTCGCCATTGCTACACCGCCCGGACGCGGGGGGATTGGAGTTGTGCGACTGGCGGGGCCGGAGGCGCGAGTGATCGCCGCGCCCATGCTGCGCTTGAGTTGTGAACTGCAGCCGGGCCGCGCTATTCACTGCGATTTGATCGAACCTGCGACCACCGGAGCCGGGACAGCCGCAGCCGGGCTGCGCTCGGCGGAGACGAATGCGTCCGCTCCCACATGTTCTGCTGTGTCATCTGCGGTGGATTTCACCCGTATTGATGAGGTCGTGGTTACTTTCTTTGCTTCGCCTCATTCTTATACTACCGACGATATTGTTGAAATCTCGGCGCACGGATCGCCGGTTGTGCTGCACCACGTGGTTGAACTGGCTCTGGCTGGTGGCGCCCGTCTGGCCGAGCCGGGCGAATTCACGATGCGAGCGTTTCTGAACGGACGGCTGGATTTGACCCAGGCGGAAGCGGTTCGGGACCTGATCGATTCGCAAACCCTGTTTCAGGCGAAGGTCGCGGCGCAGCAACTTGACGGCGCGCTCTCCAATCGACTGAAGCCCATCAAGCAGAAATTAGTTGAGTTGATCGCCCTGCTTGAGGCCGGCATTGACTTTGCCGAAGACGATGTGTCGATCGCTCCGGACGCGGCTATCCTCGATCGTATCGGGCAGGTAAAAAACCCGCTGCTGCGTCTTGCCGACACCTTTACTTACGGCAAGATCGTTCACCAGGGACTGACGCTGGCCATCGTAGGACGTCCTAACGTGGGCAAGTCGAGCTTGTTTAATCGTCTGGTGGAACGGGAGCGAGCCATCGTCACGGCACAGCCGGGTACGACGCGCGATCTGGTCAGCGAAACCGTCGCCATCGGTGGAATTCCTGTGGAACTGGTGGACACGGCGGGCATCCGGCGCGCTCTGGACGAAGCGGAGAGCATCGGGATCAAGAAGTCAATGGAGGCGCTGGCCGACGCCGACTTAGTGTTGGTAGTGATCGATAAGACGCAATCGCTATCTGAAGAAGACGGCGAGTTACTTAGTCAAGTTGAGGGGCGGCCGGCTATCGTGGTGGAAAACAAGTCCGACTTAGCGAGCGCCGGCGGACCTGGTTCTGGGGCGGCCGAAAGCGACCGTCCACACGCATTCTCACCGGTGCCGCACATCTCCACTTCCGCCTTAACTGGCGATGGTATCTCGAGCCTGCGGGGGGCCATTCTGCGCCACGCCAGCGGAGGTGCAGCCATGCAGGCAGAGCCCGGGTTTCTTACCAGCGTTCGGCACCAGAGACTGGTCAACGGAGCTCTTGGTGCGCTCGACGCCGCGAGCAACGCGGTTGCGGGCCGCGTCCCTCACGAGATGCTGCTGCTTGATCTTTATGCAGCACTGCGCCCGCTGGACGAAATCACGGGCGCCACTACCACCGACGACATCCTCAATCTTATCTTCGGTACCTTCTGCATCGGAAAATAATACTTGGCACGCGCTCAGTAATCGCGTGCAGGTCACAGCACGTGGGAAACGTCTAAATGGCGGGATATGCTTTTACGCGATGAGGCCAGCTTGAAATTCCATGAAATTTTCTGAAATCTGTCGAAGGGGCGGCGTCTCATCCGTCATACCTGCAGGAGCGCAAAGGCGCTCACAACTGTTCCGAAGGAGAAAAGGTTATGCAATTCGCTTTGCTGATTTTCGAATCGCCAGACGCTTTTGCGGCACGGAATGCGGACGAAAATGATCCCTACCTCGGTGCGTGGAGGGCATACCACAAGGCGATCGTAGAAGCCGGCATATTCGTCGGTGGCAGTCCACTGCAACCTCCGGCGACTGGAACCACGGTACGGCTGAAGGAGGGAAAGAGGCGTGTACAGGATGGCCCCTTCGCGGATACTAAGGAACAACTGGGGGGATTCACAATCCTGGAGCTTCCCTCGCTGGATGCGGCGCTCGAATGGGCAGCGCGATGCCCCGCCGCCTCGATGGGTGCTGTGGAGGTTCGACCCGTTTCGCCGGAATACTTGCGGCGGGTCACGGGTTGAGTGAAAGACGATGAGTGGAAGCGAACCAGAGAGCACTCATCGAGCCACTCATCGCGCTGTCGAACGCGTGGCTCGCGAGTCCTACGGCCGCCTGGTGGCATACCTTTCTTCGCACACGCACGACGTGGGGAGCGCGGAGGATGCCCTCAGTAATGCACTCATAGCGGCACTCGAAACCTGGCCGCGAGATGGCGTGCCGCAAAGTCCAGAGGCGTGGCTGCTGACGGCGGCGCGCCGCTCGTTTATCGATCTTGTGCGTCATCGGCAAGTCGCCGAGGCCAGCGAGCCCACGCTCGTACTCCTCAAAGAGGAGTCCAAGGAACCCAACATGACTTTGTCGCCGGAATTTCCAGATGAACGATTAAAACTGCTGTTTGTGTGTGCCCATCCGGCAATTGATCCGGCGATGCACACGCCGTTGATGCTGCAGACCGTTCTAGGCTTGGACGCGGTGCGCATTGCTCACGCGTTCCTGATTTCGCCCACCACGATGGGGCAACGTCTGGTGCGTGCCAAGACTAAGATCCGCGACGGGGGAATTCGATTTGAAATCCCGCAAGAACGTGAATTGCCGGAGCGGCTTGACGCCGTGCTGGAAGCGATTTACGCCGCATTCGGGATCGGCTGGGATGACATGGCGGGTGTTGACCAACGCGGCCGAGATCTGGCAGAGGAGGCGATCTGGCTTGCGCGAGTGCTTCTGCAGCTGATGCCCCAAGAGCCAGAGGTTCACGGGTTGTTGGCTCTGATGCTCCACTGCGAAGCCCGCCGGGCGGCGCGGCGGGGGCCGGACGGCCGGTTCGTTCCTCTTTCCGCGCAGGATTGCCAGAAATGGTCGCTGTCCTTTATTGAAGAGGCGGAACGGCATCTCGGCGAAGCGGCGGGTTGCGGTCGCAGCGTCCGGTTTCAGCTGGAAGCCGCGATTCAGTCGGTACATGCCGAGCGGGCGCGGAGCGGCAGGATTCAGTGGAACGCGATCCTGATGTTTTATGAACAGCTGATGCGGATATCACCGACGCTCGGCACGCAAACCGGATACGCCGCGGCGGTAGCCGAAGCGAAGGGAGCCGAAGCGGGCCTGGCAGCGTTGGATGGGATCGATCCGGGCGGTATCCTCGCCTATCAGCCGTACTGGGCGGTTCGCGCTCACCTGTTGCAACGGCTAGGAAGAACACCTGAGGCCTGGGATGCATTCGACCGGGCGATTGGTCTGACCGAGGATCCCGCGGTGAGACAGTTTCTGCTCCAAAGGCGAGGCTAATTTTTTTATTTTGCCTGTCGAAATAACCTCATCTTATCCGTCAACGGTATAGAGGCGGCTTAATGGCTAATTTGGCCGCCGAGGAGGCGAACGATGTGCCCATTCTGTTTGGGAACGGTGGGAGTAGTCGTGGCCGGGATGGTTTCTACCGGCGGGCTGGCGGCATTGGCTGTGAAAGTTTCTCGCAAAAAGAACGCAGCAGAAGAAATCGTCTCAAATTTGAATAATAGGGAGAAATGAAAATGTCGACGAACAAGGAGCATGCGAAAGAACATCTGGCGATGAAGACACCCGCGATCGTGTCGCAGCAGGAGTGGGAAGCTGCGCGGCAGCGGCTGCTCGTGAAGGAGAAGGCACTGACCCGGTCGCGTGACGCGCTGGCTGCCGAGCGGCGGCGGATGCCTTGGATGGCGGTGGAGAAGAAGTACGAGTTCGACGGGCCCAAGGGTAAGGTCAGCCTACTGGATTTGTTCGAAGGCCGCCTGCAGTTGATCGTTTATCGCGCCTTCTTCGAGCCCGGCGTATTCGGCTGGCCTGAGCACGCCTGTCGCGGCTGCTCTCTGGGCGCCGATCAGGTCGCACATTTGTCCCATCTGAACGCCCGCGACACGACGCTGGTCTACGCCTCACGCGCGCCGCAAGCGGATATCGCGCGGCTGAAGGCGCGGATGGGCTGGGACATGCCGTGGTACACCATGACTGACAGCTTCGACGCGGACTTCGGCGTCGATCAATGGCACGGCCACAATGTGTTCTTCCGCGACGGCGAAAAGGTGTTTCGCACCTACTTCATCAACAACCGTGGTGATGAGGCGATGGGGAGCACCTGGAGCTATCTTGACCTCACGCCACTGGGCCGGCAGGAAACTTGGGAGGATTCGCCCCAGGGTTATCCTCAGACCCCGCCGTACAAGTGGTGGAACTGGCACGACAACTACGACGCCGCGGCCGCGCCCGATCCGAAGTGGGTCGATATCATCACCGACCCTGAAGGAGCGGCCGTCCGAAGGCGCGACGAAGAGGCAAAAGCGAGCTAGAAGAAGGGCGCCACTGCGCCGCCTTCAAGCGGCCGACTCTTTTCGCACTGGACCTTCAGGAGTGCCCCGCAGGATGCGCGGAGCATTCCAGGAGGACTTCGTGGTCTCACGATTTGTTGAGGAAGTTCACCGATTTGAGCGCAAGAGAAAGGACTTTATAAACCGCGCGTGGCGGCGCTGTTTTCACTCTCCCAAAGGTCTCTTCACAGGTGCTATGATTTTTGAGAGCGTCTATGACATCGCACATTCACGTAGCTCCTTCTCCCTCCCCGCAACAACCTTTGGCGAACGATCCGCTGCTGGACGACGTTGGATACATGACCTGCATGACCCTGGTGCTGCTGGGAAATTACGCGCAGACCGGGCATCTCGGCGGACCGCTCGCATACACACCGTACAATGTTGCGGCGCATTTGATCGGTCCTGAAAACGGCGGACTCCGTTTTGATTACCGCCGGCCGAAGCATCCTTACTCCGACAAGTTCATGCTCGCGGCGGGCCACTCGATCCCCACGTGCTATGCGCTGTGGATGATCATGGGCCAGGCGCTCTACCGCAAGTACGAGCAGACCGGCGATCCGCGTTATCACGTTGACCCGCTGGTCGCCATGCTACCGATCGACGCGCTCGGATTCCGGCGCGGCGCGGGCGCGCTGAAAACGCTGCTGCACGAAACGGGTTTGGAAGACAATCCGCTGTTTGCGCAAGCGAAAGGCCGCGGCATTCGTGCGCTCTCGGGACATGCCGAAAGTACCGACTGCACCAACGACGTGAACGGCGGACCCTCGGGGATCGGCATCGCGACGGCCGCGGGAAAAGCGGCGTTCTGGGATGTAATGGGCGCGCCAGACTCGCCGAAAGTGATCGCGCTGGAAGGAGAATTCGCGCTCACCGAAGGTCACGCGCAGGAGTTCAAGACGCAGGCGCTCGCCCTGCAAGTGGGAAAGCGTTTGCGCGTGATGATTTCCGACAACAACGCGGGCATCGACGACTGCCTGATTGGCGGCAAGATCGGCGGCGTAATCGCCGAGTGCTTCGACGATTACGATATCGTGAGCCAATGGACGTCGTACGGATGGAACGTCTTTACGCTGACGAACGGTAACGACTACTCGCAGGTGGCCGAGGTGCTGAAAGCAATGGACGCAGTGGACCCGCACGACCGCCGTCCCATCGCTGCGATCGGCAAAACGATCAAGGGCTACTGGCCGGCTGCGGTTGACGGAAAAATTGCCGGCTACAGCGGCGATCAGTTGGTGAGTTACCCGAGCCATCCCTACGCCCTGAAGATGAACTCGGAGTATTTTCTCGCGCTGGCGCAGACATTCGAGAATCATTACGGCGTGGAGTTCGAAGGAATTCACAAGGGCGCAGTCAGCAATAATCGCGAGCGATTGATCCAGTTTAAGACCAACATCGACGTCGTAATGTCGCTCCTCGACCGCAACGGATTGGGCGATCGCCTCGCCGATCGCCTTGTGGAAATCGGCGACACCGTGCGCGACGATGTGAAGTTGCGCATTTCGGCCTCGAGCGATCCGTTTCTCGACGATCGCCTGCGGGTTGCGGCGCTTCCGGAAGAGCCGCAGAAGGTCTCGATTCGCAATGCGATTTCCGGTGCGGAGAAGCAAGTTAACATCGCGCTGTTCAAGAAGCCGGGCGAGGTGGCCGGAGCGCGGCGCGCGATTTCCGAAATCATTAAGTGGATGAATTACATCACGGAAGGACGATTCTTCACGGTGGCCGCCGACCTCTCGGAGTCGATCAACGTGGAGCACGGCAGCTTGTGGGGGCACTACAGTCCCACGGACAATCCGCTGGGCACGCGCTTGAAAGCGCCCATACAAGAAGCGGGCAATGTTTCCACCGCCATCGGGCTGGTGAGTCAAAGCGCTTCCGTCGACCCCGAAAAATTTGCCGGCGTTTGGGCTTTGAGCGGCACGTACGGAGCGTTCACCCCGCTGATGTACACTCCGGCGCGTGTCTGGAGTCAACAAAATCAGGACAGCAAATTCCGCGGCGGGGTGCTGCATATTCTCTCCGCGCACTCCGGTCCTGAAACTGCAGCGGATGCGCGCACCCACTTCGGCATTTTCGCGCCGCAAGTGTGGAAGCTGTTCCCGCGCGGTCAGGTTATCAATTTGAGCTTTTGGGATTACAACGATGTCGCGCCCGGCTATTTCGCGGCAGCGGAAATCGCAGCACGCGATCCCCGCGTGGGCATCATCACGCTGGAAGTGGCGCGTCCCGACTTCGCGGTCGCGGACCGCAGCCATTTCGCTGACTCCGATCTGCGCGCCGCGGCAAAGGGCCTGTACGTGATCCGCGATTTTGCGCCGGATAAACCGCGCCACGGTTACGTGATCGCGCAAGGATCGAGTTCCACGGTGAATCTCGTGAAAGTGCTACCGAAACTCGAAGCGGGCGGTGTGAACGTGAAAGTCATCGCGGCGATCAGCGAGGACCTGTTCGAGCGACAGTCAAAAGCGTATCGCGATTCTGTGCTGCCGCCCGAGGCTCGCTACGATTTAATGGTTGTATCCACGGGCACGCGGCGCATGTGGCCGCTGCGAAACCTCGGTCCGTTGACGGATGAGTATTCACTCACGTCCGACTTCGACAATACCTGGAGAAGCGGCGGCCTCGAAGCGGACGTGATCGCGGAAGCGCATCTCGACCCCGATTCGATTTTCGCAGGCGTGGAGCGATTCGCAAGCGAACGCGAGCGCCGCATCGACGATCAACGCAAAATGATCGGTTAGTCGAGTGACGCAGGTCGTGCCGTCGATTAGCAAGAGCGTTTAAGCGTCGCGGCTGCCATATACGACTGGCAAAGGAGCACGAGTTGCTCTCGCGCTTTGCGGACTGCGGCGGGGGATGGTCCAGTCTCCAGCAAGGAACGCATCGCGCCCGCCATGGCCGCGAGCATCATATCGATCGCGAATTTGTCCGGTGGCGACTTGATATCTTCCGCTGTCTGAAGCATTGCCTCAACGGCTTTCCGGGAGCGTTGACCGATTCGTTTCAGCAACGCAGGCCCACCCACGTCCGCCGAGACTTGGTAAAGCGCCACCGAGATGTCTGCACGCTCCATCTTGGCGTCGACGAACGCCTCCACCATTTCTCGGATCATCCCCGCTAACGGTTTATGACAGGCGCTCTCACAAACCGCCTCAATCCTTGCCATTACATTACTGAGATGATTTTCCAGCACCGCAAACAGCAACGACTGCTTATTGGGATAGTACTGATACAGAGTGCCCACAGACACGCCGGCACGTTGGGCAACCCGTGTCGTGGTCAATCGGTCTGTCCCATGGCTCAATAAAACCTGAATAGTGGCCTCGGAAATCGCCTCGACCGTGACCGTTGACCTGGCTTGGACGGGCGTCTTTCTTGGCTCGAATGCAACGACAGCGTCAGCCGGCATATGCGAACTCCAAACCTGAAGAATCCTTCATCCAATGATTGTAGCAAGGAGGAACGGAATGATTGAACAGATTCAACTTGCCGGAAGCTTCACTCTTGCTGGCACATCGATGACTTTGAACCGCATGGGATACGGCGCGATGCAGCTCGCCGGACCCGGCATCTGGGGACCACCGCGGGATGTAGATGCCGCCCGTGCGGTTCTGCGGGAGGCAGTAGAGTCCGGCGTGAACCACATTGATACCAGCGACTACTACGGACCGCATGTGACTAATCAGATCATCAAGCAAGCTCTCCATCCGTACCCGGATAGTCTCGTGATCGTCACCAAACTGGGAGCTCGCCGCGGTTCAGACAAGAGCTGGATTCATGCTCTCTCCCGACAGGAACTCATCGACGGAGTTCATGACAACCTGAAAAATCTCGGGCTCGATCACATCGATGTTGTAAATCTTCGTGTTGGAGGCATGGTGGAACCGTCGGAGGGTTCGATCGAGGAACCGCTGACCGTGCTTGCCGAACTGAAGCGTCAGGGACTGATTCGTCATATTGGACTGAGCAACATAACTCCCAAGCAGCTCTTGGAGGCTCAAACGATTACCGAGATCGTGTGCGTGCAGAATTTCTACAACGTGGCTCGCAGGAACGATGACGCCTTCATTGATGATCTTGCCGCCCAAGGTATCGCTTACGTTCCATTTTTCCCGCTAGGAGGCTTCACTCCGTTACAGTCATCGGCACTAGACGCGGCAGCGGCCTTGTTGAAAGCCACTCCAATGCAGGTTGCGCTCGCGTGGCTTTTGCAGCGCTCGCCCAACATCTTATTGATCCCCGGAACATCTTCCGTGGCACATCTCCGCGAGAACTTGAAGGCTGCGACGCTTCAGGTTCCCGCTGATGTACTCGCCGACCTCGACGCAATCGGTCGAGGTCAACGGGGTCAGTAGCCGTTCGGACTTTCATTCATGCCATAACAATCCAGGAGGACAATTCATGCAGGTATTTGTTACAGGTGCTACAGGTTTTATCGGTTATACCATCGTTCTGGAACTGATCAACGCTGGCCATCAGGTACGCGGTCTCGCTCGTAGCGAGGCGGGCGCTCAATCTTTGATCGCCGCCGGGGCCGAGGTGCATCGAGGGAACCTTGAAGATCTGGAAAGCCTGCGCAGCGGGGCAGCCCAGGCCGATGGCGTGATTCATTGCGCCTTCGACCACAGCGCTTTCGGCCAGGACTTTTCGAAGTTCATCGAGGTCTGTGAAAAGGACAAGCGCGCCATCGAGGCTCTCGGCGCCGCGCTCATCGGGTCGGACCGCCCGCTCCTGATCACTTCCGGAACCGGAATGGGCAATGCTGCCGCGGGTCAGCCCGCAACTGAGGATCATTTCGATGCCAACCACCCCAATCCCCGTAAAGGCTCGGAAGTCGCAGGAGCTTCCGTGGCGGGGCGCGGTGTCAACGTGTCGGTAGTGCGTCTTCCCCAGGTCCACGACACGGTTAAGCAGGGGCTGATCACCTACGCGGTCCAAGTGGCCCGCGAGAAGGGAGTGTCGGCATACATAGGTGAAGGACTCAACCGCTGGCCGGCGGCGCATGTTCTGGATGTTGCTCATCTCTACAGGCTCGCATTGGAAAAGCGTCAGTCAGGGAGTAGATACAACGCAGTCGCTGAAGAGGGAGTGGCGATGCGGGAAATTGCCGAAGTGATTGGCCAAGGGCTGAAGGTGCCCGTGGTCAGCCTTTCTCCAGAGAAGGCGCAAGCGCACTTTGGCTGGCTTGCAATGTTCGCGGGCCTCGACATGCCGGCGTCCAGTGGACAAACCCGTAAACAACTGGGATGGAAACCGGCCGGACCAGGACTGATCGCCGATCTCGAGAATATGCGCTATCTCTAGAGCCACCGCCTTTCATTGACTCGGGAATACCCCGGTCCGTAAGATGAAACGACCGTCGACTGGGGCACCTTTTTCGTGATCGGCCAAACCATCTCGCACTACCGCATTACGGGCCAACTCGGCAGCGGTGGAATGGGCGTGGTGTACGAAGCCCAGGACCTCACTCTCTCGCGTCGCGTGGCGCTGAAGTTTCTGCCTCCCGATCTTTCGCGCGACGCCGCCGCGCTGGAGCGCTTTCTGCTCGAAGCCCGGGCTGCGTCAGCTCTGAATCATCCCAACATTTGCACCATCTACGCCGTCGAAAACGACGCCGGACAATCCTTCATTTCCATGGAGTTGCTTGAAGGTGAGAGTCTGGATGCCAAGCTAGCCGCCGGTCCTTTGCCGCTGAACCGTTTACTCGACATCAGCAGTCAACTCGCCGACGCTCTGGATGCCGCGCACGCGAAAGGAATCGTCCACCGCGACATTAAACCGGCGAACATTTTCGTTACCCAACGCGGCGTGGTGAAGATTCTCGACTTCGGCCTTGCGAAGCTTACCAGCTCCCTTGACATGGACACCATCGGGGCAACCCAGGACTCCCGGCCTCACCTTACTAGCCCCGGCTCGACCGTTGGCACGATTGCTTACATGTCGCCAGAGCAGGCCCGCGGGGAAACACTCGATTCGCGTACCGACTTGTTCTCCCTGGGCACGGTCATTTACCAGATGGCTACTGGCGCCCTGCCGTTCGCGGGCAACACTTCCGCCGTGGTCTTCAACTCCATCCTGGAACGGAACCCTACGCCCGCCGCTCAACTTAACCCGGCGGTTCCGCCCAAGCTGCAAGAGTGCATTGACAAGCTGCTGGAAAAAGATCGCGACCTCCGCTACCAGTCGGCTGCTGATCTTCGCGGCGATCTCAAGCGCATGAAGCGCGACAGCGAATCAGGACACAAGGTGGCAACAGCTGAGAGTGGTGCCACAAGCGGAGTGACAGCCCCGGTCCCCCCCCCGAGTTCATCGGGACGTCCCGTCGCCGCGTCGGGCTCCGCCGCTGTGGCCGTCGTCCGCCAACACAAAATCGGAGCCGGCGCGGCTGTGCTGATTGCCGTCGCGGTTCTCGCTGCCGCGGGCTACGGCATTTATGCGTTTGTGAATCGCAACCGCCCCATGCCGTTCCAGAACATTTCCATCACCAAGGTCACCGACTCCGGCAAGGCAAGTCAGGTTGCCATTTCGCCCGATGGCAAGTATGTCCTCAACGGGATGGATGAAGGCGGCAAAGAGAGCCTGTGGCTGCGCAATCTCCCCACCAATAGCAATACCCAGGTTGTGGCTCCGGCCGAAGTCTATTACAGGCACTTGAGTTTCTCCCCGGATGGCAACTATCTCTATTTCATCCGTACCGAACCGGGGAGCGAAGAATTGGAATATCTCTACCGTGCTCCGTTGCTGGGAGGCACACCGGAAAAACTTGTCACCGACATCGACTCGAATATCACTTTTTCGCCCGACGGACACAGGATCGCCTTTTTTCGCTACAACAATCCTGAGGCTGGCAAGTATCGCCTCCTGATTAAACCCGTGGACGGAGGGGAGGAAACGATTCTTGCCAGCGGACCCCACACGGGTGGCTTGTTTGATCCGGCCTGGTCTCCGGATGGCAAAACCATAGTCTGCATGGTGCTTCAGCCGGGCAATGCTTTCAGCGGGCTGGTAGCGATCGATGTGGCCAGCGGGAAGCAGCGGCTCTTTTTTACCAGCAACGATCGCATTGTGCAGCGCCCAGTCTGGATGCCCGATGGCTCAGGACTAGTCGCGTTGAGCAATTTCAGCGGCGGTCAAATTATTTTTATTTCGTACCCGGAGGGGAAGCTCGTCCCGGTCACTCGCGACACCAACAACTACTCCGATCCCAGTGTTGCGGGCGATGGACGTAACGTGGCCTCGGTCATGAGCGAAGGCCACTGGAACCTCTTCGCCATGCCGTCGGGCGCTCCCACCAAGCAGCTCCATCAAGTGACGTCGGGGGCTCCAGTTTACCGGTTCGGTTGGACACAGGACGGGCGGCTGATCCGGCTCGGTGCCTCGGGACTGTCCCTTCTCGATCCCGCGACCGGCAACAGCACGTCGATTGCGTTGCCCGACAACACAATTGCCGATACGTTCGCTGCTTGTCCGGACGGCCGTTTTTTCGTTTTCGACATCTTCAGAAAAGGAAGCCGCGCTTTGAATATCTGGCGGATGGACACTGCCGGCGGCAATCTCAAGCAGCTTACCAACGGCAACCTGGATCAATATCCTGTTTGCTCCTCTAATGGATTGGTAATCTACCAGGAAAGTGCCAGTAGCAACCGCCTGATGAAAGTACCCGTGGATGGCGGGGCCGCCTCTAAGATTTCCGATGACCTCTCCGCCGATTTCGACATGTCCGCGGACGGAAAAACTGCGATTAGCGCCACCTTCGGCCATCTTTCCGATCACATCGAAAAGCTCACTCTGGTGGATGTCGCTTCCGGTCAGGTGCTGAAGACTATGGATTTCGAACGTCCCCGTGGCGGCCATATTCGCTTTTCACCCGATGGCCGATCGATTGTCTATCCCGTGCGGACGGCTGGCGTGGACAACCTCTGGTCCCAGCCTCTGGATGGCTCCAAAGGAAAACAGATCACCGACTTTTCCGCCGAACATATCAATGACTTTCACTGGTCCTTCGATGGCAAACAACTCGGTCTCACTCGCGGCCACACCGATTCCGACGTGGTTCTGATTCGCGACATGCAACGGTAAGGGATGACCTGCAATCGAGAGCGCTCCTCTGGGTCTCTCTTTCGGTTGTAGATATGCTGAATTGCCCGGGACTGTTCCAAATTCCGGAGCATTTCCGGATCGGCGGAAATTCCCAGCCGCAATGGATGATACGTCTTGTCCATTCCAGATTAGCTCTACAAGGGTTTTCTCACTTTGTGAACCAAATCGATGGAGGACGCATCTCCCTTCAGGGAATCGAAGTCGGGAGACCATTGGATCTCCGCGAGCATCCCGTACCGGCGCCACAACATTTGCCGGTCGCGGTGCGGATCAGTGAATCGGTACGCTTCGCGAGCGACCGGCCGCTGGCCGTCTGGGTTCGGTTATCGCGGCGTCTAGTCGAGCCCCGAGATCAGTGAAGGTGGGTTTGGGACCGCTCCAACGCAACTCATCGACATCGTCGAAGAGCGGGATGTCGTTCCGGAGCGTAGCGAGGGTGCGAAACAGCAGTGCACGCTCCCGCTCGCGGGTGAGCGTGGCCGCGAGAGCGCTAGCGTTAGCAACGTTGACTCGCCACTCGCGGCAGTCTGCCGGAATGGATTCGAGATGGGCAAACTTGGCCAAGACGCTAGCCGATGATTTCGCACCCCAACCCTTCAGGCCTGGATACCCGTCCGCTGCATCGCCCACCAGCGCGAGATAGTCAGGTATCGATGCCGGAGAGACGCCGTATTTCTGGATCACACCGTTTTCATCTATGGTTACGCGAGTCCGGCGATTCAGCTGCACGATCCGGGTGCCTCTTACACATTGCGCGAGGTCCTTATCCGGTGTGCAAATGACCACTCGTTTAACGCGCGCATCCCGAGCCGCGGCCGCTGCACCGGAAGCGAGCGCGTCATCCGCTTCAAATTCCACCATGGGCCACACGACTACGCCCGCCGCCGACAGCACCTCTTCGAGCAGCGGGAATTGTGCCAACAGATCGGACTCGACCCCTTCGGCGGTCTTGTAGTCCGGCCACAACCCGTTGCGAAACGATTCGATGACATGATCGGTCGCCACTGCGATATGAGTGGCGCCGCCTTTTACCATACCTAATACCGACGCGAGAACGCCGCGGACCGCCGCTACCTCTCGTCCATCCGAATCCCGGGCGGATGGCAGCGCGTAGTAGTGCCGGAACAACTCGTATGTGCCGTCGACGAGATAGATGTCCAAAACGCAGCTCCCACACCACCCTATCGGAGCGGCTCGGGTTCAATCAATGACAGACGATCCGTTCAAATTGGCAACGTCGGGGACACCCAGTCTGACCAGAGCAATGAATTTGTCCGGGTTGCATATTTTGAACACTATCGAGCATCCGCCGGCAAAGAGTGCGCAGCATCGCTACCGACTCTCGACCATTCCTCAAAAGGCGTTGCGGACGGACGCAAGCGTCCCGGGTTCATTACATTGCCTGGGTCGAGTCCTGCTTTGATTGCGGCCACCGCCATCACACCCACGGGCGAAATATCGTCGGCGAGCCACGGCAAGTGCTCGGTGCCGACCGCATGGTGGTGCGATAGAGTGGCCCGATGATCGATGAACGACTGCTGGACCGCTCGTTTCGCGCGCAGATACTGAATCATTTCATGCCCATGCTGCTGCCGGCACGCGAATGTCAAATAGAGGCTCGCCCCGCACTGATAAGTGTGGCTGATGTGACATCCGACCCAGGGTTTTATTCCGCTCTACATCGCTTCCACTATTTAAGATCGCGGCGCGCAGGGCTGCGGTCGTGCCTGATAAAGAGGAACGATGTTGCTCCAGACGGTTGAAGTCTCGCTCACGTCGGAGGTGATGCCGCGATCCATTAGAAAGTCACGGATATGTGGAAAATCGTACTTGGTCGACTCGAAAGACTTACCTGAGCTGGGGCCCAGGTCCACCGCTCCGAAGCGACGATAGATAGCGTTCACCTGACTATGTTGGCGAGCGACATTCGCTTTGCTGCCCTCAAAAGTGGTGAGCATAAGGCAGGCTCGCATGAAGTCGAAACCTTTCACGCGGAGGTAACCCTTCATAACTCCGCTTACTACCCGCGACAACTGCGAGGATGGCGGTTTGAATGCCAGCGACAGTGCCGTTTTGTCGGGGTCGTTGAGGCGGGTCATTGAAGGTACGCACTCTTTCCTCACACACTCATGCATAGCCTCGATGCCGCTTTCGAAATCGAGAAACAGGTAGCCGTGTGTGCGGCGCAGCTCCGACCTTGGATGAACCTGCATCG
The DNA here is from genome assembly GCA_963699405.1 of uncultured Acidobacteriaceae bacterium. Classification (GTDB taxonomy): domain Bacteria; phylum Acidobacteriota; class Terriglobia; order Terriglobales; family Acidobacteriaceae; genus Acidiflorens. The sequence goes on along the minus strand of CAVOTW010000034.1, from coordinate 286,955 downwards.
TGGCTTCGGTGATCACTCCCAGAGTGCCCTCGCTACCGATACAGAGATGGTTGACGTCGATACCATTCGAAGATTTGGGCACGACTCGCGTCGCCAGGACGCCCGCGGGCGTGACCATGCGCAGCGCGATGACCATATCCTCGATCTTGCCGTACTTATCGCTCTGCATTCCGGCGGAACGAGTGGCGATCCATCCGCCGAGCGTAGAGTGCAGGAAGGAGTCTGGAAAGTGGCCGAGGGTCAGGCCGTAGCCCTGCAATTGCTCTTCAAGATCGGGACCAAAGGCGCCAGCCTGGATGCGCGCCGTACATGATTCCGTATCGACCTCGAGCACGCGTCGCATGCGTCGCATATCGAGCGAGACCGCCATGCGGCGAGTGTCAATTCGCTCCAGACAACCGGCGATATTCGAACCGCCGCCGAATGGGATGACCACGACATCGTGTTGCACGGCGGCTCGTATCGTCATGAGTACATCGTGCTCATTTTCGGGATAAATCACCAAGTCAGGAGCACCCTCGGCCATACCGCGCCGCATACGAAACAGGTCACGGAAGCCTTTGCCGTATGTGTGCACCAGGCGCTCGCGACGACTATCGCAAATCTGATCGGCGCGCATCCACAAGCGCAGCTCAGCCAAAAATCCGTCATGATGAATTGCATCGCGCAACTGGGCGGCTTCGATCGACACGGGCGGCGTATCCCGGAGCTCTTCTTCCACACCGAGTACCGCCTTGGCATAGGGCCACAAGCCGGGATGGGCGCTGGCGTTGAAGGCGGCGTTTTCCTCGCCCCATCCCCACCACTTCATATGCTTGGCCGTATACATCACACCCTCTGGGATACAGTTTGGACCACGTGAACCGGCGCATGCCAGTGCATAAAGTGTTGCGGATGTTCTGCGTTCAACTACCCTACTCCACCACTCTGCCGCCCGCGACTTTTTGAGTTGTGGCCCCCTGCGTCACGGCGGGAACGGAAATGGTCGCCTGATCTTCATCCTCAGGCAGCCCGGTCACGTCTCCAATGGATGGCCCCCATCTCAATGCGCGGATACGCTGTTCCAGCAATTCGACAGCATCTCTCCGAGGCCCACGACGTCGCCGAGGATCGATCTGACTCGATGCAAACATCATCGGCTCCCCGAAGCGGACGGTTACGTTTCCAGGCCGCGGCATGAATTTTCCCTTTGCCAAAATTTCATGAGCTCCCTCGATATGCGCCGGCACCACCGGTACCCCAAGGTCGAACGCAAACAGCCCAGCACCGTTTTTGAATTTCTGAATCTCGCCGTCAGGCGACCGCGTACCTTCGGGATAGAGAATTAGATTGCCGTGCGTTCGCTGCAGAAACTCCCCACAGATCGTTAAACTCCGCCGCAGCGACTTGTGCTGCGCTTGGCGATCGATCGGGATGACATTCAAGAATCGAGAGACTAAGAATCTCGTCCTCCAGGACTCAAAGAAATAATCACTCGCACCAAGCATTGCGAACGCGGAAAAAGGAAGCCCGGAGGCCGTCATAAGAACTGCACTATCGATATGGCTCGTATGATTACTGCAGATGATGAACGGGGAGGTCGGAAGGTGCTTCCGGCCCACAACCGTCAGTCGACAATAACAGATGAAAAACGCTCTGCAAAAGGCTTGAAACAGGGCACTGCCCGTCATGGGCGCGAAAAACATCTCGTCCGTTTTGCTCCGGCTCGTCATCCGCTGTCAAGCAGTGTATCGTGCGCGCTCCTAACCAGGCGTCCTGTTTCTCAGGGTCCGACTCGGAGCTTCTTGTGCTCCCGAGGTAGCAGTGAAGTAGGCGGCTGCACGCCGCAGTCGATTAGGGCGCACTCGCAGGATCGTACCCCAGTCATGGTCAACCAGGAAGCTATTCCTGACCAGAATCCGCCTCTGGGAGATTGCCATGAATTGCCCCTAAGCCCGTTTCTGGACGGTACGGGAGAAGCGATGAGGGCCGCCGGAGTTACTTTGTGTTGCCCGGAGTCCCGACAAGGAAATAGCCCGGGATGATCGCCGGAAGCGAAAGATTAGCGGGCATCTAAGAGATGCCCGCTTTTTTGAACAGGCAACACAATATCTTGAGCACTGATCGCAATCTACCGGCTGCATCCGGTTTGGATGAATTGCCACCTTCGTCCTATGGGTACACGCACAATGGTGCAGCGCCCTTCGCCAGCCTAGAACGCTTGCGGAAGAAATAGGAGACACAGATCGTCAATTTTCGCAGCTCGCCGCGCTAATCGAGCTTGTGGAAACGGCGGAAACCGGCGTAGCCTTCCTTGCCCATATAGCGGTCGAGGACCGAAGGTGCGGTCCGACGCAAGTCAACGATTACCAAACCATCGATGACATTGGAAAATTTGCGATCGAGATTGAAGCCCACTAGCCTGCCTCCAACTTTGGCGTATTGCTTGATCAGAATGGGCACGCCTTTGCCGTCTTCTTCCAAATCGGAAATCGGCTCGGCGAGTTCCTCGATATCGCGCAAGGCGCTGCAGATGGCCCCGCAATCCCAGCGCCGCAATTTGGCGGCTCGAAACGGCGTGCGGGCTTGGATGAGGTCCGCAAATTCGAGGCCGTCCTGGCGCTGCTGAAAATAGCGGACAATCATCTCGCGCGACAAACTGCTGTACTCATTGCTAATGCTGACCGCTCCGAATAACACCGGAGTCTCGGGATGGGCAGCCACAAAACGCGCAATACCCTTCCATAGGAGGAGCAGCGGGGCGTACTGACGCTGATACTCGGGACGCACAAACGAGCGCCCCAGTTCCAAAGCCGAACCGATCTTCAAAAACAGTCGCGCGTCGTAGCGGAACACGGTGTTCGTGTAGAGACCCTTGATGCCGTGAGCGCGAATGATCTCATCGGTGTTGCCGGCTCGATACGCGCCGGCCAATTCCTGCTTCTCCTTACTCCAGAGGAGCAGGTGCCAGTAATGGGCATCGAACTGATCAAGATCGGCGCTGCGCCCGGTACCTTCACCAGCGGCGCGGAAGGTAATTTCGCGGAGGCGCGCGAGTTCGTCAAGTGCGTGGGGCAATTCAGAGGCGCGTGCGGCGTACACGGCGAACTCGGTGTTTTCGACGAGCAGTCGCTCGGCCGGCAACGCTGCAATATCGTGAAGGACGAATCGCGCTGGGACCTCATCTGCAGGCGGCTCCTGCGGCTTGCGCGGAAGCACGGAAAGCATCTTCGTAGGGAACGAGACTGGTTTCTTGCCGCGATAGGACAACAGATAAGTGCGCAGGCGAAGATACTCGGTGGTTTCCTCATCACTGTCGAGGTTTGCAATCAATTCAGGCGAGATGGCGCCACCGATGCGAACCTGTATACGCTTCCCATACTGCTGCAGAAATTCTTGTAGCAGGAAAAGTGTCCGCAGCCGCGGATGGATCAAACCGAGCAACTGGAACGCCAAGCTGTTGCGGCCGCAAAAGTACATCGGCAGCGCGCTGGCTCCAGTCCTGCGCGCCAGGCGAGCGGCCACGGTGTTCCACGCGGGATCGGTGACCTGGGCCTCGCGCAGATTCCACTGCGAGACCTCGCCGGCCGGAAACACGGCAAGTGCGCCGCCCTGGCGAAGCCATCTCATCGCCTGCTTCAGGGGTTGCACATTCCTGGCGGCCGAAGATGGAGCGCGAAACGGATCCACGAAAATGCAATGCTCGTGGAGTTCGGGGATGCCTTCAAGCAGCGAGTTGGTCAGGATCTTAACGTCGGGGCGCACGCGAGACAGGAGCACTTCCAGTGCCGCACCGTCGAGTATGCCAAAAGGATGGTTGGCCACCGCCACCACGGGGCCCTTGACCGGGATGCGTTCCAAGTCGGTGGCCTGGACCTCGAGTTTTATGTTCATCTCCGCTAGCAGCGCCTGCAGCCGAAAACCTGGCGGCGCTGTGCGCACTCGCTGGTACAGCTCGCGCGCCTGCTCCATGGGAATAAGCTTTCCGGCAAATCCTGGAAGGCCGGGCAGAACCGGCGGCTCCGTTAGCACCCCTCGCTCTTCGCCACGCGCGATTATCAATTTCGGCATAGGCGATTCTTGCCTTGCCTGAATTGCGCCTGTATGAAGAGACGATTAAAAGTTCATGAATGAGTATTTCCTAAGTAACCCCTCCCCTAAGATGCGAGTAATCTCCGAGCTGTCACTCGAATGCTGCTCGCAGCGGTGCACTCTTGCACAATTAGCCACATTTGGGCACACTGAACCGCTTTTCACAGGCACTCCATGCTTCTCGTGTTTGGTCTCTTAATGGTTCTTTCAGTTGTCGGCAGCGCTTTCTACTTTTTCTGCGTCTACTTGAAGTAATTTCCTTGCTAGTTCTAAATTCTGCTTGTCCCAAAATGCTCGGGCTGCCTGGGGGCACGCCGCTCTCAGGATGAAAATGGTTTGGGATAATCCAAACTTAGATGCTCCCGCAGCTGTCTATTCCTTTGAGCGGCGGCTCGGTAAAGGTAAGATAGCGGCGAGGGACCACTCGGATGGGCAGACGCCGCGAGCCTCGCAAGGAGATCGGGGTGCCCGTCCGGATTTTCGGCACCGACAGCAGTGGCCAAGTCTTCTCCGAAAAAGCGGTTACGGTGAATGTGAGCCAGTACGGGGTCGAGTTGAGCGGTGTCCAGGCCCAGCTCGCCCTTGATGAAATCATCGGGTTGACCTATGGCAAGAACCGGGTACACTTTCGGGTTAAATGGGTTGGCCCGCCCGGCACGCCGAGAGAGGGTCATGTCGGTTTGCTCAGCATTTCCCCGGACAAGCCTCTCTGGGATTTTCCTCTACCTGATTCCGCACCCGACAATCATCAGGCGCAATTCGCTGAGGTGAGGAAGCATCCCCGTTACAAGTGCCACAATTCGGTGGAGATTCATGCGCAAGACGGAGCGAATTTCTGGGCAACAATCTCGGATATTAGCGTCGGTGGATGCTATGTTGAAATGGCAATCCCGTTCCCAAAAGGTACCAAGGTGAAAGTCGGTATCTGGATCGGAAAAACCAAGGCGTGGGCGGATGGCGTAGTGGCCTACAGTACACCAGGATTCGGAACGGGCGTCAGATTTGACAAGGTTTCTGAATCGGATCTCGAGCATATCCGGCAATACGTGGGAACCCTCGTGCCCTTTGCAAAGAGGCCGACCTTTGGACGATAACCGCAAACTGCGGGAAAACTCGTTCCCAAGCAGAAAGCGTTCCCTCAGCGGCTGGAGCCGCGTCTCAAGACAATGCACTTACCGCAGCGCTGAAGCGCTCCACCCTAAAATAAGCGCTAACGCGGCAATGCCTGGCCGCAGGTGGCGGCTTCATTGCGAATTGCTTTGTAATCGAAATAGGTTTCGTCTTCCTGATTCTTGCTGGTATAGAAAAAGAGAATCTTTGCCAGGGAATTCATAGCGAAATGCTCGGGGAGCCAAACTCCGTCCCCGACGGACGCGTTCTTCAACTCGAAGCGGGTGCCAGGCTCGACGCGGGCTAGAAAACCCATGATGGAAACGGGATGGATAACCTCCGCTTCAACTTTCACCCAGTGGAAAGTCTGTTTGTCGATCCAGAGCTCTCCCTGCATGCCGGTCAGGACCTTGGTTTCTTTGCTCGGCGGTTGATACCCTGGCCGGGGAGTGGCCTGGAGCACATAAACGTCGAGCGGGCCCGATTTTTGCTGGCCCACGAGTTTGAAGGTGAAAGCTTTGATCATTTCGTCCATCAGGAGGTGATCACGGCGGCGATCGTCTTCGTATTTGGCGATGCGCGCTTCGCGCTCCTGTTTCGACTCGGCGCAGCGCTGCGCCGTAGCCTTTTCCAGCCTCTGTTGTTCCTGGGCCTGTTGTCCCGGGCTTAGGGGTTTGCCATTGACGGCCACGATGCGCGAATACGGGGAACCGAGGATCATGGTTACCTCGGAGGTGCGGGTTCCGCCGGCTAGCACATCGCGCTCGACGTAGGAATATGCGGGGGCGGCTAGCCAGTCTTTGTTATTTGCCTGCACGGAGCGCTGGACAATGGTCTGGGGATCCTCCTGTCCATCACTCGCCAAAGCGGTGAAAAGCGCAAGAATCAGAGCAAAGTACCTTGCCATGTTTGCTTGAGATTTCCTTTTTTTGGACTCAAGAGCGGGAAGCAAGATAGCCGTCTTGCCGTCTTGTGACGACTTCCAGATCCGGCTTTATCTTACACGTTGGGTTAATTTGCCCAGACGAGGTTCTCCTGAATCTCTTCCCGATCGCTACGAGAGGCGCTGTTGGTCTGCCAATCTTCTGCCGATGCGGGGAGTCGTAGCGCCCGCCCGACGAGCGCCGTCTTTGACGCCATGGCAAGGTTACGCCGCCTTGCGTTTTTTTGTCGCGGTCTTCAGTCCGACGCGAGACTTTTTCCGCGCTGCAGGAGGCGTTTTTCGTTTCTTGGCTACGGTTTCGACCGGAGATAGCAATTCCAGATTGGGCTGTTTCGGAGTGCGATGGTGGTCGTGGTGAAGCGCCAGGTTGCGTGCTGCATCGTCTTCTGTCCGTAGTTGAGTCGCACTATTTTTTTGTCGCTCGTCTTCGAGGTATTCCGGAATCGTTTTCGTGGTCATGGCGGGAGTGTGGCAGAACATGTCCGATCAAACTGTCTAATTTTGGCCACTTTGGGACATTTTATGGCGAGTCAAGTTCCGGAAACCAACGGTAGCGGGTCAGCTTGAAAGAAGCATTCGGCTATACAGCTCGTTTGAAAAACTGGATTTGCGCTCCGTAGCTCCTAAGGGGATCTCAATTTTAAGGACTTGCGGCATCGCTAAAGCGATACCCTGATACGAAACGCGAGTTTTTCAGCAAACTGCTGGAATCACTCGCCAGCATCGCTGTCGGGCGACATGAACGCGCTGGTACCGATCCAGAATGCCGCGAGGGATTGGAGATTCCTTTTGTACGTACGGGTGACCGTGTACTCCTTGCCGCCTTTTACACGGAGACCGTATTCTCCCGTGGAGTACGGCTTGATTTCTTCGACAAACGAAGCGTTGACGAGCACGGAGCGGTGAATGCGAATGAAACCGTAAGGTTCGAGCAATTCCGCTACCACGGAGATTGATTCCCTCAGGAGATGGGAAATCGAGTCCCGGCGGAGCAAAACGTAGTTGCCCTCGGCTTGGACGGCGATCACATCGCTGGGATTGATAAAGAGAATCCTTCCGTTTTCCTTGAAGGCGATCCGGGGTTCCTTGGGTCTGGCGAGACCGTGCAACATGGGGAAGGCTTCCACTAACCTCGCCGTTTCATCTCTCAAATTTTTTTCGACGCTCGACACTCGTAAGCCTCTCTATCTATTGGGTTCTGATGCATGCCTGGGAGCGCGGGTTAGCCCACTGGCAATGGCGGCCGAGCATTCGTATTTCCATATCACATTTTTCATATCATTCATTTTCCACACCACATCTTCATATAGTGATCCTGAAAATGGTCAGGCACAATATCCACTTGACGGGATTTCGACATAGCCATTATGATCCGCAACCATGAAGCGAGCACCCTCGGGAATTATTCCGCTGATCGCGATCGACCGGAAGGCGGGGAAAGCATTGCACCGTCAGATCTATGATGCGTATCGCACAGGAATCGTTTCCGGCGGCCTGCATCCGGGACAGCGGCTACCGTCCACGCGAGTGCTGGCAAGCGAACTGGGAGTTTCGCGTTTTCCGGTTCTAAATGCCTACGCGCAGTTGTTGGCGGAAGGTTACTTCGAGAGTCGCGTCGGCGCTGGGACTGTGGTTTCGCGGCTTCTTCCAGACCAAGTCACGCCGAGCAAACCGAGCAAAGCGCGATTGGGAGGGACGCGGTCCGGACCTCGACTGGTGGCGCGGCGTGCTACGGCGCTTCGCCGGATGCAAGGTTTACCAAGGTTGCTGGGGGCGGGCGCGTTTCGAGTGGGAGAAGTAGCTTTTGATCAGTTTCCCGTCCACGTCTGGTCAAATCTGGTCGCGCGCCGGAGCCGCAATCTGAATGCGCAGTCGCTTCATTACGGCGACCCTCTGGGCTTCAAACCGCTGCGGGAAATGATTGCGGGCTATCTGAGAACGGCGCGATCGCTGGACTGCGATGCGGAGCAGGTGATGATCGTCAGCGGGTCGCAACAGGCACTGGAGCTCACGACTCGCGTGCTTCTCGACCATGGGAGTTCGGTGTGGGTGGAAGAGCCGGGTTACCGCATGGCGCAAGATGTCTTCGCGTTAAACGAATGTCATCTCGTACCCGTTCGGGTTGACCGGGAGGGATTGGATGTTGCGGCGGGCATCAAGCAATCTCCCGAGGCACGGGCTGCACTGGTAACGCCCTCTCATCAATTTCCGTTGGGGGTAACCATGAGCGCGTCGCGGCGTTTCCAACTGCTGGAATGGGCGCAAAGAAACGGGTCGTGGATTATCGAAGATGACTACGATAGCGAATACCGGTACGAGAGCTTGCCGATTGCGTCGCTGCAGGGGCTCGACTCGAGCGCACGCGTGGTTTACATCGGGACCTTCAGCAAAGTTTTGTTTCCTTCCTTGCGCCTGGGTTATCTCGTCATTCCATCCGACTTGATGGAGCGTTTTCTACCGATCCGCCGAGCGATGGATCTGGGTCCGCCAACTTTTTATCAGGAAGTGCTCGCCGACTTTATTGGGCAAGGGCATTTTGCGCGTCATATAAGAAGGATGCGGGTGCTGTACCGCGAGCGCAGGAGTGCTTTGGTCGACAGCATTCACCAGGAACTCGGGCCGAAGGTCGAGGTACTGGGCAGCGAGGCTGGGATGCATCTGGTGGTGACGCTGCCGAAGGGGAGCCGCGATGTGGAGATCGCCGAGAGAGCTGCCCGGCAGAACCTCTGGATGTGGGCTCTTTCTCCTGCATACCTCGGCGCGGCGGCACAACCTGGACTCATTTTGGGCTTTGGCAGCGCAAGTGTAGCCGAAATTCCCAGGGCCGTCGGCAAGCTCCGGGGCCTGCTTACGATGATAAGGTAGAAGATCGATTGAGGGCATCGGGAGGCAAGGCATTGCGAGCGTCGATCCGAAAACCTTTGCTGGCAACACTGGCGATCCTGTTTGCGGTGGTGGCCGTCGTCTACGGCTCTCTCTGGATGTATGCAGTACGTTACCAGGGTCCGCGTGTGGAGCTTGGGTTCAATATCCAGCATGATCCTCAATACGACGGGAGAACGCACTCGCAATTGGTCGAAGATGTAATGGAAGGAAGCCCTGCGGAACGTGCCGGCCTGCGGGTTGGTGACCGCGTGATTGGCATCGATGGGCGAGCGCTAGACACCGACATTGCCTCCGATCAGGCTTATGTTCGTGGCCGCCCCGGCGACCCGGTGGAGTTCACCGTCCAGCGCGCCGGTGAGCCCAAGCCCCTGATTCTGCATGGTGTCTTTCGCGCCGCCACACTTACTAGAACGCCCGAAGGCCTTGCCCGGTCCTCCGCTCTTCAAGTGATGGGAGCATTCCCCATTCCTTTTTTATTGGTGGGCTTCGCCGTCCTGTTCTTGAGGCTGGAGGAGCCGAAGGCGTGGCTTCTGGCGTTGCTGTTCTGCGCATTCGCCGCCGCCCCAGATCTTCCCAATTCCGCGATCATCTCTCCCGCCCTCGGCGGCTTTGCGCTTGTTTTTCGCGCAGTATTTGCGGGAATGCTGGCCCCGCTTTTCTACCTTTTTTTCGCCGTGTTCCCGCAGCACTCGCTTCTGGATCACCGCCTTCCGTGGTTAAAGTGGGTGGGCCTTTTGTTCGGGATTTCGATTGTCATCCCCGGATTAGGAACCGGGAGGGCACATCTTCCACATGTGGTCGCTCACCTCTTAGGCAAGCGCAACGCTGGATTTCTCAGCGCTGGGTTGAACTACGACTTACTTGCCCTGGGCATCATTTCGCTGGCACAAAATTCATTCATGGCCGCAGTCCCTCCCGAGGCGCGGCGCAAATCAAGAGTGATTCTTTGGGGAACGGTGGTTGGAGTTGTGCCCATCGTGCTCGAAAAAATGGCCGAGGACTTCATCGGCTATCACCCGTCTTTCTGGGTCGATACCGTGTTGGTGCTGGTGTTGTTCGTGTATCCGCTCTCGTTCGCTTATGCGGTGGTGAAGCATCGCGTGATGGAAATTCCAGTACTGCTGCGGCGCAGTGCGCGGTACGTGCTGGTCCAGAGGGGCTTCATCGTCCTCATGTTTCTGGTTGCGGCTTGCGCCATCAGTCTGTTTACTCACGTTTTCTCGCGTCTGGTTCGTGCGGATACGAATACTGGAATGGCGATGAGCGCGGTATTTGGAATTGTGCTGGCGGGAGTATCGGCGCCTTTGGTAAGGCGGGGAACGAAGCGCATCGACCGCGCGTTTTTCCGGAGCGCGTATGACACGCAGCTGATCCTGCAGCAGCTGGCGGAAAAAACACGCACAGCGACGGACCGGCACGAACTCGCAAAACTGTTAGAGGTTCAAATTGAAGGGGCGCTGCACCCGAAATCGCTGGCTTGTTACCTGGACGCTGGGGATGGGAACCTGGTGGCGGAATGCGGACCGTCGGGCGGGGAAAGCGAAACGAGTTTTGCCTCACGACCTCGGCCGATGTTCCCCGCCGGTTCGGGCGCAACTTTTGTTCTCCGCGATTGGGACAACTTTCCAGCAAACATGCCGCTGCTCGAGGAACTCGCGCAACGCGGTAAGGCGTGGGACGTGCCGCAAAGTACCGAGGTGGCGGGGGATATGGCATCGCTGGCGCCAGAGTGCCTGGTGCCGATCCTCGGGCGTGAGATCCTCGGCCGTGAGAGTGATCTGATCGGAGTGATCGTTCTTGGGCAGCGGCTATCGGAGGAACCTTATTCCGGCGAAGACAAACGATTGCTCGATTCGGTAGCGGCCCAGGCGGGGATTGCTTTTGAGAACATCCGTCTTGCGGAAAAGATGGCGGAGCGAATGAATGCGGATCGGCGCGCTGCCCAGGAAATGGAAATTGCGCGGCAGGTGCAGGCGAGGCTCTTTCCGCAAAAGCTGCCTGCAATGAAGACGCTCGAATACACGGGCGCTTGCATCCAGGCGCGGAAGGTCGGCGGGGACTACTACGACTTTCTGGAACTTGCCCCCGGCCGGTTGGCGCTAGTGCTCGCGGACATTGCGGGCAAAGGGGTATCGGGCGCGCTGCTGATGGCGAATCTTCAGGCCAACTTGCGCAGCCAGTATGCGATTGCGGTCGACGACCTGCCGCGACTGCTTGCGTCGGTCAATCGGTTGTTCTACGAGAACAGCGGTGATGCCAGCTACGCGACATTATTTTTTGCGGATTACTGCGACTCCAGCCGCAAGCTGCGCTACGCGAATTGCGGACATCTGCCGCCACTCCTGCTGCGTGCCGGCAATGGCTCGAAAGGTGGCGTAATGGAGGCGCCGAAGGCGGAATGGCTGAGTCCCACGTGCACTGTAATGGGATTGTTTGAAACCTGGCATTGCGAGATTGCGGAGGTGGAACTCGCTCCAGGCGACACGCTGGTACTTTACACGGATGGAATCACCGAAGCCGAAAAGGCGGATGAGGAAGAATTTGGCGCATCACGTTTGGTCGACGTTGTGGCGGGGTATCCTCACCTCTCAGCGGCATCGCTTCTGCAGGCCGTGGTTGGAGCGGTCCAGCAATTCAGCAGCGGAAGCGACCAACAAGACGACATCACACTGGTGATTGCACGCTGCGTGGCATAGGGTGCATCCGCGTCGTAGCCGGGAATCAACTTTAACGCGTACTTTTCGCAAGCGCTAATGAATGACGATTGACCCTGCCACGGTTTGGCAGATGGCATCGAGAGCGTCTTGCTGCGCGGCGGCATAGGAGCACGTGACCGGCGTCAGGTGGTCGTATGGACCGATCACCATGACGAGGCGCCCGCGGATCGGCGTCAGATCGCGTGCTGTGCTCGTGAAGTCACTGAATGCTGCGGGACGATCGTGCACTGTGGCGTCCTCAAAATTCAGTTTTGTTCCGGAGCTCGCGGCGAACCACAGATAGTTGGAGACGAATCTGGCGGTTTGCTGCTGCAGTAACTCTTCGTCGTTGAGAGCTGAGCGCTGCGGATCAAGCACCGGACCTACGGCCACGGTGATCGTGCGTTCACCCGAACCACTCAGCAAAAGAACCGTGGTGTCTGTGCGATCCGCGATCCTGGTTTGCCCGGGCACGGCGATGGATAAATCGAAACAGTATGTGCCGCGGCAATAACTTCTCTGCCAGCGTTCAAAGCCGCGCGGAGCTGGGTTCAGCAAGTCCGAGAGATCGGTGGCTTCGTCGGTCGCGGCATGCGGTTTGTTCTGGCGGGAGGCTCGGGCCAGGTCGGCTATGGACGATCCGCCGGTTGTCGTTGGGCCGTTCGAGGGAATCGGGTTCACCTCGGTAGCGGGCTCGTCTTCAAACTTTTGCAGTTCGGCGAGCCAGGCTTCGGAGTTTTTTCCCGGAAGCCAACGTAGCTTGGAATCTTCTTCGATGGCATAGGTCGCGACGGGAATCTTCGTCTCGCTGGGTTCATATTTAAGCATCATGCGGTTGTCGATGCTGCGTTTGCGGCGCAGATATACGATCCGTCCGGCAGCGCGGTCGAACAACAGCGACACATTGGACTTGCCAGTGACAAATGTGGTGCCCGTGAAATCGCGCGCGCGGCTGCGGGGTTCCACATATGCGGGCATCTCGGACGGCGAGAATATTTGTTTGTATTGTAGCCAGGCATAAGGGTGCGCGGCTACGGTGGCATCGCGGCGGTATTGCATCGAGGACGAAGTGACGTCCATGCCGTCGACGAAAGTGTCTGGCCAGTAGAGAAAACGGTGTGTGGGAATGGAGGCGGGGCTGGGGGCAATCGCTTTGTCGCTCAGGCGTTGCTGGAGCAAGTCCCATGCAGCCTTCAATAAAATGCTGGCGCCTTCGCATCCGGCGTTTACTGGGGCATTGTTCAGGCGCGTGTCGCCTGCCGGATTGATCTCAAAACTCGCTCCGCTGGCTTCGAGATTCTGTAGAGACTTCGTCAGATCGGCCTGCTTCTCGAAGCTCGCACCCCTTGCCTTCGTAACGGATGGCCTCGAAATGAACGCGGCCATTGAGCGCGCCTTCCGCACTGGCCTGATCGAAATCAAACTTCAGCACGGCTCGCAGGCGGTACGAACAGTCGTCGGGAACATTTAGTTTCACGTCACGGGCATGCCCGGCCACCATTTGCACAATGCCTTCAAATTCGTAACGAATGCTTTCTCCAGGAGCGAACTTTGCAACCATGGCAGACGGGAAGCGGAGCGGGCGTCTGCGCCGCGCTTTGCGCTGGCTGCAGCACTGGGACCAATATCGGCGAGCAACGCCCCAGTCCACGCCAGCTTCCGGCAACTCTTCCACGTTTTATCGAGAAGGATGTTCGACATTAATTCGCTTTTCGGGAACATCTACATTGAGGGAGGAAATGAACGTCTCGCATTCGGGTTCAGCTTCCGCCTGATCCGCGAGACTGTAGAGACAGCTAGCCGTCACAATGGTGATTGGGGTCCTGATCAAGGCGACGCTGCCCTGCATTTTTCCGCGCACATCGTGGTCGAGTTCGAAATGCACCACGCGCGCCGGAAAGTTTTGGACGGTATCGTCCGCATCAAATAGAATCCTGGCCTTGCTTCCGATTTTCCCGCCGTGACCGAACTGCCGGATCAAGGCTTGTTCGGCGCAGTCGAGCGTTCCGTCGCTGCACGTATCCGCATCTAGAAGAGTAGGCCCGAAGCGAACGTAAATCTTATCTTTCTTTTGTCCGATGGCGGTCGCCGGTGGCGAATCGCTGATGGGAACCATTCCTGAAATTCTGATGGCGGGAATGATTCGGTATTCGGCTACATAACCGTTGAAACGCTGCATGTGGTTGGCAGGGATGTCGTCGTCGGTTACTACTTTCTTTGCCGGCTTCGAGTGCAGTTGCTGTTCGTGCTGGCGCTTGACCACATCGCCGAGCGGGATCGGTTCGCTGGCGGCGGTCGAGTCTTGTGCGCATGCGCCGGCCACCGACATAAGGGAGCACAAAATGCCCCAGCAGAACAGTGATCGGTGAGAATTACGGATCATCGTCACCGGGGTCATCGTCACCCGGGCTGGCTTTTGCCAAAGGAGCTTCGAGCGATCGCACTACGTGCTGACACATATCCTGCGCGTCGGCGTACGCTTTTTCGGGGACGCTGCAGCGAATCTGTACAAATAGGCCAGGCGCCATGTAGGCGGCAAGCTGAGTGATGACGGGCTGAATCGTGGTCGGCGAGCGGAAGGTCGACAGCCGCGCGGGCATGTGCGACAACGTTGTCAGTTGTTCACTCCACACTTCTGCTTTTCCGGCGCCGCTAAAGTTGACGGCGGGGACATTTTCAATCCACCAGTTAACTTTAGAATGAATGAATTGTGGGCGAGCTCATGAGGCGTGTTTCGGACGGCGCTCCGGTGGTGGCCTGGATAATGGCGGCCGTGTCGCCGATGGGGACTACGAATTCGAAGACGCCGGTGTAAGCGGTCTGAAATTGCTCATTCTTGCGCGCTTTGACCGGGATCTGGAGTGAGGCGGTGAAACAGTCTTCTTTCGAGCAATATCTGAAATCGTAAGTGGAAAAGCCTGGTGCAGCGTGCTGCAGTTCGGTGAGAACCTCCGACTCGGACGTTTTCTATTGACGCGGGCGAGATTGCCGAGAGAGGCATCGGCGTGCGCTTTCCGCATCGGGCGCCGAATTCGAACCGGAATTCGAACTGAGCAAGGCATTTGTGACTACGGCTTTCCTGGGCGCGACATCGGCGGCTTTGGGATGCCACGCTGAGCCGTGCTCATGAAAGCGAACCGATGGCAAAATGACGTCGCAGGCTCGGCGTCCATTGTTTTCGCGATCGTAGGTTTTGACGACGGTCGCGATGGGGCGGTTGCGCGCCGGGTGCAAGTCTTCGTTAGTCAGCGGATAGCCGCAGATCATAGGCACGACGTAGCCGTCTCCCAAAACCAGCTGGACGGAGCCGAGAACTTCCTGGTTAAGTTGGCATGTACCGAGACCCACCGTCGCGGAAGCATGCCCGTTGACGGGTGCGCGACGGTGTTGATTCCTGTCCCTGCGGTGGCAAGTCCCACCTTACAATTCAATAAGTATGCGCGCGCCGCATTGACGAAAATTTCTTCGGGCTTGTCCCCGCGGTTGGGAATCGGGTTGCCGAGAATGACGACGGTGCGCGAACCCATGCCTTCGGAGGAGAGCAATTTCAAGCCATACCAATTCCGGCCTTCGACTTCCGCTTCCGCCGGTACCAGAATCGAGTAGTCGCCCGGCTTGAAAGTTGTAATAGCGATATCCGACAGGCGCGGCGATGGCCTGTTCCGCGCTATCCGCGAGTTCCGTTGCCATTTCGTTCACGGCCTCGGAGTTTGCAGAACGCTTAGCTGCGTTGCCGCTCACGCTCTTGCCGCGCCCGCTCTGCTGCTGCGGCGAGATCGCTGAGCGATGATTGCGTCGCTGGATCCTGGGCTGTCCGGCTTGGACTGCGCTGGGCGGTGCACTGGATTGGGCGGATGCCGCGACAGTTAGCAATGCAAAGAGAAGCACAAAGTAAGCGCGCACTTCGTCCAGCCCCGTGCATTTCAGCGGGCCCTAGATCGAATCGGCGTTGCCCGAAAAACATGCCTGGCATCAATTGTAAAACTCTCTTCCTTCATCTCGGATTACTACAGGCATGGACGTAGGTAAGACAATAGCATCTTATGAACACTAAGGATTAGTGCGCTAACGTAAGCGTAAGTAGCCACGACTTTGGAAGTACGTTGGTAACTTGTTGCTACTTTTGCGCGATTCGCTACTCTGGGATGAAGTTCTAGCTAGCGGAGATACTCTTCATGGAAGGACGTTATTGGGTCTGGTCGCGGCTCGCCTGGTGTTTGCCGTGGTCATTGTGGGTTGGGCGGCAAGCTATCTGTTTTTTCCCGGAAGCGGCGAAAAAGAATTTCAAAAATCTCTGACTGCAATGAAGCAGGTTCGCTCCGCGCGAATCGCCACCGTGATCGATCCTTCGCCCACGCAGCACATGGAAATGTCATGGGAACTGGTTTGCGCGCAGGGCGCTTACCGGTACCAGAGGCGCATCGTGCAGTCCGGCGCGAACCCGAGCGAAGTGAATGACGACGAGTTCCATATCGGCAGTGTTGTGTATCAACGAAAGTTGGATGATTCGTGGCTCACGCGATCTACGCGCACTGTTACTCCGAACGCGGTGTGTCAAACATTGGCGCAGGGCACGGACAGCAAGCTTTTTCCGGATATTGCCACCATGATACAGCGCGGAATTCTCGACAAAGGGGACAAGAAAACGGTGAACGATGTGCCTTGCCGCGAATGGAAGGTAACGCTGAAAAACCCCAAAGGCTTGGAGCACCTTACGGTGTGCCTTGGGCTGGACGATCATCTGCCCTACGAAATGACCATGGACTGGCAGCACGCGCGCGCTACGTATTCGGATTACAACAGTCCGTTTCAACTTGAACTGCCGTCGGCGGCGTTGCCCGCCAGTGCAGTCTCGACAAATTGATTTTTGGATGGAAGCTAGTCGATTTCCCTTGTCCGATCCTCTTCTGTGCGCATTCCTGCGCCGGCGGCTACCGCCGACTCGGCTTTCTTTTTTTGCCAGTCTCCCTCGGCCAGCACAGTTATGGAGTCCAGTTTCTTTTTCTTCAAGCCAGAGTTGATTGCCGGAAGGTCTTTCCCAGTCAGCTTCTGAGATTCCACGACTACGTCTTCGAGTTCATGACCGAGCGACTCCGTTCTTGCCGCCTGGTAATCCGTGGGTTTGCCGTCGTACCCGTTCACCGCGGCATAGAGTTGCCCTAGCAGTTCGCGAATGCGTTCTTCGCCAGTGATCATGCCGCCCTCTTTCGTGGCGACGATCTTGGAGCGCAGCTTGTCGCACTCGGCGGCAAGTTGCTGGAGTTGCTGGCGCAGCGGATCTTTCTCGGGCAGCTTCGCAGCGCGAGCGTTGGCCGCATCGCGAACGCCTTCGATCGCTTCCACGGTATACGTCATGTGCTCGAGCAGTTTGTAGATCTTCATGGAAAGATCGAATTGCGCCTTGCGGTCTGCGAGCGAATACTTCGCGCGGGGATCGAGCACAACCTGGAGTTGCTCAGCGTAAGTCTGGTCTCCCTTGGTCAGCTTCACCGTGTATGTGCCGGGCAGCACACGCGGACCCTGCGCCGCTTCGAACAATGCCGACGCCGCGGGAGCAACCGCAGGCGGCTTCACCCGCATTCCCCAGCCGGCGCGGTTCAGGCCACGATGTTTGCTACCGGCAACGGTGTCTACGAGCTTGCCGTCCTGATCGAAAATCTCGATCTTCAGATCGCCGAATATGTGGCGGCCTTTCTGGTAATAGGTGATCTGCGCGTCTGAAGGCCGGTTACGTCCCTTGAAAGTTTCGTCGCCTTCGGCCCAGCCTCCCCAGGCATCGAAATACTGGATCGAGGGACGGCCGGGAAGCAGGGTTGCGTCTTTCGTCATGACTTCGGGCGTGAGCTGGCGCAGGGGCGAGATATCGTCCACGATCCAGATGCCACGGCCATGGGTTGCGAGGACTAGGTCCGATTCCCTTGCCTGCACGACGATGTCGTCAACCGGGACTGCGGGGAAATCCGTGCCGCGGTATTGCGCCCAGCGCTGGCCGCCATCGACGGAAATCCAGAGTCCGAACTCCGTACCGAGGAAAAGCAGGTTGGGATTGACCGTGTCCTCTTTGATTACGTGGGCAAAGCCGCGAGCGCCGCTTTGCTCGGCGGGAAGGGCGGTCCAGGTCTGGCCGTAGTCGGTGGTTTTGTAGACGTAGGGCTTCATGTCGCCGAAGGTGTGCCGGTCGAAGGTGGCGTAGGCGGTACGTTCGTCGAAGCGGCTGGCTTCGATGGTGGTGACCCAGGAATTTTTTCCGAGGCCGGCGATGTTGCCCACTAAGTTGGTCCAGTTTTTGGCGCCATCGCGAGTGATCTGCAGGTTTCCGTCGTCGGTGCCGACCCAGATGATCTGACCATTCTTCGGCGATTCGGAAATTGAATAGATGGTGGTGTGCATCTCCGCCGAAGAGTTGTCGACGGTCACGCCGCCGGATTCCTCCTGCTTTTGCTTTTCAGGATCGTTGGTAGTGAGGTCGGGAGAAATGCGGTCCCAGGACTGGCCGTGATCGCGCGAGCGGAACAGAAATTGGGCTCCGATGTAGAGCGTTCCCTTCTCGTTGGGGCTCATGTGAATCGGCGTGTTCCAGTTGAAGCGCAGTTTCTTCTCACCATAATTCGGCCAGGGATGGATATCACGCATCTCGTGTGTGTAGCGATTGATGCGGCTAATCTCTCCGCCCTGTGCTTCGGCATAAATGTAGTTGGGATCGGAAGGGTCTTCGAACATCCAGAAGCCGTCGCCGCCGTACATATTTTCCCAGCGCGAGTTGCTGATTCCGCCCGGGTAGGACGAATCTCCCACCCATGAACTGTTGTCCTGCAAGCCGCCATAGACGTGGTAGGGATCGGAATTGTCGGTGCTCACGTGATAAAACTGCGAGACCGGGAGGTTGACCTGGTGCTTCCAGCGGTTGCCGCCGTCTTCGCTGCGCCAGAGGCCGCCATCGTCGCCGGCGATCACGATATTCGGATTCTTGGGATTGATCCAAACATCGTGGAAGTCGCCATGGCCAGAATTCGAAACCATGCTGAAGCTCTTGCCGCCATCGGTGCTGAGCAGCAAGGGGAGATCGGGTTTGAAAATCTTGTTGGGATCCTTCGGATCAACGATCAAATTTCCGAAATAAAAGGGACGCCAAACCATGTAATTGCTGGCGTCGAGCTTGGCCCAAGTCGCGCCGGCATCGTCGGAGCGGTAAAGTCCTCTTCCTTTTTCCGCTTCGATATTGGCATAGACCACTTGCGGTTTCGATTCGGCCACCTGCACGGCGACACGCCCCCACGGTTTCGCGGGCAGGCCCTTGGCATTGCTGTCGGTGACTTCGCTCCAGTGAGCGCCACCGTCGGTAGACTTGAATAATCCGCTGCCCGGACCTCCGGAGCGGAACGTCCAGCCCTGGCGGCGGAAATCCCACATCGCGGCGTAAATGGTTTTCGGTTCCTGGGTGCTGCGCGCGATCATGGCACAACCAGTGGAGGCATTCGCGCCTGCCAGAACTTTCTTCCAGGTCTTGCCGCCGTCGGTGGTCTGGAAAACTCCGCGCTCATCGTTGTCATCCCACAGATGGCCCGTGGCGCAGGCCAACACGTTGTTGCCGTCGGCGGGATTCACCAGAATCTTGGCGATGTGCTCGCTGTCTTTCAGACCAACGTTGGTCCAATCTTCGCCGCCATCGGTTGACTTGTAGACCCCGTCTCCGACGGAGACGCTGTTGCGCACCCATGCCTCGCCGGTGCCCACCCAGACATTTTTGGAATTCGAGGGATCAATCGCAACCGCGCCGATCGATTGCACGTCTTCGCGATCAAACACGGGCTTATAGGTGGTGCCGCCGTTCAGCGACTTCCAAACGCCGCCGCTCGCCGCGCCGACAAAGACGGTTATGCGTCCGTTTTCTTCGATGGCATCCACGGCGGCAATGCGGCCGCTCATGGTGGCCGAGCCGATGTTGCGCGCCGGCAATCCTGAAACCGTCGCGGAGTCGAAGCGGTACGGCGCTTGCGCGGCAGACGGCAAGGCGGCACAGAGCAAGGCAATGGCGGCGAATGAAAAAATCAATTGCGGGAGAAAACGTGAACTTAATCGTGAGGTAGGGACCGATCCATTCATGTTTGCGAATCCTTTTCTTACTGGCCAAATTCTTGCAGAACAATTGCTACTGCTGCTTCTTATAAAGCGATTCCTTTATTTCTTTTCGGCGGCGGAACCTGCTCCCGTCTTGAGCGAAGCGGGAAGGGCAAAATCCGCGGGATCGATGGTCACATTCACTTCCAGTTTCTGTACGGTGGTGGTTTGCGAATCAGGATGGTTCTTCGGTCCGCTGGAAAGGGAGAACGGGAACATCACGCCGTCAACCGGCTTGTAGGATCCGAGGCCGACGATGCGGTCGCGCACGGAGTTGCGGATGAACTGCTGGATCTCCTTGCGAATCTCCATGAAGGTATCGGGATCGAGATAGTCATAGATGATGTCGCCATTTTTGAGCGTGACCTTCAAGCGGAGCGCGTCGTCGCCATCTACTACATCGTGTCCCAGATACTCGACGGTGCTGCCTTTCTCTTTGTACTCGACCAGGGGTCCGTCGAAGTCGGCGTCAAGCACGAGGTCGCGCAGGTCGTCCTCGCCCATCAACTCGGGATCTTTTTTGCCGCCGAAGGGCTGGATCTGCCAACCCGTGGTGCCGTCATAGGCTTGAACTTGCGTCATGCCCTGGAGGGTGAATGTCTGCCGGATCAGGTTGGGGCGTTGGTTTTCCTGGCCCACGGATGCGGTGAATCCTCCGCCGCCCTCGAATCTGCCGGTCATGCGGATGGTTTTGATGGCTTTGATCTTGTCGATTCCGCCGCGGGCCTCGATGTTTTTGGCGATGAGTTCGTCGGCGGTTTGGGAAAACGACGACCCACCGAAGCAGCAGACAGTAAGCAGCACTATTACGGCATGACGCATCGAGCAGACTCCTGTTGGTGAGGGACTAAAAGAACCCCGGAAACGGGGTCACAGTACTGTAAACGGTAGTAGACGTTTTGTTCAACCGGAGGTTAGCGGGCTTGAGGCGTTTCTTGTAGGAGACTCAAGATACGAAACCCCATCTTGCGCACAATGAAAGCGCGCAAGATGGGGTACGCAGTGCCGTAGAGCGGCGGCTGGCTATTGGAAGAACATGTCGACTGTAGTCTTGATCGTCGACTTTCCGACGGTGGTGGTCATGGTCGCGACGGCTGGACCGGCGACTGGGTTTGAGCACGTTTCCGTGCTTCCGGCGCAGAAGCCGTTGCCCGGTCCGGTTTGCCCTAAGGTGCCGAAAGCCGTGTCGTCAGAAATGACGATGACCGTGCCTGGCGTGCTGCCGAAGGGATTGGGGCCGAAGTTGAAGGGGCCCGTGTTCAGAATGTAATTCTTTCCTTGCTTCACCACGATCGAGACGACCAGGTCGTCCGTCGTATCGCCGGTGTCATCCTGGTAGAACCAAAAAAACTGGCCGCAGTTAGCAGCTCCCGAGGCATCGGCGTCGCAGTCGGCGAACGATTGCGTGTAGGCTGGCGTACCGATAACCACGCCACCGGTTGCGATGCTCGAACAGTCCGCACCGTTTGCGTTCTGGCCGGGGAAGCAGGGCCACTCGTCATTGCCGCCACTATCCACCGGAGGCAGAACGCCAAAACCCGAGGACAGTTGCTCGAGGACGGCTTTTAATTTGGCACCTTTCTCTGCATGTACTCCGTTTACGTTTACGGTCCGAATTTGTAAGTGATGTGGACTTTCTGCCTGCGCTTGCTGCCCACAAATGACGCAGGCAAGAATCGCCGCGAGAGCGAGAACCTGGAACCAACGACACTTCGTCATGGAACTTCCTCCATCAGAGATGCGAAGCTGGGGGTTAAACAGAAGGTGCTTCGTGGCCGAAAGTATGGTTCAGGCTGGCGGTGCTGTCAATCGGATTGCAACGGGATGGCATCGGAGGTTTCAAGACAAGTTAGTTTTGTTGCAAGAAAGTGCACAGTGCCCGCACGGTCGCAGTGGCTGGAAAGAACCCAGGCCTGCCTCCACGCGAGCGTCGAACGTGCGATGATGGGTCCAATTTCATCAAGGAGCTTTCACTATGGCTGACGCATCTGCGCAGAGGTTTTCAAATCACACCCGCTATGATCCGCTTTTCCACTTTTTCATCCTGCCGGTTTTTGTGATCACGCTGGTTTCGTGCATCGTCCATGCGTTCAGACGGCCGGGGCTGCATTCTGCGTGGCTGGTCGTGTTCATGATCGCGGCGCTGATGGCGGTGTTCAAGGTCAGGGTTTATTCCCTTAAGGTGCAGGACCGCGTCATCCGGCTGGAGGAACGATTGCGGCTTATGAGCTTGCTGAACCCGGTGCTGCGTCCGCGGATTGGGGAGCTTACGGAATCGCAGCTGGTTGCTTTGCGCTTCGCGTCGGACGCAGAGTTGCCTGCGCTGGCCGCGCGGGCTCTCAACGAGAAGCTTGCGGCGCTTGAGATCAAGAAAGCGATTCAGCAGTGGCGCGGGGATTATTGGCGGGTGTGATGTGAGTTGAGGGCGGACGATTGCGTCCGCCCTCACGTGTGCTACAACGTTGCTGCCTTTTCGGTGATCAGTTTTTTTATCTTCTCCACGAATTCTTCGGTGGGCAGGTCTTCGGTTTTTTCTTTGCCCCGGGTGCGGACATTCACTTTGTTGGCTTCCGCTTCTTTGTCTCCTACCACCAGCAGGAAGGGCACTTTCTGCATGGCGTGCTCGCGGATTTTCGCGTTCATCTTTTCGTTGCGGGCGTCGACTTCCACGCGGACGCCTAGAGCGCGCAGCTGCTGGGCCACTTTTTCCGCGTAGTCGACATGGCGCTCGGCAATCGGGATCATGGCAACCTGCACCGGCGACAGCCAAACAGGAAACGCTCCGGCGTAGTGTTCGATGAGCACGCCGAAGAAGCGCTCGACCGATCCGTACAGCGCGCGATGCACCATGACCGGTTGCTTACGGGTTCCATCTTCGGCGACGTACTCGAGATCGAAGCGCTGCGGCAAATTGAAATCGAATTGGACGGTAGAGAGCTGCCACAGGCGGCCGATGGCGTCGACCAGTTTTATGTCAATCTTCGGACCGTAAAATGCGGCTTCGCCAGGGATAACTTTGTATTCGATGTTCAGTTCTTTCAGAACTTTTTCGAGCGAGTGAGTGGCGTGATTCCACTGGTCTTCGCTGCCGACGAAGTTCTTGCGATCGTTCGGATCCCAGGTAGAAAGCTCGGTCTGGAATTTGTCGAAGCCGAAATCTTTGAGGACGTCGCGGGCAAACTCAACGCAATCGGCAATTTCTTTTTCGATCTGCTCGGGAGTGCAGAAGATGTGGGCGTCGTCCTGGGTGAATCCGCGGACGCGAAGCAGGCCATGCATTACGCCGGAGCGCTCGTAACGGTAAACGGTGCCGAGCTCGCCGAGGCGGACGGGGAGATCGCGGTAGGAACGCAGGGAATCCTTGTAAATAAGGATGTGGCCGGGACAATTCATCGGCTTGAGCCGGTATTCTGCGTCGTCAAGCTCCATGGCGTCGAACATATTCTGCGCGTAGTAGCCTTCATGGCCGGAGGTTTGCCATAGCTGCTTGCGCATGACGTGGGGAGTGTAGACGAGCGAATAGCCGCGCTTCACGTACTGCTCGCGCATCCAGTCTTCCATCTCTTTGCGGATGATGCCGCCTTTGGGATGCCAGAAGATAAGACCCGGGCCGGCCAGTTCCTGGATGGAAAAGAGGTCGAGCTGTTTGCCGAGCACGCGATGGTCGCGCTTTTTGGCTTCTTCGATGCTGTTCAGGTAAGCATCGAGATCTTTCTTGGAGAAAAATGAAGTACCGTAGATGCGCTGCAGCTGGGGATTCTTTTCGTCTCCCAGCCAGTAGGCGCCGGCGATGTTGAACAACTTGAAGGCTTTGATCTTTCCGGTCGAAGGCAGGTGCGGACCGCGGCAGAAATCCTGAAACTTGCCGGTTTTATAGATCGAAATTTTTTCATCGGGCTTGGTGAATTGCTCGATGAAATGGCACTTCATGAAGTCGCCTTCGCCCTTGAACTTCTCAAGACCCTCCTGGCGCGGCAGGAATTCGCGCGCGTAGGGCAGGTTCTGCTGGACTAGCTCCTGCATTTTCTTTTCGATCTTTTCCAGATCTTCGGGAGTAAACGCGGTGGGCCGATAGAAGTCGTAGAAGAATCCATTCTCGGTCGCGGGGCCGTGGCCGAGCTTGGTCTCGGGAAAAAGTTCGAGGACGGCGGCGGCGAGCAGGTGCGCGGAGGAATGACGGTAGACTTCGAGCGCCTCGGGATCGCGGTCGGTCAGGATGCGCAGGTCGGTGTCTTTTTCGAGCGGCCGGGCGAGGTCGATCAGGTCGCCGTTCGATTTGGCGGCAAGGGCGGCGTCGGCTAGGCGCGGGCTGATGGACTTGGCAACGTCGAGGGCGGTGGTACCTTTCGGGACTTCTCTGGTGCTGCCGTCGGGGAGCTTGAGATGAATGCTGTCAGACATGGATTCGCCTAAATTCTGGTGAAGCTTCTAAGTTTATCATTTGGCTGGCGCTACTTCTTCGGGGCGGGCGGGCAAATGCGTCCGCCGCTACGTGATTTTCGCTGTTCCTATGTGGCTCGGGGAGCGGAATGCAGGGTCTCTACTGCGGATTTCACTTGGGCTGAAACTTTGTCTGTGTCTTGCAGGGTCAGGCCCGCGGTCGAAATAGCTTCACCGACTCGCATTTCCAGCGGTTGACACTTGATGTGGTAGGTGTTCATCGGGAGCAGGTCGAAGGTGCCGATTAGCGCGATCGGCACGATGTCGGCTTGCGCTTTGATGGCTAGAAAAAATGCTCCGGGAAGGAACGGTTGAATCTGGCCATCGCGGGTGCGGCCGCCCTCCGGAAAGATGACTAGCGGCGTGCCACCGCGGAGGCTTCGCAACGCTGACTTGATGGAGCCGATGGAGAGTGAGGGGTTCTGCTGGTTGATGCAGACTTGTGCCGAGCGTTTCAGATGCCAGCCGATGAATGGGTAGGAGAGCAATTCGCTCTTGAAGATGATGCGGAACTGAAAGGGCAAATAGACGTAGAGGATCGGAATATCGAGCGCCGAGGCGTGGGTGACGGCGTAGACGCGGGGTCGAGATGAGTCGATTTTGGCGGCGTTCATGCCAGTAACTTTCACTGGCGAGAGGATTGTCTTCATGATGAGCCACGACCAGAGGCGGGCGAGACTGTGCTGTGCGCGGCCATTGCGCTCAAAAAGCGAGCAAAGCAGAGACAGGGTGCCAAGAACTATCGTGTAACTCCAGATCAGCGGGGTAAGAATGAAATAGGAGCGCAGGCGGCTTGGCCAACCGTGGCGAGTGTCGGTGCGGGACGCGTGCTTTGCGGACCGTGCGGGAACCGGCGCGAGCGGCGGTCCCGGCGAGCGCGGTTCGGCGCTCTCTAGTTCTGGCTCCGCTACGTGCTCCGCAGTTGTGGCGATCTTGTCCACAGATTTTCAATCCTCTTACGTTCTCGTGGGCGGGAATGCCCGCACCATACAGTCCTTTTCGCTACACAGTCCTTCTTTAGATGCGGACGCTTAGCTTTCGCATCGCTTCTCCTACTACGTAAATGGAACCGGTAACAACGACCAAACCTTGGCTGCCGGCTCGCTGCCTCGCCTTTTCTAAGGCCGATGTTACATCTTCCGCCTCTGCAATATCGGTGGCCGCGGCTACCCGCGCCGCTGCCTGCCGAATTTCGTTTGCGCTGGCGGAACGAGGGTTATTGGCGTGGGTCACGATTACGTGGTCGGCGATCGGAAACAGAATCTCGGTTATTTCCTGTACCGCCTTGTCTCGCATCACGCCAAATACCATTGTGATCGGGCGTGGGGGTTCCGCGTTCTGGTAAGCGGAAAGGGTTGAGCGCAGCGCCCAGGCTCCAGCGGGATTATGGGCTACGTCGAGCACATACTCGGGATTGTCTCCGGTGGCCGGTATCGTCTGAAAGCGGCCTGGCCAATGCGTCTGGCGGATGCCTTGTGCGATGGTCTCGGGTGTGATGTATGCAGTTCCCGGATTTTCTATCTGCTGATCTTCTATATGTTGCCCGTGCAGTTCTACGGCTGCCGCGATGGCCAACGCCAGGTTGCGCAGCTGATGACGGCCGACGAGCGGCGACTCGACCTGGATTTGTTTGCCCATCACGTCGAGCGGATAACGCTGCCATCCACCGCTGGACGCTGGCCACGGACTGCTTCCGGGCGACACGGGCGGGACATAGGGGACGGCATTCACGGCGCGCGCGCCGGCATCGAAAATGGCGTTTCCGATCACATCATTGGCTTCGGGTAGTTGCGGCAGGGTCACGACGACTCCGCCCGGGCGGATAATGCCCGCTTTTTCACGCGCAATCTCAGAGACAGTTTCGCCCAGATACTTTTGATGATCGAGCGCGATGTCGGTGATGATGCTGAGGCGGGGATCAACCACGTTGGTGGCATCTAAACGGCCACCCATGCCGACTTCAAGCACCACGATGTCGGGACGGCTGCGCGCAAAATACTCAAAGCCCATGGCCGTCAGCATCTCGAAGAAGCTGGGATGCCACGGCAGATCGCCTTCCGTGACCAGACGTTCTGCGGTGCGGTCGACCACGTCGTGGAGCATGGCGAAATCGTCATCGGCGATGGCCTGGCCATTAAGGCGAATGCGCTCATTAATGCGCACCAGATGCGGCGAAGTATAGAGACCCGTCTTTAGTCCGGAGGCTTGGAGTATGGATGCCAGAGTGGCGGCCGTCGAACCCTTTCCATTGGTGCCGGCAATCAGGACGGTAGCAAAGCGATTTTCCGGATGTCCGAGGGCCGACAGCAGCACGCGCATGTGCGCCAGATCGAACTTGTGGGACGGCGTCTGCGCCAGCTCGTGGCCCAACGCGTACATCTGCGCGACTGCGGTTTCGTAGGACAAGGGCGTCGTTCGCTGTTCGTCGTTCGCTGCTCGCGACGACTACCGGCATCTAGGCTAACAAGTCCCTGCCGCGGTTTCGACAATCTCTCATCGGACTGCAGCGGATCTACATCAAAGCGCTGCCCACGCGCCTTGATGAGGGAAAGCGGCCCGCGCGAACAGCGAGCGACGAACAGCGCTACGCTGCTTGCGCCATGAAATCGAGGGCCCTTGCTATGTAGGGCTTCAGATGCTTGCGCGGGACTACTGCGTCCAGCATTCCATGCTCCAGCAAAAACTCCGAGCGCTGGAAACCTGGCGGCAGTTTCTGCCTGATGGTCTGCTCAATTACTCGCGGACCCGCAAAGCCGATCAGGGCGCCGGGTTCGGCGATATTGAGATCTCCCAACATGGCAAAGGATGCTGTGACTCCGCCGGTCGTGGGATCGGTCAGGACCGAAATGTAAGGGACTCGCGCCGCGTCTAAACGGGCGAGTGCGGCAGAGATCTTGGCCAGTTGCATCAGGCTGATCACGCCTTCCATCATGCGGGCGCCGCCCGATGCGGAGACGATCATGATGGGCGTGCGGATGGCAATCGCCTTCTCGATGGCCCGGGTTATGGCTTCCCCAACCACCGCCCCCATGCTTCCACCGATGAAGGAATATTCCATCGAGCTTACGATCACCGGACGGCCATTCAGCTTGCCGTGGGCATTGATGATGGCGTCTTTGAGGCCTGTGTCGGCCTTTGCCTGCTTCAAACGCGAGGAGTACGCCTTCAGGTCGACGAACTTCAGTGGGTCGGTGGAGATGAGATTGCTGTCGAAAACTTCGTATTGATTACCGTCGAGAAGCTGCGCCAGGCGGGTGCGGGCGTCGATGCGGAAATGCTTGTCGCACTTCGGACAGACGTTGAGATTCTCTTCCAGATCCTTCTTCCAGATAATCTGCCGGCATCCGTCACACTTCACCCACAAGCCTTCGGTGCGGACCTTCTTCTCGCCCGAAGTGTCGAGTTCGCCGGATTGTCGCTTGAACCAGGTCATGGGGAATTTGTAATCTGCTGATTTGTAATTTGCAATTTAAAATCAAACACTCACCCGCCGCGGGCTGGTTCAAATTACCAATTACAAATTACAAATCGCAAATTTATTATTGACGCGGCGGTTTCTAAACCGCACTACATTCTACAGCTTATTGCGGATTCCCTGTGTGCGCTTGGAAGCGCGCGTTTTCTATGGGATGGCCGTTGGGCGAGAAGGTATGAATTTCGGCTCGAGCTTTCGGCAAACTGTTCGGGTAATTCTCCTGCTGGAACTGGATCAATTTCTCACGCACCAGACAACGTAGATCCCAAGCCTTCGAGGAATCTGCCGCGCTCGTCAAGGCTCTTATTTGCATGCTGTGTTCAGAGGCGTCGCTCACCTGGAGCACGCAAACTTTCTGGTCCCACAAAGGGGTCGATTCCAGGATGCGGCGAAACTCCTGACGCAATTCTTCGACGGGAACGGTGTAGTCCACGTAAATATAAACGTAGGCGAGAAGGTCGGCTGTGTTGCGCGTCCAGTTCTGGAAGACATTCTCGATGAAGTAGTTCAGCGGAACCACGAGACGCCGCAGATCCCAGGTGCGCACCACAACATAAGTCGTGAGAATTTCCTCAATCCACCCGTACTCTCCCTCGACAATCACCACATCATCAATGCGGATCGGTTGCGTGAGCGCAATCTGCAATCCTGCGATCAGGCTTGAAAAGGTCGACTTCATGGCCATTCCTACTACCAGGCCAGCAATGCCGGCCGACGCGAGCAGGCTGGTTCCGAGTTGGCGAATCTCCGGGAAAGTCATCAGCATGATACCAGCCGTGATGACGACTACCAGCGTGGTGAAGATTCTTCGCAGAACGCTGATCTGAGTGCGAACCCGCCGTGCGGTCAGGTTGTCGGCGATGTCGGTGCGGTACTTCGAATAGGACGCGTCGCCGAAAACCTCAGCGAGAAGGATGATCACCCATGCAATCGAAGCGATGACACCAAGACCAACCACGTGGCGAAGAATACGCACCAGTTCGTCGCGAACCGGAAGCGCCGGCAGAGCGAGCATGATTGCGAGCAGCGGGAAAATCCAGCGCGTCGGGCCCTCGGCATGCCGCAGGAGCGAGTTTACAATCGGCCCGCTCGTTTTCTTCGCAAAACGCTTGCCCAGCGCGAAAAGAGCAGAATGAACGATCAACGCAAAAACAATCGAACCCGACACGATGATCGCAGGCCACAGCCACGCTTGCCAGTTGTGCCAGATATGTGACACCGTGCCTCCTCGTTCCCGGTGTTAGATAGTCCCGGGTCGAGGCTTAGATGCCACTCCACGTAATCGTGTTGGACTCAATATTCGATTCCTATTTGCGCCATCACGCCCTGTTCGTAGGCGTGTTTCACCTGGCGCATTTCCGTGACGGTATCGGCTAGCTCGACGATCGCCGGGTGCGCGTTTCTTCCCGTCAAGATGACGTGCACCATTTCCGGCTTCTGTTTCAGAGACGCGGCAACTTTCACCGGGTCGAGCATCCCGTAGCTGATGGCGTAATTGATTTCGTCGAGGATCACCAAATCCCATTCACCGGACTGGATCGCCTTCTCGGCCTCGGCCCATGCCTCTTCCACCATGCGCACATCTTCGGGATCGGGTTTTTCGGCGCCCACTTTCACGAAGCCTCGGCCCATTTGCTTGAGGATGAATTTGTCTCCGAAGGCCTTGACGGCATCGAGCTCCCCGTAATGCCACGAGCCCTTCAGAAATTGCAACATCAGGACGCGCATTCCCTGGCCAACGGCGCGCAGGGCCGTCCCCATGGCGGCAGTGGTTTTGCCCTTGCCCGGACCGGTATTTACGATGATGAGACCACGGCGGAGATCCGACATAAGGCCGAATTGTACGCGGGCGAGAAAGGGCGCGCCACAGACGCGCTACAAATGGTTCGAATCAAGGCTCCCGTTCAAACATCAAAACGGGTTTCCCCTTGTAGGTTGTGCGCCGAAATTCACGGTACCCGCATTTCTCCGCGACCCGGACGGACGGAAAATTTTCCGGCGCGATGATGCAGGCAGTGCGCTGGGCGAGGAAATGTTTCTCGCCCCAGGCCACGGCTGAGCGAACCGCTTCTGTCGCGAAGCCTTTGCCGTGGGCCTGGGCGGCGAACGCCCAGCCGATTTCCGGGACTCCCTTGAGAGATGGCTGAATGTCGCGCTTGTAGTCGGCAAAGCCTGCTTCTCCCAGAAAATTACCGGTCGACTTTTCTTCTACCACCCAATACCCGAAGCCCATCACCGACCAGTGGCCGGCATAGCGCAAAAACCTGGTCCAGGATTCTTCCTCGGTCTGCGGTTTGCCGGTGGTGTGCTCGGTAATTCTGGCGTCGGCCCACATGGCGGCGCTGTAGACAAAATCTTCCAGACGATGACCGCGGAGTTTGAGGCGCTCCGTTTCGAGAGTAGGGATTTCTGTTTGGTGTGTTGCAGGCATGGAAGCAGTTTATCGGGCTGGCGTGCGCGCGGCTACAGTCGGCGGGAAATCGGCGCTGGGCAGGGTGGCAGCGTCCGCGTGAGCCAAAGAAGACGGCGGACGGGTTGTTTTCCGTCCGCCTGAGGTCAAAGGGGAAGGGGAGTAGATCGTCTTCTATTAATTTAAGGCATTTCGACGACTCGAGGTAGTTTGTGCTGATCATCAGCTTTGGCTGGATCCTCGGCGCCGAGCAAGCGGGCTGAGATTCGCAAAGCTTCCATCTCTTTGCGGACTCGCAGCAACTCTTGCTCCTTCACTCGTAATACGTCGTACGGGTTTTTCATTGGGGGAGGGCCTCACCTACATATTCAGACTAGTTTCGCCTGTCTGGAAATACAGTAAGCCAGTTTCGTTTCGTCGTGAAGCTGCCGGAGGTGCATCGCGGCGGGCGCATGAAGTTCGCACAGCATGGGGCTGAATGGCCGCTGCCCCGTTACCATAAAGTTAATGTCCCAGATGATAGGGATGATTTTTAAGAATTGTGAAAGCGCGGTAAAGCTGCTCGAGCAGAACGACGCGAGCGAGTTCGTGCGGCAGCGTCATCTTTCCGAGGGAAAGCATAGAACCGGCGGTGCGGCGTGCTTCCTCGGTAAAGCCGTCGCTTCCGCCGATGGCAAAGAGCAACGGGATCGCATTCAGTTGCTCGCGGTCCAGAAACTCGGCCAGTTCTTCGGAGGAAAACTGCTTGCCTCGTGAATCGAGGAGAACGAGTTTGTGCCTCTCGTGCTTTTGCTGGCGCGTTCCGCTGGCGAGAGACACGATGGCGTCCTCGTCTTTTACGGGCACGCCGGTGACTTCCGCATAGCGCGAGATGCGCTTCAAATACTCGGCGGTTAGAGCCTCGATTGCCGGCTCTTTCGTTTTTCCAATCCATGCCACCTTGATCTTCATATTTAAGCGCAGGATATTCAGCCGCAGCTATTGCGTCTCAGGCTTT
This sequence comes from uncultured Acidobacteriaceae bacterium, assembly GCA_963699405.1. GTDB lineage: Bacteria > Acidobacteriota > Terriglobia > Terriglobales > Acidobacteriaceae > Acidiflorens. The sequence goes on along the minus strand of CAVOTW010000034.1, from coordinate 255,809 downwards.
TCCTGATGCTAGTATCACGTCGGCGCCGAAGCGGATTTCGTCGGCCTCGCGATACTGCTCGATAGCTGCTCTGGCTTCCGCACGGATCGCGGGCCACTCTTCGGCTGGAACCCGCTCCAGCATCGGACGGAACGGGGCTGCTACAGCGCACGCGTATTCGAAAAGTTCTTCCGCCTCTCCAGGCCAAGTCCAGGCAAGATGATGGAGCGATTCCTCGGCCTCGGGAAATCCAGCGGCGCTTAGCACTTTTGAGAGAGAGCCTGCATCCGAAAACCGAAAAGGGTCGGCGCCTCCCGGTGGAAGCATGTCTCCGCCTACATGGCGGTGCACAATCATCATGGTAGTTTGCCAATAGGGCTGCTCGATTGGTCCCCACACGGCAAAGCAGGCGCGCGCTCCAGGCTTGAGGACGCGGCGCAGTTCCGCGAGCGCCCGTTGGGCATCGGTGAAAAACATCACTCCAAAGCGGCAGGTCGCAAGATCGAAGCTGTGTGCGGCAAAGGGTAACTGGTGCGCGTCGGCTTGCTGGATCGTGAAGTTTGAGAGCTGTTTTTTTCGGGCGCGCTCGGCGGCTATCTCAAGGAGTTCCGAACTCTGATCTACCGCTGTGACCGAGCCGTTGGGACAGACGCGCTCGGCCAGACTGATGCCGGGTTCTCCGGTGCCGCTGGCCAGATCGAGAACGCGCATACCGGGAAGCGGACGCGCATACTCAACCAACGCTGCGGTGACGGCGTTGCCCAGCATCGCCGATTTTGCCTTCCACTTTTCTGCGGCTACCAAACGGTAGGAAGAACTCCACGGGGCTGGATTCGCTGCGGACACTTCAGGCCTTCTTTTTTCGCGCCTTCTTGGGCGCGGGCGAGGCCACCTTGGCGGTGGTTGTCGCGCGGCGGAGTTTGGCTTTGGCCATCAATTCCGCTGGCTCCAGACGCTTGGCCGACTTCCACAGGCGTTCGAGATCATAGAACTGGCGGGCTTTTTCGGAGAAAATATGGACTACGAAGTCCACGTAATCGAGCAGCACCCACTCGGCCTGTTTGTAGCCCTCGGCGTGGGTCACGCGCAGGCCTAGCGCTTCGAGGCGCTCGTCCACGGCGTCGGCAATGGCCTGTATTTGGCGCGGATTGGTTCCGCTGCACATCACAAAATAGTCGGTGAATGCTCCGGAGTCTTTTTCCAGTTCGAGAACGGTGACATTGTCGGCTTGCTTGTCCTGACAGGCCAGGATGGCTTCATTTACCTGGAGCTTTAGGTCATTCTTTTTCTTCATACGAGATCATTGATTGTAACCCGGCGGGCCGTGGCGTCCGTTGCTACGTGGTTCTTTTGCGATACAGGGATTGCTTCTTTATGTAATCGGCTACTTTTGGATCCAGCCATCTTGTCAGCGGCTTGCCTTGCGCGGCCGCTTCGCGAATGGCGGTTGCGGAGACGCTTTGCTGAACGCCTTCCAGCAAGTGCAGCGTGACTCCGGGAAGAACCAGATCGCCTGTTGCCGGCTGCTTGTGAAACGGACGCGTCACGGCTGCAGGAGGGCGCAAATCTTCGGGCAAGGATTCGGCCACGTCGCGCAACGAATAGCCGGGACGGCTGGCCACGATGAAGGCGCATTCCGCGAGAAGCGCGCGCGCCTCGTGCCATTTTGCTATGTCGCGGAAGGCGTCGATTCCGATGAGAAAAAAAAGGCGGTCGGATTTCTTCAGGGATTTTTTCAGGCGGCGGACTGTGTCGATCGAATAATTCGGAGCTGCGGGGCCTCGCTGACTGCGCTCGCTGGGACGGACGTCCGTTCCTAAGTGAGTTGTGGCGAACTCTGGGGCCTCTAGCAGCGACGGCATGGAAATGGTTTTCTTCCTGCGTGGCTAGCGCGACCATGGCATAACGATGGATGAACGCTGTGAGCGGATGTTTCTGTTTGTGCGGCGGAACATTGGCCGGTACAAACAGCACCTGCCGCAGAGAGTAGCGGGCGGCGGCGGCCTGCGCCAATGCCAGGTGTCCGCGGTGGATGGGATCGAAAGTGCCGCCGAAAAGACCGATATTCATTCCGGTATTCCCTGCTTTGTTTTTCCTGTTGCTGCTATTAGGCCGATTTTGAAGGCAATGCCCCGTTAGTTTCGTCGTTGGCGGCGATTGTTGCAAGGGCTTGCACGCCATCGATTACAAACTATGTTCCCCGGGTGAATTTTTGTACCAGCGAGTTTTGCGGAAAACATCCTATGAGATTAGGCTGTGGACAAGGCATTTCGCTTCGCTTTCTAAGTTGTCCTAGTGTTGGGTTTCGCAGGTGTACCTCTGGCCACTGTGCCGCCAGGAAAATGCGGTGGACTAGCGTAACTCGCTCTGCGCGCGGTCTCGCGCATAGCATGGGCCATGCGAATGAAACTCCCTCTCATCCGCAGTTGGCAATCGCTCCGGCGCGCGCTCCCATCCTGCGCTACGGAGTCGCTCTTCTCAGTACGGTCCTCGCATTGATTCCAACCTTGTTTTTCTCCGATATCGCGGAGAGCCGCTGGTGGTGTTCGCGGTCGCGGTGATGGTCAGCGCCTGGTACGGAGGATGGAAGCCGGGGCTCGCCGCCACCTCTTTCGCGCTCACCGTCAGCGCCTACTACTCATTTGCCGGAGAACAGACTCCGAGCGAGTATCACAAGGCGATCGCGCACCTCGCGTTGTTTTTTGCCGTGGCGCTGCTGATCTGCTGGTTCAACGCCGCGCTGCGCGTCTGCGCAGGAGAGCTTGCGCCGCTCCGAAAGCAACTTCCGTTCGCTGGTGATGAATGCGCCTTACGGCATCTGCCGCTGCGATGCCCTCGGAATCTTGCAGGACGCAAATCCCGCGCTGGTAGCCATGTTTGGTTATGACAGACGCCGCCGAGCTCCGGGGCAGGCATTTGGGAAGCCTTACGCCGATGCCCAGCAATGGTTTCAAACCGCCGATTATTTTCACGCGCGGAAAGAATTCAACAACCTGACCACGGAGTGCGTGCGCAAGGATGGCGCCGCGATCGTGGCGCGCATTTCCGGACGCTCGATTCCGAACGGCAAAGATGGGAGACAGCTTCGAGATTTTCATGGAAGACGTTACCGAAACCCGCACTCTGGAGCTGCAACTCCGGCAGGCGCAAAAAATGGAAGCCATCGGCCGGCTGGCCGGCGGCATCGCGCACGACTTCAACAATCTGCTGATGGTGATTTCCGGCTACGCCGAGTTTCTGCTGGAGCGCCTGGGACCCGATCCGCGGCTGCGCGGACCGGCGCAGGAAATTTCCAATGCGACGCAGCGCGCCACTTCGCTGACCCGCCAGTTGCTGGCTTTCAGCCGCAAACAGATGCTTGCCCCCAAGGTGCTCGACCTGAATGAGGTCGTGGCCGAGAACCTGAAAATGCTCACCCGCATGATCGGCGAGGATATCGATCTGGTCATGGTTCCGGGCGCCGGGCTGGGCGCGGTGCGCGCCGATCCCGGACAGATCGACCAGGTCATCATGAACCTGGCCGTCAACGCGCGCGACGCCATGCCGCAAGGCGGCAAGCTGACCATCGAGACGGCCAACGTCACGCTCGACGAGAACTTTCGCGCGTACGCATCCGCCGCTTACCGCCGGGCGACTACATCATGCTCGCCATCAGCGACACCGGCGTGGGGATGGACAGCGAAACGCAGTCGCGAATCTTCGAGCCGTTCTTCACCACCAAGGGTGCGAAGGGTACCGGGCTCGGGCTTTCCACCGTCTACGGCATCGTGAAGCAGAGCGGCGGATTTATTTTTGTCGACAGCCAGCCGCAGCGCGGCACCGCTTTCCGCGCCTATTTTCCGCGCGTCGATGGGCGCGAAGACGCTGCCGCCGCGCAGGAAGCTCATCGCGCTTCCGCGCGCCGAGCATGGGCAGGAGACCATCCTGCTCGTCGAAGATGAAACCAATCTCCGCCGACTCGCCCGCCAGTATCTGGAAACTCAGGGCTACAAGATTCTCGAGGCTGAAGACGGCGCCGCCGCGCTGCAAATTGTCGACGGCTACCGGGGCACGATCGATCTTCTGCTTACCGATGTCATCATGCCCGGCATGAATGGCCGCGAACTGGCGACGCACATCAGCAATCTGCTCCCGGAAGTTCGCGTGCTCTATATGTCGGGATACACCGAGAATGCCATTGGACACGATGGCATGCTCGATGCCGGCATCAATTTGCTGCAAAAACCATTCAGCCTTCCCGCTCTGAAAGACCGCGTGCGCGAGGTGCTGGATTCCGAACCCATTCCGCCGGAGGTCTTCAATGTCATTCAACACCAGCGCCGGCATTCTGGAAAAGAAGATACCACCGTTCCGAGCACGCCGGTTCAATCTGCATCTGCCGCTGCGCTATCGTCCGCTCGGGGAAAAGAGCTGGCGGCCAGGCACCACCGAGAATATCAGCCGCTCGGGATTGCTGTTCCAGGCGCAGGAAGTGCTCCATCCGAACGTGCAACTGGAAATCAGCCTGGTGCTGCCCGCGGAAATTGCCGGGCTCGGCGCCACGGAAGTCATCTGTCGCGGAGAAGTGGTGCGCTCCGTGGAAACACAAAAGCGAGCGCAAGGCCAGGACAGGACGAGTATGCCTCCCGCTTTAGCCGCAAAGATTCTGCAATACCACTTCCAGCACGGGGCACACGTCGGCGAAGCGTGAGTAGGTGGGGAGGGTCTCGCGCCGGTACTGCCGGGACAAAGCTCCGCCGCCGCAATTGCTTGTTACTCATGCTTGTAGTGATCCATCTTTTAGTGACCCATCGCGGTTACTTTCGATACCGGGCTGTGCTTGGACAACGCCCCCTGGGACTGCTACATTGCGGCCAGTGCCTTTGCATTAGGCGGTGAGGCTGATCTATGTCCCTGGTCGTGAAATTGGAAGACGATCTTGGCGAACGCAGCGACTGGGTTATGTTGCATGGAGTGGTTCCGGCCGCCAGCCACACCGATTTCTTGCTGCTCAGCGGCATCGATCCGTTTGGCAAAACCGTTTTCAATCACCTGCAGATGGAAACCTTCCTCAAGGAATGGGATCGTGCGAAAGATCGCGTGCACGATGAAAGTCAGCTAGAGGCTTGGCAAAAAGTGAAGCAAATGGCGGAAACCTGCAGTCATGACCGCGACTTGTATCTGCGCTTCGTCGGCAACTAGCGTACCTGCACCCGCTCTACTTCTCCGGCAAATTCGCCGTTAGAAACTTCATCACGTTTTCTCCCATGATCATCCGGATCTCTGGCTGGGAATAACCCGCTTGCAGCATGGCATCCGTAATCAGGGCCAAGCCGGTGGTGTCGAAAGGCTCGGTCACGGCGCCATCGAAGTCCGAACCGAGCGCCACGTGGTCCGCGCCCACGCGGTCGGAAACATAGCGCATCGCTTTTACAATGGCCCGGGCATCGGTGCCGCAAGTAGCCGTATCCCAATACCCGATACCGATCAATCCGCCCTTGGCCGCCACTGCCCGAATCTGATCGTCGGAGAGGTTGCGATTGTTGTCGCATGTACCTTTTACGCCGGTATGCGAAACGAGCAACGGACGCGTGGCTATCGCCAGCACATCCTCGATTGTTTTGGCCGACGCATGGGAGAGATCCACGATCATGTGGCGCGCTTCCATTTGCCGCACCCACTCGCGGCCCTTATCGGTGAGGCCGATCTTTTGGACTCCCGCGGCCGAGCCTCCAATATCGTTGTCGAAAAAATGGCTGGGTGACATCATGCGGTATCCGGCGCGGTACAAAACGTCGAGATTCTCCAGCTTGCCGTCGAGTGCGTGCGCTCCTTCAATCGAAAGCAGTCCGGCGGTCAGCCGGCCATTCTGCTGCCGTCGTTGTAGGTAGCTGGAGAGATCGGCGGAACTGTCAATCACGACGAAACCGCCTTGCGAGTGGCGCGCGAACTGATGCAGACGCCGCGCCTGATAGAGCGCCCGCTCGGTGAGGCTGTTCCAGGTTCGGTGTGGCCAGCGCTGCGTGACGGCCAGCCAGAAAATGTTGTCGCTCTTGTCGTCATTGTTCTCAATGTTCAATCCGCGCGGGCTCTTGGTGGGCAGCGAGAACACTTGCAGAGCGACGTTGCCGTCCGCGAGGCGGGGAATATCCACTTGCCCGTAGGTGCCGCGCGCGAGCAGATCGCGGCCCCACAAAAGCGAATCGGCATGAAGATCGGCGATGGTGAGGGTTCTGTGGAAATCCAACGCTTGCGCCGATACCAGGTAGGGCGGCTTCTTGACCAACTTATTGAAGCTCTCGTCCACCATCCGCGGGATCTCGCTGAAGAACGCGGCCGCGACGCACAGGACCAGCACAGCGATTGGAACCGACTTTCTGAGCACGAAACCTCCCGCAACCTGATTGTGATGCTGGCCCGCTTTGCCTGGCTCGTCGGGCGAATGCGTCCGCCGCTACGCTTACTTCGAGAGCGATCCCAATGCCTCGCGAAACAGGACGTCAAAACTCTGAGGACTCTTGCCGCCACGCGCCGCCAGCAGCGCTCTGTCCGCTGCCGCCCGCTGATAACCAAGATTTACCAGCGCGGAAATGACGTCTTCCTCCACCGGGGTTGCCACGGCTGCGCTGGTTAAAGTGTCGGGCGCCCCAGGCGGTGGCAACTTGTCGCGCAGCTCGAGCACCATGCGTTCTGCCGTTTTTCGACCGATGCCCGGAATGCGGGTTAGCCGTGCCAGATCGCCTCCGCGAATCGCTGCTACCATCTCGTCGGCTGGCATGCCGCTCAGGATCTTGATGGCCAGCGTTGGACCGATTCCGCTGACCGTCAGAAGCTTCTCGAAGAGCATGTTTCTCGGCCAGACGCAAGAATCCGTAGAGGCTCAAGGCATCCTCGCGAACATGGGTGTGGATGTAGAGCGCGACCTCTGCCCCGGCGGCCGGCATTTCGGTGAACGTCGGCACGGTGATCGCAACGTCGTAGCCGACGCCGTGAGTTTCCACGATTGCCTGGTTGGGATGTTTCGCCAGCAGCGTTCCTCGAAGATGCGCAATCATCGAAAGTATTGTACGGCAGGGTCAGGTGGAAACTTTCGGGCTGCGAGCGAAGAAACTCGGCGGGTTTCGCCTACGCGAGACGGGCGGACGAATGCGTCCGCCGCTACGTGGGGATAAGAGCTTACTTTTCCATGCCTTTCCACAGGAAGTTTCTCCACTCCACAGTTTTTACACAGCGGAGCTGCAGTTTACCGTTGTGTTAATTTCGCGGCTGCCGCACAGTGCTTGCAGTCAAAAGCGTGAGATGTTCTGAATCTGTTCCGACCAGGGCTCAGCGTTGCCGGTGATCCAGAGAGTGAGTCACCGGGGGAAATTCGGCGCATGTCCAGTGTGCCGGTGCCCAGGCTTTATCGCCTCCTGAGAAATTCTCCTTCCGAGGAGAATGGAAACGCCGGATCCTGAACCTGAGGCGCAAGCCTCAGGGAGCGTCGAATGCATGGCATCTTTCGAGGTGCAGTTGCGCGACGGTCTTTCTCTCAAGCGAAAGATGAACGATCAGAGCATCCGCGATAACAATGCGGCTTGGGTGGCTGGCCCGAGCCGCATTTGTTTTTGGCAGCGGCGGATCATTCCCTCCGGTCTCAGCAAGAGTTCCCTTTCTTCCACACCTTTCCCACAGCAAGCGCGGCGTTGCCATCTTCCCCTCAGCTCCGTTGACGCTCATAATCACTACGGGAGTTGCGTGCGCCCCTAATGACTTCGACTTCGACTTCTTCCGACGATTTCAAAGAGACGCTTAAGCAGCAGGCGGATATCGTCCGGATCGTCGGCGACTACGTCAAGTTGAAGAAGGCTGGCGCGCAGAATTTCTCCGGGCTTTGTCCGTTTCATGCCGAGAAGACGCCTTCGTTTTCGGTGCATGCCACGCGTCAGTTTTTTCATTGTTTCGGATGCGGGCAGTCGGGCGACGTTTTCACTTTCGTTCAGAAAGTCGAGAACATTACGTTTCCCGAGGCGGTGCGCCTGATTGCGCAGAAGCTCGGCGTTCCCATGCCGAAGGTGAGTTTTTCGAGTCCGGCGGAGGCTCGGGACGCTCAGGTGCGCATGGCGCTGCTGGATGTACATGTGCGCGCGGCGGCATTTTTTCAGGAATGTTTGCGGCGTCCGGAAGGCGCGAATGCCCGCGAATATCTGAAGGGGCGCGGGCTGGATGAGGAGATGATCGGCCGCTTTCGGATTGGGTATGCGCCCGATTCGGGCTTCCTGCTGCGGGATGCGCTGCGGCGGGAATTTGCGGAGGAGTTGTTGCGGGAGAGTGGGCTGTTTGCGTGGAAGGAAGCTGCTGCGAGCTCCGAGCTGCGAGCTGCGAGCAACCAACGGCAACCGGCGGACGGAAATTCCTCGGAGACGGATGCCAGTGGTTCCAACGCTAAGAGTGAACAGCAAACAGTTAACAGCAATCGGCCACCCCTCGAAACTGGTGGCTCGCAGCTCGTAGCTCGTAGCTCGCAGCCTGCCGCCATCTACTCCAAATTTCGTAATCGCGTGATGTTCCCGATCTGCAATGACCAGGGCAAAGTAATTGCCTTCACCGGACGCACGCTCTCTACCGATGAGAAGGCCGGCCCAAAGTATCTGAATTCCCCGGAGACTCCGATTTACTCGAAGTCGCGGGTGCTCTTCAATCTCGACAACGCGAAGGAAGCGATTCGCAAGCTGGACTACTCGATTCTGGTTGAAGGGCAGATGGATTGCATTTCCGTGTACGCAGCTGGCTTCCACAATGTGATCGCCAGCTCGGGTACGGCGTTTACCGAGTTGCAGGCGAAGTTGCTGGGGCGATTCTCAAAGAATGTGGTGGTCAATTTCGATCCTGATACGGCGGGAGCTCGCGCCACGGAGCGGACCCTCGGATTGCTGATCGAGGAAGAGTTCAACATTCGGGTGGTTACGCTGGAGACGGGATTCGATCCCGATCTTTTTATCCGGCGCAAGGGCAAGGACGCCTATGGGGCGGCGTTGCGGGGCTCGCAGAAATATTTTGATTATCTGATCGATCGGGCGCGGGCGCTGTTTCCGGTGCGTAATTCGGAGAGCAAGGTGAAGGCGGTCAACCATCTTCTGCCGCATATCCAGCGGGTGCCGAGCCGGATTGTGCGCGATGAACTGGCGCTCGAGATCTCGCAGAAGCTGGGGATTGATTCCGCGGTGCTGCGGCAGGAATTGAAGCATGCCGCCACCGATCGCGCTGCGACCCAGGTCAAAGCCTCGGCGGAGGCGCAAATCACTGGGGCGGAACGGGTGCTGATCCGGGCGCTGGCCTCGGCTACCGAAATGCAGGCGGGCGGAACGCGGAGTTCAACTCGCGAAGGAACGGACGAGGAATTCGATCCGGCGCGGCAGGCGCAGTTTGCGCTGCAATCGGAACATCTGTACGAGGGGCTGGCTTCGCAGTCGTTGATTGAGGCGCTACTTGAGGCGGGAACCGAGACGGCGGACATTATGGCGCTGCCGAAGACGGAAGACGATCGGCGGTTGTTAGCCTCGATTCTGATGCATGAGGAAGAAGAGCTGACGCCGGAGACAGTGGAAGGCGCGGTTCGGGCTTTGCGGAGGATTTATCTGCGGCGGCGGTTGGAGGAAGTGCAGCTCGCAACGCAGCGCTCGGGGCTTCCCTTGGAGGAACGACAGGCGCTTTTACAGGAAAAGGTGCGGTTGAAGCGGGCGCTCATGGATCCGGGACTGGGGGAGGCGGCTGGACGGGCCTCTTAGGCTCGTGATTACAGTTTTCCCGGTTGGGACCGGTTCCGTCCGCGGTTAGGTGGCGGCACCTCGCCCTCCCGCGTTAAATTGCATACTTTGGAACGAAATAGCCGCTCGCGTCATCTAAATATCAAGCGGAGAAAGACATACGGGCAGCCGAAGGGCTTGGCGTGCTATACTCTTAAAGTTTGCGCGCCTCTGTGCGCACAACTCCGTAACAACTCCCACCGCTGAAGAGTAGGCGTCCCGACACGGGCGTCCTGAGGATAATCTGTCTTGGCACTGGATGACAAGTACGACGATATAAAAAAGCTGATCGACGCAGGCAAAGAGAAGGGATATCTGACCTATGATCAGGTCAACGACCTTATCCCGCACGATGTGCACTCTCCTGAAGACCTGGAAGATCTGCTAACCACGATCGGAACCCAAGGAATTGATGTACTCGAAAGCTCGAAAGGGCCGACGACCGATCTGGAAAAAAAATTCGAGGAAGTGGATGATGCTTCGGACGACGTCGAACTCGACTTAACGCCCGGAGCTCTGGAAAAAACCAACGACCCCGTCCGCATGTATTTGCGCGAGATGGGCACTGTTCCGCTGCTCACCCGCGAAGGCGAAGTTGAAATCGCCAAGAGGATTGAGCGTGGCCAAAACCGCGTTCTGAAGGCGCTGTCGCGCTCGCCAATCGTCATTCGTGAACTGCTCGCTTTAGGCGAGGACCTCGAAAAGGGCGTCCGCTCCATCAAAGAGCTGGTCACCTTCGACGAAGAGGAAATCACTGAAGAGATTGTCGAGAAGCGCCTGAAAGAATTTCTCGCCAAGATCAAAACGCTCGACACGTTTTACAAGAAGGTAGCTCCGCTCCAGGAAAAACTGGCCGCGGTGAATGTGAAGAAGCGCCCGCGCGATCATCGGCGGTACCGCTTTGGTCTGGCCCACGCGATTGTGCGCACCTCGATCGCGGTGCGCAAGCTCGGCTTCACCAACAACGAACGCAAGCGCCTGATCGATCGTGTCAATCGCACCGTCGACGGCATGCGTTCGCTCGACCGCCAGATCCAGAATCTGGAGAAGCGGGCCGAAGCCACGCGCAGCGAAGAACAAAAGAAGGAATACAAAAAGCAGTCGCGCGCGGTCCGCGGGGAGCTCGAAAAGCTCGAAGTGGAAGCGGGCCTGTTGTTCCAGGAGCTCAAGCGCACGCAGCGCGAGATCATCCAGGGCGACATGGACGCCGAGCACGCCAAGCGCGAGCTCATCGAAGCCAACTTGCGCCTGGTAGTCTCGATTGCCAAAAAGTATACCAATCGCGGATTGCAGTTCCTCGACCTGATTCAGGAAGGCAACATCGGCCTGATGAAGGCGGTCGACAAGTTCGAATACCGCCGCGGCTACAAGTTTTCGACTTATGCCACGTGGTGGATTCGGCAGGCAATCACGCGCGCCATCGCCGATCAGGCGCGTACGATTCGTATCCCGGTGCACATGATCGAAACGATCAATAAGCTGATCCGCACTTCGCGGCAGCTGGTGCAGGAACTAGGACGCGAACCGACGTCCGAAGAAATCGCCAAGCGGATGGACATTCCGGTAGCGAAAGTCCGCAAGGTCCTGAAGATTGCGCAGGAGCCGATCTCTCTCGAAACGCCGATTGGCGAAGAGGAAGATTCGCACTTGGGCGACTTCATCGAAGACCGCGCGGTGGTTTCGCCGGCCGAAGCCGTGATCAACGTCAACCTCAAAGACCAGACTTCGCAGGTGCTGCGCACGCTGACGCCGCGCGAGGAGAAGGTCATCAAGATGCGCTTTGGGCTGGAAGATGGCTCGGAGCACACGCTGGAGGAAGTCGGCCAGTCGTTTGCGGTGACGCGCGAACGCATCCGGCAAATTGAGGCCAAGGCGCTGAGGAAACTGCGACATCCGTCGCGCTCGCGGAAGTTGCGAGCGTTCATGGATGGAGTAAGAGACTAGGTCACGTGTCGAAGTCAGATCGCAGCAGTGGCGCGCCCAACAAAGCACAGTTCCGATCATGTATTTACAATCCGGCGTGCGAGCGAATCGCACCCCTTCTTGTTTACAATCCGGCCTCTGCCTGCAGCCGCGTCCGTAGAGTCCGTCGCGCTTCCAGCCCGGCCTGATGCGCAGGAACCTATCCTAGCGTTGGCCGCGAGCAGGTTTCGTTTCCGCTGGCGCTCCGTTGCTTGATCGAAGCTTGCGAGTCGTTCCTTGAGCGTTAGCGACCTTCGTTTCATTTTTACCGTTGCGCATCTCGATATAGTTTAACCCTCGCACACCTGCGCTTTCTGCGCCAAAATCCGAGCTCGTCACCCTGCTAGAATCAACCTATCCTCATGGAAGCCTCTCGCATCCGCAATTTTGCGATTATTGCGCATATTGATCACGGAAAATCCACGCTGGCCGACCGCCTGCTGGAGCTGACCGGGTCGCTCGCCATGCGCGAAATGCAGGAGCAGGTCCTCGACTCGATGGACCTGGAACGCGAGCGCGGCATCACTATCAAGGCCCATGCCGTCCGCATGTTGTACCCCGCGCAGGACGGCCAGATTTATCAGCTCAATCTGATCGATACTCCCGGCCACGTCGATTTTTCTTACGAAGTTTCGCGCTCGCTGGCCGCCTGCGAAGGCGCGCTGCTGGTGGTCGACGCTTCGCAGGGCGTGGAAGCGCAGACGCTGGCGAACTCTTATCTGGCGATCAATCACGGGCTCGAAATTATTCCGGTGATCAACAAGATCGACTTGCAGAGCGCCGACGTTGAGCGCACCAAAGAGATGATCGAGAGCGCGGTCGGCCTCGATGCCACCGATGCGTTGCTGATCAGCGCCAAGACCGGCCAGGGCGTGCCGGATGTGCTCGAAGCGATTGTGAAGCGCGTTCCGCCGCCGAAAGGCGCGCCGGACCGGCATCTGCAGGCGCTGCTGTTTGATTCGTGGTTCGATCCCTATCGCGGTGTGGTTGTGCTGGCGCGCGTTTTTGAAGGTCGGTTGCGCAAGGGCCAGAAGATTCGTTTGTGGTCGAACGGCCACGTGTTTCAGGTGGAAACTCTGGGCGTGCTCACGCCGAAGCCGGTGGAGATTGACGAACTGGTGGCGGGCGAAGTGGGATTCATCATCGCGAATATCAAGAATGTCGCCGATACGAAGATCGGCGACACCATTACCGACGATGACCGGCCGTCGCTGCAGGCATTGCCGGGGTTTGAAGAAATCAAGCCCATGGTTTTCGCGGGGCTGTACACGGTGGACGCGCACGAGCACACGCAACTGCGCGAGGCCCTGGAAAAATTGAAGCTGAACGATTCGTCGTTTTTCTTCGAGCCGGAAAGTTCAGTCGCCCTCGGATTCGGCTTCCGCTGCGGCTTTCTGGGCCTCTTGCACATGGAGATCATCCAGGAGCGCCTCGAGCGCGAGTACAATCTCGAACTCATCACGACCGCGCCAGGTGTGCGCTACCAGATTACGAAGACCGACGGCGAGGTGATTGAGGTGGATAATCCTTCGCGCTGGCCCGACGTGAGCGAGATCGCCAAGGTAGAAGAGCCCGTGATTCTCGCGGTCATTTTGACCAATGAAGAATACGTGGGCGGCATTCTGAAGCTGGTCGAGGAGAAGCGCGGGAAGCAGAAAAGTTTTGAGTATGTCAGCTCCGCCCGAGTGATGCTGCAGTACGAGTTGCCCCTGAATGAAATTGTGCTCGATTTTTACGATCGGCTGAAGTCGGTTTCGCGCGGCTACGCTTCGCTCGACTATCATCTCTCGGGCAACTGGGTCTCGCCCATGGCCAAGCTCGACATCATGGTGGCCGGCGAGCCGGTGGATGCCCTCTCGACCATCATCCATCGCGACTTCGCGTACGACCGCGGCCGAGCTCTGGCGGCGAAAATGAAGCAACTGATTCCGCGGCAGATGTTCGAAGTAGCAATTCAGGCGGCAATAGGCGCGAAGATCATTGCCCGTGAAACGGTGCCAGCGATTCGCAAGAACGTACTGGCCAAGTGTTACGGCGGCGACATCACGCGCAAGCGCAAGCTTCTCGAAAAACAGAAGGAAGGCAAGAAGCGGATGAAGCGCATCGGCCGCGTCGACATTCCGCAGGAAGCGTTTCTCGCTGTGCTGAAAGTGGGCGAGGACACCAACTAACTCCAGTTACTATCTGCACTAATTCATCCCCACTAAATTCATTGGACTCGAGCGTGTTCTCAGGTATAACAGTATTGCTCCAGCTGTTATGCGTAACCGCATCGCCTTGCTTCTTGTTTTGTTCACGGCTGCGCTGGCCTCGGCGCATGATAAGCCGGAGAACTGGCTGGAAGTCCGCAGCCAGCATTTCACCGTGGTGACGAATGCCAATGAGAAAAATGGGCGGCGCATCGCCGACGAGTTCGAGCGCATGCGCTCCGTTTTTCACGTAGCCTTTCCGCACCTGTCCATTGATAACGGCTCGCCCATTATCGTTCTCGCGGTCAAGGACGAAAAGGATTTCCGAGAACTTGAGCCGCAAGTTTACCTGGCAAAAGGACAACTCAAATTAGGCGGCCTTTTTCTTCGGGCGCCCGATAAGAACTACGTCCTCATGCGGGTGGATGCCGAGGGCGACCACCCCTACGCGGTGATCTATCACGAGTACACCCACTTCCTCCTCAGTAAGGCTGCGGAATGGCTGCCCTTGTGGCTGAATGAAGGGCTGGCGGAGTTTTATCAGAATACGGACATCCACGAGAAAGATGTGGCGCTGGGCCAACCCAGTCCGGAGAATGTGCGGTTATTACGCACGAGCCAGCCACTGCCGCTGGCCACTCTGTTCGCCGTCGACGCCAGATCGCCGTATTACCACGAGGAAAACAAAGGCTCCATCTTCTATGCCGAGTCGTGGGCGCTGACCCACTACCTGCAAGTAAAGGACTTTCAAGATAAAACCCACCACTTGACGGATTACGCCGAACTATTGGCGCAGAAGGTAGACGCGGTGACTGCGGCCACCCGCGCGTTCGGCGATCTAAAGCAGCTGCAAACGAATCTGGACAATTACATTCGTCGAAGCGTGTTCAGCTATTTCAAACTCGCGACAGCGACCGGGGTGGACGACACGGCATTCAAGGCGCAAATTCTGAGCGAAGCGCAGGCGGATGCGGTGCGCGCCGACTTCCTCGCCTACAACGATCGGGTTGCAGATGCCCGGCCGCTGCTCGATCGCGTGCTGCGCGAAGACCCACAAAATGTTTCGGCGCAGGAAACCATGGGGCTGTTGGAGGCGCGCGCCGGCCACCTCGATAAGGCGCGCGAGTGGTACGAAAAGGCGGTGAAACTTGATTCACAGAGTTACATTGCCCATTACTATTTTGCAGCGATCTCGATGAACAGTGGCGCGAATTCGGCCAATGACGCGCAAGTGGAGAGCAGTTTGCGCGCCGCGATCAAGCTCAATCCGTCTTTTGCGCCGGCGTTTGAACGCCTCGCAGCCTTCGAGGGCATGCGGCACCAAAATCTCGATGAGGCGCACATGATGGTACTCACCGCGGTGCAGCTCGACCCCGGGAATGTCAGTTACCGAATCACGGCAGCTAGCGTGCTCATGGAGATGGAGCGTAACAAGGACGCAGTCGTCGTGCTCCATGAAGCCTTGCGGATCGCCAAGTCACCGGCGGAAATGGTGATGGTGCAGAATTTTCTGACGCAAGTCGATCAATTCGCAGCCGCACGGGAACGAGAAATGGAACAAAATCGTCGCGTTGCCGAACAAGTAAAAGCGGATGCCCAAGTAGAAGCCATCGCCGGCGAGAGCAACGCCGATGCTGAAGAACACCAGGTAGAACTTCAGAAGGGCCCTCACCATTTCCTGGTCGGGATCATGCAGAACGTGCAATGTCATTCGGCCGGGATCGTCCTGACCGTCGTCGCCAAAGACAAGAAGATGGCACTGCATAGCGGCAACTATTACAAAATTGAGTTTACGGCTCTCGGCTCCACTCCAAAGGGTGATCTCGATCCCTGCAAGGATTTGGAGAGTAAACCGGCAAAGGTCGAGTACATCGACTCGCCCGACAAGCCTGGGAGTGGCTACGTCGTTGCCATTGAGGTCCACAAATAAGCCCGCTACCACATGTGCGCAAATCGCACGGGTTCGACGCTTTGAAGCACCCACCGTGCCGACGAGCCTTGACCCATCGTGCGAGTGAGTTGCCGCCCGGAATTTTTAGAGTCGCACTCTGGCTGTTTAGAGTCCGATATACATAACAACAAGGTGCACGAAGGCAGCAATTAGCTGTTCTTTCCAAGGCCCGTATCTTGCGGGGCGCTCATCTTGCAAGGTGGTTGTCGGAGGTTCCATGATACGAATCAGAACGATATTGATCCTCGTCTCTTGTTTTTCAGTGGTTGCATTTGCTCAGACCGGGGCTACCGCTATAGCGCAGCCCTCCACAAACCAGGCTCCTTCGGCGAGCGCACGCGTGCACGTCTCGAACGAAGTGATGCTAGGTCTGGTTCGAACACAAGACGATGCCGGTATATCCCGACGAAGCGATGAAAAAGGGAATTCAAGGCGATACGATTTTCAAAATCGAAGTCGATGAAACCGGAAAAAAATCACATCCAGCGTACCGGTCGCAGGCGATCCTGTTCTTGTGAATGCCAGCAGGGAAGCATTGAAGACCTTCAGCTTTCGCCCTTACTTGCTCAATGGAACTCCCGTCAAAGTTGAGACCCAACTCGGATTTCACTTTGCAGTCCAGAAAACTCCCGACGGCGCGAATGGCCATGTCGAGTGCATGGCATCGATCCCTGCGCGGCCATAACGAAATTCTTAGAGTCGCATCGCTCTCGTTTCGAGTCGCATATTTAAGGAGAAAATTAACATGCCTGAGAAAGCTTCTACCGCAGCTCTATTAGATCAAACCCAGTTATCTTCCCAGAAAACTTATCCCGCAAAAGTTTATTCCGCGCGCAGCGCGACTTCGGCGCTCGCGCCCGGATCGATTCAGCGCCGCGAACCGCGGCCTGACGATGTTCAGATCGACATTTTGTATTGCGGAGTTTGCCATTCGGATTTGCACCAGGTCCGGAATGAGTGGGTGGACGCCATGCCCACGGTTTATCCCTGCGTGCCGGGACACGAAATCGTCGGCCGCGTGGTGAAAGTGGGCACCGCGGTGAAGAAGTTCAAAGAAGGCGATATTGCTGCGGTCGGCTGCATGGTCGATTCCTGCGGCGTTTGCCCGGGTTGCCGCGCGGGGGAAGAGCAGTTTTGCGACGGTCCGGCAACATTTACCTACAACGGGGAAGATAAACAGCTCGGGGGCGTCACTTATGGCGGATACTCGGAAAGCATCGTCGTTACCGAGAAATTCGTCTTGCGCGTTTCGAAGGATCTCGATCTTGCCGCCGCCGCGCCGCTGCTCTGCGCCGGCATTACCACGTATTCGCCGCTACGGCACTGGAATGTAAAAAAAGGGCAGAAAGTGGGCATCGTGGGCCTTGGCGGCCTCGGTCACATGGGACTTAAATTCGCCCACGCGTTTGGTACGAATGTGGTTTTGTTTACGACTTCGGCGAACAAAACGCAGGACGCGATGCGGCTGGGCGCGGATGAAGTGGTGATTTCGAAGAATGAGGCCGAGATGCAGAAACACGCCGGCAGCTTCGACTTCATCCTCGATACGGTTTCCGCTGCGCACGATTTGAATGCTTACCTCAATCTGCTGAAGCGGGACGCGACGATGACGCTGGTGGGAGCGCCTCCAACCCCGTCGCCGGTGCTAGGTTTTAACTTGATTTTCAGGCGGCGGCAACTGGCCGGCTCCCTCATCGGCGGTCTGCGCGAGACGCAGGAGATGCTGGATTTCTGCGCGGAGCACGGGATTACCTGCGACGTCGAACAGATCAAAATTCAGCAGATCAACGAGGCTTACGAACGGCTGCTGAAAAGCGATGTGAAGTATCGCTTCGTAATCGATATGGCGTCGCTGAAGTAAAAAACAGAATTAGAAGCTAGAGTAACGTACCGCAAGGAAATTGTTGGGGTGCCCCATCCTAACGTCGCGTCTTCTGCGACGTTAGGGTGGAATCCCACAACCGCCTAATCCATGGGAGGTTTTCTCCCGCGCGCTCAGTGGATGCCCGTGTGAAGCAGATCGTGCTCGGGCGTTTCCTCGTAAGCATGTTCGCCGTGGATGGATTCATCGAGGCCTAACGCCTCGCTCAATTCGTCGACTTTCACCGGCGTGAACATATCAATGATTCGCAACATCGCGTAAGTAAACGCGAAGGCCCACACCGACGAGAAGGTGACGGCGACGACTTGTTTCAGCAGGAACATCGGATCGCCGTAAAGCAACCCGTTTGCGCCGGCAGGATTGAATTGCTTGTTGGCAAAAATTCCCAGCATGACGATGCCGAGGAATCCGCCTACACCGTGCACTCCCCAAACATCGAGCGCGTCATCCCATTTCAGTTTGTTTTTCATTTCGACTGCGTAGTAGCAAACCACTCCGGCAACTAAACCAATAATGACCGCGGTGGTTGGAGAAACATATCCGGCTGCAGGAGTAACGGTCGCAAGTCCGGCAACGGCTCCGGTTAGTAAGCCGAGGAGCTTAGGCTTTTTTTCGTTGAGCCAGGCCACAAACAGCCAGGCTACGGCGGCGAATGACGCGGCCAGATCGGTGTTAAGAAATGCGGTTGCGGTTACGGAGTCGACGCGCATTTCGCTCCCGGCGTTAAAGCCGTACCATCCGAACCATAGCAAGCCGGTTCCGAGGGCAACGAGCGGGATGCTGTGCGGACCGCGATCGGCGGTGTGCCGCTTCCCCACATATAGCACAGAAGCGAGCGCGGCGATGCCAGCGATGTTGTGTACGACGATGCCACCGGCAAAGTCGAGCACTCCCCATTGCTGCAGGAAGCCTCCACCCCAAACCATGTGCACAAACGGGAAATAAACAAAGGTGAGCCAGCCGGTCAGAAACAGCATGTACGCCTTAAAGGTGACGCGGTTGGTGAACGCTCCCGAGATGAGCGCGGGGGTGATAATCGCGAACATCATCTGATAAGCGATGAACACAAACATCGGGATCGTATTATTCGGCGACGCGGTCGTGAGATCGACCCCGCGCAGAAATGCGTTGTGGAAGTTGCCGATGACCCCGTGCCAGTCGCCGCTGAAACACAGCGAATAGCCGTATAGGTACCAGATCACCGTCGTCCAGCCCATGGAAACAAAACTCTGAATCATGATGGCGAGGACGTTCTTGCGCCCGACGAGGCCGCCATAAAAAAAGGCGAGGCCGGGTGTCATCAGCATGACCAGGCTGGTGCATAGAATCATGAAACCGGTGTTACCAGTGTCGAGATGCAGCATAGGGATTTCTCCAGGCGAAAAGGTTGGAAGACATAGGAGTCGGTTCCTGAATCAAAGTCTTCGCGATGTGTTTGAGAAAGTGCTAACCAGGGGCCAGCGTGTTTTCGGCGGGGCTGGAAATAAAGAGACGCCAGCGCTCTCCGAAGTCACGCTGACTCAGACACAGGAGGACATCCAGTCTCCTCCTTTCTGTAGAAGCGTAAGTCTTGGCCGGCGGTCACGCTGTGATGTGTGTCACAGTGGATAGGGGAAAGATCACGCCAGGTTTCGGACGTCCGAGACCTTACGGGCTAAGCACGAGGCTGCCGGTTCAACGCAAGAAGAAGGCGGACAAAATGCCCGCCTGCTAGATTCCTCGGTCACCCGAACTACTCGATGTTGCCACCACTGTCTCACCGCTGGCCCTGAAGCTGCGATCCCGCACGCTGGAAACCGCGGCCAAAGCCCGGTTTTCGCGGCTCTTTTCGCGTCTCCAGGCCTGCCTGTGGGGCGGTTTAACCGCTGGGGATGCGGGCTACAGTCTTTTGGGTAATGTGCAAATCTCACATTTTGTGACGAAAGTGCTGATTCGCAAGCGGTTCCGTCGATGGGCTCCGAGATAACCGTTAACCAACTTAAAAACATAGCGTTAGAGAAGATCGAGAGCGGGGGCAAGTGTCCCGCCAACCACTTCTCCGGCCTGAATTCCGAGGGCAGGCCTTATCATCCACATAGTTTTCCACAGGGCGATGGTGTCCCAGGGTCGAATTTCGGCTATCGCGACTAGTCTTTCGGGGATACCTCATTCGGGGAGAGCCCTGATTCGCGGTCCTGCTTCGCAGCCCTGGTTCGCAGCCCTGGTTCGCAGCCAAGGTTCGCTCGGATGGGGCCGATGGCGGCATCTGCCCCCTGCCAGGTTTTGCTACTCGCCGGGTTCGTTATTGCCTTCGAGCAGGTTCGCGAAACGCGTCGAATTGTGGAGGAATGCCAGATTGAACTTGCCGATCGGTCCATTGCGTTGCTTGGCAATAATGATCTCAGCTCGGCCCTTCAGATCAGGATCGTCTTGTTTGTAGATCTCTTCGCGGAAGATGAACATGACGACATCAGCGTCCTGCTCAATCGACCCCGATTCGCGCAGGTCCGAAAGCTGCGGGCGATGATCGCCTCCTCGGCTTTCCGGAGCGCGACTCAACTGCGACAACGCAACCACCGGAACCGCAAGCTCTTTGGCAATCGCTTTCAACCCGCGCGAAATCGAAGATACTTCCTGCGTCCGATTCTCGAAGCGCTTGCTGCCTCCCGACATAAGCTGCAAATAGTCGACTACCAGCAAGTCAAGGCTTCCCTGCGATTGCTTCAGACGACGAGCTTTGGCGCGCATTTCACTCAGCGAGATTCCAGGGCTGTCGTCGATGAACATCTTCGCGTTCGAAAGCTCCTCCATCGCCCGGACGATTTTCTTCATATCGTCGCCCCAGAGCGAGCCGGTGCGCATCTTGTGCGCATCGACGACGGCGCGCGAACAGAGCAGGCGTTGCAGCAAAGCCTCGCTCGACATTTCGAGAGAGAAGATGCCGACGACTTTGCCATCGTCGATGGCGGCATTCTCGGCAATGTTCATCGCGAACGAAGTTTTACCCATCGAAGGCCGAGCCGCCAGAATCACCAGGTCGGCCTTCTGGAAGCCGCTCGTCATCTCGTCCAGGTCGGTGTAATGCGTGGCGAGTCCAGTAATGCGCTGCCCGCGTTGCAGCAGGGCGTCGACCGAACCGAACGAGTTGCGGACGATCTCCTTGATGCCCTGAAAGCCCTTGCCAATGCGCTTTTCCGAAAGCTGGAAGACGGCAGCTTCGGCATCGTTAAGGATTTCATCGGCGGGCTCGGACTGCTCGCTCGCTTTCGCGATGGCGGTATTGGACACGCCGATCAGGCCGCGCAAAATTGCCTTGTCGCGGACGATGCGAACGTAATGCTCGATGGAAGGCCGGTCGGGCACCCCGTCCAGGAGGCCGGAAATATAGCCGACGTCGCCGACGGCTTGCAGGTCCTTCTTTTGCTCCAGCTCCTCGACCAGAGTGATGATGTCAATGGGCCGGGAAGATTCGGCCAGATCCATCATGCGCGAATAAATGCGGCGGTGGGAATCGATGGAAAAATCTTCGGGCTTCAGGTGCTCCGCGGCGTCGTTGAAGGCGTGATTATCGAGCAGAACAGCGCCCAGGATGGAGCGCTCGGCTTCAATGTTCGCCGGCAAACGGCCAATGCTGGTTTCGAGAGTTGCCACGATGTTTAAGTGTGTGCGTTGCATCGTAACCTTTTTCCGCCTGTGGACGTATGAGGAGCACCGAAGGAAAACCAGTCCGAAATAAATTATTTTCAGGCGACTCAGCTTCGGAGCCGATCCACGCTGTAGAGATTCGTGAGACGTTGCCTGCAACGCAGTATGCCACAAGGCGAACAAAAAGCAAATAACCTCGGTGATGCACGCGACTCTGTCTAGCGAGACGCGGCCCAGCCACGCGGAGCCAGCCGTGGGTTGTCGGGATAAATTAGGTTGGAAGGTCCGCGCACGCTGTTACAATAACGCCAAGTTTTGGAGTATCCCATGCGCCGCTTAGTTCTCAGCCTCCTTGTGTTACTAACTCTGCTTGTAACTTGTGCGCTCGCCCAGCGTGGTGGCGGACGTGGATCGTCCGGGACGTCGACGCCTGCTTACGTTGGGCCTCAGCCCGCTAATGCGTCTTCGATGCTCTCGTCGGCGCACGTCGAAGAAGAGAAGAACGTCGAGTTCAAGTCGCAGACCGTGCTCGTGCAGGTGCCTACGGTGGTGACGGACAAGGCCGGCAATCATATCCATGGCCTGAAGAAGGAAGATTTCAAAGTGGAGGAGAATGGCAAAGAGCAGAGGATCACGGTTTGCGAGGAAATCACAGCCACCAACGAGCGGCTGATCCAAGCCACCACTCCGCCCGGAACGTTCAGCAACGTGGCGCAGGATGAAGAGGCGCCGCGCAACGTTGTAGTGATCGCCCTCGACACGGTGAATACACCATTTCTCGCTCAGGCGACAGGACGAAAGCAACTGATCCAATACCTCGCCGATAACATCAATACCGTGCCGGTGATGGCGCTGGTCTTGATCGGCAACAATGGAGTGCAGACCATTAGCGGCCTGACCAACAATCCGGATGAGCTGCTAATTGCGTTGAAGAAGGTTCGCGGTGAGTTGCCCGCGATGCAAGGAATCAGTAGCGAGGCGCAAGCGAGGGCCGCTGGCAGTGGAGCCAACACCGGTATCGGTCCCGTAGCGGGCGATCTTGCAGATGGGATCCGGCAATTCGTTTTGCAAGGTGACGCAAGCTACGCTGGCTACCAGCAGTCTCGCGCGATTGAAAACACGATGCAGGCGTTTATGGGCATCGCGTGGTCGCTTTCGGGGATACCGGGAAGAAAGTCTCTGATCTGGGCGACGGGCGGCTTTCCGTTCCTGATGGATTCTCCGTCGGCGTTACCGGGCGGATATCTGTCGGCATTATACGAGCGGGCGATGGCGGCTCTGAATGACGCGCAAATTTCGATCTACCCGGTGGACGTTCGCGGGTTAGTGAACCCTAGCTCGGGGGTCGGCGATGCCAGCCGTCGCGGAACAGCGAACGGAGCACTTCTGGGAGTGAGGAATACGGACCGCGGTGTGCTGCAAGGTGCGAAGATCGACACTCTGAAAGATTTTGCGGCGATGACGGGCGGGAAGGCCTATTACGGCAGCAACGATATCGCGACGGGTTTCAAACGGGCGGTAGAAGATACCCGTTCGTATTATCTGGTTGGCTATTACCTCGACACGCATAACACCAAACCGGGATGGCGAAAACTGCAAGTAAAGGTGGGGCGGAAGGATGTGGAAGTGCGAGCGCGGACGGGGTTCCTGGTTACGAATGCGACGATGAATCCGGAGCTAAGTCAGGACGCCGATGTCGGTCTAGCCTTGTTGTCTCCCTTTGACAGCACCGGAATTCCCCTCTCCGTGCAATGGCGCGGAACCGCTCCGGATGGAGACAAAAAGAAGGTTGGGTTTAGTCTGCACCTGCCTGCGACAGGCGTGACCATCCTCGGTGACAACGCTTACAACGTAGACTTCATGGCGCAAGCGGTGAAGCATGACGCTCCACCTGCCAATGTGGGGAGCATCGCCAAGGGCACATTCACCGCCGACGCCCTGAACAAGGTCAAATCCGACGGGATTTTTTACAATAGCTCGTTCCATCTTCCTCCCGGCGATTATCGCGTAAAATTTGTGGTGCGGGATAACTTGAGCGGCAGAATCGGGAGCGTGAGCGCTCCGTTGACGGTGAACTGACACCTATCCCGACCCCGCCAAAGCAGGATTTGGGCTGCCCAACATCCAGAGTAAGAAAGTCCTTGACATCCGGCGCATTACAGTATCATAATAGTAAACTAAGTTGGGGCAGTTTCGAGGGCCGTCCGTCCAAGAAAAGACGCACCTCGAAGCTGCCCCAAAGCCATTTTTGAGCGCTACCTTACGAGCTA
This sequence comes from uncultured Acidobacteriaceae bacterium, assembly GCA_963699405.1. GTDB lineage: Bacteria > Acidobacteriota > Terriglobia > Terriglobales > Acidobacteriaceae > Acidiflorens. The sequence continues at coordinate 232,188 of CAVOTW010000034.1, read as the reverse complement.
AGTCATTATTCTAGAATATTTTGCATATAAGTCCTTCAAACACAAAGATTTGGAGGGAATTTCCGCCTAACCCGATGATTCTTATAGATCGGGGATATAAAAAAAATTCGTGAGAATGGAACTGTTATCATCGTAGTTAACATTCATAAGAGACAGAGCTCTCTACACTCGTAACTCGACGACCGTAGCTCCGCCTCCACCCTCGTTGCTGGGTGGTTCCGTTACAGACTCCACGTGCGGATGCTTTTTCAAGTACTGGCGCAAGGCCTTGCGCAGAATGCCCATGCCGCTGCCGTGGACGATGCGCACGCGCTGCATTCCGGCGAGAAACGCGTGGTCGACAAATTTTTCCACTTCGCTGGTGGCTTCATCCACGGTGCGGCCGATCACGTTGATTTCGGTGGGCGTGTTGAAACTGCTCGATTCGTTTTGCAACGAGACGCTGATGCCACGCGAGCGAGCGGCCTGGACGGGCGTCTCGGAACCGCGAGCCTGCGCATTCGCTAGAACTTCGGCGATATCTTCGCGGGCGATGCGCATTTTCATCGAGCCGATTTCTACATCGAAGTGGTTGTCGCCAATTTTCTTTTTGACCACAGCGGCGCGGCCCATCGATTTGAGCTTCACGGTGTCGCCTTCGGAAACGTGTTTCACCAGGCTGGGCTGGGCGTTGGGGTCTCCGCGATCGGCGCCGGTATGATGCGCAACTACCGTGGCATCGAACTGCTCGCGAAATTCGCGGCGCATTTTGGCGATGCGGCGTTCGGCATCTTTCGATAATTTCTGGGCGGCGGCTCGCTCCTGCACGGCATTCACGTTCTCTCGGGCGTGGTACTCGAAGTCGCGAAAGAGAGCTTCGAGCTTTGCCTCCATCTCGCGAATTTTGGCTTGCTGTTCTTTGCGGCCTTCGCTGGCGAGATGCGCCTTTTCGCGGTCGAGCTCCTGCTCGCGCCCTTTCATGCGCTTGCGCTCGGCATCCAGCTCGCGAAGGTCGGAGTGCAGGCGATCGAGGAAGCGCGCCACATCCTGCGTCTGCGAACCGAGTCGCGAGCGCGCGGATGCGATGATGGCCGGATTCAGTCCGAGACGTTGGGCGATGTTGATTCCGGCGGACGCGCCGGGAACACCGATCTTCAGTTCATAAGTTGGTTGCAGCGTGGCTTCGTCGAAACCGACCGAGGAGTTGATGACTCCCGCTGTGTTCGCGCCATAGACTTTTAGCGACGTGTGGTGGGTCGAGATCACGATCATGCATCCGACTTGGCGGAAGTGCTCGGCGATGGCGACGGCCAGCGCGGCGCCTTCTTCGGGATCGGTCGCGGAACCGAGTTCGTCGAGCAACACCAGTGAATCCGCAGTTGCAGTACGCGAAATGAAATCGATGTTGGTGACATGCGCGGAGAATGTCGAGAGATTCTGTTCGATGGATTGATAGTCGCCGATGTCGGCCAGAATCGCGTCGAAAACCGGCAGGTCGGCGCGATCGGCGGGAACGGGAATCCCGGACTGCGCCATCAGGGCGAGCAGGCCCAGGGTTTTCAGGGAGACGGTTTTGCCGCCGGTATTGGGGCCGGTGATTACCAGCTGGCGGTGGTCGCCTTCGAGTTCGATGGTGATGGGAACTATTTTTGCGTTCTTTAGTTTTAGATTGCGCTCGAGTAATGGGTGGCGAGCGCGGTGGAGAACGAGGCGAGCTTCGCCTACCCTGGACGGACGAATGCGTCCGTCTCCACGTGGTTCTTCCTTGTTCGGCGTTTCTTGCTCGACCTCAGTGGCTCCTTCTTCCGACAGCGTTACCGCTACGCAGTTGTAGTCTTCGGCGAAGCGGGCTTTCGCGAATTGAAGTTCCAGTTCGGCCAGGACGTCGGCGGCGGACAGGATGGCTTCGGCGTTTTCTCCGATCTGCCGCGTCATCTCCAGCAGGACGCGATGGATCTCCGCTTGTTCTTCGTCGAGCAGGCGGACTAGCTCGTTGTTTTGCTCGATCGTTTCGAGCGGCTCGACGAAGACGGTCTGGCCGCTGGAACTGGCACCGTGGACCACTCCTTGGACGCGGCGTTTCTGCTCGACTTTCACGGGAATGACGAAGCGCTCGCCGCGGATGGTGATCAGTTCGTCCTGCACAGTGCCGCCTTCGGCGAGTTTGCGCAGGTATCCGCGCAACGATTCCTGGATCTGGCGTTTTTGTTTTTCGATCTCGCGGCGAATGCGGCTGAGTTCGGGAGAAGCGCGATCATCGAGCGTGCCATCGGGCAGGATCTTGTTGCGAAACGCGCGAAGGAAGGTCGTGAAATCCTGGATGCCGGCGGAAAGCTCGATGACGGCGGCCCACTCGGAGCGCATGGCGGCTGGAGGCTGACGCACGATTTCGCGCCACTCGGCTCCGCGGTCGGCGACGAGGACAATGTCGCGGATGTCGGTGGTTTCAAGAGCGGCTCCGGCAATGCGCGATTTCTCGATCAGCCTTCGGACTTCGGGCAGACCGGTGAATTCGAAACGTCCGCCGACTCGGCGATACTCACGGATTTCCGTGGTGAGCTGTTGCTGAGTTCGAATCCAGGCGTGATCGAGGGAAGGCACGAGTTCCGCGATGCGGCGCTGGCCGAGCGGCGAAGAGGCGTAGCCGGTCAGCAGGTCGCGCAGTGTCTCGAACTCGAGCAGGCGCGAACTGGTGTGCGTCACGGGACTGGGGGTGCTCGGCATGCGTTTTTATGTTACATCGCCGAGCGGGTTTCCGCGGGCATTCGGCGCGGTGTAGAATCGACAGCGGCGAATGGCCCCGTAGCTCAATTGGATAGAGCATCAGACTTCGGATCTGAGGGTTGGGGGTTCGACTCCCTCCGGGGTCGCCATTCCGCTGCTGAAGTGGAACATCCAGCGCCGTCGCGAACGATTTACCGTCAAAGTATTGTCCGTTCTTTGTTTCTTGCGGCACGCTCCGCAACCCCAACTTCTATGGCCTGACAGCCGGAGGGGGAACCGTGTCGCATGGGGATAATGCGAACGGCAAATCCCCGCCCCCGACTTCACGATCCGCCTGCCGCACCCCCACCTCACAGGCTAAACGACTGATAAGTAAATGCTTAACGCCAGTCTGTGGTGGTGCCAAAACGTGCTATTGGCGGGTTGACTTTGCCGATACACTATTTCGATGGTTCACGAGAATGGAAAATGAACGTCTTCCATTCGCCCTCGGGATATGTCGCCAGTCGAGCCGGGTAATTCGGAAAGCGAGCGCCTGAATGAGAGTTCCTCGGGATTCAGTGACGCAACGTCAGCTGCTCGTTCGCACCTGAGTTTCGGGCTCTATCAATTCAACTTGCAAACTCACGAACTTCTAAAGGGAGGCTTGAGGCTCAAGATTCCGCATCAGTCGTTTCAGATTCTGGCCATGCTCCTGGAAAAGCCGGGAGAAGTTGTCTCGCGCGAGGAGCTGAGACGAAAGTTGTGGCCGGGCGACGTCTTCGTCAATTTTGAAGCGAGCCTCAATAGCGCGGTGCAAAGGCTACGGAGCGCGCTGCAAGATAACCCTCTCGAACCCCGTTATATCGAAACCTTGCCCAGGGTAGGTTATCGTTTTATCGCTGACGTTGAATCGCTGGTTCCTGTCTCACAGGAAGCGCCGCAAAGCGCCGCCACATTGGAGTCCGCCGAGATCACTTCCATCGAAACTGCCCCCCACGAGTTTTCGACCATGCCACGAGGACAGCGTCGCAATTGGCCATACTGGGTTGCGGCGGTCTTCGTCCTGGTTTCGCCCCTGGTTCTGTTCGTTGCCCATTCTGGGTATCGCCATAGCCACCGGGATCAGCCCGTGGCAAAGGCGCAAGCGCAGCCGTCGCTGGTCATTCCCTCCGTTCTCATACGTCGATCGGTTGCCGTGATGGGTTTCACAAACGTTTCCGGAAATGTGCGGGACGTGTGGTTGTCGACGGCGTTCACCGAGATGCTCGCGACGGAATTGGCTGCGGGCGACCAGCTGCGAACGGTGGCTGCGGAGGATGTTACCCGCGCGAAACACGAACTGAGTCTTGCTAATGAAGATAGTTATGCTTTTCATACCTTGGCCAAGATTCGCAAGAATCTGGGTTGTGATTATGTCGTTGCCGGCTCCTACCTCGCCATCGGAGCAGCGCGCGGCGGACGGGTTCGCCTCGATGCCCGCGTGCAGGACGCAGTTACGGGGGAGACGGTTGCGAGCTTTGCAGTCGTCGGCTCCCAGTCAGACGTGTTCGACTTGGTGTCTCACGCTGGGGAACAACTGCGGGCAAAACTGGGAGTTGGAGCGCTGACCTCGACCGAGGCGGAAGAGGTTAAACTCGCACTGCCTTCGAATGCCGAGGCAGCTCGGCTCTACTCCGACGGACTCGCTAAGTTGCGTCTCTACGATGATGTAGCCGCCGGCCATCTTCTCGAACGAGTCATCCGTTTGCAGCCTGAATATTCGCCCGCGTATTCGGCCCTGGCAACCGCATGGTCCGACCTCGGGTACGACGCAAAGGCCGCAGCTGCGGCGCGAAAAGCAATGGATTCGGCGCAGACTCTGCCGCAACAGGCGCGGCTGCAAACCGAGGCGCGTTATCACGAAATGAATGGAGACTGGACGCAGGCAATTGAAGCCTATTCCCGCCTGCAGCGATCGTACCCAGACGACCTTGACTACAGTTTGAACCTCGCCGCGGCGCAAGACGCGATGGGCAAAAACGCTGAAGCAGCAGCGACACTCGCCGCTTTGCGAAAGTCGCCCTCTCCCGAGCGCGATGATCCGCGAATCGATCTGACGGAAGCTAGGATTGCCGGCAACCTCGGAGACTACAAACGAGAACAAACCTTAGCCGATAGTGCGGCAAAAAAGGCGGAAGTCAATCGGGCAGGCTTGTTGCTGGCACGCGCGAAGCTGATTGGCGGCTCTGCCTCGTTTTTTCTTGGAGATCTAAGCAGCGCTGTGGATGCCGACGCAGAAGCCCAGCGCATGTTCGCCGCATCAGGTGATTTGGGCAGATCAGCCGTAGCCTCCATGAACATTGGCGGTGTCTTAGCGACACAAGGCGACATTATCGGAGCCAAGCACAGCATCGAACGAGCGCTAGCCGTGTTCCGGAAACAGGGTGACCAGGCTCATCTGGCATCCGCAACCGCAAACCTGGGCTCGATGTATGAGATCGAAGGCGATCTGCCAAGAGCGGAAACTCTTTTCCGCGAAGCGGTTGCTATCTTTACCAAACTGAACCGGACGAACCAACATGACAATGTGACATGCAGCCTTGCCGAATTGCTCCAGCGTCGGGGGAAGCTTCAGGAAGCAAAAGGCATGCTGGAACCGGAGCTGCAACATCTTCGTAGAGAAGCGAACAATTCCAATCTCGGAAGCGCCATGCAAACCCTCGGCTCCATTGCTGAAACACAGGGAGATTTAGCAACAGCGCTGCGGATGTACCAGGACGCAGTTGCACACCTGAAAGAGACGGGCGCTAAAACGGACTATGCGGCCGCTGATCGGTCTCTGGCGAAGGCATACTTACGGCAAGGAGACTTCACTCGCTCGAAACAGGCCGTTTCCGAAGCGCTCTCACTGGATCGTCAAACTGGCGCAAAGACTGACATGGCCTTGGATCAGATTGAGCTCGCGGAAATTTCACTGGCGCAGGTAGGACCGGTGGACGAAGGCGCGCTTCGATCCGCGATCGACCAATTTCGATTGCAGAGAATCACCGATGGCGAAATCGAAGCGGAGGTCGCCCTTGCACGCGCGAACATTCAACAAGGCAAAACTGCCGAAGCCGCGAAGATGCTGGAACAAACCACTGTTCTTTCGGCCAAGAGCTACGATCCGACGGTTCGCTTCGATGTCGCACTGGCCAGCGCCCACATTCGAGCCGCACAGCATCGTTTTGACGACGCGAGGCGGGTCATTCGACCAGCACTCGAGAAGGCCGTGGCCGCCGGTTGCGTGCGTTGTCAGCTGGAAGGGCGGCTGGAATTAGGCGAGATCGAGAGCGGGGCCGGAAATGCAGAGCGGGGCCGCGCTCAATTGCATGAACTGGGCGAAGAAGCCCGCGGAAAGGGATTCGGCCTGATTGCCGAACGTGCTGCCGCTGCTAGCAGGCTATAATTACGCGCACATGGCGCTTACCTCTGGCACGAAACTTGGTCCCTACGAAATTCAATCCCCGCTGGGCGCAGGCGGAATGGGCGAAGTGTATCGCGCGAAGGACACGCGTCTCGACCGTGTCGTGGCGATCAAGGTTCTTGCTTCTCATCTATCGTCTTCGCCGGAACTCAAGCAGCGTATGGAGCGCGAGGCCCGCGCCATTTCTTCACTGAACCATCCCAATATCTGCCACCTCTACGACATCGGCTCCCAGGATGGCGCCGATTATCTGGTGATGGAGTATCTCGAAGGTGAAACTCTGGCGGAACGATTGCGCAAAGGCCCGATGCCGCTCAACGAAATCTTCAAAGTTGGGATTGCGGTAGCCGAAGCTTTGGCGCTCGCCCATCGCAGCGGCATTGTGCACCGCGATCTGAAGCCGGGGAACATCATGCTGACCCAGGCCGGGGCGAAGCTGATGGACTTCGGTCTGGCAAAGCCGCTTGGGGTGCAGACCGCATCTCCGGGATCAGGAACAGCTGTGCCATCATTTACCGCGGCTGCCACGTTAAGTGGGCCCAGCCCATTGACTCCCCTCACCACGGCGGGCAGTATCGTCGGCACGATTCAGTACATGTCTCCAGAGCAGATTGAGGGCAAAGACGCGGACGCCCGCAGCGATATTTTTGCATTCGGCGCGGTGCTCTACGAGATGGTCGCAGGGAAGCGGCCGTTCTCGGGGAAAAGCCAGATCTCGCTGGCTTCGTCCATTCTGGAAAGCGATCCGGCGCCGATCAGCACGGTCAAGCCACAAGCGCCTCCGGCCTTCGAACATGTCGTGACGACGTGCTTGCAGAAAAATCCCGAAGAGCGCTATCAGACGGCGCACGATATAAAGATCGAACTGCAATGGATTGCTGCTGACAAGTCGTCTCCAGTCGCTTCGCCGGTGACGACAGACTCCCCGTCTCGCAGCCGTGAGCGTCTTGGTTGGGCCGCGGCCCTGGTAGCCGCGATTTTTCTTACGGCGGTTGCCGCCATCTTCTTCTACCATCCGGCTCAGCTTGCGCCGTCCATCCGCGCCGTCATTGATCCTCCGGAGAAGACTACATTCAACCTGACTGGTGACGCCGCCGGCCCGCCAGTGCTTTCGCCCGATGGCGCGGCCATCGCATTTGCGGCCACCGGCGCCGACGGCAAGACTGCGATCTGGGTGCGTGCTACGAACGCCTTGGAGGCACACGCCCTCCCCGGCACCGACGGCGCAATCTTTCCTTTCTGGTCGCCCGACAGCCGTTCCCTCGGATTCTTCGCCGACGGCAAACTCAAAACCATCGACCTCGACGTCGGCTCGCCGCAGGTAGTTTGTGAAGTACCACTAGGTCGCGGGGGCACCTGGGCACCGGATGGCGTGATCGTGTTCTCGCCGGCTCCCTCAGCGTCCCTCATGCGCGTGAGCGCCAGCGGTGGAACTCCAGTTGCCATTACAAAGCTCGACCCGGCTCTGCACACTTCGCATCGCTGGCCGTCTTTCCTCCCGGACGGCAAGCATTTCCTCTATATCGCGCTGCACCACGATCCTTCCAAGTCGGCCAACAACACGATCTACTACGCGTCGCTCGACGGCCGCGAGAATCGTCCGCTGTTTCGTTCCCAAACCAATGCGATTTACGCCAATGGTTTTCTTTTGTTCGGGCGTGGCGACCAATTAATCGCGCAGCGTTTCAACCCTTCCTCTGGAACACTGAGTGGCGAACCCCAGAATGTGGCCAGGGGTGTGATGAACGACAGCAGCACTTGGCACATCGACGCCTCAGTTTCCAACGATGGCCTGCTGGTTTTCGGCAGCGGCGCCTCCGGCGACTTGCAGTTAGTCTGGTTGGAACGCAGCGGCAAAGAGATCAGCACCATAGCGGAGAAGGTCCCGGACCTCCAAGGCGTGGCTCTTTCCCCGCAAGGGGATCGCGTCGCTCTCCAGCTCAACGCTGGCGAGACCGACATCTGGGTGCTCGACTTGGCGCGCGGGGTCCGCACCAGACTGACCTTTGGGCCGATAGGGAATGTTTCTCCCATCTGGTCGCCCGACGGCAAATGGATCGCCTACTCCTCGGCTCGCAACGGTCAGTTTGCCCTCTGCCGCAAACCCTCCGACGGCAGCGGCGCGGAGGAGACTTTGCTCACAGATACCGATCAGTTCGAACTCGACGACTGGACCCGCGACGGCAAGTACCTGCTCTATTCACTGCGCGTATTGAATGGCCAAGGACGGCAGATCTGGTCCTTGCCCCTGGAGGGAGAGCGCAAGCCATCGCTGATCCTGGAGCGAGGTTCGGCTGGAAAGCTTTCTCCAGACGGCCGCTGGCTCGCCTACCAGTCGGGCGAATCTGGCACGCTTCAAGTGTATGTAGTGCCCTTCGGCGGCGGGAAAGGCAAGTGGCAGGTCTCGGCCAACGGCGGAATACAGCCCAAGTGGAGCAAGGACGGCAAAGAACTCTACTACCTGGACCTGACTTTCAATCTTCCTGCGGTCCCAGTAACGAATACGGGCGGCGCACTGGAATTCGGCGTGGCTCAGAAGCTGGTCACCAATTGGTCCGCTCCGCAGGTCATCTATGACGTCTCGCCCGACGGCAAGAAAATTCTTCTCGACCGCGTCGAACAACAGGTCAGCCAGTCGGTCTCGGTGGTTACGAACTTTACCGCGGGATTGAAGAAATAAGTGAAACAGACGGTTGCGTAGAAACAATCGGCCTCCATTTCAGAACCCTCGCCAGCCACGTGCGATTGCGGCATGCCTGAAGGCACGCCCTGATGCGAATCCTGAACAGCTCCAGACCAGCACTCTGGTTACTTGCTGCGGGTGGTCTTTCGCGGTGCAATAGCCCTTGGGAGCGAATTATGGGACGTGTTTTGGGGTTTGTGGGCACGGTCGTCACCATGGCGATCGGTATGTACATTTATTCTTTACAGGTCAAGACGCTGAATCCGGGCGCTGGGACCGGCGACCCTCAAGAGGCTACTGTCGTTGTCGGTGTGAAGAACGACCTGATCAGCATCGCCAACGCCGAGCGCGGATACCTGGCGTCGGAAGGGAAGTATGCTTCGCTGGATGAGCTGACTTCGGGCAACTACATCACCATCAAAGGTGAGCGCCCTCCCTACATTTACAATGTGGAAACCACTTCCGGCAGCTTTCGGGCGACGGCCACTCGCACCACGAAAGGCGCTCCAGCGCAGCTCTGGATCAACGAAACCATGCAGGTGCAAGCGTCAGACTGAGAGTTTTCGACGTTATCCCTTAAACAGGCGGCTGGTTTAAGAGCTGCGGCATCACTGAAACGATGCTTTGATACTAACCTTGCGGGTCAGGTTTTCTTCCACTCCGTGAGGGACATGAGTTCGTCCATAATTTCCTGCAATCTTTGCAGCCGGCGTTCCTGGTCGGAGGCCCCGATCAGTTTTTTGCCGCCCTGCAGGTACTGGCGGTTGGCTTCACTGATTTCCGCGATCTCTTCGCGCAACTTGGCGACCCGCTCTTTGACCGACTGTGGCATACGAATAGGCTAGCAGAGAAATGGTAGCAAAGCATTTCACACACCGGCCAAGTTTTTCAAAATGGTTGACAGCACTGGTGGGCGCGGCTAGTCTCGGGAACTGAGGCGGGAGCCGCTATCCCCTTGGCGGCAGATCTTACCCGAAACATCGGTTGTTTGTGCGCGACACGTCTGCGCTGCACTGAATCCTCGTCAACACAAATAAATCTCCGAGGCTGGTCACTATGAGCGCTCTCAAACACTCTTTATTCTGTAGCTCTGCGCGGTGCCTTGTGGTTTTGGGTGCCGTCATGGCGTTCACGGCTTTTGCCTTTTCCCAGGTGAGCCTCACCCAGCTGAGTGAGGATACTTTTACCGATTCTCCGAGCCAGCATGCCACCGAAGTGGAACCCGGAACGTTCTCGTACGGCTCGACCATTGTGAGCGCATTCCAGGTGGCGCGAATTTACGGTGGAGGGGGCGCCGATGTTGGGTTTGCGACTTCGACCGACGGCGGCACGAGTTGGACCGATGGCTATTTGCCGGGAATCACGATTTACGAGGGGAACGGAAAAGATGATGCGGACAGCGATGCGTCACCGGCGTATGACGCCAAGCACGGTGTTTGGCTGATCTCGACGCTCCCGATCGACGCTAACGGCAACACCACCGTGGCCGTGAGTTCGTCCGCCGACGGGATCAACTGGAATGATCCGGTCACGATCGGCGGTTCGAGTTCCGCCGATAAAAACTGGATTGTTTGCGACGACACTTCGACCAGCCCTTATTACGGCCACTGCTATTCCGAGTGGGATAACACGAATGACGGCGACCTGATTCAGATGAGCACTTCAACTGACGGCGGGAAAACCTGGGGGCCGGTGATGGCTACCGCAGGAGAGGACTACGGCATCGGCGGCGTGCCGCAGGTGCAGCCGAAGGGAAAGGTGATTGTCCCGATCAACGGATTCAATGGAGACGTAATCGCATTCAGCTCGACCAACGGCGGAGCCAGCTGGACGAAAGCAGTCAACGTCGCCAGCGATATCAGCCACGGTGAAGCTGGAAGTATCCGCAGTGCGGGCCTGATCTCGTCGGCGATTGATGCCAAAGGGAAGGTGTACGTGCTGTGGTCGGATTGCCGTTTCCGCACCAACTGCTCGTCGAATGACATTGTGTACAGCACGTCGAGCAACGGGATCAAGTGGTCGGCGGTGGAGCGCGTTCCGATCGATGCGGTTAGCAGCACGGTCGATCATTTCATCACCGGCGCCGCGATTGAGCCTGGCAGTAAGGGCGCCAAGGCGCATGTAGCTCTGGTTTACTACTACTACCCAGTGTCAAATTGCGGGAACGACTGTTCACTCTATGCCGGGTTCATCCAATCTTCTACGGCAGGCAAGACCTGGAGTGCGGCGGAAGAGTTGGCTGGTCCCATGCAGCTGACGTGGCTGCCGGAAACGTTCTCCGGAACCATGGTGGCTGATTACGTCTCAGTGGGATTTGGGGGCGGGAAGGCGTTTCCAGTTTTTGCGGCAGCGCAGGCGAACTCGGGATCTCTTTTCCATGAGGCGATCTACACCACGGCATCCGGTCAGGATGCGTCCACTCCGGAGACGGAGCCAATGACTGCTTGGGGAGATGCTCCCGTGCCGAATGCACATTCCGATCACGGCCCGATGGAATACTTGGATCAGGAACACAGAATCCCGATTTCCGGGCAGCGTCCTCCCGAGCGCGATTAGCAAAGGTTAAAGGGGGCAGATTGCAGAGGGGTGGACCGTGAGCCCTAACCTCTGCAATCTGACCTCAAACCTCTGACCTGCATTTGCTCCCCAGCTTTGCCCAGCGATATAGTTAGGACTATTGAAGTTTCTAGTTCCCCTATGTTCACTGACTTTACGGCCACCGACCGCTGGGGCAAGAAGCAAGTGCACTGCCTCTATCAGGCCCTCGTGGTCGCCATCGCCACTCGTCATGCGGACGCGGTGGACATCAAGTTTCTGGTGGACGGGCGCCCGGTCTGGGTCGCTCTGCCGCATCCTGCATGGGTCGAGTACAAGAAACGCACCGGGAAAGTGATCACCGATTCCCTGGCAAAGGAAATCGCCGGCCATTTTCTGAAAACGGCGCTGGAATCAGGCGAAGGGTTGGGTCGCGAAATGTATGCGCTTACCATCGACGAAACGCTGAAGCACCTGGAGGGCGTGGTGGCAGAGGTCGAACCCCCCGTAACTGCCACGCCCTAGCGGGAAAACCCCGCGAACTCATCGCCGAGACGGGGAGCCCCGAGCGGTATCTCCCTTTCCGGAATTCTTTTTTTTCGCTGGCTTTTAATTGAAGCGGACGTTCGACTTCTTCTTTGAATTTGGATCTGGATTTGGAGCCACCACCTTCTCCGTAGCCGGACAAAGATTGCGGTAAGGACAAAACGCGCATTGATACCCGGGATTCGGAGGAAACTCTTTCCGGACAATCTGCTCCGCTACCTTTAGCACACGCAGCTTCGCCACGTCCAATTCACCATCTGTCCGCGTCGTGCAAATGGCCGAATTATCTTCCAGGTTATGGAATATCAAGCGATCGGCACGCTTTCCCAGCTTCTCCTGGGCCGCGATCGCATATAACGAAAGCTGCAGGCTCTCATCAGCATCCTCTTGCGATTTCGGCTTACCCGTCTTGTAATCGACAATGGCCACGGTGTCAGGCCCGGTGCGATCCATGCGATCGACACGCCCGGCCAACTTCGTCGAACCTACCTGCAGCTCAAACTTGTGCTCCGTTTCGAGGACCTCGGGGCGGATGCGAACTGCGAGCGGCCTCGAAAAACTGCCGCAACTGCTCCCGCCCCTGCCGGAGATAGAGCTCGTACTGGTAACGGTCCGCAATGCCGCGCGACGCCAGTGCTGACCGGAACTGTTCCAACAAATCCTCGTCGCTGACTTCGCGTTGAAAGCGCTGCGCGTCGTAAAAAGTCCGCAACACGCCGTGCATCGCCGCCCCGTAGTGCAACGACGCCGACACCTCGCGCGGCAAGTTCCACTCCCGTTCCAGTTTGAAACGCAGCGGACACTGTTCATAAATCTCGATCGTCGATGCGCTCAGCCCGGTAAAAAAATCGGCCGACGGATTCCATCAGCAGCCAAGCCGCCACATTCGAATGCTCCAAGGCGACGCGCTGCTCTTCCTCGGCAAATAAGACATCCTGCACCGCCGCCGCGGAATGAGTGGACCAGAATTTCCTGTAAGCCGGGATGAACCATGAACTCGCGCAGAAACTTTGTCGGCTTCGGATCGCTCTTGCTCTTGCCCGCATTCGCATAAATCGCCAGCGTGTCCTTGGCGCGCGTCATGGCCACATAAAACAACCGTCGCTCTTCTTCTTCGTGCAGCGTTTTGTCGTCGGCCTGAACCGCGTCCGAGCGGCGCAGTTCGGCGGGAAACGCTACTAGCGGCTCGCGATAAGGACAGGGAAACGAGATTGACGACCCGCGAACAATAGCCACGTGCTGGAACTCAAGTCCCTTGGCCGCGTGGGCGGTCAATAGCTGTACTGCGTCCGTTGTGCTGCGCGGCAGCGCAATCGAGCCTTTGGCTTCGACAAAATAATCGAGGTATTCGAGAAATTCGGCAGGGGTTCCAGGTCTCGACTATTGCTTTCTCACGCCAGTCTTCCGCAAATTTCACGAAGGCCGCCAGCAACGGCGTCTCCCGTAATTCAAAGTGCCGGATCACCGCTTTTACCGCCTCATCGGCGCGAACTCCATCCTTCTCCACTTCGCGATGCACTTGCTCCACCTTTGCGAGCACCGCCGCTCCGCCCTGCAATCCTCCCAACGCCCCGCGGAGATCGAGTGCTCGCCGCATCGCCCGCATCGCCGCTCTCAATTCCCCCGGATCGATTTCAAATTGCGGCAACGCCGCAACGCGAAACAAACTGCCGGCATCGTTGGGCGACACCGCCGCCGTCAGGCAAGCCACCACATCGCGAACCTCGGGAGTATCGAGCACGTCCAGTCCCTCGATAGAAAACGGAATGCCGCGCTCAGCAAACTCTTTGACCAGTTCATCGCGATGGCTGTGCTGCCGGTAGAGCACAGCGAAATCTTTCCATCCGCAGTGCGCCACTTTTCGTTTCTTTTGGATCCGTCGGGCCAGATCCGCGGCTTCAACCTCCCGGTCTCTCCAGGTGACAATTTCGACGAGCGGCGCTCTCGCCGTCTCTCCTCTTTTTGCGGCCTCTTCATCGCGCAAAGATTCCAAGGGTGTTCGCTGATACGAAATCGCCGGCCCCGCGTCGGGTGCCGTTTTCCCGAGCGTTTTTCCGAAAACCGCCGGATTCTCATTCACGATGCCAAAGGCGCACTGGAGGATCGGCGAAAGCGACCGTCGATTTTTCCCCAGCACCACCACCCGCGCTGCCGGAAACGTCCTCGCAAACAAAGTGAACGCTTCGCTCGAAGCGCCGCGAAACTGGTAGATGGCCTGATCCGGATCGCCCACGGCAAAAACATTCGCTGCCGTTCCCGCCAGCAGCGAGAGAATTTCGACTTGGGCAAAGTTCGCGTCCTGAAATTCATCCACCAGTAGGAACCGAATGCGGCGCCGTTCCTCTTCGAGCAGAGCGGGATCGTCCTTCAGCAACTGATAAGCCCTGGTGATCATGTGGCCGAAGGTGCCCAGGTTTTTTGCGCGCAGCATATCTTCCACGGTGTCGAAAACGCGCGCGATTTCCTGGCAGCGCTCAAGAATCTCCGTCTTCCCGAGATCCGCCTGCTTTTTTGACTTCGCAACCCGGGGCAGTGGTATCTCGCCGCGTTCGAGGCGCTGCACGTAGCGCGAGTATTCCGCGGGGCCGACCAGTTCGTCCTGGCAGCGGCGCATGAACTCGAGCAGGCTGTCGAGAAACTGGCCAACATTAGCGGCGCGCACAAAGTGCTTCAGGCGCAGATCGCGAATACGGCGGCGCAGGAACACCCAGAGGTCCTTGTCGTCGAGCACGCTAAAACCCGCGCCGCGACGGTGCAGCAGATCGTTACACCAGGCATGAAATGTGCTCGTCTGGAGGCCGTCGATGGCGATGCCTTTCAGCTCTCCGCGGACGCGCGTCATCATCTCTGCTGCGGAATTATCGGTATAAGTGAGCGCGACGATTTCTTCGGGACGGGCGTGCCCTTCGCGTATCAGGTTGGCAACGCGCTGGGTGAGGACGGTGGTCTTGCCGGTGCCGGCGCCGGCGATGACGAGCATCGGACCATCGACATGCTCGATGGCCTGTTGCTGGCGTTCATCGGGAATGATCTTTGTCGCAGGTAAGACGGTAGAAGCCACTTGAGAACTCACTAGCCGGAGAATATCAGACGTGGGTTGTGGAAAGCTGTGATGAATCAGCGCAGCGCTTCCATCGCGAGCGCGGTGGCGACAATTGCCGCCGTTTCGGCGCGCAGAATCGTGCCGCCGAGCGAGGCCACCGCCCATCCCGTTTCGCGAAACCAGGCACGCTCGTCATCGGCCCATCCACCTTCGGGCCCGACGGCAAGCGCCACCTCGGTTGATAGCGGCGCCAATACATCCCGAAGACGCGTGTCTTTTTCCGATTCGGCGAGAACAACGCGGGCTACGGATTCTGCCCAAAAAATGTCTCCGGCAAGGTCTTTCAGTTTGACCGGAGCCGCCACTTCGGGAGGCGCTGCCCGACGCGATTGTTCGGAAGCCTGCCGCACAATGCGCTGCCAGCGTTCGTGGCGCTTCGCGGCTGCAACCGCCAGATGAGCATCGCTCCGGCGGGCAACGACGGGAATGATGCGATCGACGCCGATCTCGGTACATTTCTCAATCGCCCACTCCATGCGATCGAACTTGAAGACAGCGAGGACGAGAGTGATTTCCGGGGCGGCCGACGACTGGGTGCTTCGGTGGGCGTTCGCGTCAAGCGCGAACTCAACCCGCTCGTGAGAAACGAATGTGATGGTACCGCGGCGAACTTCTTCTCCCGCTGCGATGTCGAATTGCTGCCCAACCTCGGCGCGCAAAACGCGAGCAAGATGAGCCGCATGTTCGCCCACCAGAGCAGCCGTGTTTCCGTTAACCTCGTCGGCAATCCAGCGGCGGCGCGTCATGGTTCAGCTCTCAGCTCTCAGTAAATGCTCGCGCTAGCGACGTTATGTTTGGCTCAAAAACATTATGTCCGCTTCTATGTTGAAAACGGCGCCCAAAGAAGGAGCTTTTACTGAGAACTGACGGCTGATGGCTGACAGCTGCCCTACACAAACATGTCCTTCACCCGTCCCAACAGCGAACGGTGCTGCGGTTTATTTTCCACGGGAGCCAACTCTCCCAGTTCGGCCAGCAGTTCGCGCTGGCGCTTAGTCAGTTTCCCGGGCGTTTGGATTCGTACCTCGACGTAAAGATCGCCTTTGCCGTGTCCATTGAGCACCGGCACGCCTTTGTTCCGAATGCGAAACGAGGTTCCCGACTGCGTGCCTTCCGGAATCTTCAGCTTGTGATCTCCCTCCAGTGTCGAAACGACAATCTCCGTGCCCAGGGCAGCTTGCGAAAACGAAATCGGAACCACGCAGTGCAGGTCATTGCCCTCACGCTCAAAAAAGGCGTGCTCCTTGACGTGCAGCACGATATACAAATCGCCCGCCGGACCTCCAAACGCGCCCGCTTCGCCCATGCCGGTGAAACGAATTCGCGTTCCGTCTTCCACTCCCGCGGGCACTTTCGCTTCGACCATGCGCTCGCGCAGCAAGCGTCCTTCCCCTTTGCACTTCGGGCAGGGATCGGTCATTACGCTGCCCGCACCCTGGCAAGTTGGGCAGGTTCGCGCGATGCTGAAGAAGCCTTGCTGATACCGCACCTGGCCGCGTCCGTTGCACGCTCGGCAAGTCGACCGGAGCCTTGCCCGGCGCGGCTCCGTTTCCGCGGCAACTGTCGCAGGTCTCATGCCGGCGCACATTGACTTGCTTCTCGGTGCCGAACACCGCTTCATCAAATTCCAGGTGCAAATCTTCGCGCAGATCGGCTCCGCGCTGGGCGCGGCTGCGTCGTCGGCCGCCTTGGCCGAACATGTCGCCAAAGCCGAAGATGTCCCCAAAAATGTCGCCGAAATCCTGGAAGATCGCGGGATCGAATCCCGCCGGCCCCGCCTGCCGCCCCCTACAGCCCGCGTGCCCGAAGCGGTCGTACAACGATCGCTTCTCGCCGTCCGCCAGAATCGCGTACGCTTCGGTAATCTCCTTGAACTTGTCTTCCGCGTCAGGATTGTTCGGATTGCGGTCGGGATGGTACGTCATCGCCAGCTTGCGATAAGCGCTCTTGATTTCAACCTCGGTGGCCGTACGGGTCACACCGAGCACTTCGTAAAAATCGCGTTTTGTGTTTGCGGCCAGAAACTCCCCCAGTTCGGTCGTTAGTCGGTAGTCGTTCGGTCGTTAGCAGAACCACCAAACCCCGAACAACTAACGACCAGCGACTATCGACCCATTTATCCGTGGCTATTGCGAGCGACCCGCACCATCGCCGGACGCAGCAGCCGCTCCTTGTACTTGTAACCGCGCTGCAGTTCGTCCAGGACGTGATGGTCCGGAACCTCGCTCGTATCCACCATTTCGACCGCTTCGTGAATCCGGGGATCGAACACCTGCCCGGTCGCGGAAATCGGCTGCACCCCGATCTTCTGCAGTGCATCCTGAAACTGCCGGTAAATCAGCTCAATGCCGTTGCGGAACTCGCTGGAATCGGCAACGCCCGCCTTTAATGCGCGCTCGAAGCTGTCAAGCGTTGGCAGGAAACTCTTGATCACGTCGGCCGCGGCAAATTCGCGGAACTCCTGCTGTTCGCGCACCGCACGCTTGCGGGCGTTGTCGAATTCCGCCTGCAGACGCGCCAGACGATCGAGCAGCGCATCGCGCTCAGCCTTGAGCTTCTCCGTTTCCGACGCTGCACCAGCTTCTTCTGCCTGACTTGCGCTCGCGCCCGTCGCCGTTTCTTCTTGATCTTCCGCAGCGGGAAGTTCGTGCTCCAAATCGAAGCGCGCTTCGGTTTTTCCATTTCCTTTAGCCATACTGCTCACTTACTCCGATTCATTCAAAAGTTTGTCGAACAACCGCGCGATATATGACACCGCCGACATCGTGTGCTGGTAATCCAGCCGCGTCGGCCCAATCACGGCCAGCGATCCCATGACCTCGCCGCCCACCCGTGCGGGCGCGCCAATCAGCACGAAGTTCTGCAAATTCGAAGCCGGCAATGCCTCGTCCAGCCCGATCACCACGCGCACCGCTTCCTGCCGCGTGTCGAGATAAGCGCCGAGTAGCTTCACAACTTTTTCCTTTTCCTCAAGTGTCCGCAGCATTTCCTGCAGACGCTGCCGATCTTCCTGCCCCGTCACCAGGTTCGCGGCACCTTCCACGAATACAGCTTGCGTGTCATCGGTCGAAGCGAGTGCGCCCTGCTGGTAGAGCTGCTCGATCGACTTCATCAGCCGGTCGTATTCGCTGCGCTCCTGTTCGAGCCGCCGCGCGAGCTCCGCGCGCATGTCAGCCATCGTCCATCCGCGAAAATTCTCATTAATGTAACGGGCCGCCAAATCGAGATCGGATTGCGCAATATCCAGCCGCAGCACTCGGTCGCGCACCACTCCCGAGCGTGACACCACCACCGCCAGCACTTTTTGATCGCCCAGGCGCGAGAAGTAAACGTGCTCCAGCGCGTTGCGCGGTCCGCTCGTCGCAACCGTAACCCCGACGCTGTGCGAGATCAGCGAAAGCACATGCGAAGTGCGCTCCATGAACTCCTCCACATCGGTCACGCCGGTCAAGGTGTCCTGGATGACGTTCTGGTTCGCGTGCGAAAGATGGGCCTCACCACTCAGTTGCTCGACATAATAGCGATACGCCTCTGCCGTAGGCACGCGTCCCGCCGAAGCGTGCGGTTGCTCGAGAAATCCGGCATCAGCAAGGTCCGCCATCACGTTGCGAATCGTGGCCGCACTCAACCCTTCGCGGCTGGAGCGCGCAAGCGTCCGCGAGCCCACCGGCTCTCCGCTGGCTATGAATGTCTCGACGATGGCAGTCAGGATCTCGCGTTCCCGTCCACCGGCTGGCCCTGCTGGCATATCGATCTGAGTCCCGGAGCTGAACTACCGCTCTAAATTCTTTAGATGCAGCGGCTTAGATTAAGATTCCACCTCGCCTAAATGGAATTCTAGGGAGCGCTGGCGAGGGTGTCAAGGTGACCCGAAAATGGCGGCGACAGCTATGCTAAACCCCAAACCACCCAAGTCACGAAGCGCACGAAAACGAAGAATGCGTCTGCGGCCACAAGCCGTTGTGACACTTCGCGGTTAAGCGTTTTAGTTTAAGCGCGTCCCCACAGGATCTAATTCGACTCCGATTCCCAGTCCCGCAACTGCCGCTGCACAATGCCGTAGCATGCGCACGCTGCATCCTCAAGCTTTTGCCGGTTCAATATCTTGACGCTTCCTCGCGTGTAAGAGATCAATCCCGATTTCTGCAAGACACCTGCAGCAACGGTTACGCTCGCCCGGCGCGACCCCAACATCTGGCCCAGAAACTCCTGCGTGAGGGGGAGGCTGTCCGATGCAATGCGGTCTTGGGTCATTAAGATCCACCGCGCCAAGCGCGGCCCCACCTCGTGAAGTCGATTGCATGCGGCGATTTGCGCGGTCTGCATCGCGAGACGCTGCCCAAACCGATGCAACTGCTGTTCTAACCGCGGAAGTTGCCGGACAAGTTGCCGGAGCGTCTCCGCATCGCATCGGTAGGCCGTTCCATCTCCCTGCGTGATGAGTCTGCTCGGACTGCTGCTGTATCCGACCAGAAGCGGCAAACCTGTGAACCCTTCGCTACCAATCAGGCCGATTTCGACGCTCTTTCCGTCCGGTTGCACCGCCAGCACTGAAATCACTCCGTCGTTCACAAAGTATCCGGACTTGATGGTCTCGCCGGCTTCATATATGACCTGGTGAAGCTTCAGCCGCACCAATTCCAGCTTCGAAAGGACCTGACTGAATTCTTCACGGGAAAGACTAAGCAGGATCTTGTTGTTGACCCCGTTTCCATCATTGTCAATCCGGCGCGGGCCGGCGATTGCCTTGGTGGGAAGAGAGACGGGGACCTTCTTAATCATAACGGCTCCTTGCCAGCGTGAAACGCTGTCTGTTTTTCGCAAGGAACCGGCGCCCAGCGGGCGCAGCGGTGGGATGCTAGAAGAGACTCCTCAAGCCTACTCTTATTCCCTTGTCCACACTCGGATTTCTGCATTTGCTCGCTTGGAGTCAAAGAATCGAAAATAAACCGCAACAGTACGCTAGCGTACAGTGTTCGCTGTATTTACTCTTGATGGATTACGCGTACCGTGAAGCTATACCTTTTCCTTGTTGCCGTCCGTTAAGTTCCTTGGGGACCGGCCAGCGTCAGCCAAAGGATTCCCGTTCCATAAGGCAGCTCGGTGCCTACTGATACTGATGATCAAATCCGCCGCCTCTGCGCCCAGATCCGCAGCGCCAAAGGAGACGCGGAGATAAAGGGAATTGTCCGAAAACTTCGAGCCGCGCTGAAGGAGCACGTCGTCCGCGCGAAGAGTTCGCTCGGAACCAAAGGTTCCGTGATTCGGAAGATGGACCCGGATGAGAATTAGCGCCTTTCGGAGTCGGTCAGGCCGGTTGATGGAACCTATTCCTGATTTCGTTCAAATGGCCTTCCGCAGGGCTGGCTTTGTCTGACCTTTGCCGTGAGGCACTCCTCGTGCACACACTGTCCGTTCTCGTTCGCTCTTTGCTTTTTCGAGCGACACGGGCCCCCCGCAAATCGCGCATTTATAGACTGGATCGGACATTAGAAGCGCCATGCTATCGACAAATCATTTTAGTGTCGGTACGCTGGCGCACAATTTTTACCAGCGCTATAGCCAGCCATAGAGAAACGCACGATATTTGGGGAGCGGTACCGGCTACAAAGTTTAATCTCTGTCTTCCTTCGCTCTCGGGTACGGTCACAAATTGATATCCCTGATCGTGGTATCGGCAGGATCAGGTTCTCGGTCGCGATCACCGTTTGCGCGCGATCCTCGCCCATCGCGCGATGCCCGCCATCGTGCAGCAGGATCACGTCGCCGCCGTGCATCTGCCGCTCAACTTTCTGCTCGATCGCCGCCGCTGGCGGGGCCTTCCAGTCATACCCGGTCACGCTCCACATCATCGTCTGCAAACCGAGTTCACGCGCGATCCTCAGCGTTCCCGGGCGTCTTCCCCCGAATGGCGGACGAAATAAATTGGAATGCTCGGCCGATCGAGTCCTCCAAAGCCTGACGGCAATCCATCAGCTCGGTTCGCGTCTGCGCTGTCCGATTTGAAAATGAGCAACGGATGCGTGAACGTGTGATTGCCGATGACGTGTCCTGCCTGCGCTACCGCGCGGGCAATGTCGGGGCGCTCACGCACGTAGCGCCGATCATGAAAAATGTTGCCTGCACGCTGTGCTTCGCCAGCACCTCGAGCAACTTCAGTGTGTGCGCATCGTTCGGCCCATCGTCGTAAGTCAGGAAGATCTGTTTGCTTTCGCGTGCTCGCCCGTAAACGTTCGTCCGTACCACTGTCCCGTCGGGGCCATCGTTTGATATCCCGCCGCCGAAGCCGCAGCTGCGGCAGTCGAGTCCGATGAACGCGGGAAGCATGGGGAGATTCTATCCGCTATTCGCTCTTCGTCGTTCGCAACTATGTTCCAGAGGGCTACAAGTGAAACAGCGAACGACGAGCCGCGAACGACCAACGACGATGCGACCAACGACCTTTCGTCGTCACTTTTTCCCACATTGCGCCCGGAGGCGAAGCGATATATTCTGCTCAACAGTTTCCCACTACATTCCATGGCCAAGCTTTTCGAACTTCCCCGTTACATTGCGGTTGAAGGTCCCATACGCGTTGGCAAGAGCACGCTTGGCACGGGTTCTCGGAGAGCGCCTGGCCGCCCAGCGCGTCATCGAACCGGCGGACAATCCATTTCTGAAGGCGTTTTACGAGGGCGAGCCCGGAGCCGCCTTCCAGGCCCAGTTGGCATTCCTGATCCGCCGCTTCGAGCAACTGCGTGCGCTCGATCTCGGTCCGCAGTCGAATAAGACTGTCGTCTCCGATTACATTTTTGAAAAAGACAAGCTCTTCGCCTGCCTCAACCTCAACGATCAGGAACTCGATACCTACAATCGCTACTTCAATTATTTTCGCGAACAACTTCCCACGCCCGACCTCGTGATTTATTTGCAAGCTACGCCGGAAGTGCTGAAGAAGCGGCTGAAGAAAAAGAATGCGCCCGGCGAAAAAGCCATCAGCGAAGATTACCTGATGGAAGTGGTGAAGGCCTACGAACACTTTTTCTTTCACTACACGCAGTCCGATCTGCTGATCGTGAACACTTCCGAGATCGACTTCGTCGACCGCAACGAAGACCTGCAGGAGCTGCTGAAAAAAGTCTCCGCGCCGATCAAGGGCACGCAATATTTCCTGCCGCTGGGCGGCCAGGAAGCGGCCAACGCGTAGGGAAAGCCGCCAGCGGCCTCACTTCTCATGCCGCGGCAATGGATAAACTGCCAATCCCTTCCCGACTTTCTGAAACTCCGGGTCAGCCGTGACGAGCCAGGCGCCGCGTTCGATGGCCAACTCGGCGGCGAAGGCGTCGGCATAGCCCAGAGCATGCCTCTGCTTCAGTGCTCCTGCGCGCGATGCGCGCTCGCGGTCGGCGCCGATGACCATAATGGGCAGCTCAAGCAAATTGGATTCGGCCTGGCGAGCCTTGGCTTCGCCGCGTGCCCGCCACTCGGTGTAGAAGACTTCACCCCAGTTCACCGCTGACATCAGGAGCGGCAGATCCTGCCGCGCAGCCTCTTCGACCAGGTGTTCAACTTTGCCCGCTGTCCCTTGACGATCCTCGAAGAAGCCTATTAGCGCGTTGGCATCCAGCACATATCGTCGCGGCCGCCGGCGCGGAAAAACGGCGCTCATTGCTCCTCCCGTTTGCGCTCACGCTCGCGTTCTTCAAACAGCATGTCGAAGGCGGATGGTTCGCCTGGACCTGGCTTCAGAAATCCGCGAATCTCCTTAATCCTCTGCATGGTGAGCGGGGTCAGCACCAGACCTACCCCTTTCTTCAGTCCAGACCGCGCGCGTGCCCTTGTCCAGACTGTACTGTTCGCGTAACTCGGCCGGAATCACCACTTGCCCCTTGGAGCTTATGACTGTCGGGAAACTTCGCATGAACGAATCTTACCACTTAGTAAGACAATCGTCCAGTCATCTTACCAGCCTGGGTCTTCAACGGGCAACGCGGTGAGCGTGCGTATTTATTTGTATGTATTTAGAGGACGCGAGACTGTGCGAAAAAGCAAAGCGGCGGAACTGATAGGTTCCGCCGCTTCTTGTTCCGCGCCGCTAGATGCTACTGCGACTGGCTATTTGCGTTCGCCACCGATGCGATCCGCCACCCTTTGATCCGCCACCGCCACCATGCGACGCGCTTCCATGCGACGCTGCAGCGTGAGAGGCTGCCATGCGAAGCGCTACTGTGCGCCGTGGTGTGCGAGCTAGCATGAGAGGTGCTGTGGGATGCGCCGCCGCGTGCCGCTGTGGTATGAGAGGCACTATTGCGGGACCCGCCGCTGTGGCTCGTACGTACTGTTCCAGCGCTGCGTTCACCTCGGCCGGCAGACTCGCGTCCACCGACGTTCTCACGACCACCGCCGCGGTACGATCCTCCTCCTCCGCCACTGAAGCGATGACCGCCCCAGCCGTGGCCATAGCCCCAGTTGGCCCACGGGCCTACACCGAGGAAGATGCCATTAAAGAAATAGCCGGGCCCATAAAAGCCCATGGGTGCGCAGCCGTAGGGTGCATAGTCATAGTAGCCATAAGAGCACATGGGCGGAGTAATGCTGATAGCAACTTGTGCGCTGGCGGTTGTTGGCACCAAGGCCAAAGACGCAAGCAATGCTGTTGCGCTGGTCAGAAGCAGAGTGCGCTTTGACAGTTTGCGAGCCCAACGGCCCAAACTCTTCACTTGCCGCATTATTGTTACCTCCAAAACTTTCGCGTTCGATCAACGATGTACTTCAAGTATCAGGCGCTGGCTCGCAGAATGATGGTCAATACAGATCGTTATCCCAAAGCTTGTCTTTACGCACCGGCGGGCATCGTGCGTACGATCAAAAACCGCTCTAAGTTATTGTTTTATAAACACTTTACTCCTAAGTCCTTATTCCTCAATCACGGTCTTTCAAAGTCAAAGACTTAGCGATTGCGCTCGCCCAGGTCTTGAGGGGCTCTCTGACCCCTGACACCTGCAGGTTTTAGAGCTATAATCCATCTCGCGTCATCCAACCCTGTGAACGCGACGCGTACAGGCTCTATCCGCCCGGTTTGCGGAGGGGCACTGGAGGACACCGTGAGTCTCACCCCGATCGGCGAACCTCGCCGCAAGATCACCACTGCTACTCTCCGCGAAAAGAAACTTCACCACGAACCCATCACCTGCCTCACCGCTTACGACTACGCCACCGCGCGCCTGGTGGACGAGGCGGGCATCGACATTGCTCTGGTCGGCGATTCGCTGGCCATGACCATGCTGGGCTACGAGAACACGCTCTCGGTCACGGTCGACGAGATGCTGCACCACGTCAAAGCCGTCCGCCGCGGCGTGAAGGACGCGCTGCTCATTGCCGACATGCCTTACGGGTCTTATCATGCCGACCCGACCGAAGCCATCCACAACGCTGCCCGCTTCGTGAAAGAAGGCGGCGCCGAGGCGGTGAAGATGGAGGGCGGCGAGAAGCGCGTCGACGTGATTCGCCGCGTGATTGACGCTGAGATTCCCGTCGCCGGGCACATTGGGCTCACGCCGCAATCGGTCAACGTGATGGGCGGCTACAAAGTTCAAGGCAAGACGCTGAACGCGATCGAGCAACTGATGCGCGATGCGGTTGCGCTCGACCGCGCGGGAGTGTGCTGCATTTACCTGGAGGGCATTCCGCGCGAAGTGGGCAGCCATGATTACCGCCGAGGTCGAAACGCCGACCATCGGCATCGGCGCTGGCCCGGATTGCGACGGCCAGGTGCTGGTATTTCACGATCTGGTGAACCTGACGTTTGGACATGCCGGCAAAATTCGTGCGCCGCTATGGAGACGCCGCCGCGCTGATCACGCAATCGGTGCTGGCCTTCAAGGCCGACGTGGTTTCGCACCAGTTCCCGAACGACGCCGAGAGCTATCACCTGCCGAAGGAAACGCAGGCCGCACTCGAAACGGTACTCCACCGCAAGCACGCCATGCAGCGATAATAGCGGGCGGAGAAGAATCCTGTGCGAAGGCAGGTGCGAGTCGACGTGCGTAATGTAGCGCGAATTAATGCAGTGCAAACCAGGTTAGTGCAAATCGTTGCAGCCGTTCTTTTGCTGGGGGCTCTGGTCGCCTGCTCCAAGCCCCCGCAGACGCCAGCTGCGAGCGCCGAGACCCGCGCAACCGACTGGACTCGAGTCCATTCCCATGCCGGATCCTGCAAAATATCCGCCGCTCAGCAATATGAGTGGCTGGAAGAATCCGTACCTGGTGGTTCGCGAGGATGGGATTGGCTTTGTCGATCTTTCCAATCGCGAGGTCCACATTTTGAAGGTGGAGGAAATTCCGGCGGAGTTGGTCTCGCTTCCGTCGAGCGCATGGCCGTATGGCCGCGTGGTGCTGATCGCGCAAGCGATGCCGCAAGGATCCATCGGAGCAAACGAAAGCGGAATTGCGCAAGAACCGCGCGCTGCTGCTCGGAACGCTTAAAGAATTGGACGTGCAATTCCGCGAGGCGCCCTAGTAAGCCACCGGGAGCTGCAGAGCCGAGGCGGGATTCTCGGCCCCTAGGGGCGGTCAAACCTGGATGCATGCTGGCATCGCTAAAGCGATGCCCTGATACGAACCTTGGCTTCTGTAGCCGGCTGGGCATGCGCCAAGACATTCTGCGACCCATGGAATTTGCCCGATATCCCGACGCCGCTTGCCGCGATGCCCGCGCCGGTCGCAAGCGCCTCGGCCTGGTTCCGACGATGGGCGCTCTGCATGAAGGCCACCTGTCGCTAGTGCGCGCCGCCAAAGCGCAGTGCGACGCGGTTGCGGTCTCCATTTTTGTGAACCCCACGCAATTCGGGCCCGCCGAAGATTTGTCGAAATATCCGCGCCCGTTTGATCGCGACCGCGCAGTTGCTGGAAAAAGAAGGAGTCGAAATCCTCTTTGCGCCGCCGGTCGAAGAGATTTATCCGCCAATTCCAGTGCCTCCGCCTGGGTCGTGGTTGAGGGCCTGAGCGAAAAGCTTGATGGACGCTCGCGCCCCGGCCATTTTCGCGGCGTAACCACGATCGTCGCCAAACTGTTTCATATTGTCGAGCCCGACGCCGCGTTCTTCGGACAGAAAGATGCCGCGCAGCTGGCCGTGATCCGCCGCATGGTGCGCGATCTGAATTTTCCAGTTGAAATTGTCGCTTGCCCCATCGTGCGTGAACCCGACGGCTTGGCCATGAGTTCGCGCAATGCCTACCTGAATCACGAAGAACGCAGCCGCGCACTTGTGATCCAACTTCGTTGCAGCGCGCCCAGCAGGCATTTCGCGCTGGGGAAAGAAACGCCGCCGCGCTGATCGCCGCCGGCAAAGAGGCCTTCGCGAGCGAGCCGAAAGTTAAACTCGATTATTTCGAGATTGTTGATCCCGACACGCTCGACCCCGTAGAACGAATCTCGCAGAGAACGCTGGTCGCAGTTGCGGCCTACGTTGGCGCGACGCGGTTGATTGACAATCTTGTTCTGGGCGCCACGTCGAAAGTAAAAATACCTGAAATCAAGAACAGTAACGTGCGCTAAGAAGCCTCCGGAGGCGGCGTTCTCGCGCATCTGTACATGGTCCTCGGGAACGTTGTTCCGCCTTCAACCCCAGAAGTAAGCTCCCTAAAGTAGGGCGAATTTGCCTAAAACAGTGCCAGTTGGCGCTGAACGGCCGGGGGATACGTTCGTGCAAGCGGGGATGTTCCAATTGCGGCGCTCTCTTTTTCCTGTCTTGATGACGGTACTCGCGCTGGCTGCGACCGCTCAGACTTGCCGCGCGCAAAACGACGACGACGGGGACGACGATGGCCAAAAGCCAACCGCCTCGCTCAACCTGACTCTTGACAGAAGCGGGCATGCCGAAGTCCATCTGTCGCTCGATCGGACTCCCGACAATTGGCTACCGATTCAGGCTGCTCTGGGACAAAGTCTACGCTGCCCGCCCGGAACACTTGCGCACCCCCCGATCGACCGGCAATTCTCGGGCTGGCCCATGAAGCCAGAGCAGCGGGCGAGATACGAAAAATCTCTAACCGAAGCCAGCCAACGGCAACTCCGGGGGAGTTGCAACGATGTTCTGACCGCGAGCAGTCGGATGGTGAGCGGCACACTGGCGCTGGAGCCTCTGGCCGAGGCGTTGGCGCAGGCGGGAGAGCAATTTCTTTCAGTCAGAGTCGAACGCCCGAAAACCGCTTTCGACGAACACAGTTCCGCAGCTCTGGTACCCGCTTTTGACCCGGGTGACATCGACCATCAATTTCTCAACTACAGCTACCCGCTAGGAACCACGATACCAGCATCACAGCTGTACCTGGCGTACGGCTACCGAAACCTGGACATCGCGCGACAGTGCGCCATGGCAGTGGGATTTCTGTTGCTGCCGCTGCTACTGATTCTCTGGATGCGCCGTGCGGCTCTGCAAGACGCGATTCAAGACCCGGCGGCGGCGTGGTTCAGCTACTTCAAAACCCTGCAATGGTGCGTGAATGGCACGATGCTGTTGTGGATGGTGGCGCGGACCAGTTTCCGCCAAGGCGTGGAGGACCTGATCGCATTCCGGTTGCCGGCCGGCGGATGGCAACCCCCCGTTGCCCGCACCCTGCTTGTCATCGTCCCACCGTGGCTCGTCTACCTGCTTTGCCTGTTTCTTTCGTACAAGGTGTTTGTACAATTTCGCGGAAAGCAATGGACACGCGGCGAATTTATGCTGGAACGCGCACTCGACGTAGGGGCGCAGTTTCTTCCCCTCATGTTCTTCTGTTGCGCGCTGGATTTTATCCGGACCGATCCCAGGTTGTTGCTCGTTCTCATGCTGGCGGCCTATGCTTCGCGGCTTCTCTGCTTGCGCGCCAAGATCAAAGTCTCGCGCGTTGCACCCGAGGCGCTTACGACCGGCGAACTGCGCGACCGCATTTTTGAGTTAGCCAAGCGAGCCGGCGTCAAGATGAAGCAGGTGTTCGTGGTCAGCGCCGGACGGATGCAAATTGCCAACGCGTATGCCACCGGCGCCCAAACCGTGATGTTCACCGACTACTTGCTGCAGCGGCTGACCAAGCGCGAAGTCGACGCCATCGCCGGGCATGAACTGTCTCACCTGCGCCACGGACATCCTAAGAAGCTCGGATTCACACTGCTGGGGGTGATTTTGTTCCCCTCGATCTTTCGCGGGTTGTGGACCATGTTTGTAGCGTGGTTCGGGGACGTGCTCTTGACCGTTACGGGCGGCAATCGCTATGCGCTGATGGAGTGGTACCGCTGGGGCTCGAAACTCGGCGCGTGGTCACAACTCGATCTGGTGCTGATTATCGCCGGCTTTGGCCTGTTCTACCTGCTGGCGCGGCGCTTCGAGCGGATTGCCGACGAAGGCTCGGTGCAACTGGTCGGCGATCCGGAAGCCATGATAGCGGGTCTACTCAAGGTGAGTCGGCTGAACCTCACTCCCATCCAGTGGGGAAAAGTAACGGGATCGATTCTGACTCATCCCACCACGCTGAAGCGAATCGAGCATCTGGCTGAAGTGGGAAAAGTGCCTCAGGAGCGGGTGCGGCAACTCCTGACGCTGCACGCCCAGGAAGAGCAGGCGCGGCTCGGTGATCTGACGGTCGCACTAAGCTCCAGCGCAACGCCCGTCTCAACGCCGAGCGCCACATCTCACGACGAGCATTACGCAGTTCCGTCCAGTCAGAAAAACGTGGTATCGACCATAACCGCGTTGAGAAGGGCGTCCAACAACCAGTGGCTTCTGATCGCCGCCAACGTCTTGCCGCCCGCACTCGTCGCGCGGAGCGTGCACGAACTCAACCTGCACGGGCAAGCATCCTTGGCCGCATATCTGGTGGGCGCGGTGCTGATCGTGGCCGGATACTCTTGGCTGGGATTGCACCTCAGTTTGCGCGGGCGCGGGCAACTCCGCCAGCAATTCGCCGCGAAGTTTGATGCCGAAGGAATTCAAGTTCGCGGCCGTAACGCCGTGCTGGCCGGGCTTGCACCCGGCGCCACTCTGCGCACTTACTTGTCCGGTTATGACTGGGACAAGGGGTTCGTCTGGCTGCTGCAGGATCGCCTAATTTACCTGGGCGACAAAATCCGCTTTGCGCTCACGCCCGGGCAAGTGGTGAATGTCCGAGTCGGCGAGAGCGCCCCCGGCTGGTGGAACAGCGAGCGCGTCTATCTGCAGTGGCGCGATGCCGAGAACGGGCGCGAGGGCACGTTCAGTTTCTACCCATACGAGCCCAGTTCAGCTGGAAAGATCAAAAGCGAGGGCAAGGTGCTGTGCGCCGCCATCGAACGCTGGAAGACGCGGGCCGCTGAATACCCGGCTGCGGCCCCGGTCGCTCAACTGCAGTCGCCGGTATTGGGCGAAGTCACAAGTCATGACCCGAAAGATCGGCTCCGCCGCGGCAAGCGCGTGAACACGCTGATTCTGCTTTGGCTGCTTAGCTATATTGCCTGTAGTTTGCTGGGCGCGTCTGGATGGTACGGATTTTGGATGGTAGTGATACTGAGGATCTACGAACGAATTCCCTACTGGCGCTACCGCGCACCAGCCGCGCCTCTTGCCGTGCCGCAGTCCCAGGTCGCGCGAGCGCAGGTCACGGGGGCGTCCCGCTAACGGCGGCCAGACGTTAACCCCTGGGTCCAGAGACGAAAAGATTCCCCGCGATGAAGTAGCGCAACCGCTCATCGGCGGACTTCACGATCCCGATGCGCGGGGTGACCATTACTCGTGGCACGCGATAGCCGTCGGCGGCGATGCGAAGATCGGAGCGCGCGCTGGCCAGATTTTTCCCATTGTCGCGCGCGCGTGTGATCCCCATGGCCTCGGAAAGGCGTCCCGGGCCCGAGGAAATTTTCTTAAGAAAAGAGACCTTGTTGAGGTCGGACTCTTTCGCTAGATCGATGTCCCGCGCGTTCGCCATCTGCTCGATGCCGCTCACCGGTTCGAGCGCGCGAAATAGCACGCCACCGGGAACTCCATCGGGCAGGCAGGAAACATTCAGGCAAAAGTGATTGCCATAGATGAAGTACACATAGGCGCGTCCCGGAGGACCGAAGAGAACTGCATTCCGCGGCGTTCTGCCCGCCGCCGAGTGCGCCGCTGCATCGCCTTGGCCGAGATACGCTTCGGTTTCGACGATGCGCCCGGACAGGATCCCGCTGGGCGTTTTGCGCACGACCAGTTTCCCGAGCAACTCCCGCGCCACGCGACGCGGATCGCGATTGTAGAAATCGGTTTTCAGAGTCGTTGAGCGCGCCAACATTCGAGAGAACCGGATTGCAGAAGTAAAAGTCAAATTGCAGAAGTTAAGGGAAAGAGGGAGCAAATGTCAGACTGCAGAAAAGGGCCGGACCACAGATTTTACGAGCTGCGCCAGCAAGGGTCTACTTCTGCAATCTGCCTTCTCACTTCTGACTTTTCAAATACGCCAGCACTTCGTCGGCGTGGCCTTCCGCCTTCACGTTGTTGAAGATGTGCCTGATCTTACCGTCGGGCCCGATGACGAAAGTCGTCCGCGCGATGCCTTCCACTTTCTTGCCGTACATGTTTTTCTCCTTGACGACACCGAAGAGGTTCGCGATTTTCTTTTCTGGATCAGCCAGCAGCGGGAATGGCAGGCTGAATTTGTCCTGAAATTTCTTCTGAGATGCCGATGTGTCTTTCGAAATTCCGAGCAGGATCACCCCGGTTTTCTTGATGGCCGAGTAGCTGTCGCGAAAGCCGCAGGCTTCCTTGGTGCAGCCTGGCGTATCGGCTTTCGGATAAAAATAAAGCACCACTGTCTTGCCGCGAAAATCTTTTAAGGCAACCTCCTTGCCGTTCTCGTCCGTCGTACTGAAGTCTGGGGATTTATCATTAACTTCCATGGGATTCTCTCCTCGCTGGTCGTGGTCACATCGCAAGTTATATCGTAACCGGATGTTCGCCGTCATCTTGACGGTCGCGATCTTGTTCGCCAGTTCATTGCTCCCGGCCCAAGATCCATTGACGCAGTATGGACGCAAACCGGTGCGCGACAATGGGCCGCGGGCCCTGGGACTGGTGCAGCTTGCATCCAACGGGCAAAAAAGCCCGTTTCATTCCGATCGCCATCATGATGGATGGAAAATTCTACGATGCCAGCTCGTATAAAGCTGCGCCCGTTCCCATGGCTCTCGACTTCGGCGTCGTCTATGAAGGCTTTCGCACGGGAGTGTCGCAGGGCGTATTCACCATCACGCAACCGGGACAACTGAATCACGCCTGGATCGCCGAAGGCACGTGGCTTCCGGCGGGAGCCATTGATCCGAAAGAAAAACAAGAAGTATTCGCCGCCGGTGATCGCAGACGACGATAACGGATCCGCCCGTGCTACACCGCCGCGCCGGACAGCGAGTCCGAAAGCAGCTCCGACGGCAAGGATAAGGACAAAGATAAAGACAAGCAAAAACCCGCTGCCTCCCCTGCGCCAGTCGGCAACGCCTCCCGCCAGCCAGCACCCGCGCCACGGCGCGAAACTGCTCACAGGCCCCAACGTACTCCGGATGCCATGCTAAAACTCCGGCTGACGCCCGGAGCCGCGCAAGGCCTCCGCGCCTGCATCCGCGATGAGCCGAGCGAAAATCCGAATCGCGATCCGAATATTCCCCGTCTGCGGCGCGGCAAGCCGGACTCGACTGCGCGTCGCGATGTCTATACCGCGTTCGACGACCTGCCGGACGCTAGCCGCGGCACGGTGCGAAATCGGCCAAAGATTCCGCCACCAGCGCGCCGCAGATCGTGACCATCCCCGCAATTTCCGATGCCGGCGGCCCCGATCCGCGTCCCTACACCTTCGATGTGAAGCCGGAGGAAGAAGCCGCCTATCGCAAGCAAGATGCTCGATCTGGCCGCGACGCTGCTTCACCCTCCATGAGCGCGGCGACGAAAGACGCAGCCGCGAGCAAGAAGGCGTCCACGAGCCATTCGAGCAAGTCGGCGCGTCAATGCCGCCAGCAAGCCGCCGCAGCCAGCCTTCGACGACGTGAGCTTGCACATCTTTGATCTCTCCACTTCGAATGAGCCGGTGCTGGTGCTGTCGGCGAAAACTCACCCGCTCCCGGCACCCGCCGACGCGACCGCAACCGTAGAAGAGCCGAAGGAGATCACGCTGATCGCCCGCACCAATCTCGAGGGCGAGTTACGGAAGCTATTTTTCTCGCAGACCGATTCGCGGCATCTCGACATGACTCCGCGCATGGAACTGATCGACGCGGTCGATGCCGACGGCGATGGCCGAGGTGAATTGCTCTTCCGACGCACCTTCGACGACGGCAGCCGCTTACGCCATCTACCGCGTTACTGCCGACGGCCTGTGGCCGCTGTTTGAGCCAACACCGTAGAGGGCAGGTCTCAGGTATTCGGTGTCATGTGTCAGGCCCTTTGGCGTCGCGGCGCACCGTCCCCGCATTCCACTTGCCTCGGATTTTCGAAAGACGTGACGGCGTCCCGATAGTCTGCACAGCGGTACTTTCGTAAACGATTTCCCTGCTAGCATGTTGAACCAAGAAACTCGTTGGGGTGGTCGAAATGAAAAGCCGTTTTCGTGTCCGCTGATTTTGTCTCTCGCTTTGTCCGCGTCGGCTTTTAGCCGCCGATGGCAAGGCCGTCTCTTACAAGTCCGGCGACGAGACGGTGAATGGCATTCTCTACACGCCCGCGGGCAAAGGGCCGTTTC
This sequence comes from uncultured Acidobacteriaceae bacterium, assembly GCA_963699405.1. GTDB lineage: Bacteria > Acidobacteriota > Terriglobia > Terriglobales > Acidobacteriaceae > Acidiflorens. Next base: position 199,501 of record CAVOTW010000034.1, on the reverse strand, counting down.
CGGCGCTCATCGTGATTCACGAGTATTGGGGATTGAATGACTGGGTCAAAGAACAAGCCGGGAAACTTGCCGATCAGGGATACGTTGCGCTGGCCATCGACCTGTATCGGGGCAAAGTTGCCGACAATCCCGACATGGCGCATGAACTGATGCGCGGCGTGCCCGAAGACCGGGCGCATCGCGATTTGAGAGCTGCTTATGACTTTCTGGCGGCGCAAGCGAATGTGAAAAAGGACCGGATCGGCTCGATCGGCTGGTGCATGGGCGGAGGCTACTCGCTCGATACGGCGCTGGCCGAGCCGCGTTTGGCGGCAACGGTCATCAACTATGGGCATCTGGCCACCGACCCGGCGGAACTGAAGAAGATCAACGCTCCGATTCTGGGACTGTTTGGCGGGCAGGATCGCGGCATTACTCCGGACGATGTCAAGAAGTTTCAGCAAGCCATGGAGCAACTGGGCAAGAAGATCGAGGTGAAAATTTATCCCGACGCGGGACACGCGTTTGAAAATCCGAACAATAAGCAGGGATACCGGCCGGAGGATGCGGCCGATGCGTGGCAGCGCACGGTGGATTTTCTGGCTGCGACTCTGAAAAAGTAAGATGAGTGGAGATCTAGCGCTCCCAGGCTAAAGCCAGCAGTTTATGGTCCTTGATGGCAACGGGCGGTTTCGCGAACAAGAGGCTTTCCGAACGGAATCCGTGCCAAAATGTTTTCGTACGCTAACGGACATTTTCCTGAAAACACGGGTCCGCGATGCGACAAGGAATTTCCACTTGCCAGACGGTACCATTCTGGTTACTATGCAGCCAGCTTTTTCTTGGGTTGTGAGTTAGCAGCTTATCTATGAATATCGGCGAAACCATCCGCAATTTCCGGCTGCAGCGCAGCATGTCCCAGGGCGACATCGAAAAACGCACAGGCCTGTTGCGTTGCTACCTGTCGCGCGTTGAGAACGGCCACACTATCCCTTCGCTGGATACGCTGGCGAAAATTGCCGGGGCCATGGATCTGGCCCTGTCGCAATTTTTCGCCGAAGGCCACAGCAACGGCCATAGTCACAAGGGCCTGCCGCAGCTCTCCGACGATGAAGTCCGCTTTCTGAGCCAGATGCGCCGCTATTCGGCGAACCTGAACGACAGCGACCGGAAGCTGGTGCTGGCGATGGTGAAAAAGATGGCGGCAAACACGAAGTAAGGCAGCTTTCAGCCCTCAGCTCGTCAGCCCTCAGGTAAACCCTTCCGCGTTTTGGCATATACGATCAAATCCTTCTTTTTCGTCTAGACGCCCGCGTGCGGGGGTTTCCTGATGGCTGAGAGCTGACGGCTGCCTCACAGTACTTTCGTACCATCCCCATCGTGTCCCGCGGGAACCTCGCCAAGTGCTGCCGGCACCGTTAAAGTAGGTGCTGGGGAATCCTTGTGACTCCAGACGAAGAACTGGGTCTGCTCGATCAACAACTGCGCCGGCTGAAGATCGAGTACGAGATTTTCTTCAATGGCCCGACCAAACGGCCTCCCACCGACATTGAATGGAAAGTGATGTCGCTGCTTCGCAAGTTCAGCGATAGCTCGCGGTTAAGTTTTTCGCAGCGCTTCAAATACAACGAAATGGCGCAGCGCTACGCGATTCAAAGCGACCTGTGGCGCAAGAAAATGCGGATTCGCGAAGAGGGTTATCGCAAACCCTATGAGGCGATGCTCTCGGTGCAGGGCGTGCGCGCCGGCGAAGAGCGCGAAGTGCAGCGTCACCCGGCGTATGGTCTCTGCTCGCCCCGCGCAACCCGCCACGACGCCGGCAAATGACCATCCCGACGGACACCCCTTTGCGGTGCAATGCTCCGGCGAAACGGGCGAACGGAAGCAAGTCGAGTCCCTCTACAACGCGCTCACCGAAGCCAAGGAAAAGGCGGGTGAGAAGGTTACCGGCAACCTCGGTTCCTTCGCGGCCTTCGTCAGAAAGAAAACCGGCGAGTTGCGCAAGCAGCACGGCTGCGACACAGTGGAGTACTCGGTCGAGATGCAGGGCGGGCACGTGAAGCTGAAGGCGAAGGCGAAAAGCTAGTACCCGGTAGCCCGTACCCAGTTCCCAGTAGCCGGTTCCCAGCCACAGCGTCCAGTCTCTTTCTACTTCATCTCAAAATTATCAGATCCTGGAATTTCACTGGGTACTGGATACTGGCAACCGGGTACTGCCTGCTAAAATCTTTCTTCTCTACTTTGTCATCCGCTTCCGAGGTCTCATGTCTAAAATTCAACGCGCCATTCTCAGTGTCACCGACAAATCCGGACTGGTAGATTTCGCCCGCAAACTTGCCGCAACTGGGTGTGGAACTGGTTTCGACCGGAGGCACGGCCAAATTGCTGCGCGATTCCGGCATCGCCGTGAAAGATATTTCCGAGCTGACCGGCTTTCCTGAAATGCTGGATGGGCGCGTCAAAACGCTGCATCCGAAAGTGCACGGAGGCATTCTGCATCGCCGCGAAAACAGCGGCCATCGCGCAGCGGTTGCGGAGCATGGCATTCCGGCCATCGACATGGTGGTCGTCAATCTCTACGCTTTCGAAAAGACGGCCGCCAAGCCGGGCGTGCACTTCGAGGAGCTGATCGAGAACATCGACATCGGCGGCCCGTCGATGATCCGGTCCGCGGCGAAGAACTTTCAGGATGTTGCGGTCGTGACGTCACCGGCCGATTACGCCGCGCATCGCCGAGGAGATGTCGAGCTCCGGCGGTTCGCTCTCCAAAGAAACAAAGTGGCGGCTGGCGCAGAAAGCGTTTGCGACGACCGCAGCCTACGATTCCGCCATCGCCTCGACGCTCGAGCGCGTGGGCAGCGACTTCGACTTGAAGCCCGCGATCGGCTTTCCGCAAAATCTGCGGCTTTCGTTTCACAAAGTCGGGGATCTGCGCTATGGAGAGAATCCACACCAGAAAGCTGCGATGTATGCGGACGGTTCCGGCGCGGGCGTGGCGCATGCGAAGCCAGGTGCAGGGCAAAGAGCTTTCCTATAACAACATCGTTGATCTGCAAGCCGCATGGGATCTGGCGCAGGAATTTGACGAGCCCGTCTGCGCCATCATCAAACACACCAATCCATGCGGAACCGCGACCGGCAAGACGCTGGCCGAGGCTTATGTGCGGGCGCTTGAATGCGATCCGGTTTCGGCGTTTGGCGGAGTGATCGGAGTGAACCGCACGGTGGATGCGGCGGCCGCCAGCGAGATGGCCAAGCTGTTCCTTGAAGTCATCGCCGCGCCCGCGTTCGACGAAAGCGCAAAGGCGGCGTTCGCCTCCAAGAAAAATCTGCGCCTGGTCGAAGTTCCCGCCGGACAGCAGAACTGGGTTCTGAAGAATATTTCTGGAGGCATGCTGGTGCAGGATTCCGATCTGCACAAGCTGGCCGAATCGGATCTGAAAGTGGTTACCAAACGTCCTCCGACAGCGGAAGAAAAACGCGCGCTGCTGTTCGCGTGGAAGGTCTGCAAGCACGTGAAGTCGAATGCCATTCTCTACGCCCGCGATGGGCAAACCGTCGGCGTAGGCGCCGGACAGATGAGCCGCGTCGATTCCTGCAAGCTGGGCGCCATGAAGGCGCAGTTGCCGCTGAAGGGTACGGTGGCCGCTTCCGATGCCTTTTTTCCCTTTCCGGACGGTGTCGAAGAGATCGCCAAAGCGGGCGCTACCGCCATCATTCAGCCCGGAGGCTCGGTGCGCGACGCGGAGGTCATCGAAGCCGCCGACCGGCTGGGCTTGGCGATGATCCTCACCGGGGTGCGGCATTTCCGGCACTAGATAAACAATTGTTGTCATCCTCAGCGCAGCGAAGCACCAATGGATTTGCATGCGCCATACGTGAGGTCTTTCGCCCCGCTCAAGATGACACAAAACTGTTAAAGCCTTTACTTTTCTTGACAATTCCCACCAAAGCCGCTGTACCTCCGGCTCTAATCCCATTCCCCGCTTTCTCCGCGCAGAAAGGCTTGCCGAGGTTAGAATAAGGAAATCCGGAGCGCCGCGGATCAGCATCCAATGCAAGTGTGGGTTCGTAATTACAGGTTGCAGGATTGTTCATGAAAAAACTGTTTGGGATTGTCAGTGTTGTGGTTGTGGGGTTGTTTTTGCCGGCCCAAGGATTATTGGCGCAAGATCAGCCGGCTCGCGCTGCGGAATCTACCGGCTCCCAGTCCGCCGCGAAGGCAACAACGAAGACGCCCGACCGCGCCGCCGCCTACTACCACTTCACCCTGGCGCACATGTACGAAGAACAAGTGGCCACGTATGGCCGCAGCGAACTGGCGAATAAGGCGATTGAAGAATACCGCGCCGCTATTGATGCCGATCCGACTTCGGCGTACCTGACCTCTGGGCTCGCGGAGCTCTATGCCAAGACCGGCCGCATTCGCGACGCCGTGGTCGAGGCGCAAGACATTATCAAGCGCAATCCCAACAATCTTGAAGCCCGCCGCCTGCTCGGGCGGATTTATCTGCGCTCGCTTGGCGACATGCAATCGGGCAGCGGGTCCGACAGCATTCTGAAACTCGCGATCGAGCAGTATGAGCAGATCGTCCGCCTGCAACCCGACAGCATGGATGACCACCTGCTTCTCGGCCGCCTGTACCGCTTGAACAACGATCTGCAAAAAGCGGAGAGTGAATTCAAGATCGCCGTGAAGTTGCAGCCAGACTCCGAAGAGGCGATCACGACGTTAGCCTATCTCTACAACGAACTGGGAGACACGGCTCGCGCCACGCAGGTGCTCAGTTCGGTGCCGAACACCGAGCGTTCGGCCAAACTCTATTCCGCGCTCGGCTATACCTACGAGCAGCAAAAACAATACAAGGAAGCGATCGACGCCTACCGGCACGCCATTGAACTCGACCGCGACAATCTGGACGCGATTCGCGGCCTTGCCCAGAACCTGCTGAACGATGGCCAAGTCGATGCCGCTCTCGAACAATACAAAGTGATTGCGGACGCGAATCCGGAAGATGCGCAAACCTACGTGCGCATCGCGGAAATCTACCGCAAGCAAGGCAAATTCGATCTCGCGCTCGAGAATCTGAAGAAGGCCGAGACGATGGTGCAGGACTCGCTCGAGGTTCCCTACAACATCGCCGCCATCTACCAAGCGCAGGGCCGTTATGACGAAGCGATTCCGATCATGCGCGACCTGCTGACGAAATCGGAAAAGCCCGACGGCAAGTACTCGAACGGCGAGAAGAGCAATCGGGCGGTGTTTCTGGAGAGGCTAGGAACGATCTACCGCGACCAGGGGAACAATCAGGCCGCCAACGAGACGTTCCGCCAGATCGTCGCCCTGGGTGGCGATGACAACATCGAGCGCGGCTATCAGCAGATTATCGATACCTGGCGCGAAGCCAAGGAATGGCAGAAGGCTCTGGATGCCTCCAAAGAAGCAGTGCAGAAACTGCCCAGCCCGCAACTGAAGATGGTGCTGGCAGCGCAGCAGGCGGATATGGGCGAAGCCGACAAAGCCCTCAAAGACGTTCGTGCGATGTTGAAGGGCGGCTCCAATCCTGATGACCGGGAGGTTTATATCCGGCTGGCAGAGATCACTACGCGGCTGCGCCGGTTCAGTGATGCCGAGCAGGCGCTGGACAAAGCCGAGCAACTTTCGACCAAGCCTGAGGACAAGCGGGACGTCTGGTTTCTTCGGGGCGCTACTTTTGAACGGGAAAAGCATTACCCCGAAGCCGAAGAACAGTTCCAGAAAGTGCTGGGCAGCGATCCCGAAAATGCTGCCACGCTGAATTACCTCGGCTACATGCTGGCCGATCAGAACCTGAAGCTTGAAGAGGCGCTCGGATACATCAAGCGCGCTGTGGACCTCGACCCCACAAATGGCGCTTATCTCGATTCTCTGGGATGGGCTTATTTCCGCTTGGGAAAATATGAATTGGCGGAAGACAATTTGCTGAAAGCATCGCAAAAAATCAATACCGATCCCACCGTCCACGACCATCTCGGCGATCTCTACCAGAAGACCGGACGCCTAAAGCTGGCCGCAACCAACTGGGAGCGCGCACTAACGGAGTGGAACCGCATGGTCTCGGCGGATGTCGATCCCGTAGACCAGGCGAAGGTGCAGACGAAACTCGATTCCGCGAAGATGAAGCTGGCCCGGGAAGAGGGCGCGAAGTAATAAATCCTTTCGTGTTGAGACGCGGCTTGCCGCGTCTCCCACTGCGTACTTTCCTCGCGCCCACAGAGACGGGCGAGCCCCGTCTCTACCCAAACTGCTAAACTTTGTCATGCTCGCCGACTATGCGGTGCGCGTCGAAGAGTCCCTCGGACGCCGCCATCCCGAGCCCTCTCATCCCTATCGCAACGACTTTCAGCGCGATCGTGATCGTGTCGTCCATGCCCGCGCCTTTCGCCGTTTGGAGGCTAAGACACAGGTTTTCACTCGCCGCTACTCCGACCACTTCCGCAACCGCCTGACGCATACCATCGAAGTGGCGCAGATTTCACGCACCATCGCTGCAGCAGCTCGGACTGAACACCGATCTGGCCGAGGCGCTGGCGCTGGTGCATGATCTCGGGCATCCTCCGTTCGGCCATTCCGGAGAAAAAGCGCTCGACTGCTGTCATGCGCGAACACGGGCTTTCCTTCGATCACAACCTGCACGCGTTGCGCATCGTCGAGGATTTCGAACTTCGCTACGCCTCTTTTCGCGGACTGAACCTGACCTTTGAAGTGCGCGAGGGCATCATCAAGCACTCGCACGATTACGATGCTAAGGATCATCCCGAACTGGCCGAGTATATGCTCGATCAGCGACCGCCGCTTGAAGCGCAACTCATCGACCTGACCGACGAGATCGCCTACAGCACCGCTGATTTAGACGATGGCTACGAAGCCCGGCTGCTCACCATCGAGCAGATTGCCGACAGCGTCGATCTCTTCGCGCGCCATCATCAAGAAGCCAGGAGCCGCTATCCGCAAGCTGCTGCAAAGCTGGTCTTCAACGAGGCGCTGAAAAGTATTTTTGACGGATTGGTCGGAGACCTGATTACGAGTACGGCGCAGCGAGTGCGCGCAGCGGGCGTGCATTCTGTGGAAGATATCCGCCGCCACACGGATCGTCTCGCAGCGTTCAGCCCGCCCGTCGAACGAAAGCGCCGCCAGTTGAAAGAATTCCTCTACGAAAACCTTTACTACAGCCCGTCGCTGGCGTCCGAGAAAGAAGACGCCGAGCGTATCACCCTCGAACTTTTCGCCCACTGGATGGAAGAACCCGATGACCTCCCGCGCAGCTACCGCGAAAAAGCCGCCCAGGAGCCACTGGCACGCGTCATCTGCGACTACATCGCCGGCATGACGGACCCGTTCATCTATCAGCAGTATGAGAAATATTGCGGAGAATAGGATTATGGCAAACACGTTTGGCACAGATATTTTGATTCAAGCTGAAGATCCGCTAAAAGCAGCCGAGTTCTACGTCAATGCGCTTGGCTTTGAAAAGCGAACGACTAACGACGATCGACTGACGACGCTCTCTCCCGCTCATATGCATGCGCCACGCGCAGCAGCATCGCCTCGTCAAAGTGTCGTCCAAACAGCTGCAATCCGATCGGCAGCTTCTCATGATTCTCGCCGCACGGAACTGAGATTCCCGGAATCCCGGCCAGATTCGCAGTGACGGTGTAGATATCGGCCAGATACATGGCGAGCGGATCATTCACCTTCTCGCCCAGCCGGAACGCCGGAGTCGGGCAAGTAGGCGCAGCAATAACATCCACTTTTTTGAAAACCTCATCGAAATCGCGCGTCAGCAAAGTGCGCACTTTCTGCGCTTTCAGATAGTAGGCATCATAGTAACCAGCGCTCAGCGCGTAGGTGCCGAGCATGATGCGGCGTTTCACTTCCACGCCGAATCCGCCGTCGCGAGTCTCACGGTACATCTGAGAAAGTGTGCCGGCCTTGGCCCTGAAGCCGTAACGCACACCATCGTAGCGCGCCAGATTCGCCGACGCTTCCGCCGTGGCTACAATGTAATACGTGGGAATGGCATACTCGGTGTGCGGCAAATTCACCGGCACAACTTCGCATCCCAGCTCAGCCAGTTTCTGAATAGCCGCTTCCACCGCCGCGCGCACCTCGGGATCAAGCCCCGAGCCGAAATATTCCCTGGCGACTCCAACTTTCAAACCTTTCACCGGCTTCTCGAGTTCCGCCACATAATCGGGAACGGCAACCTCGGCCGAAGTCGAATCCATGGGATCGCGGCCCGCAATCGTGCGCAGCACCACCGCAACTTCTTTCACCGTCTTCGCAAACGGCCCAATGTGGTCGAGCGACGACGCAAACGCAATCAACCCGTAGCGCGACACGCGGCCATAGGTTGGCTTTAAACCGACCACGCCGCAAAATGACGCCGGCTGGCGAATCGATCCGCCCGTATCGGAGCCAAGTGTCGCTACCGCCATCTCCGCGGCAACCGCAGCCGCCGATCCGCCCGACGACCCACCCGGCACCCGGCTCGTATCGCGCGGATTGTGCACAGGGTGATACGCCGAGTTCTCATTGGAGGAACCCATGGCGAACTCATCGCAGTTGAGCTTGCCCAGAATCACCGCGCCCGCAGCTTCCAGGCGAGAGACCGCGGTGCAGTCATATGGCGGAATAAAATTCTCGAGAATCTTCGAACCAGCAGTGGTACGCACGCCACGCGTCACCATGACGTCTTTGATCGCAACCGGAACTCCCGCGAGCGGCGGCAGAGGCTTACCGGCCGCGGCGATCGCGTCGATACGCCCGGCTTGCGCCAAAGCGCGTTCCTCGCAGAGAGTCAAAAACGCGCCAATCTCGGGATCTTCTTTCCTGATCCGTGCGTAGAACTCCTGGGCGAGAGCCGTGGCCGTCGTCTTTCGTTCCGCGATGCCGTTCCGAATCTCATCGATCGTCATGTTGGTCGTCGGCGCAGGCATCGGGTTCTTGATCGCTATCTCTCAATCACCTTGGGCACTTCGAAAAACGTACCGTCCGTGTCCGGAGCATTTTTCAGTGCAACCTCGTGCGACAGCGATTTCCGTAGTCCGTCCTTGACGTCGTCCCGCATGGCGTAAGCGAAGCGGTCGCTCCCTTGCAGCGACTGGTCCACACCGTAGCGGTCCGAGACCTGTGCCATGGGAGCGACGTTATCTGTCTCCAGTTCGCTGAGACGCTCAATATATTCAAGAATGGAGTTCAAATCGCGCAACATGCGACCGCTCTTTTCCTCGGTTAGTTCGAGGTTGGCCAAGTCGGCCACGTAGGCAACGTCTTTGTCAGTAACTTTCATAACTACGGTGCAGCCTTCACCACGAACTCAATGCGCTTCACAGTAGTTGCGGAATATTTGTTGATCAGTGCTAAATAGCGCGGTGCCAGGCTTACCAGTTCCCGCCGCCATCCCGCGTCGGCAACTTCCACACGCAGAATTCCGTCGGAAAAGCTCAGCGCGCGAGTCCGCTCCGCCACCTTGCTGCCACAGGCGACAGGCCATGCCAGCAAGGCGCTCTCCTCTGCCGGAGCGTGATGCAGGGCTTTCGCAACGATGGTTTCAAGGCCGGCGGAAGCGCGGTTCAAGGCATGACTCCAGAATTTAGAACGCGATCAGAACGGCGGCAAGTAAAGATGATTGTAACATCCGAAAATTTCCTCTCGTTAAGCGGCAGAGGCCGCTGCGGCCTTGGCGCGCTTCTTCGCCAGTTTGCGCAGATGCGTTGCCGAATACAGACTTCTGCGGCAGCGCGGAGCTCCGCATAAACAGGGCGCGTCATCCTCGCCATCGTAGAGGTTGTAGTCGTAGGTTAATTCTTCTCCAGGCTTAATATCGCGTAATGCGATGATCCACATCTTGCCCCGGATCTGATCGGTCTCGCAGTTCGGTTGGCAGGAATGATTGACGAAGGCGGCCACACCGAAGCCGTCGATGATGCGTTTGCCACCGTCGAGTCCGAATAAATACGTGTTCGGAAAGTCGTCGTATAGATCGTCCGCCTGTTCGTAAGTGAGGTACTCGCCCACGTATTCGACGATCAGCGTCCCTTTGCGGATCGGGCGGGTCGTGTAGCAACCATAGGAGTGAATGCGCGATTGGCGAATGGTGAGGGTCATGGGTCGACTCAGGTCCGAAATTCAGGTCCGACAAGGGACGTTGATTGATTTTATCTGTCCCCGTTATTTTTTAGCACATCGGGTATGGGATCGGGCAAGCAACAGTTGCGAGCGCTCGGATGTGGCTGGCGCTCACCTGCCCATACGCGGTCCCCTGCTATTATGCTCGGGGGCAAAAAAATTCGAAGTGGGGGAACGGCAACCATGGCCTCAGCATCCACCGCGGTTTCTAAAGATTGTCGAGGACGCCAGAGGACGCGTCCGCGAAACGAATGTGGACGCAGTGAAAGCCCGGCTTGATCGAGGCGACAAATTTGTGCTGGTCGACGTGCGCGAAGACCGCGAATACGACGCCGGCCACCTGCCCGGAGCCGTCCACCTCGGCAAGGGCATTATCGAACGCGATATCGAGGGCAAGTATCCTGATTTGAAAACTGAGCTTGTCCTCTATTGCGGCGGCGGCTTCCGTTCGGCGCTGGCCGCCGATAACTTGCAGAAAATGGGCTACACGAACGTGATTTCGATGGACGGCGGAATCCGCGATTGGCGCGAAAAGGGTCTTCCGCTGGAAAAGTGACGGCATTGGCCGGGCTGTAAGGAATCGGACCGCACAGCGGGTCTTTTTGAATCGCGTGAATTCAGGGTCGTTACGTGCGCAGCCAACTTCCGGACGTTGCCCCGCTTGGACGACGTCCGGCCAATCTCCACGGTAGTTTAAGCCGTCCGCTGGTTTGCATACCAAGCGCATCTCTGCAAAAATACAGGTACACGTAAAAGTGGGGTTTCAGCGATGTCTCAAATAGGAAGCTTTGCGCTGCTGCTGGCGCTCGGCTTGAGCGCGTATTCTTTCCTGGCAGGATTTTTGGCGCTGTTCCGTCGGGATGCTGCTTCGGCTCGGCTCGGTGAAACTGCCCGCCGCGCCGGAATCGCCACTTTCGCCGCCGTGCTGCTGGCGGGCATCGTCCTCGTAGTCGCCGCATTTAACGACGATTTCTCCATCGCCTACATCTTCCATCACAGCAATCGCGACTTGCCCGCCGCTTATAAGTTTGCCGTCTTGTGGTCCGGTCAGGAAGGCTCGCTGCTGTTCTGGTCGTTGCTCCTGGCCGGCTACGGATTCGTTCTGCGCCTGCGTTACAAAACCGATCAACGCCTGTTCGCCTACGCTTCGGTGATCATCGCCTCGGTGCAGGTTTTCTTTCTGCTGATTCTGAATTTTGCCGCGCACCCGTTTGCCGTCGATGCAGGGTACCCTGCCCGCGGATGGCACGGGCCTGAATCCTCTGCTGCAGTATCCCGAGATGGTCATTCATCCTCCCATGCTGTACCTGGGATACGTCGGCTTCACTGTCCCCTTCGCATTTGCGCTGGGCGCGCTCATCATGAAGTACCCCGGCGAAAAATGGATTCAGATCACTCGCCGCTGGACCATGGTGACCTGGTGCTTCCTCACCGTCGGCGTATTTCTCGGCGCGCACTGGGCTTACGCCGTCCTCGGATGGGGCGGCTACTGGGGATGGGATCCGGTTGAAAACGCCTCGCTGATGCCGTGGCTTACCGGCACGGCGTTTCTGCATTCCGTGATGATGCAGGAAAAACGCGGCATGTTGAAAGTCTGGAACATGGCGCTGATCTTCGCTACGTTCCTGCTGTCGATGCTTGGGACCTTCCTTACGCGCTCCGGTGTGATCAGTTCGGTGCACGCTTTTGCGCAATCCTCGATTGGCACGTGGTTTCTGGTCTTCATCGGGTTGACGCTGGCGGTCTGCACCTTCTTTCTTATCGCGAACCGGTCGCACCTCAAGAGCGAGCACAAACTGGAGTCTCTGGTATCGCGCGAATCCAGCTTCCTGTTCAACAATCTTCTTTTGCTCGTGGTCTGTTTCACGATACTGTGGGGAACGTTTTTTCCGATCCTGTCGGAATTTGTGCAGGGCCACAAAGTCACAGTCGGTCCGCCGTTCTTCAATCGCGTAGCCATTCCGGTTGCCTTGCTGCTCCTCCTGTTGACCGCCGTCGGGCCGCTGCTGGCGTGGCGTAAGACTTCGGTCGAAAGCCTCAAACGAAACTTTCTCTTCCCCTTGATTGGCTCGCTTGCCGTCGGCGGCATGATGATTCTGTTCGGCGTGCGGCCTTGGGAAGATCCCTCGTATTTCTATGCCACAATGGCAGCCGTTCTCTCCGCGCTGGTCATCTTTACGGTGATTTCGGAGTTCATCCGCGGCGGCCGCGTCATCGCTGGCAAAAGCGATCTGAATTTATTTTCGGCCATGCTTCGCCTCTATCACAGAAACACGCGGCGTTACGGAGGCTACATCGTCCACTTCGGCGTCGCCCTGGTCATCATCGGAATCCTTGGCACGCCTTTCAACAAAGAAGTTGAAAAGGAAATGGGCTTTGGCGACAAAATCAACATCGGCCCCTACACTCTGGTCTGCCAGTCCTACACGCAGGACGACAATCCTAACTACGCCAACGAGTGGGCGATCATCAACGTGTTTCGCGGCGGCAAGCAGATTACGACCATGTATCCCGAGCGCCGCTTTTATAAGGCCAGCCAGCAGCCGCAGACTCTGCCACGCATCTACCCGAGCTTCCGTGAAGATTTGTTTCTAGTGACTGACGTCTATTTAGTCTACGAGGGCAAGAACGAGACGAACGGTAAGCCCATTATCAAAGCGCACTTGAATCCGCTTGTGCCGTGGATCTGGATCGGCCTGATCATCATGGTCTTCGGCACCATCACCGCACTCGTACCGAATGCCGCAGCCGTTCAGGCAGTCGCGCCCGTGCCAGCGCGCACCCCGGCGCAGGTAGGAGCAGGTGACTGAGATGAAATCGTCGACCTCTATTACTACTCGTCGTCCCGATACTATTTGTCATCCTGAGCGAAGCGAAGGATCTGCTTTTCCCCGCGATTCAAGGATCTCCCCGCGTCGCTGGCTGCAGGTCGGAGTTCTAGCCGTCGCGGTGGTCATCTTCATGGGCGCCAGCGATAACTCCGCGCGCTTCAAAGACCTCGGCCATCGCATGATGTGTACTTGCGGGTGCGGCCAGGTTTTACTCGAATGCAATCACGTCGGCTGCCAGTCCTCCGACAAGATGCGCGATCAACTGCAGGCCGAGATCGATAAGGGCGGCGGTAATAACGACGACCTCATTCTCCAGGGCTTCGTGCAGCAATACGGACCGACTGTAATCGCCGCGCCCACCAATACCGGCTTCAATCGAGTGGCGTGGATCATGCCCTTTTTGGTCTTAGCGCTCGGCATAGCCTTCGCCGTCCACATCGTGCGCTCGTGGAAGAATCGTCCTGAACCAGCCCTAGCCGACGGCATCGTGATTCCGCACGGCAGCGAGCTAGACGAGTTCCGCCGCAAAGCTCGCAAGGAGACCGACTTATGATTGCTTTTGTCTGCGGCGCCTTCACTCTGGCCTGCCTCTATTACGTTTTCTTCTTTCCCGGCGAAGTCTACGCGGGAGAGGAAAAGACGCGTCTCGGCTATCTCCGCGAGCGCAAGGAAGCCGTCTACGAGAACCTGCGCGATCTGAATTTCGAATACAAGGCAGGCAAAGTCCCGGACGTGGACTATCAATCGATGCGCAACTCGCTGGAAGAAGAAGCAGCCGCGATCATGGCCGAGATCGCGCGCCTGGAGCAGGTAGCGGGGCAGGTGGTGTAAGCACCAGCTAACCTCAACTACCACGGAACGAGCAACGAAAATGAAGATCTTCGATCGCTTTTTTGCTCGCAAACCGCCGCCAAAAACAGCGGACGGAATCGCCGCGCTGATTGAGGGCTTCGCTGACGGAACAGGTGGGCGTTGGGATTGGGACTACTTCATCAGCACCCATTTTGAAAACGAAAGAATCAGCTGGGCTCAGAACGAATGCTTCAAGGTTGAACAGGAATTTCCGCGTACCGGCCGGGTTGGTTGGTGTAACGAAAAAGGGCTCGACCGCCTGCGAGCCATCGCATCGGAACTCCGGGCTTCCGGCAAGGCGGACATAACCACCGAGGGTGGACCTCGGGAGGAACCGACAGCTTCAAGCTAACTCGTGAAAGACGACAATAATCGCCCACCGGGGTAAAATGAAAGCCTCATGAGCCTAAGCACCATCCAAGAGATCGAACGCGCCATCGGAGCGCTCACACCGCGCGAAATCGAGGAATTGTACGCGTGGCTCGAGCAACACTGCCCGCCGCCGATCGATACTCGCATTCAATCCGATCTAGCCGCCGGACGCCTCGACACCGCCATCCAGCGCGCCATGGACGACGAGAAGAACGGCCGCGTACGGCCTTTCTAGCACCCAACACTGTGACGCCACGGAATTAATTGTGTATGAGTTGGCTCATTAAGCGCAGCCCATTCCGCAGAGATGAAGATCCGGTAGAACACATGGTGAACCTGCTTGCCAACGAGGCAATCAAGGCAGGGAGCCCACTAAGTGTTCTCGAAAAGGAAATCCTCATCAAGGAATATTCCATTGTCGAACCAATGCCAGAGGAATTGCGAGAGCGAGCTAAGCAGCTGATAGCCCGTATATTCGAGGGGGAGCCGTGGGATGAATTCGACCGAACCCCGAAGGGCTTCAGCAGTTCGTTAGAATGGGCGGACGACTCACGATCAAATATCGTCGTGCTCGCCCACGAAGTTGCTTGTGAGGTCGCTAGGCTCTCACCGCCCCCCCACGGCTGGGGATTGGTCAAGGACAAGCTTCAGCTGGATGGCTGTGCAGTCCTGTTCATCGTGATAATAGGAGCGGGTATTGCTGCCATCCAAGCACTCTTCGGGTGGAAGTAAAATCGACCTGTGGGGATACAAAGGAGTTGATTTGATCAAGGGTACTCGGTCTGTTTCACTCATTCTCGTCGCGCTTGCCATGTTCTCATCGGCCCTAGCCACAGCCGCCGCCCAGACCCTAACCGGCACCGTCACCAACGGCACCACCAACAAGCCCGCCGCCGGAGACGAAGTCATCCTCATCAACTTGGCCAACGGCATGGATGTAGCCGGCAGCACCAAGGCCGACAGCGCCGGCAAATTCAGTTTCAAAGTGACCGTCCCCGGACCGCACCTCATCCGCGCCGTCCATCAGGGAGTCACTTATCACCAAATGGCGCCTCCCGGCGTCAATACAGCCGACGTGAGTGTCTATGACGTAGCCACCAAGGTTGCCGAGCTTAGCCTCACCGCCGACGTCCTCCGCTTCCAGGCCGACAGCGGATCCATGCAGGGCATCCGCCTCTTCGTAGTCAGCAACACGTCGTCTCCCGCCAAGACGCAGATGAACGACCACAACTTCGAGTTCTATCTTCCCCCCGGCGCAAAGATTGAACAGATACAGGCCCAGTCTCCGAATGGCCAGCCGATCCCCGCTGAAGCAACGCCCCAATCCGAGAAGAACCGCTATGCGATCGCCTTCCCGCTGCGTCCGGGAGAAACGCAGTTTCAGGTAGAGTTCACGCTGCCCTACGCGGGCGAAATCAAGATCGATCCCAAACCGCTTTATCCCGCTTCACACCTCGTCATCGTTCTTCCCAAGACCATGCAGTTCACGGCGGCGAATCCGTCCAGTTTCCAGTCCATGCAGGATCCCCGCCAGGGCGACAGTCAGGTGGAAGTAGCGCAGCAGACGAAGCCCGGCCAGCCGCTCGGCTTCACGTTGCGCGGGCAGGGAGTGATTACCGAGTCTCCCGGAGAAACTGCTTCGGGCGCAGCGCAGCAGGAACAGGCGCAGCCTCAGGGATCCGAGAATCGTTCCGGCGACAATCGGCCGGGCGGCGGACTCGGCGTACCCATCGATGCTCCCGATGCTCTGCAGCAGTATCGCTGGCCCATTCTGGGCGGGTTTGCCTTACTGTTAGCGATTGGCGGATGGATAGTGACAAAACGCCAGACGGCACCGCCTGCCGCAACGGCCTCCGCGAGCCCTGTAGTGCCAAACAGTCCCGCCGCAACGTCGCGGTCGGCCCCAGCGTCCCCGATGCCCGGCGTTCCGGCCGCAAAGTCGTCGATGCTGCTCGAAGCTCTGAAAGAAGAACTCTTCCAACTCGAAGTAGAGCGGAAGCAAGGAAAGATCACTCCCGCCGATTATGACAAGGCCAAAGCGGCGCTCGACCAGACGCTAGAACGAGCGCTCAAGCGTCAGGGCTAGCTGAGCTCCGGTTACGTAGTGGGTGATCAGTGTTGCGGGCATCTAAAGTATTTATTTCTCAAAGACTTAGCCAGAGAATCGCCGCGAAAAGACGCCGAAGATTCACGCTAACTCACCGATTTATAAATACCTTACAGGTAACTCCTTATTCTTCAAAGACCTGGCGTTTTTCGAGCGCCAAGTCTTTGATTCTTAAAGACCGCAACCAGAGGGGTCTTCGGCCGATTCCGCCCTTGAGCCGAGCCAGAAACCCAAGCATCGAATACTATGTCACCAGGCATATTTATATGAGCAACGTATTCAAAACCACTCTTCTGCTTACCGTCATGACGCTTCTGCTCATGCTCGCTGGCCGCGCTTTCGGCGGTCAGAACGGCATGTTGATGGCCCTAGCTTTCGCCGCAGTCATGAATTTCGTTTCCTATTTCTTCTCTGACAAGATCGCGCTAGCCACCTATCGCGCGCAACCCGTCAGCCGCGAAGACCTTCCCCGCGTGTACAACATAGTCGAAAAGCTGGCGCAGAAGGTCAACTTGCCAATGCCCAAGATCTACGTAATCCCAACCGATTCGCCCAACGCGTTCGCCACCGGACGCAATCCGAACCACGCTTCTGTCGCCGTAACTCAGGGCATTCTCGGCCTGCTCAACGACGAAGAACTCGAAGGCGTCCTCGCCCATGAACTCGGCCACGTGCGTAATCGCGACATCCTGATCAGTTCGATCGCCGCAACTTTAGCTGGAGCGATTACATGGCTAGCGTCGATTGCCAAATGGGGGATGATTTTTGGCGGCATGCGCGGCGACCGCGACGATCGCGGCGGCGGCAGCGCCATCGCATCGATCGCCATGATCTTCCTCGCTCCCTTCGCAGCGATGCTGATCCAGCTTGCCGTCTCGCGCTCACGCGAATACGGAGCCGACGACACAGGAGCCCATTGGACGGGCAATCCTTACGCCCTAGCGAGCGCGCTGCAGAAGATCGAAGACTACTCGCGCCGCTTGCCGCTGGTAGCGAGCCCATCGACCGCGCATCTTTTTATCATTGCGCCGTTCTTGGGTGGGATGAGCTTCGGCAACTTGTTCTCGACCCATCCGCCAACCGCGAAGCGGATCGAGCGGTTGACAGGAAGGCCCGCGGAGTTTGGCCGGTAAGAGCCGCAGCTTTATCCAGGAACGTTGACTCCGCTCAGGAACCCGCCGAGATGACCGGTAAGAGCAACGACCATTGACGTCAGAATCTCCAGCAGCATGTAGCCAGCCGGAAACACAGAATCTGGGGCGCGACGACGGCGGAGGTTAATCCACCCAAGCAAACAGATCAGAAAAGCGGAAACGGACGCCAGCAAAAGGTGGAGCAGTAAGATTCCTTTCAATTTCTGACCCTCGAGTTGCCACCGCCAGGCGGCGATTCCAGTGGCTAGCGTCGGTAGCACAAGAGCTGCGGCGGCGATCAGGTTGAGCCGCGCCGCTGCCGCTAGCGTTGCCTTGTTCGTGGCGTCTTTTGCCCAGCGCGCCGCGAAATCGAAAGCGACTCCGGTCAGAAAGAGCGCAATCGGGAAGTGAACCAGCACGACATGTTGTGCATGTTTCGCGAGTAATGCCGACTTGGGATCAAATGGATTCATGAGGTGACCTACTCAATGCAGTTTACTCAACCAACTTACTCAACGCCGCTTACTCAACCACCAGTTTGCCGATCATCTTCGGGTGAATCGAACAGAAGTAGGTGTATGTACCGGGCTTGCTGGCCGTAAAGGTAAACTTCTCATCGGTGTCGAGCACTCGGGACTTGAAGCTCTGGTTGTCGCTGACGACGGTGTGCGGAATGTCATCCGCATTCGTCCAGGTGATCTGGGTTCCTGCTTTCACAGTGAGCGTCGCCGGCGTGTAGCTGAAATTATCGATCTTGACTTCTACGGTTGACGGACCCGCGGCTACTGCCTTCTGTACGGATGGAAGTGCGGCCACGGCCAGCACCAGGGACGCTGCGACACAGATACTCCAGCTGCTTTTTCTCAGTTTCATTGCATGCTCCTTGTAAAGTTTGCGAACGATTTATGCGAGGTTTTAACCAATTACTCCAGCGTGGAGTCGATCAAGGCCAGGGCGTGATGTTTACGCACGTAATTCACGTTGGTCACTCCGAGAAGGCCGCGCAACTGCTCTGCCGGGACCTTCATCGGGCCCGGAGAAGGCGCTGCTCCCGGATGCGGTTGAGGAAATGCCGTTGAAGTTGCAGTGTGGAACGTGACGTTGCCTTCTACCTTCTGCATGGTTTGATGAATGTGGCCATTCAGGACCGTCACCGAGCCAAAACGCTTCAGATAGGAAAGCGCCTGCGCGCTGTCGTCCGTGCCCCATCCCCATTCCGGATAAATGTTCCAGAGCGGCATGTGCGCAAACACGACCACGGGCGTGCTTTTGGAGACGCCTTCAAGGTCATCTTCGAGCCACTCCAGTTGCTCGACTCCCAGCGAACCCATGCCTCCTGCCTTCAGGTTCATCACGTTAACCAGTCCAACGAAGTGCACGCCCTTCTTATCGAAGCTGTACCAACCTGCGCCCTTGGTGTGCTTGCCGTAACGATCCAGGTATTGCCTGCCGTTATCTTCGAGAACGTCGTGCTCGCCAGGAACGAAAAATACATCCTTCGTGGGCGCGGATTTTAGAATCTGGTCGACGGTGTCAAACTCCTCCGGTTTGGAGAGATGGCTGATGTCGCCGGTATGCAAAATGAATTCCGGAGCGACCGGTGATGCATTGATCTTGGCGACCGCGGCTTTCAGCGTTGCGACCACATCGGAGTTGGCAGGCTTGTTGAATCCCATGTGGCTGTCGCTGATCTGGACGAAACTCAGTGCGCCACGGCCGGCCTTCGCGATGTGCGCGGGGTCGTCGAGGCCGTAGGACTTCAGCACTCCGCCTTCGAGCACGCAGAGGGCTCCCGTGCCGGCCCAAGCCATGCATTTCAGGAAGCCACGGCGGTCGATACCGTCGCGAGTGTGGTCCAACGCGATTGCTTCGCCCTTCTTGTGTAGCGGCATATTTTCCTTCCCGTATTTTCCAAAACAACGGTCGTTCTTGTTTTCACCGTGCAGAACCGTCGGCACACGCTTTTATTCCCCTTTTTTTCTGGGAAATTTATTTTGGCGACGTGGGAATAAAACGCTGGTTCGCTGGTTTACTCTTGTGTGCGTGTCGGAAGAGCGCTCGTTATCGGGGTCGTTCGAGGAGCTGGCCATACCTCTCTTTGAGCGGCTTTATAACTTTGCTCACTGGCTGACACAGGATCGGGAGGAAGCCGAAGATCTGGTGCAGGAAACTTACGCCAAGGCTCTGAAGGGATTCTCTTCGTTCCAGCCGGGTACCAACTTTCGCGCATGGATCTATCAGATTTTGCGCAACACGTTCCTGACATCTCGCACCGGACTGAAATCGACCGTACCACTAGAACCGGAAAGCGAACAGGAAGTCCTTCCCGCGGTCAAAGACACGCCGGAGAGCATCCTGCTGCAGCGCTCGGATCGACAGCTCGTGCAAGAAGCTCTGGGGCGATTGCCCGTGGCCTATCGCGAGGTACTGCTCCTTTGTGAATTTGAAGAAATGTCGTACCAGGAGATTTCGGCAACTCTTGCCATCCCTATGGGCACGGTGATGTCACGTTTATCACGTGCGCGACGGGCTTTGCGGGACGCCGTGCAAGAATTGCAACGGGACTGAATCGGGTCACCGAATCGTGGTTCGGGAAATATGTCTTGCGAGCGTTGGACTGAAAAACTCGATGCCTATCTAGACGGCGAGCTGCCGGCAGACGAGGCGCGCGTTTTGCAGCAACATCTGCGCGAATGCGCTACATGCGCCGCGGAGGCTCTGGCGAAGGTTCAGCAGAAACTGGCGGTCAAGAACGCCGGGCTGAGGTTCACGCCAGATCCAGCTTTTCGTGCTCGTCTGGAGAGAAGCATCGGGGCAGATCGGCCAGCTACCATGTTATCTTCATCATCTTCATCTTCAACTCTGGCGAGGCGGGGCTGGCTTCCGGTGTTCGAAATTGCCACTGTTGCCGCGGTGCTGCTGATCGGCGCAGGACTTTTCTTGACAATTCATCGCGGGCGGGGTGAACAGCGGCTGATCAGTGAACTGGTGGATCAGCACGTGACGACCCTCGCCAGCCCCAATCCGGTGGACGTCGTTTCGACCGACAGGCACACAGTAAAGCCATGGTTTGCCGGCAAGATTCCTTTTACCTTTAACTTGCCCGAGTTACAGGGCTCACCTTTCGTACTGGTAGGGGGAAGGGTCAGCTACCTCAGCCAATCACCGGGCGCGGAACTCATTTTTCGCATCCGCCAGCATCAGGTCTCGGTCTTCATTTTCCAGGAAAAGGAGCTGAAAGATGCGCGCGAGAATAGGACGGTGCGGACAGATTTTTCCTTTCAAGTTCGGAGCTGGCGCCACAACGGCCTTTGCTACTTCGTGATCGGCGATGCCAGCCCGCAGGACTTGGACAAATTGAGCGAATTGCTCCAGGCGGCTGGCTGAGAAATTTCCCTCTCGGAGAGGCCGGATGCTGCGACTCATCGCAGATGACCAGCGGCTTGAGTCCGCGTTTGGGATCTGCCTTCATTGGAATTCTCCTCTGGAATCGTCAGGCTTTCATTGGACGCTCCTAAAGCCTCTTGTATCTTCTTCGCCAAGGAGTCCCGGGTGAAGGGCTTTTGCAGAAAAGCCACGCCGGGCACCAGAGTCTGCATGATCCCCTCGTCGGTGTAACCCGACACATACAACACCTTCATTTTCGAATCGCTGGCAACCAGTCGCTCCGCCAATTCCCGGCCATTCATGCCAGGCATGACCACGTCGGTGATCAACAACTGAATTTGGTCGCGACATTGGCCGACGATGTGGATCGCGTCGGCGCCATTGGCGGCTTCGATCACGGTGTACCCCATGCTTTCCAGCAGTTTATGGCTGAGTTCCCGGAGAGAATCTTCGTCCTCGACCAAAAGAATCGTTCCAGAACATGTAGGGGGAGTAGCGGCTTCTTCAAGCTGGGCATGGCTTAAGGCTCCCTGGACTCGGGGCATGTAAACCTTAACCACGGTGCCTTTCCCCACCTCGCTGTAAACCCAAATGTAGCCGCTGCTTTGCTTGACGATTCCGTAAGCGGTGGCGAGACCAAGGCCAGTGCCTTTACCCTTCTCCTTCGTGGTGAAAAAGGGTTCGAAAATGTGGGCTTGCGTTTCTTTGTCCATTCCGATGCCAGTGTCACTTACGGTGAGCAAAACGTAATTTCCAGGTTTCACGTCGTTGTTGAGGTAGCGATTGCTCGACTCATCCAGTTCGGCATTCAGAGTCTGAATGATCAGCTTGCCACCATTGGGCATGGCGTCGCGAGCATTGATCGCCAGATTAAGGATTACCTGCTCGATTTGAGTGGGATCGGCCTTCACGTGGTCGAGAGTTGGGCTCAGCGTATTGACTAGTTCGATGTCTGCACCGATGAGGCGAAGAAGCATTTTGCTGGTTTCACGAACCACATCGTTGAGATCAAGGACCTTTGGCAGCAGTACTTGCTTTCGGCTGAACGCCAGCAGTTGAAGGGTCAACGACGCGGCCCGCTGTCCTGCCTTTTTGATCTGTTCGATCTCACGCCGCGACGCATCACCCGGCTGGACGGTTGACATCAGCAAGTCGCTGTAGCCGATGATCACACCCAGGAGATTATTAAAGTCGTGAGCAATTCCACCCGCGAGCTTGCCCATGGCCTCCATTTTGTGCCCCTGACGAGACTGGTCTTCGAGTTGCCGCTGATCGGTGATGTCGGTGCACGTGCCGACCCATTCGCGGACGGAACCGTCGTCTTCAAACACGGGCACACCACGGACGAGAAGATCACGGTACTCCCCGTCTTTACGGAGCGCCCTATACTGCGTGGCGTAATTGGAACGGCTTTTCACTGCGTTGGACCATGCTTGTCTGGCCTGTTCGCGATCCTCCGGGTGAATGGTGTTCAGCCACCCCCGGCCCACGGTTTCCTCAACGCTCTTGCCACTGAAAGCTCGCCACAATGGCACATCCTCGACCACATCGCCGGCAGCGTTCGCGGTCCATACGACCTGGGCGGACGCGACGACCAGCGAGCGGTAACGATCCACGCTAAGGCGCAAGGCGTGCTCCGATAGGTGACGCTTGTTGCGTTCGTTCCGATGCTCCTTTTCTTGCAGGACATGGGCCACGGCCAGAGGGAGAAGATTAAGACGACGCTTGAGGATATAGTCCGCTGCGCCGCGCTTGATGTAACCAGCCGCAGCTTCTTCGTCTCCTAGAGTTCCGGTGACCACGATGAAGGGTATGTCCTTGCCGGATCGAAGAAGAATTGCGAGGGCATCGAGTCCCGTCCAGGTACCGAGGTCGTGGTCAGAGAGGATGAGATCAAAGTCCTCGTTATCGATCTGCTCCTTGAAGTGTTCCCGGGATTGGACCACATTGGGGGAGAGGACGTAGCCTGCGTTCTTCAAATAGTCCAGAATCAATTCCGCGTCCTGAGGAGTGTCTTCGGCCATCAGGAGCCGGAGCGAGAGTTTGGATGGGGGTTGGCTACTTTCTTCTGCTCCCGCGTTTGGTATCGTTTCCATTCTCTACTTCTCCTCAAAAGCCGCGAAAGACAGAGTGAGAACCGTCGCGAACTTGTTTTGTTCATGTTCAGCTCGAAAACCAGAGCCGGATTGCGGTCAGTTTGGGCGGTGTCTCTATCCTAGGGTCAGAAAGCCATTGCGACACGGGCTCAGCATTAACCCTCATGGCTGCAATGTACTCTGTGCACGCCAATTTGCCTGTCCACATTCAGCCTGACGTAGTCAGGAATTGGCTGTTTGGGGCATGAAGATGTTCACCGATCCGAGTTCCCGCATGGGAAACCCCCGGGGGAGGGTAGTGTTGGAGTATCGGATCGACGTCGGACGTCTCGCTCCTCGTGAGATAACCCCGAACCTACGACGGTTGTTATTTTGGGAGCACGGGGGTTCCACTTGTTTAAGGCACGTGAGACTCCATTTGGGATATCCAATGGCCGTATAGCAAACAAAGGAGTTGCTCAGAGGAGTTTCATCGGCGATCGAAGTGCCGAAGCGTCGACGGGTGTCGAAAGGTGTCGAACCGGACACAGCGTCGTCAGTTACGCTTGGCACTCTGCTTCGCTCCTCGAGCGACTAGGGGTTGCGGATGCCGTTCCCTAGCTGCACGGCAGTTTCACTCGTACCCTGCAGCCTCTCTTTCCTGCTCCGGTTGGACAGCGCAATCGAGCCTCCATGCGCTTCGACGATCTGTCGCGAGAGTGCCAAACCTATCCCACTTCCCGCGGGCTTGGTCGTATAGAACGGGTACAAATGCGTTGCTCGGATTCAGGAGTCCCAAGCCGTTATCGTCGATGGTGAGGACGACGCTCTGATCCTCGACCGCCCAATTCAATGTTACCTGCGGCTTCCGAGACCTCCACGCCCTGCGTGGAGTTGCCGACTGGATCGAGCCGTCACCCGGGCTCGAGCTCCAGCGCCGCCTCGACCGCATTGCGCACGAGATTGATCAGCATCTGCTCGATCTGGTCGGCATCCACCATCAGCATCACGTCCGGACCCCGAGAAATCTCGACGGCCAGCCGGGTCTCGAGAAATGCAACCCGCTCTACGATCGGGAGCAGCGCAACTTTTTTGAGGGCGGGAGGTGGCATCTGGGCCAATTGCCGATAGGCCTGAAGGAACCGGTTGAGCGATGCGGTACGATCTTCGATGATGGCGAGGCCACGTTCGAAGTCTCGACGGTCTTCGGGGTTGAGTTGGGTCTCCGCGAGACGAGCGCTCAAACTCCCCGCGATCGATTTGATCGGAGCCAGCGAGTTGTTGAGTTCGTGCCCGAGGACTCGAATCAACCGTTGCCATGCGCTGCGCTCCTCTTCCCGGAGTGCGCGGCTGACGTCGGATAACACAACCAGAGTGTGCGGCACACCCTTTTCGCGAAACTTGCTTTGCCGCACCAACCAGCGGGCGCTGGAACTGTTGGCGGGCAAGACCACGAGCGCCTCGCTCTGCCGCGCCGAGGCAATCGGCCAGCCCGATTTCGTCGGCGGTGCGTCCCAGAAGGCGAACCGCGGCTTGTTGAAGAAGTTTTTCGCCGGCGGGATTCACCAGTCGAAGCACACGCTCCGGGTCAAAGGCGAATAAGGGAGCATCGATTTCTTCGACGACCCGCCGCAACAGCGCAGTCGCTTCGATGGCTCGGATTCGCTGATCGGCGAGCAGATCGGCCAAGGCATTGACTTCGAGCGAAAGCTCCCCCAAAGCGTCGTCCGCAACGGCTCCGCGCGCGCGAAAGGAATAGTCCTCTTCGCGAAGCGCCGCCACCACGTTGGCCAATGTTTGCAACGGTCGAACCGTTTGGTCGTGCAAGCAGCAGAGCCAGTATCCACCAGACAAACAGCTCCGCGAACGAGAGAGCGAACTTCGATTCGGTGGACCAGGGCTGGAGCCAAATAAAAATGCCGCTGACCGCAATTCCGGGTAAGGCGACGAGAAATGCGTAGAGACTGATGCGATGCTCGTAGAGGAGGCGAACTCGTTTGCGAGGAGACTTCCGCATGGCTGGCTTGCCGCTGGTCTTCGGAATTTCCGGAGTGGTCTTCGCTGGAAAGACTGGCGGGCTAGAGGCCATATTTTTCCATGCGGCGGTAGAGCGCGCCACGGCTCAGCCCCAAGGCTTCGGCGGCCTGGCTGATGTTTCCCTGAAAACGCTGCAGAGCTTTTCGGATCAGAAGCGCCTCCACCGCCTCCAGGCTGAGCTCTTCGAGATTCTGGGCTTGCGGGCGCTGAATATTCAGTCCGAGATCCGCAGGCTGAATCTCCCGGCCGCGGCACATCAGGACGGCACGCTCCAAGGTGTGTTCGAGTTCTCGAACGTTGCCCGGCCAGGAGTATTGCGCCATGACTTGCAGCGCGGAGCTGTCGAAGCCATCGACTTCGCGGCGATAGCGCGACGCATAGCGGCGGAGAAAATGGATGGCGAGAGTAGGAATATCCTCGCGGCGTTCGCGGAGCGGCGGCACATGGATTTCGACGGTGTTGAGGCGGAACAGGAGATCCTCGCGAAACTGGCCGGAGGCAGCACGCGGCTTGAAGATCGGTATTGGTGGCGGAAATCAGGCGCACATCGACCTTCCGCGAGCGCGACGAGCCCAGCCGTTCGATCTCGCCGGATTCGAGCACGCGCAGCAATTTTGCCTGCTGCCGGATGGGCACATTTCCGATTTCGTCCAAAAAAATCGTGCCGCCGTCGGCCAATTCGAAGCGGCCGATGCGATCGGTGCGCGCGTCGGTAAAAGCGCCTTTCACGTGGCCGAAAAGTTCGCTTTCAAATAATCCCTCGGCCAACGCGCCGGTATTCACGGCAACCATCGGGCGCGAGGCGCGCGAAGAAAGCGCATGCAGTGTTTGCGCGACGACCTCTTTGCCACTGCCGTGTTCGCCTGTAATCAGAACATTCGCGTCGGAAGGGCCGACCCGCGCAATGGCCTCGAGCACGGGCTGCATGGAAGCGGCCGCGGCGATGAACTCGGGGCGGCCTTGCACCTGGAGCAACCGTTCTCCGCCGCCAGCCGTTCGGCGCGCTGGAGGGCGCGATGCAATTCGACCTGCGTCCGCAGAATCGCGAGCAGGCGCTCGTTCTCCCATGGCTTTTGAATGAAGTCTCGCGCTCCGCGGCGCATGGCCTCGACCGCCAGTTCGACGTTGCCCCAGGCAGTCATGACGATGACCGGGAGATTGCTGTCAAGCGCCACGATCTCCGAAAGCAGGTCCAAGCCTTCCTGACCGGAAGTAGTGTCGCGGCTGTAGTTGAGATCGATCAGCAGCGCATCGTAGGAATCCGTGGCCAATGCCTCCCTGACCTCGGCGGGAGATTTGGCGCGTCTCGACGCGATAGCCCTGCGGATGAAGCAGAAGTTGGAGAGCTTCGAGGATGTGGGGCTGATCGTCGGCAGCAAGAATGCGCGGCGCGCGGTCCTTGACGGGATGGGACGGCGCACGCGTCGTGGAGATCTTGCGGTTTGGCCGAAGTCGGCATGAGCTATGGAGATGGAGGCGGTGACCGTTCCGGTCACCGCATCCTGAATCAGCACTCCATTATGTTCCAAAGTTGCGCCGGTCGCGCGATCAAGTTCGACTTTGGCCTTCTGGTAGGTCGTCATGGCGTTCACCAAGTCCAGTTCGGCTACCGACAGATCGCGCTGCGCCGTCATGGTCTGGTAACTCGAGCCCGCTCCCAGGTCTTGCTCTTTCTTGGTGATCTCGAAGGTCCGCTCGGCCAGATCTCCGGCCTTGCGGGCCGATTCGACTCGGGCACGCGATTGTTCCAGCGCATACTGCGCGTTCCGAACCTCGATCCGAATCTGTTTTTTCAACTGCTCCTTGCGCAGGCCGGCTTGCCGGTACTCCAACTCGGAACGATACTGGTCGGCCTTGGCGACGCGATTGCGGAATGGAATGTTCAGGTTCAGCCCGACGAAATAGTCGGGCGACGAATTGTTGAAAGTATTTTGCCAGGTGCCAGGCAGATCAGCCGGAGTGCCCGGGGAGACGTTGGAACTGCCGGGCGGGTTCGGCAATCCTCCGAGCCCGCTGCCACCGTAGAAACCTACGAGCGAAAGCGTGGGCAGGAGCGCGTTTCGCGCCGCCTGGCGGCTGATCTGGCGGTTTGCGAGGTCAACGTCGGTTTCCAGCAGCTCTGGGCGATTCTGCAGCCCTGCCGCGATCAGATCGAGAATCGGCTGACTCGTGTCTGCTGCGGTGTCTGGGGGTCTGCATGCGGTCCGTGGGCACGACGGGCATCTCTCCCAGGATGGGATCGTCCAGGCTCTTAGTGAGCGCGTTCTTCATCAACGATTCCTGCAACTGGAGGCTCGTACGCGCCACGGTCAAATCCTCGTCGCGCTTAGACGCCTCGGCTTCGGCCTTCATCACATCCATCTCCGGAATGCTTTCCAATTGCAATTGTTTCCTGGCGTTTTCCAGGGTCTGATTGGCAAAGGCGAGAGATTGCTCATTGACGCGGGCCTGCTCATAGGCGCTGACCAGATCCCAATAGATGTTTTCGATCTGCGTGACCGTGGCAATCACCTGATCTTTGAAGGCGATGTCGGAGATTTTCTTGTTGTTCTTCGCGATGCGCAGATAGCGCAGGTTGGGGCCAAAACCAAATCCTGCGAGAAGCTGCTGCTGGAAAGTGAAACGGTAGTAAGAATTCAAAGCCGGCGATAGAAAGATTTCGGGACTGTTCGTAGTCTGGCGGTTGTTGTTGAACTCAAACGAAATCGAAGTGCCGGTGGAGAACGCCTGCGTGTAGAGGGCGTTCACGATCGTCGTATTCAGTTGCAGCGAAGGGACATCGTAGAGCACGTTACTTGACTGCGGCAACGTGAGGTGCTCGATGCCCCCGCTCACGGTGAGGGAGGGATCGTACGAGGAAACGGGAGTTCCCGACGCCCAAAGTGGATTGCACCAAGCCTGAGGCGCCCGCGCCCGCGCCGCCCGCACCGCTCGTTGTGCCCCCAGCGCCCGCGCCTGGCGCTCCTGCGCCAAAGCCTCCGATTCCTCCTCCGGGAGTTCCTTGCACCACACCGGTGTTGACGCCGCGAAAGCTTCCGCCGGCCTTAGTGCGGAGCAAATCGGTATCGGCGATCGGCAGGTTATAACGGGCGATCGCGAGATCGAGATTGTTTTCCAGCGCAAGATCGATTGCATCTCTCAAGGATAGGTACAGCTTTCCATCACGAATGAGGCGATCGAGACGCGGCGAATTTGTCAGTACGGGCTCCGGCACCTGGTCGCCGGTGTAGGGACTGATCGGGTTGTGGGATTGCGGCATTTCCAATGCAGCCGGAGTGCGCACCTGAGCGTAGCATGCAGCCGCGTGAGCACGAGCAGCACTGTTATTAGTGAAAGCGTGAAGGACCGCTCACTGAGAGCAGATTTTCATCGATTCACCGCCGCGCCGCTGGGCTCCGACGTCGAAGGAAGATTTGGATTTGCCGTATCTCCCACCAGCCAACCGTCTCGCAGCTGAATGGTGCGAGTGCCATAAGCAGCGTTGGTTTCGGAGTGAGTGACCTGCACGATGGTTGTCCCCTGCTGGTTCAATTCGCGGAAGAGCTCCATGATCTCCTTGGCTTGATCGGAATGCAGATTGCCGGTGGGTTCATCGGCGAGCAATAGCGCTGGCTTATGAATGACCGCCCGCGCGATTCCGACTAGCTGTTGTTGTCCGCCAGAAAGCTGGCTGGGATACAGATCTTTCTTGGCGACAATCTGGAAACGATCGAGCGTGTCGGCGACCAGGCCCTGCCGCTGACTGCGTGGAATGTCTTTGTAGGAGAGCGGCAGATCGATGTTTTCGAGGACAGTGAGATCGTCGAGCAAGTGATAGCTTTGAAATACCATGCCGATGTTTTTCTTCGCCAGTTCCGCGCGTTCCTTCCTTTTCATGGAGTGCGCGGCCTGATCGCGGAACCAGTATTCGCCTTGCCATTGGTCGTCGAGGAAGGCGAGAACGTTCAATAAAGAGGACTTCCCTGCCCCCGACGGCCCCATTACCGTGATGAACTCGCCGGGCTGAATTTCCAGGTTGACGCGGCGCAGAACCCACGTCTGGCCGGCACCGGTCTTGTAGCTGCGTTCGATGTTCTTCAGTTGGATCATTCACTCCTCGGTCTCGGTCTGGTCTCCTACTCGTAGCGCAACGCCTGCATCGGGTCTATGCGCGCGGCACGTCGAGCCGGCAGCAGGGCGGATGCCAGTGCGACCAACGTCACGAGGATTGTCATCAAGCACAACGTCAGCGGATCGCTGCTCGAGATCCCGTACAACTGGGTGCGCACCGCGCTCATCAGCAGCAACGACAAAGGCAACGCAACGGCAATACTGATGCCTGCCAGCCACAGCACCTCGAACAGCACCATTTTTACTACCGACGCACGGCTCGCTCCGAGCGCCATGCGGACGCCGATCTCACTGGTTCTTTGCGTGGTCGTATAGGCCAGCACTCCGTACAAACCTACGGCAGCCATGAGCGCAGCGAGCACTCCAAAGCTCGAGGCCAGCAAAGCGATCACACGTTCGGCGGTCAGGTTGTTGTCGACCTGCTCTTCCATAGTCCGGAACGTGTCGAGCACCAGGTTGGAATCCAGCGTTTGCATGGCGCGGCGGATCGTGCTTTCCGCGCTTTCGGGCGACTGCCAGGTGCGGACGTAAAATGTCATCGCGTTCGGCTGCGCAATTTGGCGATATGGGCGGAAGAGCGTGGGTGTGACGGGCTCTCGAAGGCTCGCATGCTTCGCGTCTTTCACGACCCCGACGATGGCGGTGTCGGTTTTCACGACCGCGCCGCCGTAGCCGATAGAACGCCCAATCGCATGCTGTGGGTCTCCGAAGAAGCGCCGAGCGAAACTCTCATTGACTACCGCTTCCTTCTGCGATTCTGCCGAGTCTAGCTCGGTAAATGGTCGGCCCGCGAGGATCGGCATTTGCAGAGTCGAGAAGTAATCCGCGCTGACATTCGGCTGCTCGACGTTCATATCCTCTCGCGACTTCTCGGTGTACCCGGCGATGGCGATGTTTCCGGTTTCGTTGTCATTGGCTAATTCCGGATCGTTAGTCGCAGCCACGGAACGAACTCCTGGCAAGCGCTTCAGTGTTTCGAAGACTCTCTGATAAAGGGCAAAAGTGCGAGCGGGCTCGTAGCCAGCCATTCTCGGATCAATCCCGAACGTCAGAAGATGATCGGTCGCAAATCCGGCATCGAGCGACCGGAGATTGTGTAACGTGCGCACGAACAGGCCAGCGCCGACCAGCAACATCAGGCTCAGCCCTATCTGTAGCGCTACGGAGACACGGCGGAAACGGAGTGGACTACTTCTGGCGGTCATGCCTTGTTGTTTCAAGGCAGGAGCGAGATCAGGACGCCAGAACCGCGCCGCTGGAGCCAGACTGAAAAGCAGAGTGGCAAGCAGCGCTAGCGCACAATTGAAGAACGTGATCCTCAGATCGGGTTTCGCGGAGAAAGGGAGATCGCCCGTGCCTCCGCTCCAAATCATATTGATCAGCACGGCCGACACTCGTGGCGCCAGTAACAGGCCCAACAGTCCCCCGGCAATACCGAGGAGGAGGCCTTCCACGAGCAATTGCTGCACGACTCGTTTGCGCTTTGCGCCGAGTGCATAACGCACCGACATTTCGCGAACACGTCCGGAGGCACGGACGAGCAACAGACTACCCACGTTGGCGCAGGCCATGAGCGCCACGAGTCCAACCATGCCCATCACGATCAGTAAGGGCATTTGGACATCGCTGCGAAGCGGGGAGAATCCCCGGGCGCCATCGAGCACGAGCAAATGCGACTTTGTCAGGAAGCGGTCGGCAAAACCCTCCGACTCGCCGGTTATGTTTATGGACTTCAATTCATCGGACCGGAGCGAATACCACAGAGGAGCAAGGCCTGCCTCTGCCTGCTCGCGGCTCACTCCCGGATTCAATTTTCCGATTATGTTCAACCAACTCGATTGGTGGTTGTTGAGATCCTTGCTTCCGGGCATCATTTCCGCCTGCATCATCATGGGCACGAACACATCGGGGGTGTCACCCATGACGACGCTGTGAAACCCGGGCGGTGCAACTCCGACCACCGTGAAAGGATGCCCATTCACCAGGATGCTCTGGTTCAAGATTCCCGGGGCCGCGCCAAAGCGGCGCTGCCAGTAGCTGAAACTCAAGACAATTACGGGATTCGCGTCCGGCTCGAGATCATCCGAGGCCACAAACAAGCGCCCCAGAGCCGGTTGGAGACTAAGAACATCGAAGTAATTGCCGGAAACGAGTTCCGCCGCAACCAGATCGGGCTGGTTATGCCACTGCACTCCGACCTGGGTCCAATCCGTGGCGATCAGGCCACTGAAGACGGAATTGCGGTCGCGCAGATCGCGATACATTGGATAGGAGAAGTAGAACTTTCCATCCGTTCGCGAGCGGAGGAGCCCGGGGATGTTGCTGCCGGAATACTTCAGAATCACCAGACGATCCGCGTCTTTTACAGGAAGGCTGCGCAGAAGCGCCTGATCGAGCAAGCTGAAAATCGCGGTGTTCGCGCCGATGCCAAGAGCGAGCGTGAGGATCGCAACCGACGCAAACGCGGGAGACTTTCGCAACTGGCGCACAGCGTAGCGGAGATCCTGAAGCAATCCGTTCATGCGACCTCCTTATTCATATCGCAACGCCACCATAGGCTCGACCTTGGCCGCACGGCGCGCGGGGATATAGCATGCCAAAAGGGCCACCAGTGCAAGAAAAACGACGCTGCCGCCAAACGTGACCGGATCGCTCGGGCTTATTCCAAACAACAAGCTGGACATGACTGGGGTTAGGATGAACGCTGCGACGGCTCCCGCCGCGACTCCCAGCAGCAGAAGTTTCATCCCCTGCGCTACAACAAGGGACAAGACATCTTTTCGCTTGGCTCCAAGAGCCATGCGAATTCCGATCTCGCGCGTTCTTTGCGATACGCCGTAGGAAATGACTCCGTACACTCCTACCGATGCCAGCAGCAATCCCAAGCCGGCAAGAGTGCCTAGCAGCGTCGTCGAGAATCGGCGGGAGGCGACTGAGTCCGACATCATCTGGTCCATGGTTGCAGCGTTTGAAACACCCTGATCAGAATCCAACTCTCGCACCTGCGTCTGGACTACGGGAGCGAGGTCGAGCGGGTTGGATTTTGTGCGCACTACCAACGTCAGGGATCCAACCCTGTACTGGGCGTGTGGCAGGTAAACTTGCGTGGTGTGCGGCGCATCGAGGCCCGCCTGCTTGACGTCCTGAACGACACCGACAACCGTGCGCCACGGCTGCGGCGAATTGTCGAAGCCTGGCACCTTCAAATGTCGCCCGATCGGATCCTGATTCGGCCACCAGCGTTCGGCGGCGGTAGTTGAGACTAAAACGGCAAGCGGCGCACCTGCCTGATCCGAGTCGGTGAGGAGACGCCCGCGAACCAGACGGATCCCTGCGGCGGCCTGGTAGCCGGGCGTGACGATATTACGCTCGGGATATGGCATTTCTCCGCGCTTGTAGACAAATCCTTCGGGCTCAGTACCCGCGGTATCGAAATCGGCGCTGAGCGGCAGAACGTTGACCGCACCGGCACTTTCTACTCCGGGCAGCGCGTTCACGCGGCGCAGCAGTTCTCGATAGAAGACCATCGTTGTCTCGGCTCCCCCCGGATACTTGGTGAAAGGCAAACCGATGTCCATGGTGAGCAGGTGATCGGCTCGAAAGCCCGGATCTACAGCGTAGAGTTTGTTGAAGCTGCGCAGCAGCAATCCAGCGCCTACCAGCAACGCGAGACTTAGAGCAATTTCACTGGCGGCCAAACATTTTCGGAAAGTATTGTGGGCCCCCACAGAGCTTCGCGCGCCTTCTTTCAGAGTGTCACTGAGGCTCACCGCAGAAACTCTGAAGGCGGGAACCAAGCCAAATATCAAACCGGTTCCGAGGCTTAGAACGGCGGTGAAGGCGAGCACCCGTCCGTCGATGGAGACGGCCAGGAGTTGCGGAATTACTTTCGCGCCCAGCCCTACGACGACATTCACAGCAAGGAATGCCAGAAGGATTCCGGTGGCGCCGCCGCAGAGGGCGAGCAGAACGCTTTCGGTAAGAACCTGCTGCACCAACCGGGCCCGGCTTGCCCCCAAGGCTGACCGGATGGCAACTGCTTTCTGTCTTCCGATGGCGCGCGCCAGCAGCAAGTTGGAAAGGTTGGCGCAGGCGATAAGCAGCAGAAATCCGATCGCTCCTAAAAGCACCAGCAACGCCGGACGCAGCCCGGCGGCGATATCGTCCTGCAGCTTGATGACGCGCACTCCGGTCGTCGAATATTCATCGGGAAATTGCTTGGCGAGACTTCGATTGATGACTTCCAAATTCGATTGCGCCTGCTGGAGCGAAACTCCGGGCTTGAGACGGGCAATTGCGCGCAGATGACGCGACAATCTTTCTTTGTCGTCGTGCTTTTCAGCCACCGGCCGGTAGAATTGCGCCGGGCCATCGACCAGCGTAACCGGCAGCGTCGAAAAATCCTTTGGCGTGACGCCTACAATCGTGTATGGCGTCCCGCTCAGGTTGATCTGCTTTCCCACGACTTGCGGATCGCCTGCAAAACGGCTCTGCCATAATCCGTAGGTGAGAATAATGACTTGGTCTTTGCCCTCAATCTGCTCTTCGGGAAGGAAATCACGACCCAGCATGGGCTTGACGCGCATGAGTTTCAGATAACCATCCCCCACCTGCATCCCAGGAATGGGACTCGGATCACCCGGTGTTGCAAATTGTGCGTTCCAGTTTCCAAACGCGACAACATTCTCGAAAACGTGATTTTGGGAGCGGTAGTCGTCGATGTCGGTGGCTGAAAGCTGGTTGCGATTGTCATCCCTTGTATCGCCCCACAACAGCGTCAGACGCCGCGGATCGCTGTAGGGCAGATCGCGGATGAGAACGCCATTGGCGACGCTGAAGATCGCGGTATTCGCGCCGATGCCCAGAGCCAGGGTCAGCCACCGCAACGACGGTGAAACCTGGGCTCTTGCGCAACTGCCGGAGCGCATAGCGAAAATCCTGCAACAACCCACTCATGCACTCGTCTCCTGCAGGAGTTTCTTCAGCTCTTCCTCGGCCACCACCTTGCCGTCGAACAAATGCACTTCGCGCTGGGCGTGTTTGGCAAAGCGCGGATCGTGCGTCACCATGCAGATCGTCGCGCCCTCGCGATGCAGGTTCTGCAGCAGCTCCATCACCGCTTCACCATTGCGTGAGTCGAGATTTCCGGTAGGTTCGTCGGCGAGCAGGATGGAAGGCTTCCCGCCCAGCGCGCGCGCCACGGCGACGCGCTGCTGCTGACCGCCGGAGAGTTGCGAAGGATAATGGCGCACGCGGTGCGCCATGCCGACGCGCTCCAGCGACTTCCATCACGCGCTTCTTGCGATCGGCGGCCGGCATTTTCTGGCGGTAGGTGAGCGGCAGTTCCACGTTTTCGTAGACTGTGAGATCGCCGATCAGATTGAAACTTTGAAAGATGAAGCCAATTTCCTGGTTGCGAATGCGCGAGCGCTCGGCGAAATCGAGGTTCTCGACCGGCTTGCCATTCAGAGAGTAGCTGCCTGCCGTCGGAGTATCCAGCAAACCGATAATCGAGAGCAGCGTGGATTTACCGCATCCCGACGGGCCCCGACATGGCGACGTACTCCCCTTTGCGAATCGACAGATGCACTGCCGGAGAGCGCGTGCGTTTCGATCTCGTCGGTGTAGAAGACTTTTGTGCATATCCTGAATCTGGATGAGCGGTTGTCCTGCTTCAGTCATAGCTGTTTCGCTCCTTGCTGTTCATTGCTTCTCGATTCGATTATTCAAGCCGGATGCGATCGGTGTTATCCCAGCGCGACATGTCGGACAAAATCACGGTGTCGCCTTCGCGCAAGCCTTCAATCATCTGGATCGAATTCACCGAGGCGCGTCCAACCTTTACGGGCACGCGCAAAGCCTCCTGCCCGTCCGGGCCCAGTTTGAACAAGCTGATGGTGCTGTTCTCCTGCCCGAATGCCGGACGCCCTACATAGAGCACGTTGTCCAGCCGCTCCAGGTCGATGGTTCCATCCACGCTCAAGTCGGGCCGCGCGCCCTTGGGCAAGTTCCCCAGTGAGTTTGACGTCGACCGTTACCGTTCCGTTTTGTACCGCCGGATCGACGCGCATCACTGTGCCCGCAATCACACCGTTGTGCGTATCGATCGAAGCGGGCTCGCCAATCTGCACGTCGCGCGCCTGGGTTTCGGCGACCTTCAACGTGGCCATCAGATGATTGGGCTCCACCACCTTTGCCAGCATGGTTCCCGGCAGAACGTGCTGGCCGACCTGGAGCGGCAGATCCACCAGCACGCCATCAATTCCCGCACGCACTTTCAGCGCGTCCAATTGCTTTTGCTTGAGTTGCGCCAAGGTCCGCATCTCGTCGACCTTGGCTTGCTGCTCGCGCCATCTGCGACTCGATCGCTCGCTGATTCGCCGTGAGCCGCTGCGTTTCAAGGTCGTTTCTCGTGGTGAGTTCGTCCGCCTTGTCCTTGGAAGACTTGTAGGCCAGGCCTGAGATGACGCCCAGTTCGTACAGCGCCTTGTCGGTGTCGGCCTGCCGTTGTGCCTGTGCGTCGTCCGCGTGCACCGTGGCGGCGCCGGCTTTCTGATTCATCAGATCGCTTTCGAGCTTCACTCGAAGGCTCTGGTATTCGGCTTCGGCAGCCTTCAATTGAAGCTGCGCGTCGACCGCGGCCTGCTCCGTCTGCGGATTTCTCATCTCCAGCAGGATCGTGTCGGCTTTACCTGCGAGCCCGGCAGCATATGAATGCGAACGACGGTCGCTTCGGTCTCCGCCGGAATCTGACGCACCGATTCCTGGCTCGGCACCAGCGACCCCAACCCCCGCACCTGGCGCAACATCGGACCGCGCTTGACCGTGTCGGTCCACACGGTTCCGCGCTCAACGGTCGGTGCCGCAGGCTTCAGGCGTAAAACTGCCACCGAGACTGCGGTCACGGCTAGAACTACCGCTGCCGACGATGATCAGCCTGGCGACGTCGTTTCTGAGTCTTGAACTCGGGTCGAGCGATGTCCATTCGGTTGCAGAGGGGCAACTGAGGTGCCATCTTACTCGCGAACACTAAGTACTTAGAAATATGGGGATAATAGCTGATTTGGAGAATTGGAAGGAAGGTCTAGTTATCCTGAACCGGACGGTAGTGTCCACGAATGGACAGCGTCTATTCACCGCGATCAAATCAAAAACGCAACCGCGGCGACCGAGAAATCTCGGCTCTCCTGTTTAGTTTGCCAGGGCCTGACGGTTTTCTTTGCATTTCCTCGGGGTAATCGGATTTTGTTGAGTTCGATTGAAGGAGTGATTCAGAGTTGCCTCAGCTTTGCCGTCAATTCAAGTGCGTTTTGCACTGCAAACTCGGCCCCGGTATTGTCAAAAATACACCATGCGCGCGCTACTGCGACTAGGCTTGCCAATCGCGCGGCAAGTACATTGAGATAGTCATCGCAGTACGCAGAGAAGTACACGCGGGGGGATCCGTGCAGCCGAAAGTAAGCCAAGCTACCCAGCCCACCAGTCCGGGCGGAGGCGGGTACGCACGCTGGGTCGGCGGCCACGCGGGCAATATGAAATTCCGTCAGCAAATTATCGGCTTGATCCTCGAACCAGCTAGCATGGCGTGGCTCCCATACAACGTCTCCTGTAAAGCTGCTACGAAGCAGCGACATGAAGGTTCTCGCGCGGGCGTGATCAAATTTGAGACTCGGCGGTAGTTGGATCAGCACTGGCCCCAGCTTTTCGCCGAGACAGTTGATTTGCTCAAGAAATGCTGACAAGACCTCCGAACTGCAATCCAGCCGCAGGTCATGGGTGATCGTCTTGGGGGCTTTGACTGAGAAACGGAATTCAGAGGGTACCGAGCTAGCCCACCGCTCCCAGGTTTTTTTCTTATGTGGCCGATAAAAAGATGAATTGATCTCGCAGCAGTTGAACAGTTGCGAGTAGCGCTCCAGGTGGCTTCCTCCGGAACCGAAATGTGCAGCCAACCGTTGTGGAATATGCCATCCTGCACAGCCGACTCGAACCGGCTGCCGCGAAAAGATGTGACCATCTTCAATCGAAACGTCGAGGGTGCGAGATTCCATCATTATTAACCCTAACCTACACTTAGAGTACAAGCTGTCGCGTTAGGATCCAGTCTGGGTTCAGAGCAAGCATCGGGTGCCAATTGATGCTTTATAACCGAATTGCAACGAACTTGTGGTCTCCGGCGTCGAATCAGATTGATTAGAGCGATGATGCCACTTAGAGCGACGATGCCCACGACCTTTCTTGGCTTAAGGGATGTTTCGCCCATTGAAATCGCAAAGCGCACGTGGGCAGAGATTCGCGAGGATGATGTCTTTGGGCGTGCCGCGCAATTAGCCTATTACTTTTTTCTCGCTCTTTTCCCATTCCTAATCTGCGTCATTGCGAGCCTTAGTATGTTCGGAAGGGCGGATCGCGGGCGGGCACTGTTGATTGCATTGTTCACGCGTGTCTTTCCCGCTACCGCCTACCGGCTGATCGATCAAACGATGATTGACATTCTCCAATCGGGCGGTCCGTTAAGAATGTCTTTCGGGATCGTGTTTTCCCTGTGGTCTGCATCGATGGGCATGACTGCCACTATGGATACGTTAAATGCGGCCTACAACGTCAAAGAAACTCGACCATTGATTAAGCAGTATGCCATTGCCGTCGGGCTCACGATTGGACTCACCGTGCTGGTAGTCGCTGCTCTTCTCATCGTCGTTTTGGGCGACCAATTTATCGCGTCCCTTCCTTCCGAAAACATCCCTACGTTCGCATGGAAATTTATGAAGTGGCCCTTATCGCTTGCGGTCCTTTTGCTGGCTCTAGCTTTCACGTATCACTTTGCACCCAATCTGAAGAATCGGAAGTGGCAGTGGCTATCACCGGGATCAATTGCGGGCGTGTTCCTACTCCTGATCGTAGGCTTCGGAGTGCGAATTTATGTCCACTACTCAGGGAATCTTGCGTCCCTATACGGCTCTTTAAACGCCGTCATCGTCTTGCTGATTTGTTTCTATCTCGGTGGCGTGGCGATTTTATCAGGTGGCGTATTGAACGGTGCACTTGAAAACCTCGCTCATGCGAAGAATGCTGACCAAAACAAAATCACCAATGAATCGATTTGAATGGCCCCTCCTCCATGGCAACCTCGTCGTCTAATATTGATAATCAGTTGGTAGTCGCGTACTGCAAATAGCAGAAATCAAAGGACTGGCGGAGCGCAGCAGTCGGGCGCTAACCCTTCTCCGCTGGAATTCCCTGGTAACAGGGAAAAATGCAGGGAATTTTCAATTTTCAGGCGGTTTGCTGACGATTCGCTCAGGATCAAAACTGAGTCTTGCTGCGCTGTTTCAAAAACGCACAGGACGCGAGGAGCATGAAGTCGAAATGTCTACAGGGCCGAGGGCAATCAGGTCAAGAACAGTGGTGAACGGACCATTCCGTCCTGCATCTCTGAGGCAGGTTGGGGATTCTAATCACTGGGATTGGCCCGAAGCAGGACAACCAAATCAGAGAGGAGAGTACGATGCGATTTCAAAGTGACTATTTCACTGCCTATCACAACCTAAAGCTGACGCGAGACGCCAAAGGTGTGCTGGTTGCTGAGTTCCACAGCAACGGCGGGCCGTTCATTATGACCGCGCAAGCTCACACGGAATTTGTCGATGCCTTCTACCGGATTTCGCAAGATCGAGCGAACAAGATCGTGATCCTGACGGGCGCAGGTGGGGAGTTCATTACTGATGTCGATTGGTCATCTTTCGGCGACGTCGCCGATCCCGGGGTTTGGAGCCAGGTTCACGACGAAGGCGTTCAGGTTTTGGAAAACATAGCCAACATCCGCGTGCCGGTCATCGCGGCCATCGAGGGACGCGCCCATGTGCATTCAGACTACGCGCTGCTTGCCAGTGTAATTGTGGCGGCGGAGGGTGCGACCTTCCAGGATGTGGCCCACTTCGCCGCGGGCGTTGCGCCCGGTGACGGAATCTTTACCACGTGGAGTTATCGCGCGGGAGCGGGGCGAGCGGAGGCGTTCCTGCTGAACCCACAGCCGCTGCCGGCGCGTACTGCACACGAATGGGGAGTGGTTGCCGAAGTTGTGCCGAACGGTAAGGCGCTCAGCCGGGCGCGGGAATTGGCCGAGCTGTACCTGAAGGCCCCGGAAGTGACGCGCCGCAACACGCGCATCCACTTCATTCAACCGTTGAAGGAGCGCATCGTGCGGGAAGTTGGCTACGGATTGTCGCTCGAAGGAGCGTCGTCGGCCGACCTCGTCAAATCAATGCAAGCCAAGAGTGAATCTGTCGCTCGGAAAGGAAAAGTCGCATGAACCGCATGGTGACCTGAAACAGTGAAGCCTCGCATGCGGAACCAGACTGAGCGCACTCGTATGCCGGATCGGTAACAGAAAATGTGCCCAGAGGAAGCGCTCCACGCGGGTTCCAATGTGCTGACAAAGTCAACTCACTATGGCTGAATCCCAGGCTTGTAATCGCATTGCATTCGCCTGATACCCTACTCGAAACCGGACTGCGCATGGGCTCTCTAGAGAAAAACCGGCAAGTTGAGGCTAATCCATCCTGAGAAGTCCTCTCTCTCCAGTCCGGTTTGTCGAGCGAATATTGCGAAAAATTGATATGTTTCGCGTATTTCGAGGGAACGACGGCGGAATTTCTCTGCACTTCAGACAGTGTGGCGGAGAGGGAGGGATTCGAACCCCCGATACCCTTTCGGGTATGCCGGTTTTCAAGACCGGAGCCATCAACCACTCGGCCACCTCTCCACTCTACAGTTTTACTACAGTCTTAATTTTATGACAGGAGGCTGTACTAGAACCCGGGAGCGATGGCTCCCCAGGTGTCAAAGCGACGGAAGATGTGCGGGGCACTCATCGCAGAAGCGCAATGAGTGAGGCACTCGGAAGGCTATTTCGTTCCGTTCGGATAGACGAGTATCTTGCTGGCTTCGCCGGTCTTAAGGCGCGCCATGGCCTTGGAAAAATCCTTCATCGGGATGCGGTCTGTGATTACGGGATGCAGATCGAGGCGTCCGGCCTTCAGCAAGGCGGTCATCTGGTACCAGGTCTGGTACATTCGGCGCCCGTTGATGCCCTGAATGGTGATGCCTTTGAAAATGATGTCCTCAGAGAAATTGAGAGCAATGGGCTTTGAGGTGAGGCCGAGAAGCGAAATGCGTCCTCCGCGGCGCACGATGTCGAACGCGAGGCGGATCGAGTCGGGAACTCCGGCCATTTCCAAAATTACATCCACTCCCAAGCCGCCGGTCTTTTCGGCGATTATGGCGCGCACATCTTCTTTGGAGGGATCGAGCACATAATCGGCGTTCATCTTCTCGGCGAGTTTGCGCCGATGTTCGTTGACTTCGATGGCGAAGATCGTGGTTGCGCCTACGGCTCTCGCGATCGCGATCGAAAACAGTCCGATAGGGCCGCAACCGGTTATGGCTACAGTTTTCGCGGCGATTTCCCCCGCCAACACGGTGTGGACGGCGTTGCCCAGCGGATCGAGAATGGAGGCGTATTCCTGCGGGATGGCGGGATCCAGTTTCCAGATATTCGATTCGGGGATGACGACGTACTCGGCGAACGCTCCGTTGGTATCGACGCCGATAATTTTCACATTTTGGCAGATGTGAGCTTCGCCAGTGCGGCATAGCAAGCACTTACCGCAAGCCACATGCATCTCGGCGGAAACGAAATCGCCTTCCTTTACGCTCGTAACTTCACCGCCGAAGGCAACCACCTCGCCGCAGAATTCGTGCCCGGGGATAAGCGGCGGATGAATGCGCCCTTGGGCCCAGTGGTCCCATTCGTAGATGTGGAGATCGGTGCCGCAAATGGAAGCGACTTTGACTTTGCAGAGGACGTCGGTACGGCCGTAGGCGGGAATTTTGACTTCGCGGATTTCAGCGCCCGGCGCAGCTTCCGCCTTGACCACCGCGAGCATCGTGTTGGGCATGAAGGTCCCCTTATCAAGACGGAATTAGAAGAGCAAACGAGTCATTCTACACTGCGATTTGACACCTTGCTGACCACGCGGGCGGGCGGCCGTGCCTCACTTGCTAGCGTCCACCGCAAGAGCCACGAGGGGACAAAAGAAAGGCGTCTATGTTTTGTCGGTCCCGCGAGAATGAGTTTTCGGGCTCGCACTTTTGTAGTCTTCCGATTTGCCTCGCGGAATGCTGAGCGTCCGCCATTGCTCGGAGCGTAAGTGTTTGGCGAGGAATACGATTTGTCCGGTATGTTGCGCGTAGTGAGCCAGGGCGCGGTTGAGCGCCTGCATCACCGTGTGCGGTTCGGAGCGTATGGTCACGGTGCGTTGCAAGTCTTCGGGCGTTAGCGAGTCGAGCGCGGAAAACACATGCTCCCATCCCTGCTCCCACCAGCGCAGAACTTCTTCGCGCGTGGTTTTGGCTGAGACTGCAAATTCTTGATCACGAAAACGGTCTGGCTTCTCGCCATCGCTGGTGAGGAAGTCGGTGAAGCGCGAACGGGCGTTGCCCGCAATGTGCTTGACCAAGGTGGCGACCGAATTCGATTCGGGGTCGAGCGCCACGAGGAAATCCTTGTCTTCGAGTTGAGCCATCGCGGCTTCGCCCATGCGCTTGTGGCCGCGGAACTGGCGCTTCATTTCTTCGAGGTAGTGAGACGCGAGATCGGGCATTAAAATCCTATTACAGA
Organism: uncultured Acidobacteriaceae bacterium; assembly: GCA_963699405.1. Classification (GTDB taxonomy): domain Bacteria; phylum Acidobacteriota; class Terriglobia; order Terriglobales; family Acidobacteriaceae; genus Acidiflorens. The sequence continues at coordinate 157,765 of CAVOTW010000034.1, read as the reverse complement.
AGTTAGAAGTCAGATTGCAGAAGTAAGAGCTGTGGTTTTCGGCAGTTCTTTTCCTGCGCGAGTTCTTACCTTTGCAATCTAACTTCTGACCTGCAATTCTGTGTCGCAGGCAACGCGAAATCCGTAGTCCGCATATTTGAACTCCGGTGGAATGCTGGAGCGGGCCGAACAGCGCGACATCTTGACGTGGTGCCGCCACGAGCCCCCGCGAGAGGCGCGCCGCTCGCCAGTTTCAGGACCGCGCGGATTGCGCTCGGGCGATACCGCATAATACTCCGGCGCGTACCAGTCGCTGCACCACTCGTGCACATTGTCGCACATGTTGTAAAGACCGTATGCGTTCGATTCGGCGCAGGCTACGGGCTCGGGGCCCGTCTTCCATCGACTTGCGCAGCGCTCGGCGTATCCGGCTAACGACTGCGGAAGCTCGTCGCCCCATGGAAACAGCGCGCCCTCGCGACCTCCGCGAGCGGCACGTTCCCACTCGGCTTCTGTCGGCAACCGGAACTTTGTTGAGCGCGTCGTCGCTCGGTTGATGGATTCGCTCAACCACGCACAGTAGCGGACGGCGTCGTGCCACGATACTCCGACTACGGGCTGCTTGGGATGATTCAACGCGGGATCGCTCCAGAAAGGCGGTGCCTGAGTCGTGGTGTCGCACAGGAACTCCCCATACTCTGCATTGGTGACCTGGCGGGCAGCGAGCAGAAATTCGTCAACCCAGACGCAATGCGCGGGTTGCTCGTTGTCCTGCCCGGAGTCGCAGCCCATGAGGAACCATCCTGCGGGGATGCGGACGAGTGCGGCAATACTTGCTTCGGCTTGAGACGGGGAAAGCAGTTGTGTCGGTTGCGTTCGTTCGGTCGAATCCATGGGGTCAGAGCGCGCGCAGCGCGCGAACGACTTCCTCGATTTTATTTTCCTGAAACAGGCGGATGCCCGCAACACCGACTGCTCCAGCTTGCATACAGGATGCGGCGTTTTCTATCGTAACGCCACCGAGAGCGAGGACGGGAATTTTTGCCCGGCTGGCTTCCCGCAAGGCAGCAAGGCCCGCAGGAGTCGTTCCGGCCGAGCCTCGTTTCCCGAATACGGGAGCAAAGACGACGAAGTCAGCTTTCTCGGACTCGGCGCGCAGAATATCGGCGGCCGTGTGACAGGAGGCGGCCACGAGAAAGTGGTCAGCGGTCAGCGTCCGGTGGGCAGAATGCTGCAAAACCGCGCGCACTTCCTGAAATGACGGATCGTCTGCACGGAGGTGGACGCCGTCGGCGCCGGCGGCTAGCGCGACATCCGTGCGAGAGTTCATCAGAAGGCGAGTGGGGACCGGCCAGTCCCCAGTGGGCATTCGATTCTCGCATACAACTGCGACTGCTTCCCTAGCCAACATCTCCAATTTTCTCGCGCTCAGATCCTTTTCGCGTAGCTGGATGTAATCGACGCCAACGCAGGCGGCTTCGGCGACCTTGGCGAGCAAGGCACGGCGGCGAGTGTCTTCATCGCCGTGGAACTGACTTCGGTCAGTGATGTAATAGAGCAAACAGCGATCCGCCATCACCTTTCAGCGTACTACGGCTGCACACGAAAGAAACTGGTTTAAGCGGATCGGACTGGAGTTTCGCCATAGTGAGCGCGCTTCAGAGTGAAGAAGATGATGAGGCAGATGAGGCCGAAAATAGCGAGGACAAAAATGCTTCCTTCCGGGCCGGTGACCCCACCGCTGAGGATGGGCTTACCAATGGGCCGCGTGGCAATGAGGTGGTGCTGGACCATCAGTCCGCTGTCAGCGACGCCATAGAGAAAGGATTGAGACCAGTCCCATGCGGCATGGAAGCCGATCGCCCACCAAAGAGAACGGGTGCGCCACAGACTGAGGCAGAAGACAATGCCGGCCAGGCCGGCGGAGAGCATTCCGATCGGAGATTCGCCAGGATTCTTGCCGTGACTGAAACCGAAGAGGAAGGAGATGACGACGGCGGACGTCCAGAAGCCGAGGGCTTCGCTGTGACGCGTTTTCAAGGCCCACCGGTAGAGGCCGGCGAGGCCGCGCGTCAACGTGTATTGAACATAGCCGCGGGTCAGGTACTCCTCAAGCAGGGCGACTAGAAGAAAGCCGACCAGCCACGTTGCTCCGTAACGGAGAACATCGCTACCAAAAAGCAGACGGCGGTCGATAAATAGGAATCCGGCCTTCCAGAGGCTGAAAACGAGGATGGAAAGACAGATAACACCCCAAGCGAGTCCGGCGAAGAAGTGGGCAAGTTTCTGGCTGCCGCCAAAGCCGTAGACGGAGTTTGGCCGGCGCTCGATCTTCGACATGACCCAGGTGACGAGCAGAACCGCGATGAAAGGGAGGGCCTCGGCGAGAATCCCTGCCTTGATGGATATCTCCGAGCCGGGCTTCATTGCGTTTGGATCGGGAGGATGGATTTTTCGGGTGACGAAGCCAGCCGTGATAAAAACTATCGCCAGCAGGGCAAAAAAAATGAGCAAGCTCCAGCCAGCGCGGAGTCCATCTTTTCCGATGAAGATCTTATGAAGACGCGGCGGCTGCGGAGCTGTGATCGGGCCGCGGGATTCGGTGGCGATCGTCATCGGATCTGGATTCGGCGTCGCGTCGAGACTCACTGCGCCTCCTCATGCTTCTCAAATAGTTTCAGATTCTCGGCTTTCCAGCGCATCGCTGCGTAAATGCGATTGCGTCCGCTCGGATGATCGAAAAAAATCCACTCCTCGATTGGGCCAGGACTCATCTTACGATATTCCCCGAGATGGATCGCTGCCTGAGCAAATCCGTCGGGCTGGCGACTCGTATTCAGTCCATACATGTCCGCTTCGTACTCCAGAGTGCGGGTGAAGGTATTCAAGATGGGAGTGAAGACGAAAATAAACATTGAGAATAGCAGCACCACCAGCGGTAGAACAGCCGTATCGCCCACGCCCCGAATCTGCCACTTTTCGCCCCAGTGCCGCAGGGCCCAGCCGAGTCCCCAGCGCAAGTAAACAAAGGCCAGCACGATGACGATCGAAAAAAACATGATGCCCTTGTAGATGTGGTTCATTACATAGTGCCCCATCTCGTGTCCCATGACCGCCTGGATTTCTTCCGGTGATCCGCGACGCAAGAGGTTGTCATTGAGCGTAATGCGCATGGTATTGGCAAAGCCGCTGACGTTGGCACTCATGCGCGTCGTCTGTCTCGAAGCATCGATCTCGTAAACGTTTTTCGCCGGGATGCCATTGGCCCGCGCCATGCTCAGGATGGGGTCGACAATCTTCGGATCGTCGAGGATTTTCGTCGTATTGAAGACTGGAACGATGATAGACCGGCGTAATCAATATGACGACCGCCAGGAACCCGACGCTCACCACCGCGCCCCAGATCCACCAGGTTCGCGGGAGGCGGCGCACCACGCCGAACAGCAGCATCACCAGCGGGCCGAGGAGTACCACGTCCACCGCGAAACCCTTGACCTGATCCCACATCCAGGGGCCAAAGGTTTGCGTGGCGAGTCCATATTTATGTTCGCGAAAGAAATCCTCATATGCGGTCAGCGGGAAAAGTAGAATAGTGGCGACAAAGAGACATTGCCACCAGTACACAAAGGTCTGTAATGGCTTGAAGCGCGTGACGCGCTCCGCTAGGTCCCGCATCCGCGCCGACCAGCGCAGATTCAGCAAGAGCAGCGCAACCACGGCACCGTAGAAAAAATCCCAAAGAATCATCCAGTATCCGCCCTCGAAATAGGCGTCAGAACGGGCGGTCTTGTCGGCAGGAATTTGCGCAAGGTAAGCGTTGGTGGCTGCCAGGGCATCGAAGTGCGGCGAGGGTTGCGCTTCCGCCGGAACCTGTATTACAGATGGCATCTGGTTCGCCGCTGGTGGCTGCGCAAGCGCAATAGTTGCACAGCAAGCGATGAGGCAACAAAGTACGAGGGCTAAGCGTGTTTGCAATGGCATTTAGCTTGTTCCGGGAGACTTGCCCGTAGAAGTGTATACGGAGACCGGGCGCCAATGGTTTCACCCTGTCGACGATGCCACGAATTCGGGCCACTGCTGGCTTACGGTCGCGTCCTGGCGATTTCGGGGACGGCCGCTTCGGCAGCACGCTTGGCTTGCGGCGGGACGAGATGGTACCTGGTTAGTCCCTCTTTCAGGAACTCGAAACTTTCCTCTGGCGAATCGGACATCTTGAAGAGATCGAGGTCTCCTTGCGAGATGGTGCCGGCATCGACCATGGCTTCGAAATTGAGAATCTTCTTCCAATACGCGCTGCCATAAATGACGACGACAATTTTCTTGGCCAGCTTTTCAGTCTGAGCGAGGGTGAGGATTTCAAATAGCTCGTCGAGCGTGCCGAAGCCGCCGGGAAAAATCACCAGCGCCTTGGCGAGGTACGCAAACCAGAACTTGCGCATGAAAAAATAATGAAACTCGAAGTTGAGCGAAGGCGTGATATAGGGATTCGGATTCTGCTCGAAGGGCAGGTTGATGTTGAGACCGATGGTTTTTCCTCCCGCTTCGTGGGCGCCGAGATTGGCAGCTTCCATGATGCCCGGGCCGCCGCCGGTGGTGACGACGAAGCGGTGGCGCTTGGCGGGGATATGGGTGGACCATTCGGTCAACAAGCGCGCCAACTGGCGCGCGTCCTCGTAGTAGCGAGCCATGTCCACTGCGGCCTCGGCGCGCTTCATATCTTCGGCTTGCTGAGCGGCGGAGAACTGGGCACCGTTGCCGCGAACTTCGTTCAGTCGACTGCTGGCGTTATCGCGGCTGTGGATGCGAGCCGATCCGAAGAAAACGACCGTGTCCTGGATCTGCTCGCGACGAAAGCGCGACAGCGGCTCGCTATACTCGCTGAGCAGCCGCAGAATTCTGCCGTCAGGACTATTGAGAAATGGTTCGTTCTTGTAGGCGAGGGGAGCGGACTTAAGTTTCGGATCGGTCATAAGTAAATCAGTCGTTGGTGGTTAGTCGCTGGTCGTTAGTCGTCCTTGGCTAAATCAGTGGGCTGCCTCAAATGCCGTTGTTCGCGAACGACCAGCGACGATCGACCCACGACCGTTCTTCATTCTTCTTGATATTGAATGGCCTCCCAAAATCCAATCCACACATTGAGTACGCCCAGGCCGGTCGCGACCCCGCGAGCAAAGCCGCTGGCTACCACGGCACGAAGAGCGGGATACGGGAGGAGGAGTGGGTTGTCGGACCATTCCGGACGCCAGGGCAAGATGATGAGCATTACCCCGAGCGTCGCGCACAGGAATACAAAAAAAAGCACTCCGATGCGGCGAAGCCACAGACGCGCGACCGAAAGCGAAGACACCGCAGCGGAACCATGAACTGCAACGAAGGGGACGGACGTTTCCGCCGGGGGTTTGAGTTCCCCGACACGGGTGGGTTCGCTGGCAATAGGTGGCTTGGGGTCGGAAATCATTGCACGAGTCGTTGTTGGTCAGCCCGTCGATAAGACCATGGGGCGGACGTGGGATCGATGGTATCCCCAGCGCAAATTCCGAACCCACTTCGTGCATTCTACGACTTTAGAGCCTGAATGCGCTCGGCCACATCGCGATAATCGATATTCGTGCCGTAAACGCTGGTGAAATGACGCAGTGCCGCGGGCTTGTCCTGGGCACTCTCGCACGCCGATCCGAGTTCGTAGTTGATAGCCAGGCGCGCTTCGTCATCGAGTCCGGGAATGTTCAGCGCCTTTTCATACCAGCGGATGGCGGCTTGAGGAACTCCTTTATCGAGGAAGCACTGGGCCAGCCAGGTATAGGTCTGAACGGGTTGCGCAAAGGCATGGCCGCGATCGATGGCAGTACAGACCTTTTGCAACTCAGCAATGGCCTCGTCGAGCAGACCCATCTCGCGGAAGGCAACGCCCAGGTTGTAATGCGTTTCCGGGTCGTTATCGCCGGCGATAACTTCTTCTTCGAGTTCCTGCTTCAGCTCTCCGAACATCTCCGAAAGGTCGACGCCGCCAGAGGGATGCATGGCCTGGGCTCCGGCCCCCAAGGGACGCACGGGAGCGGTGCTATAGCTCATTGCTGAAACGCTCACGGCTGGCGCAGCGGCAGCGCCTCCTGCCGATGCGGCAATCACCGGCATTGGCATGACCGGCGGGGCGGGAACTCCAATCTCATGAGGTGCAGTTTCGAGTTGCGCCACGGGCTCAGGTTCTGGCTCCTTCCTTCGGGCGACCGCTGGTGCTGCAACCGGCCAGCCCGGCAATGGATGTGTTTCAGGCGGCGGTGCTTGCGGGAAGGAGTCGCCGAGCGACGCTTCAAGATCGGCGACAAATGCATTCAGTTCGCTTGCGGGAGCGGCTGCTGCGTGCGCTGGCTCCAGTTCAGGCAGGGCCTCCGGTACAGGGTCCGGTTGGACTTCGTCGTGAGTTTCCCATTGAGATACGGCCGGCAGATCGGTCGAGGCATTGACCTGGTCGCTGGGCTGGACCTCTGTTTCCACTTCGAAATCCGCGGGCTCGTCGGCATTGATCTCGGTGATTTCCGGTTCCGGTTCGGCCGGAGGTTGGCCGGCAGATGCAAGGGCAGCCCGCAACGGATCGAGAATGCGGCTATCACTCGTCATGGACTCGAGCTTTTCGAGACCCGCATGGGCCTGGTCGGTCATGAAGTGCTCGAGATAGAACCGAATTTCTTCCACCGTTTCGGCGATCTCCGGATTACTGGAGGCATCGGCTTCGGTCGTAGCCGGCAATTCTGCGGCTTCAGCGTCGACCGAAAGTGAATGCTCCCACTCAGATGCGACGTCGGATGAAGAATCGGGCGCGTCGGAGGGCAAATGCCCAACGACAAAATGCTCAGACGAATCGTGGTTGGGCGAATCGTGGTTGGACGAATCCTGGACGGCGAATTCCGGGTGCACGGCTTCGCCACCTTCGTGAGCGGAAGCCGCAGACGTTGGCCAAGGCGGAGGAGCGGCGGCCCGAGCGGAAACCGGCGAAACAATGGCGGGCGAAACGATCCCCGCTGCATGGGTCGTCGTTGATCCCATCGACGTTGATGCAATCGACGTTGATCCAGCCGGGACTGATCCAACCGGTGAGGTTGCCGCTGGCGTGCTCTGCTCATAGCGCGCGGCCAACTCTCCATAACGCACGGCTTCATCTGGGAACCCGGCGTCGTGGTACACGCTTTCGAGCGTGCGGCAGCAGACGGCGGCTTCGGTAAAGCGGTGGAAGCGGGTATGAAGCGCGGCCAGGCGCTGGTTCAGGCGCGCATCGCGCGGTGCTTGCGGGAGAGCGCCGAGCAGAGGCACGACCGCCTTGTCGGGCAAGTTGTAAGAAAGGAACAAATCCGCGTCGGTTACCGCGGAACGCACGGCGATGGCGATGTGATCGGGATAAGCCTGGTCGATGACCGGGGCAATCGCCTCCAACTCCTCGACGATCACCGCACCTTCTTCGGCAGTGATCCCGAGAGCAGGCGCTGCTCCGTCCATGCGTGATACCACCTGCTGATAGTTCTGCTGGTGGAGCTGGTTCTGGGGCTCGGTGGTGGCCAGCATCTGGTAGAGGTCGCGGGCACGAGCCAGGTTTCCTTCCTTAACGGATGCGTGCGCCAGGAGTTCCGTGACTTCGTTGACGTGGGTACTCTCCCCAGCCTTGTTCATCAGGAGCAACAGCGCGTCCAGTGCGCCCACATCGTCGCGCACATGGGTGATCATGGAATGCAGGCTTCCGAGCAGCTTCGTCGAGTCCGTCGCCAGCAGACGATCGGCATGCCGGGTGTAGACGTCGAGCGCCTCGCGATAGTGCCCAAGTCGGGCGCAACCTTCCGCCAGCAAGAACAGTCCCTGGGGATCGTTGTGCACCGTAAGCAGTTTCTCGGCAATCGGGTCACTCTTGATCAGGTTTCCCGCCTGCAGGTACGCGCGCAGCAGGTCGCGCAGGCCTTCAGGATGAGAATCGAGGTCGGACGCCTTCTCCAGGTACTCAATCGCGCTCTTCGGGTCACCGCTCTCAAGGGCGGATTTCCCTCGCAGGAGCAGAACGTAGCTATTGCCGGGATCGAGCACCAGCATCCGCTTCAGAAGATCTTCTGCGGCCGGAAGCGAGCCACGCGCGCGCAGCGCTTCCGCTGCCGCGCTGAAAATCTCCCACGCTTCCTTCTTTTTTCCCAGCCGAACATAAACTTCGGCGAGTTTGACCCGCATGGGCACATTTTCCGGGTCCATTTCGAGGACCTTCTGGAAAAGACGAACCGCCTGATCGAGGTCGCCAGCCTTCATGAAATCTTCGGCCACCTGCAGGTATTGGGCGCGGGCGTCGTTGAACAGGCCCTGCTGGGTATAGAGTTCTGCCAGTTTGAGCGAGGAATCCACGCTCGGCTGGAGCTTAGTGATCTTCTTGTACATCGCGATGCCCTTAACCGTGAAACCCTGGGCGGCATAGGCATCGCCAACCTTCTTGAAGCACTCGATAGCTTTTTCAGTGTCTCCCAGACGGGAGTAGAGATCGCCGATGGTGTTGTTGACGGTTAGGTCCTTTTCATCGTTTTTCAGGACCTTTTCATACTCAGCGATGGCGTTCTGCAGTTTGCCCTGCTGAACAAACTTTTCCGCAGCGCTGAGAACCTTTTGTTTATTAAAGCCAAAACCAAACGCCATAGGGAGCGGACTCCAGCCGTTTTCCTGTCCAACGCCCGCGAAATCCGTCAGCGCCGAACGGGTCCGAACCTCGCCGGGAGATTCCCGGACGAAACCCCGCAAAACCGCGCGTCCAAAACCGCGGAGTCAGATCACGGAGTAAGGTAATTGTAAGGCCGGGTACCCGCAGTTCGATGGTTACCGACGATTACCGGGGGTTACCGAAAGGGAGTGTACGTCCGGTTGCCGGAAAGACCCTACCTTTTTCCATTTCGTGCTCCATCGCGCGATACTGTATCAGCCCAGCGTTGCCGCACTCCCGCCACAAACTTCGTCTTGTTGGCTTTCATTTGTGAAACGAGCGGTTGGTTGCCCGTCTCTTCGTGCTCGGCCGCCCAAAGAACCATTTCCGTGAGCACCGGCGCCAGATCGATTCCTTTCGAAGTCAGCGAATAGATGAGCTTGCGTCCGTCCGCCGGATCTGGCTGTGCCGCGATGATCCCATACGCGATCAGCTTGCGCAGGCGATCGGCTAAAATGTTCGTCGCAATGCCTTCATAGCACTCCATAAATTGTTTGTAGGTGTGGAACCCGCGCAGCATCATGTCGCGGATGATTAACAGCGACCAGCGATCGCCCAGCATCTCCACCGAAGCGTTCAGCGGACACTCCGACCGGCGCTTGGGATGGCGGTTCCCGGGCATGTTTTTATCATAGTATTTTTCACTTGCATTTCACAAGTGATATGTTGAATAATTCCCGGCTGCGGAACGTCAGAAGTTCAACATATTTGATCGGCACAAACGTACTTCTGCGGCGCAGGCTCAGATTCCCGAAGAAGATTTGGAGGAAGATTCATGTCAGCTTCAACCCCAACGGCAGCTCCAAACGCTGACGTCTCAAAGACAAGTCTCTGGGCCGGGCGCATTCTGAGCGGTTTGCCAATTGCTTTGTTCGTCTTCACCGGACTGTTCTCGTTGCTGAAGCCAGCGGTCGCCGCACAGGGATCTGCTCACTACGGCTACCCCGACGGTGCTCTGCGCCCCATCGCCCTGGTGGAGATCGGATGCGCCGTCGTCTACGCCATCCCACGAACTTCCGTTCTCGGTGCGATTCTCTTGACCGGCTATCTCGGAGGTGCAACCGCTACCCACGTGCGAGTCGGTGAGCCCTTCTTCATGCCTATTATTGTCGGAATCGTGGTCTGGCTGGGGCTTTACCTGCGCGATGGCCAGTTGCGAGCGCACGTCCCATGGCGGGAGCCGAAAGCAAGTTCGTCAGTCTCATAAGGTCGGTCTTTCTAACCACCACTAGCGGAACGACCGAGGTGAAAGCTATGCAAAAAATCACGCCATTCTTGTGGTACGACGGAAAAGCCGAAGAGGCAGCAAATTTTTACACGTCCATTTTTACTGCATAATGACCAAGATTGACATTGATGGTTTTGAAGCGAGCGTATCGAGGCGAATGAAATCGGAGAAATCAATGCAGAGAAACGTGCTCAGGATGATCGCTTTAGGAACCTTGGCGGTCGTTGTTGTGCCAGGTGTGGCGTGGAAATCCCAGGCACAGGAGGCCAAAGCCCCGTACGTGAAGATGGCCCCGCTCGAGCAATACCTGATGGCGGATCGGGATGCCGAGATAGCACTGGCGCGGAGCGCGGCCCCGGAGTCGATTTCAGGCGACGCCGACGTCTGGGTGTTCGGACAGCATGGTTACGAACTCGCGGCCAAAGGCAGAAACGGTTTCGCATGTATCGTGGAACGTTCGTGGATGGCCCCCTTCGACGACTCCGAGTTTCTGAACCCTGATCAGAGGCTTCCGCTTTGCCTGAATCCGCCGGGCGCTCGATCCCACCTGCCGCTCACTTTCAGGACGACAGCGCTGGCATTGGCTGGACTATCCAGAACCCAGATGTTGGACGGTATCAAGGCCGCGTTCGACAAGAAAGAACTGCCACTGCCGGAGCCGGGCGCCATGTGCTACATGATGTCGAAGCAACAGCACTTTGGCCGCAAGTATGGAAACGCGGATCCCCACCTGATGTTTTGGTTTCCGAAAACAGACGATAGGTTTTGGGGCGCAGGTCTCCCGGGCTCCCCGGTATATGTACATCAATACTCGCCGCAACCGATCACTGAGTTCATCATTTCGGTGTCCAAGTGGTCGGACGGAACGGCTGCTCCCCCCGAATGAGCACCGGCGTTCGATGTCGGCGAGCCAAGTTTCAACAAAACTGGTTGAATAAGACTGGTTGAATAAATAAAGACAAGGGGCGCGGGATGAGCAAAGTACGAGTTCTGGTAGGTACACGCAAAGGCGCTTTCATTCTGGAGGCCGACGGCAAGCGCGACAAATGGAACGTCGGCGGCCCTCATTTTGCCGGCTGGGAGATGTATCACCTCAAGGGATCGCCGACCGATCCCAATCGCATCTACGCTTCGCAGTCCAGCGGATGGTATGGACAGATGATTCAACGCTCCGACGACGGTGGTAGAACATGGCACCAGCCCGGAACGCCGCCCGGAGAACCGGCCACCCCGGGGCCTCCGAAGGCCGCGAGCAACAAGTTCGTCTATGACGCGTCTGCCGAAACCGGCCAGCCGCTCACTACTCATCAGTGGTACGACGGGACGCAGCACCCCTGGGAGTTCAAGCGGGTGTGGCATCTGGAACCGTCGCTCACCGATCCTGACACGGTTTATGCCGGCGTCGAAGACGCCGCCTTGTTCCGGTCAACCGATGGCGGAAAGAACTGGCGCGAACTCCCTGGACTGCGCGGCCATGGCACCGGTCCTAAATGGCAGCCGGGTGCCGCCGGAATGTGCCTGCACACCATTATTCTCGATCCGAGCGACCCGCAGCGCATCTTCATTGCGATTTCGGCGGCGGGCGCTTTTCGCACCGACGACGGTGGCAAGACCTGGAAGCCGATCAACCGCGGACTCTATTCGCAATACATCCCCGACCCTCACGCTGAGGTTGGGCACTGCGTTCACCACGTTGCCATGCATCCCCAGCGTCCAGAAGTGCTCTTCATGCAGAAGCACTGGGACGTTATGCGCAGCAACGATGCCGGCGAGTCGTGGCAGGAGGTCAGCGGGAACCTGCCGACTGACTTCGGATTCGTGATCGACGTCCATGCCCACGAACCGGAGACGATCTACGTGGTCCCGATCAAAAGCGATTCCGAGCACTTTGTTCCCGATGGCAAGCTGCGCGTATTCCGCAGCCGCACCGGGGGCAACGAGTGGGAGCCGCTGACCAAGGGCCTGCCGCAAACGAACTGCTACGTCAACGTGCTGCGCGACGCCATGGCCGTCGATGCGCTCGACAAGTGCGGAGTCTATTTCGGCACCAGCGGCGGCCAGGTATACGCGTCGGCCGATGCCGGAGACAACTGGGCGCCGATCGTTCGCGACCTGCCTCCGGTGCTTTCGGTCGAGGTACAGACGCTGGGGTGAATAAACCGCGATGATCCGAGTCATACTTCCGCATCATCTGCGAACGCTGGCCCAAGTCCGCGGCGACGTGGAACTTGATGTTGAAGGTCCAGCCACGCAGCGTTCAGTCCTCGACGCGCTCGAAGCCCGCTATCCAATGCTGCGGGGGACCATTCGCGATCAGGTGACGCACGAGCGGAGAGCGTTCCTGCGTTTCTTCGCCTGCGAGCAGGATTTATCTCATGAGCCGCCGGACGCTCCTTTGCCAGAGACGGTTGCGTCGGGAAAAGAGCCTTTCATTGTTATCGGAGCCATTGCGGGTGGTTAGCCCGATAAGCGGTAACTTAGGCGATTGAGTTAGAAGTCAACACGGAAAATACCGTGTCTCAGGAGAAACCAATGAAACACGAGACAGTCAGGACAATCACATTTCCGGTCTTCGTGCTGGCCGTCCTATTGAGCGCAGTGCGGCCAGGGCAAGCACAGGACGCCAAAGACCCATATCCGAGCATGGCGCCCGCTGGAGCAATACATGATGGCGAATCGGGACTCCGAGATCGCTCTGGCGCGGAGCGCGGCCCCGGAATCCATCTCACGCGATGCCGAGGTTTTGGTCCTCGGGCGACACGGTTACGAAACCGCGGTCAAAGGCAAGAACGGTTTCGTGTGTTTGGTTGAACGCGGGTGGACCGCACCAATCGACAATCCTAACTTTTGGAATCCCAAGCTGCGTGGTCCCATCTGCCTCAACCCGCCAGCCGCACGATCTTATCTTCCACTCACTATCAAGAAGACCGAGCTGATACTAGCTGGACAATCCAAGGCGCAAATGTTCGACAGCATAAAGGTCGGCATCGATAAAAAGGAATTGCCGACTCCGGAATCTGGCGCGGTGGGATACATGTTGTCCAAGGAACAGTACTTGGACGATCGAGCCGGGCACTGGCATCCTCACCTGATGTTTTTCCTTCCGCCAACCGACGCTGCGACATGGGGCGCAGATCTGCCCGGTTCTCCGATTCTGTCAGGGGACGACCCGCAGGATCGACTAACCATATTCATGGTTCCGGTCGCCAAGTGGTCGGACGGTACGGTTGATGCGACGGCTGAGGAGATGGCGGGTCACTAAACATTTGATCTCGCCGACCTGGGCGGGGGAAATCGCTGCGGGCTGCGCCGGGCAGGTGGTGCACCTGCCCCTACGTAAACCACATGCTCAAACCTGCTCTACCCAAAAAAGGACGGGCGAAGGCCCGTCCATGTCTGCTGCGATCTTCTACTTTACCGCTCTACCGCTTCTCGATCGGCGTGAACTCCCGCGTCTCATGTCCGATCCAGATCTGGCGCGGGCGGGCGATCTTCTGCTCAGGATCGATCAGCATTTCCTGCCATTGCGCCAGCCAGCCGATGGTGCGCGGAATCGCGAACAAGACGGTAAACATCTCCGGTCTGAAGCCCATCGCCTGGTACATGATGCCGGAGTAGAAGTCGACGTTCGGATAGAGCTTGCGCGTCACGAAATATTCGTCTTCGAGCGCGATGCGCTCCAGTTCCAGGGCAATCTCGAGCTTGGCATTGCGTCCGGTAACTTCGAATACCTGGTCGGCTGCCCATTTGATGATTTTGGCCCGCGGATCGTAGTTCTTGTAGACGCGGTGACCGAAGCCCATCAACTTGCCTTTGCCTTCCTTGATCTTCTTGATGTAGGCGGGGATGTTATCCTTGCTACCGATCTCGTCAAGCATGCGCAGCACTTCTTCGTTGGCCCCGCCATGCAGGGGTCCCGAAAGAGCCGATGCGGCCGAGGCCGTGGCGAGGTAGGGATCGGCTTGGGAGCTGCCCACGGCGCGCATGGCGTTGGTGCTGCAGTTCTGCTCGTGGTCGGCGTGCAGAATGAAAAGGATGTCGAGAGCCCGCGCGAAATCACCGGATTCGCGACATACTTGGGCTCGACCATCTTCCACAACATGTTCATGAAGTTTTCGGGATAGGTCAGGTCGTTGTCGGGATAGACGTAGGGGAAGCCGACGCTGTGGCGATACGACATGGCGGCGATCGAAGGCATCTTTGCCGATCAGGCGCTTGATCTGCTAGCAGCCGGACGGCCGGGTCATGCACGTTCTTCGCATCCGGATAGACGTCGAGAGCGCCGCCACCGTGCTCACCAGCATCGCCATGGGGTGCGCATCGTAGCGGAAACCCTCCATGAACTTCTTGGTGGTTTCATGAAGCATGGTGTGATGGGTGATCTCGTTCACCCAATCTTTCAATTCACGTCAGTCGGCAATTCGCCGAACAGAAGCAGGTAGGCGACTTCGAGAAACGTGCAGTGTTCGGCGAGAACTTCGATAGGATATCCGCGGTAGCGCAGGATTCCCTTGTCGCCGTCAATGTAGGTGATCGCGCTGCGGCATGACGCCGTGTTCATAAAGGCGGGATCATAGGTCATCAAGCCGAAATCTTCCGGGCCGGTCTTGATTTTGCGCAGATCCATCGCACGGATGGTTCCGTTCTCGATCGGCAGGGTGTAGTTCTGCCCGGTGCGGTTGTCGGTGATTGTTAAAGTTTCCTGTGGCATAACAGAGCTCCTGAGAATCGGCGGCCAGGCGAAGATTAGCGGCCTCTGGCCCTCCCATACGCACAGAAAGTAGCGATATTAAGCACTCGCGCGCGGCCAAATACGTATCGACCACCAGCACGTGGCCTTTGTCCTGCGTCACAAAGCGCGGCCCCTTTTCTTCGCAGCTTCCGCATCGCACAGGAAATGGTATCGCAACCGCCGACGATTGGCGCGACGGTAGAGTCCCGGAAGTAATGCCGACGTCGGCGTGATGTCGCCGACGGCCGGGGAAGCCGGTCACTCGTCATTCGCGGCCTCGCGATGCGGCTTCATCGCCAGGCAGCGGGCAAAAACCGCCGAAATCTGCGGAATCTCCTCTTCTTTCAACTGGATCGCGCTGCCCAGTTTCTTCAAGGCGGCGTTCAGAGGGGCGGGTGCCCCCGTCAGTTCCACGAGCTTTTGCCACTCGCGCGCGACGGGAATGCGCTCGTCGCTTTCGGCATCCTCGCAAAACTGATCGGCCGCCTCGGGAGGCCGTTCCGTACTCGTCGGCCACGTCTTCATGAAAATATCCCCGCAGGAATGTATGCAGCGCGGGAAAGTTGGCAGTCACTTTATTTCCGGTTTCGTGGTTCATCAGCGGCACTCCGGATAAGAAGTCAAAACATAGTAGTCGTTGGGCCCGGTGTATTTCAGCACAACCAACGCGTGCGAGCACGGATGCGATTGGTTCTCGCCGCGATTGATGGTGCGGCCAATCGCGGTCGGGCTGTCATAGTCCAGCACCAGGTTGGGATGCCCGCCAGAACGACTAAGCCAGCGCTCGATTCGGTCCTGCGATCGCGCAATGGCCGCGCCTACTGCATGCTCAGCGGCAGAACGATCGGTGTAAGTTGACGCGCCGGTGATACGGCGTTCCCGCTCCAGGCGTTCTCGCAGTTCATCGTCGGTCCGTCCCACATGCTTGCGCAGAATGTGTCCGCCGGCAGCCTCGTCCTGTGTGAGGTCGCGTACGGGATCATTCGTCTGGTGTGCCTCCGCACGGTTGGCAGAACCAGCAGCCGGGGAGGTTCCCGCACTCGCTCCATTCGTGGACACGGGTTGCGAGCACGAGATCAGACCACACATCGCGAGCACGAAAACAACGCGACTTGCGATCCGAAATATGACGGCGCGAACTGGCGAAAAACCTGCCATCGAACCTCAGGACGTTCCCTGGACTACGCCTCCGGCGCAGCCTCCCATGTAAAGTTCTGGGAATTGTGCTACTAAACAGGGTGTGCGGGCAAGTGTTCTGGATTCATTGGACGACTTTGAGCGCTGGGGCGACGACTGTGCCTACGTGTTTCCGCGAGGGTACCGTCACGAGCGCTGGAGTTACCGGCGCGTGGCGGCCGTCGCCTATCAGTTTGCCCAAGAACTCGAAGCGCGCACCATCGTCAAGGGCGATGCGGTGCTGTTTTGGAGTCCGAACTGCGCCGAATGGGTCGCGGCATTCCTGGGATGCGCGCTTTGCGGAGTCATTGCCGTTCCCGTCGATGATGCCGGCCAGCCCAGATTTTGCGCACCGCATCAGCGCGCAAGTGCGAACCAGGCTGGTCGTTTGTCCGCGCGAACGCGCTGCGATCTTTGGAACAATCGAAACCATCGCTCCGGACGATCTGGCAGCGGCGGTCGCCGCGCATCCTTCCGAACGCTTCCGTCCCTCTTCGATTCAGCCTTCCGATCCGCTCGAAATCGTGTTCACGTCCGGAACCACGGCCGAGCCCAAGGGAGTCGTGCTCACCCACGCCAATGTGGTTGGCAACCTCGTCCCGATCGAAACCGAGATCAGGAAATATCTGAAGTACGAGCGGCTCGTGCATCCGATCCGCTTTCTGAACCTGCTGCCACTCAGCCACGTATTTGGCCAATTCCTGGGAATTTTCCTTCCGCCATTACTCGGCGGCACGGTCGTGTTCGACAACACATTCAACCCGACTGAAGTCATGGCAACGATCCGCGGCGAGCGCGTCTCGGTGCTGGTGGCTGTCCCGCGCATGGTCGAGTCGCTGAAGCAGAAGATCGAACGCGATCTCGACGACCGTGCCGACAACGTCTACAGCCGCGAAGATTTTGCAGCGCGCTATGCCGCCGCCAAGAATCAGCACTTTCTGCGGCGCTGGTGGACCTTTCGCGATCTGCGCCGCCAGTTCGGATGGAAGTTCTGGGCCATGATCAGCGGCGGTGCGGCCCTCGGCCGCGAGACCGAAGAATTCTGGCATCGGCTGGGATATGCCGTAATCCAAGGCTACGGATTGACCGAAACGACTTCGCTGATCAGCTTGAACCATCCTTTCCACACGAACCGCGGCTCCATTGGCAAGGTTCTGCCTGGACGCGAAATCAAGCTGGCGGAGGACGGCGAGATTTTGGTACGCGGCAGTAGCGTGGCCAGCGGCTATTGGGACGGGAGCGAACTGCAACCGGTCGCGAGTAAAGACGATGAGGGTTGGTATCGCACCGGCGACCTGGGCGCGCTCGACGAGCAGGGCAATCTTTTCTTCAAGGGCCGTAAAAAAGAAGTAATCGTTACCCCTGCGGGCATGAACATTTATCCCGAGGACCTGGAAGGCGCGTTACGGGCGCAGAAAGAAGTTCGGGATTGTGTGGTCGTCGGACTCGAGCGCGGCGGAAATGCCGAGCCTTGTGCCGTGCTGATTCTGCGCGACCGAACTCAGGATGCCTCCGCGGTGGTCGCGCACAACTTTGATGACAATGGAAAAGCTATCGTCCAGCGCGCCAACGAAACCCTGGCCGAATACCAGCGAATGCATACCTGGTTTGTCTGGCCCGAAGAGGATTTCCCGCGCAGCGCCACGCAGAAGCCTCGCCGGAATGTGATTCGCGACGCGGTCGAATCCGCCTTCCGTGGACAAGCGGTCGCGAGCACGGCTAGCCCGCTTTCCGATTTGCTGGCGCGAATTACCGGCCGCAGCGTGCAGAACCTGACGCCGGACGTCAACCTGGAAAACGGACTCGGGCTGAGTTCTCTTGAGCGTGTCGATCTGCTCAGCGCCCTCGAAGACCGTTATCAGATCGACCTGAGCGAAACGAAGTTCGCAAATGCTGCTACCATGGGCGATCTCGAAAGGCTTTTGCAGGACGGGCGAGTGAAGAGTGAACGAGGCGCTCGCCCCGCGCTTCGGGACGCAAAATTGCAACTCCGCGAATCACGGTCTGCAGCATTTCACTATCCGCGCTGGACTCTCCGCTGGCCAACGACGTGGTTGCGCCTGGCGTCCCATTATCTGTTAGCGCGGCCAGCCATGTTTCTTTTGGGATGGCCGCGCATTACCGGTCGCGAAAACCTGCGCGGCGTGCGCGGGCCGCTGCTGGTCGTCTCGAATCACATCGATGATGTCGACGTCGGGTTCATTCAGACCGCGCTGCCCTCACACATCGGCCACAAACTCGCGACTGCAACCGGCGGTGAAGCGCTCGAACTGCTACGCTCCCCGGCTCCGGATCGCGCATGGTTCGCACGCATCTACGACCGCTTGCAGTGGACGCTTGGGGTCGCCTTGCTGAACCTGTTCCCACTGCCGCGACAGTCCGGCTTCCGCAAGAGCTTCGCCTACGCTGGAGAGGCCGTCGATCGCGGCTACAGCGTGCTCGTCTTTCCAGAAGGGCGCCACACGGAAGATGGCAATCTGCTCCCATTCCGCACCGGAGTTGGGCTACTCGCCAACAATTTGCGCCTCCCGATCGTCCCTATGCGGATCGTCGGTTTGTTTGAAATCAAGAAGTCCGGGAGGAAATTTGCCGCTCCCGGAAAGATTGAGGTGCGCATTGGAAAGCCCGTGCAGTTCTCGCCAGAAACTGATCCCGCGGAAATCACGCGGTCACTGCAAAGGGCGGTTGAGGAACTGTAGGCTCGTACGGAACAACCAGCTCTACGGAAACCTTTGCGAGCTCGACGTGTTAGAACTAAGGGGAGAGACGCGCCCGCTATGAACGCCAGATTGATCCCCTGCTTGGTCGTGATCTTTGTGTCGAGCATTGCCGTAGCCCAGCAAGCAGCATCCGCGCCGCCTCAGTCCAAGCCCACTGCTTCCGATCACGCGACTCCATCGAAGCACGCTTCCACAATGCCAGCCAAACTCACCGAGGAGCAGCGCGCGCTCCATGCCTTGAATCGGCTTACTTTCGGGCCGCGTCCTGGCGATCTGCAGAAGGTAATGGACACCGACGTGAATGACTGGATCGAGCAGCAACTTCATCCCGAAGAGATTAGCGACAGCGTTTCAGATGGGAAGCTTGGACCGTTTCGCACCTTGCGGATGTCGAGCCGCGACCTCGTGCAAACTTTTCCTAATAACAATCTGGTCAAGCAGGCGGCCGAGGGAAAGATTGCCTTGCCTGCCGATCCGCTGAAGCGATCGATCTATGAAGTGCAGATCAGCATTCTTGCCGAGCGGCAGAAGCAGGAGCAGGCGGCGCGCGACGGCAAAATCATCGACGCCGATACCAAAGCAAAAATCGACAAGCAAAATCAAGACACCGTTGCTGCGCAGGCCGATAACATTCTCGCGCTGCCGAAAGAAAAGCGGATGGAAACGATCCTTGCCCTGCCGCCCGACTCGCGCCGTCTCTTCGCTACCATCCTTCGCGGAGGGCAACGCGACCGACTGCTCGCCGAGTTTCCGGCCGACCAGCGCGAAGCATTTCTTGCCATGACGGGGCCGGTCAATGTTGTCATCAATGAACTGCAGCAGGCGAAACTGCTGCGCGCTCTCTACAGCGAGCGGCAGTTGCTCGAAGTGATGACCGATTTCTGGTTCAATCACTTCAATATTTACCTCAATAAAGATGCCGACCAGTACCTGGTGACGGCCTATGAACGGGACGTGATCCGGGCGCATGCGCTGGGCAAGTTCAAAGATCTGCTGGTCGCTACGGCGCAAAGTCCGGCCATGCTTTTCTATCTGGATAACTGGCTGAGCATGGGACCGAAATCGCCCGCAGCGGTCGCAGCCAGCAAAGGAAAGCCGGGCGCATCGGTGCCGGGACTCAATGAAAACTACGGACGCGAGCTGATGGAGTTGCACACGCTCAGCGTCAATGGCGGCTACACGCAGCACGACGTCACCGAACTGGCGCGGGTGCTCACGGGCTGGACCATCCAGCCTCTGGAACAGGGCGCGGCGTTTCAGTTTGATCCGAAGAAGCACGATCCGGGAGACAAAGTCGTGCTCGGGCAGACCATTCCCGAGAATGGGATGAACGAGGGCATGCAAGTGCTCGACATGCTGGCGCATCATCCGAATACGGCGAAGTTTATCGCACGAAAACTTGCCATGCGCTTCGTGGCGGACGATCCTCCAGCCGGCGCTGGTCGACCGTATGGCGCAGAAATTTCTCTCGACCGATGGCGACATTCGCGAAGTTCTGCGCACCTTGTTCAAGTCGCCGGAATTCTGGTCAGCGAAGGCTTACCGCGCGAAGGTCAAGACGCCTTTTGAATTTGTCATCTCGTCGCTGCGGGCCACCGGCACGGATCTGAATAATCCAGGACCCCTGCTCGGCATTCTGAACAAGATGGGAATGCCGCTCTATCAGATGGTGCCGCCGACGGGCTATTCCATGACGGAATCCACCTGGATGAATTCCGAGGCGCTGATCGATCGCATGAATTACGCGCTCGCTGCTCAGCAACGGGAAGGTTGGCGGAACGAATTTCGATGTGGGACGCCTGCTGGCGCTGGGCACGCTGACCAGCCGCGGCTTTCCCCACCCGAATCCGGCGGACTCCGATTCCGGATCGCGGGCAAGAGACGGCCCTGCTGCTGCTGGAAAATGCGTTGCTGAATGGCGAAGTCTCGGCGACGACGCAGAAAGCGATTCGGCGGCAGCTCGACGACCCGCAGGTGGCGGCGCACGCGCTCGACGATCCCAAGCGCACGCTCAACACCATGACCGCCCTGGTGATCGGATCGCCCGAGTTTCAGCACCGGTAGGTCGGCGATTTGGGGAGCTGAGGCCGACGGAGAGAGCGAACTTTCCCTGGCAGTCGGCAGACCCGTTTCCGCACAACGCGTCCAGAAATACAAAAGGCCGGGCGATTGCGCCCGGCGCTTCGTACTGAGAAACTGTCAATCGCTGAGTTGAGCTAGATCAGTTTCCCGTTAACCTCGTTTCGGATATCGATATGTATTAGGCGTTTTTGTTCACTCGTGCGCGAAAACTCACATTACCAGCGCGAGACCTTCCAGTTCACGCTGCGAGCACCGGAAGGGAACAGCCCGCCATTTCGACGCGGCCGGCGGCGTCGATCGCGGCCGTCTGCGAAACGCCATAGCCCCGCCCAGCCAGGAAAACCTGCAGCAGTTCCGCTGCTTCGCGGGAATCCACCATGCCGCCCTGGATCAGGTCGTTTCGCAAGGCGCATAGCTCCGTCACCGTAAATTGCTCTTTCATCGCCATTCTCACCTTCGATCCTCCCTGCCGTTGCTCTGTTAGATTCATCGGCAACTGGATTCGGTACATGCAATCGTGATGCCGTAACTTTGGTACTACATCGGCTACGGCTTCCTGGTGCCTCAAGTTCTTAGAACCCAAGATTTTGCAAAAGGTTGCGGGGATATCACCGGCAGGGGTTCGGAAAAGACAATGGCACCGCATTGATTGTCAGATTGACACTAAATGTCGTTTCACAGCCGGAAGAAACCGAACTTTGTCGGTTGTCGCGTTCGGATACGCGTCAGGCGTCAATCTTGGCGGCGTCCACCAGCATGATTGGGATGTCGTCTTGAACGGGGTATACACGGCGACACTCGCCGCATTTCAGGCTTTTGCCGTCCGCATTCAAAACCACCGGCTTCCTGCAAACCGGGCAGACCAGCACGTCGAGCAGATCCTGGGAAATCATAGAGACTTGATTGTAATGCTGCACGACGCTGCGGGTGAAGGTCGAAGTCAATTTCTTTAGCAATGGGGGCAGCTGACTTCGTTCGCTAAGGGCGGGCTCCGGAACACAGGGGAGTTCGATGCGATAGAATCTCCTTTCCATTTACTGCTCGATTTACGGTACGGCGCAGCGAGGTGAGATGGCAGCCAGAATTCTCGACGGAACCAAAATCGCCGGTGAAATCCGCGCGGAAGTCGCCGCCCAGGTGAAAGGCCTGGCATCCTCAGGATTGTGCCCCGGTCTCGCCGTGGTGCTGGTGGGGCACAACCCCGCATCCGAGATCTACGTTCGGGGGAAGGTCAAGAGCTCCGAGGAAGTCGGGCTCTACAGCGAACAACACACGCCCGCCGAAAGCGCGACTACCGAAGAGCTGCTCGCATTGATCGCGGATCTGAACCGGCGTGATGAAATCGACGGCATCCTGGTGCAATTGCCGCTGCCCGCGCACGTCGATGTCAAGAAGGTTCTGCTGGCAGTCGATCCCGCGAAAGACGTGGACGGATTCCATCCCATGAATGTGGGCTACCTTTCCACGCAGCGCCCAGGGCTGGTGCCGTGCACGCCGGCTGGCGTGATGGAAGTTCTGCGGCGCAGCCAGATCGCCGTTGCCGGGCAGGAAGCGGTGGTCGTGGGACGCAGCGACATTGTCGGCAAACCCGTGGCCATGCTGCTGCTGAATCAGAATGCTACCGTCACCGTCTGCCACTCGAAGACGCATGATCTGCCAGGCGTTTGCCGCCGCGCCGACATTCTGGTGGCCGCGATTGGCCGCGCCGGCATGGTCACCCGCGAGTACGTAAAGCCGGGAGCTACCGTGATCGACGTGGGCATCAACCGGGTGACCGACCGGCAAGAATTCGACCGGCTCTTTGCAGGCAACAAAAGGCGCGAAGAGACGTTTGTGGCGAAAGGGTCAACGCTGGTGGGCGATGTCCACCCAGAAGTGGCCGAAATCGCGGGTGCCATTACGCCCGTTCCGGGAGGCGATTGGCCCACTTACCATTGCCATGCTGATGGCCAATACCGTCAAGGCGGCCATGCTGCGGCGAGGCCTCAGACAGTCCGAGTTGAGCCGAGTGTAAGAGTTTGGCAATAGCCTGAAAAGCGTCGGAGTGAACGACGATCAGCGACAGCGGATCTTAACCGTGAGCATCCTTTGTTAAAACTCGGCCTCACCGGCGGTATTGCGAGCGGCAAATCCGCTGTGGGCGAGATGTTTGTCAAACTCGGAGCGCACCTGATCCAGGCGGACGCCGTTGCGCACTGGTTAATGGAGCCGGGCCGTCCAGTGTATGAGGAAGTCGTTCGCCGCTTTGGCCGCGAAATCCTGAATCTCGACGGAACGATCAACCGTCCGCGCTTGGCCGAAGCCGCATTCGGCACCTCGTCCGGCGCTTCGTCTGGCATTTCCGGCGGCACGCTTCCGCGCGTTAAGGAACTCAACGAAATTGTTCATCCCGCGGTGATCGCTCACGAGAACGAATGGATGGAAGAAATTGGTCGCCGCGATCCGAACGCCATCGTCATTGTCGAAGCTGCCCTCATCCTGGAAGCGGGCGCTGGCGACCGTTTCGATCGCCTGGTCGTCGTGACCTGCCGTCCCGAACAGCGCATTTCGCGTCTCGCCAGACGCCTTGGAATTTCGGAAGACGCCGCTCGTGCGGAAGTAACGCGCCGCATGGCCGCGCAGATCTCCGACGACGAAAAGGTTAAAGCCGCCGATTTTGTGATCGACAATTCCGGATCGATCGAGGCGACCATGCAACAGGTGGAGAGGGTATTCGCGGCGCTGCGCGAACGTCCCTGATAATTCGGAACTGTTTCGGGCCGCGTGATTTTCCTAGTTCGTGCTTTCCTAGTTCACTTTGCGGCTCGGCATGAACAGCCATTGCAACAGCGAACTGACCACGCTGAGCACGATGGCGCCGAGGAAAGCCGCCTCGAAGCCTCGCACCTGGAATCCGCGCACGAACGCCGCTGCTACCTCGAGCATGAGCGCGTTGATCACGAACCAGAACAGGCCGAGAGTCAGGAGGGTCAGCGGGAAAGTTAGGATCTTCAGGATCAGGCCGAGAGTTGCGTTGACGAGGCCGATGACCGCAGCCGCGATGAGCGCCGCCATCGGGCCGCTCACGCTGATGCCCGGAACTACGTGGGCAACGATCCACACTGCTATGGCGCTTAGAATCCAATGGACCAGAAGACGCACCTTGAACCTCCTTCGCAGTACTTCGATGTGGCTCCGATTCTTGCACGATTTGCGTGCTTACGGCCAGATCACGATGAACGGAATCTTTGTTTCCAACGGACACGACGGAGAAGTTTGGATGAGGATATTTGAAGCCCCCCTGACCGTGGTCTTTTGGAATCAAAGACTTAGGAGTAATTTTACCCAAGTCTTTGAGGAATAAGGACTTAATTGTAAGGTATTTATAATTCAGCGAGTTATGGCGAAAGAATCGATTTCGAAGACCAATGCGGCGCGGTTGCTTGATCAGTTGGGAATTCGATACGAGCTACGCTCTTACGAAGTGGATCCCGAGGACCTGGCCGCCGAAACGGTTGCCGCCAAAATCGGGTTGCCGCCCGAGCAGGTGTTCAAGACTCTGGTCGCGCGACCCTCTGGAAGTAAAGATCGCAGCGGCAACGGCGTCGTTATGGCGGTCATTCCCGGAGACCAGGAACTCGACCTGAAGGCGCTGGCTTCAGCCGCAGGTGAGAAAAAGATCGAACTGGTTCCGGTGAAGGAACTGCAAGGGCTCACGGGGTACATACGGGGAGGTGTGACGGCGCTGGCGGCCAAGCGCGACTTTCCCGTGTACGTGGATCGAGACTATCGAACTGTTCGACGTGGTTTCCGTCTCGGCTGGCATTCGCGGGTTGCAGATTCTGATCGCTCCAGCGGACTATCTTCGCGCGACCAAAGGAACGGTTGCGGCCCTTGGGCAACGGAAGCCGAAATGAGTTCAAGTCTGTTAAGGATCTGGATTGAGATGGCTGGACACCACGAAGATCTCGACGCCTGACATTGAACACTCTTCCAGTGATGCATCGTGAACAGCGATGGCTTCGATTGTTCCGCCAGCTTTCTTTGTGAATGTGACGTGATAAACCTGATGCCAAAGGTCCTTGCCAACCTTTTCCGACGCCAGACGCGATGTCTTCCGTCTTGGAGAAATCGATGCCGCTGTTGTCTACCAACCCTGCATTCTTCAAATGACCGAACGTCATGTTGGTGGGCCAGTTGCCGCTGCAGTCGGGTCCATTTGCCTTCTGAGCTTGAGGTCGCGCGTGGGAAGCGGCGAGAGCTACGAACACCACAAGCGTCAAGAATTTCTTCATTGCAAGCCCTCGGTTACGCTTGAGGTAGTTGTATCACCGATTCGGGTATTAAACTAAGTATTCAAATCCGCGTTCCTCCGCGTAGATTCTCGGAGAGGAGTCCGAGGTAACCCATGCCCACTGCCACGCGCATCAATCCGCTCTCATTTCTGACCGATCAACTCAACGAACTCAAGGCCAAGGGCACGCATTTTAAACTGCGCGTGCTCGATGATGAGCAGGCCCCGGTTTGTACTTTCGACGGCAAACAAGTCATCAATCTTGCTTCGAATAATTACCTTGGGTTCACGACGCATCCCAAGCTGCGCGAAGCGGCGCTTGAGGCTACGCGCAAGTTCGGCGTCGGATCGGGGGCCGTGCGCACCATCGCCGGCACCATGAAAATTCACATGGAACTCGAAGAGAAGATCGCGCGCTTCAAGAACGTTGAGGCCTGCGTGGTTTTTCAGTCGGGATTCACGGCCAACGCGGGAACGGTCTCGGCATTTCTGGGGAAGGACGACTTCATCATTTCCGATGAACTCAATCACGCTTCGATCATCGACGGCTGCCGTCTTTCACGCGCGAAGATTCTTGTCTTCCGTCACAAAGATGTGGCTCACGCCGAGGAGCAACTGGCCAGCGTGAAGAACCAGCCGGGGAAAAAACTGCTGATCTCGGACGGCGTGTTCTCGATGGACGGCGACATCGGGCCGCTGCCGGGGCTGTGCGAGGCGGCCGAGAAATATGGCGCGATCATGATGGTGGACGACGCGCACTCGTCGGGCGTGCTTGGCCGGCAGGGACGCGGCACGATTGATCACTTCGGCATGCACGGGCGCGTCGATATTCAGGTGGGAACGTTGTCGAAGGCAATCGGCGCCCTCGGCGGCTACGTTTGCGGCACTCGCGATTTGATCGATTTTCTTTATCATCGCGCGCGGCCGTTTTTGTTTTCCACGTCGCATCCGCCGTCGGTTGCGGCTACCTGCATTGCCGCCTTCGATGTTCTTGAAACTGAACCGCAGTGGATGGAACAGCTCTGGGCAAACACTCGTTTCTGGAAAAAAGAACTTGGCCTGCTTGGTTTCAATATTGGCGGTCAGACTACTCCCGCGAGCGAAACGCCGATTACGCCGATCATTATTGGTGACGGACGGCTGACTATGGATTTTTCTCGCGAGCTGTTCAAAGAGGGGGTGCTTGGAACGGGCATTGCATTTCCCACCGTACCTGAGGGCAAAGCGCGCATACGCACCATCATGACGGCTACGCACACGAAGGATGAACTGACGCGGGCGCTCGAGGTGCTGCAGCGCGTGGGAAAGAAGATGGGAATCGTCGCCTGATGTGTTAGGCCTTTCGCGCCACCGCCAGCAGATGTGCGCTCATGCCGATGACTGAGGGCTCGGACTCAAGCGCGCGGGCGACATATAGCAGATCCGCGCGACGGCGTGGATCCGCAAGTCGCGCAGCTATATCCGGCAAGATCCAGCCTGGGCCTTCAATTCCATACAAACCATCGATCAGGAAGCCTGCGGCCGACACCTCTGCGCTGAGATCTTCTGGCCTGTGAAAGTACGTTGTTGTGAAGTAGTCGAGGCGCTCGGTCGGGTTGCGGTGCTGTCCGTCGTGCAGGTCTTGTTTTACGATCGCAGCGAATTGCGGGTCCTGGAATAGATCGCGAGCCACGCCGTCCAGAGCTGAAGCCCACCGCGAAATGGCGGCGGCAAAAAGGCGGCCACCCGGCTTTAAGACCCGCGACGCTTCGGCGAGGGCGCGAGCGCGATCCGGCGCCGCAGTCAGGTGGTAGAGCGGACCAAGAAGGAGAACGATGTCAGCGGAGGCATCGGGGAATTTCGTGCTCCGTGCATCGCCGACCTGACAGGAAGCAAGGGGCCGACGGTCGGTAGCGTTTCGGCGTTGCGCTTCGTCGATGAGACGCGGCACCGCATCCAGCAAGTGAACCGAATAGCCTGCCTCAGCCAACCAGAAGGCGTAAGCTCCAGCCGCGCCGCCGATATCCAGAACAGTGGCGGGTGCGGCCGGCGCATGGCGCTCGATCAGTTCCCGCGTACGCAGGGCCTCCAACAGGAAGGCGCCCTGTTCGAGGCGATGCTCCTCGCGAGCTCGGCAATAATACTCCGCAATCGTTGAATCGAATTCAGGCGGCAGTTTGTCCATGCGGTGTGACCTTCGGCTGCCCGCTACCGTCCTGCTGGCGCGTCATCCACGATGGCCTGGACTAACTCATCGATCGCGTCGGTCACTCGCTTTGCGCGGCAGGTTGAAGTTGTTGGACAGAATCGAAAAGACGACTATTTGCCCGGCGTCGGTTGTCGCATATCCCGAGAGCGCCTTCACTCCGCCCAGAGAGCCGGTTTTGGCCATCACACGGCCTCTGCAGGCGGGGAGAAGTCAGGCGGTCGGTGAGCGAGCCGTCCACGCCAGAAACCGGAAAAGTTGATTTATAGTCGGCGCCCCATGGCTGCCTCGACGCATAGCGCAGCAACTCGACGATGGCGTGGGGAGTGACCAGATTCTGGCGCGAGAGTCCGGAGCCGTCGTAGAAAACATACTGGTCGCTCGCGATTCCTGCCTGCGTCAGAAATCCGCGCAGAACTTCGAGGCCGGCTTCGATGGTTCCGGCGTTGCCGTGTTCGCGGCCCAGCAGGCGCAGCAGAATTTCGGCGTGCAGGTTCTGACTGACTTTGTTGATGACGCGAAGATCCTGCAGCAGAGGCTTGGATTCGTAACTGGCGAGCGTAATGGGCTGATTCGCTCTTCAGCGGACGCGGCTGGCGTCGTAGGCGCTTCGCCGCCACCATTGCGAGGGCGCGATGGCAGTCACGCTGAATGTGGAAAGGCTGGCGAGTTCGGTGTGGTGCGTGCGCTGGTGTCCATAGATGACGATGCCGCGCTTCTCCAGTAACTGACGGAAAAGCCCGGCGGCAAACTCGGCGGGATCTTCGATGGCGAGCGCTTCGTTGGCACCAGCGTCATCGAGCGGCATATTGCCCCAGAGCGTGATGACCATGGAACCGGGTTCGCGGTTGATGGAGAGCTTGCGCCCAGTGCCGGCGGGCGTGGTGATGATGCGATTGTCGAGACGGTAATAGTCGGCAAAGGGCTTGACGCTGACGAAGGCTTTTTCGCCGGCGCGATCGGCGGGCAGGATGCTCGACGAAGACGACGTTGTCGTTGATGGTGAGCGCGGAAACCGGAGCGCCGTCGCCCCAGACCAGATCGTCCTGGCTCCAGCCTTCGCCGTAGCGCTCGAAGGCGAAGTAGGAGTCGTCGGCGACGATGTCACCATCGATGAACTTCACGCCCTTTTGCACGAGCGCGTCGGCCAGCGACTTCGAGGGCCTGGATCGGATCGTCATTGCGCTGGGTTTTGAGGTCGTAGGGCAGTTCGCGTCCCGAAAGATTGGGATCGCCGTGGCCAACGAGGACGAGATCTCCGTTGAGACGGCCGTAGCGGTCGAGCGTGCCGGTGGTTTCGACGGTGGTGCGGAATTTGTAATCGGGGCCGATCAGCGCCAGCGCGGCGGCGGTGGTGAAGAGCTTGGTGTTCGAAGCGGGCGTGAAAAGCTTGTCGGCGTTTTGCGAGTACAACGTCTTGCCCGCTTTTGTGTCGGAGTGCGAGTGAAACGACTTCGATTCCCCAGAAGCCGTGGGCAAGATCGGGAGAGCTGAGCACGGCGGCGATGCGATCCGGCAGAGGTTTGAACCGGAGCGGCCAGTAGTTGCGCGGTCAGCAGGCAAATGATGGGAACGAGACCCGCAACCGGTGACGGCGAAGCATGCTGGATTGTAGCACTGGGTAAAAACGAGCTTATTCTAGCGGTGCGAGCGGGTGATTGATCATTGACAGATCGCGGAGAGTTGGAGTCGCCGTGTGGCGGGACGGCCCAGACGCCCGTCAGTCCACTAGAATCAGTCCGCTAGAATAGGTGCAAATATGCGGGCGATCTTTCAGTGGAATATAGGCTCTCGCGTCCTTGAGTTGGGGCGGCGCACGTTGATCATGGGCGTCGTGAATGTAACTCCCGACTCGTTTTCCGATGGCGGGACTTTTTGTCGACGCCGAGAAGGCCGTGGTCCGCGCCGAGCAGTTGCTCGACGAAGGCGCGACGCATCATTGATGTGGGGGGAGAGTCGACGCGGCCGGGAGCGGCTGGACCCGGTTTCAGAAGAAGAGGAGCGGAGGCGGGTGCTGCCGGTGATCCGGGATTTGAAACGGCGGCGGCCCGGCGCAGTCATCAGCGTCGATACCTACAAGGCTAGCGTGGCGCGGGCGGCGGTCGAATTGGGGGCGGAGGTTGTCAACGACGTGAGCGGATTCCGATGGGATCCGAAGATGGCGAAAACTCTGGCGGAACTGAAAGTGGGAGCGGTGCTGATGCATACGCGCGGGCGCCCGGAGGAGTGGGCGAGCTGCCACCGATCGGCGATCCGGTGCTGCTGGTGAAGCGCGATTTGCGGCAGTGGGCGGAGACGGCGACGCTGGCCGGCATCAAGCGCGATCACCTGGTGCTGGATCCCGGATTTGGATTCGGAAAACGATTCGAGGAGAACTATCCGCTGCTGGCGCATTTTGGCGAACTGCAGCAGATGGGATTTCCGCTGCTGGCGGGAGTGTCGCGGAAATCATTTATTGGGCGAGTGCTGGCGCACGATGGGAAAGACGCGGCGGTTGACCGAGCGGATTTACGGAACGCTGGCGGCGGAGGCGATCCTGATCCTGAAGGGCGCGCACATCATCCGGACGCACGATGTGCGCTTTGCGGTGGAGGCGGCGCGAGTAGCCGACGCGATTGTGGCGAGTGGAGGATAAGGAGCGGAGAAGTTGGAATGGGCAGAGCTTCTCCACGCACTGCGCGGCCGCCTCGGCATAGCGGCGCGGTCACTTTGAGAACCGGGAGCCGGATTTCGAATGCAGCTCCGCCTTCGGGACGGTTGAAGCAGGTGATTTGTCCCTTGTGGTCCTGGACCACGCCGTAGGTGGCGCTGAGTCCGAGACCAGTGCCTTTGCCGACGGGCTTGGTGGTGTAGAAAGGATCGAAGACGCGCTCTGGATCGCGCAGGCCGGGGCCGGAGTCGGCAAACTGGACGACCACCTCGTTGCCTTCGCGCCACAGGGAGACCTGCAGACGCCCGCCGCCGACTTCCTGTAATGCATCGACGGCATTTTCGACGATCTGAAGAAATGCCTGCAAGAGCTGGTTGGCATTGCCGAAGACGCGGGGCAGCGGAGCCTTTCGTTGCTTTCCACGGTCAGGAGTGATTTTCTGGTTCTCGAGTTTGAATCCTTCCATTTGCAGCGGCGCGCTGCAAAAGAGGCTTGAGTTCGAGAGGACTTTTTTCTCCCGGAGTCTGCTGCGCGAAGCTGAGCAGATCGTTGACCAGTTCGCGCGTGCGCCGGGCCTGCTGTCCGATTTTCTGCGCGTTCGCGAGTTGCTCACGGCTCAGGTTGCTGCTGGCAGCCATCCGTTCGGAACTGCTCAGGATGGCCGACAGCGGGTACTCCAGTTCCCCGGCGGCGAGCGCGACCAGTTCTCCGAGTGAAGCCAGCTTAGCCTGTTGGATGACTCGTCCCTGCAGTCGCTGGAGATTGTCAAAGCTCTTGCGCGAATGCTTGAGCAGATGTAGAAGTCGCTGGTCCATCAGGTGTTGTTTGAGGAAGACCACAAAGGCCAAAATGCCCGACGCCACCCATGGCCACCGTAAAGCGAACCTGGCGAAGCTAGAGCTGATTCGTGGCTGAGGAACAATGCACAATATGCCATGACGGGCAGAGAGAGCAGGGCGAGTTTTGCCAGTTGAGGAGCAACCGGGCGACGGGCCTCGGAGGCTCGCGGGGATCGATCTGGATTTCGCCCAAGCAGCGCCTGCCGGAGATGGCAGATCCCGAGGAAGCCCAGCACCGCGGCGAGGAAGGGAATGTCATAGATTCCACCGGTGTGATAAACGCCGCGCACGATGGCGGCATTCATAGCTTCAGAAGCGAGAGTATAAAGAACGCTGCGCGCAGGAAGATGTTGCGTAGAGTGTGCGCCACGGATCCCGAACTGGTGAAGAATGCCGATGCCGCCACGGCAATCAGATCAGCTCTTCGACTCAGATACAGAACATCCCAGCGCAGGCTGTACACGGCGACATTGCGGACGAAGTATTCCTCGGGAAAAACGAAGTAAGGCGTAGACCACGACCCACCACACCAGCAGGATGAGCACATTCATTGCGCTGGGCAACATGCCTTCGCTCTCATCGGCCTGATGGGGACGGATGGCCACGGCCGCCATGATGGGGACAATGTGCAGGAAGAGCACGATGTCGCCAGTAGAAGGGTTCGGGCACGGGAGTGACGCGCCATGACCTCAAACCACGTCCAGCATGACTGGTTAAAGCACCACATGGCCATGCCTGCCGCCATGAGACCCCAGAACAGGCGGGTGTGCCCACGGCTGTCGAAGGCGTTTGCGGCGGAGACGGCAAAAGCAGCCAGAATGACCAACAGCGGGATCAGGTTTCCCATGGCGACGCGAAAAAATGGGTTGGGAAACACTGCGGGTGCCAGAGCAAAGGCCAGCAGCAGACCAACTGCCGCGACGAGCGCCGAGATGTGGTTTCTAGACACCAGCTTGCATCATATGACGTTTGCGATGAGATGTTGAGATCACGGGGTGGTTACCGGAGATTACCAAAGTAATGTCCCCGGTTGTCAATGTTGTGCCGAGCGCGATGTGATAGACGTCACAAAGAGCGGTGATCGCACCCGGCAGCTTCGCCTGCCACGCCAGCTGCTAAAATTCCGTATTATGGCATTCCCAGCTAATCGCATGCGCCGTTTGCGGCGCACTGAAACCCTGCGCTCCCTGGTCCGCGAAACCCGGCTGACGCCTGAATCCTTTATTTATCCATTGTTTATCTGCCCCGGGGCCGGAATCAGGAAAGAAGTGGGCTCCATGCCGGGCGTCTTCAATCTCTCGGTCGACGAGGCGGTGAAGGAAGTGCGTACGACGCGTGCGCTCGGAGTGTTGTCGGTCATCTTGTTCGGGCTGCCGGAGAAAAAAGATGAAGTGGCCACGGGCGCGTGGGCCGAGGACGGCATCGTGCAGAAAGCGGCGCGCGCCATCAAGAGCGAGGTACGGGACGTGGTGGTGATGGGCGATGTTTGTCTGTGCGAGTACATGTCGCATGGGCATTGCGGAATCGTGAAAGGCCGAAGCGCAATCGCTGGGCGCGGCGGCAGCGGCGCCACCGGCTACCGCGGAGTACGAGATCGTGAATGACGCGAGCCTGGAGTTGCTGGCGCGCACATCGGTTTCGCTGGCCCGGTCGGGCGTCGATGTCATCGCGCCGTCAGACATGATGGATGGCCGAGTCGGGTGCGATTCGCACAGCGCTCGACGAGGCGGGCTTCGAAAATACGCCGATTCTCTCTTACGCGGCGAAGTTCTCTTCCGGCTTCTATGGACCGTTCCGCGAGGCGGCGGATTCGGCGCCGCAATTTGGAGATCGTCGTTCCTACCAGATGGACCCGGCGAATGTTCGCGAAGCGATGCGCGAGATCGAGTTGGACATTGAAGAGGGCGCGGACATGATCATGGTGAAACCGGCCATGCCGTACCTGGACGTGATTGCCGCAGCCCGCGACCGTTTCGACCTGCCGCTGGCGGCCTATCAAGTGTCGGGCGAGTACGCGATGATCGAAGCCGCAGCACGCAACGAGTGGATCGATCGGGACCGCGTGATGCTGGAATCGCTCATCTCGATCCGGCGGGCTGGGGCGAGCATGATCCTGACTTATTACGCGAAGGAAGCCGCGAGACTGCTGGCGTAGTTTCGCGACCGCTTCATAGTGCGCGGCAGTCGTTCGTGTTTCGTCGTTTTGCTGTTCGTCGTTCGCCACGAATCTTTGGCTGCCACGTTTGTTAACGACAATCGACTAACCACGAACGACCGAAGAAGCTACAATAGCGGCGTGAACTCCCCTGCCCCGCCGAAGCCCGTTGCCAACCATCCTCATCAGGACAATAAACATCAGCACCACCACGCGACCTACGCAGCTGAAGCCACCGGATTGCTCCTCATGGCGGTTCTGCTGCTGATTCTCATCGTCATCGGCTACTGGCGGTATATTCCGTGGAGCGCGCGCTGAAGTTGCCGACGTCGCCGAACTTGGGGAAGTCGGACCGCGAACCGATGGTAGTCGTCGTGCTGGGCCCGACGGCGAGCGGGAAGACGGCTCTGGCGCTCGAAATCGCGCGGCGCTTTCGCGGAGAAATTGTCAACTGCGACTCGGTTGCGATGTATCGCGAATTTGAGATTGGCACGGCCAAGCCCACGGCTGCGGAGCGCGCGGAGGTTCGGCATCATTTGCTTGATTGCGTCGATCCGCTCGCCGACGTTAGCGCGGGGGAATATGCGCGCCAGGCGCGGCAGGTTCTGCGCGAAATTGCTCTTACTGAGAACGAACAGCAGAAACGCTTGCCTATCGTCAGCGGAGGCACCGGACTCTACCTGCGCGCTTTGCTCGAAGGACTTTTCCCCGGCCCGCAGCGTTCCGAAGATTTACGCAGGAGACTGCGCGCAAGTGCGGAGAAGCGCGGCAGTGAACACGTGCATCGCATCCTGCGGCGCTTCGACGCTTCCGCCGCAGACCGGATTCACGCCAATGACATACCGAAGGTGATCCGGGCGATCGAGGTGTGCATGGCGTCGCGTCGGACTTCACCCCGAACTTCGAGCTTGACGATGACCGAACTCTGGGAGCAGGGACGTGAACCGCTCCGAGGCTTTCGCATTCTGCGTCTTGGACTCAA
Source organism: uncultured Acidobacteriaceae bacterium (assembly GCA_963699405.1). Taxonomy (GTDB): domain Bacteria; phylum Acidobacteriota; class Terriglobia; order Terriglobales; family Acidobacteriaceae; genus Acidiflorens. Next base: position 124,045 of record CAVOTW010000034.1, on the reverse strand, counting down.
TCCGGAGCGCGAAGCGCTCTATGCGCGCATCAACCAGCGGGCGGTGAAAATGTTTGACGAAAGACGCGTTGACGGGGGATTGATCGCCGAAACGGAACGGCTTCTCGCAAAATATGGCGGAACTGCCCGCCCGCTGGCGTCACTGGGATACAAGCAGGCGGCGCAGTTTTTGCGCGGCGAACTGGATCGGGGGGCGGCACTCGCGGCGGCCCAACAGGCGCATCGCAATTATGCCAAGCGCCAGATCACATGGTTCCGGAGGGAACCGGATGTGCATTGGCTCACGGGATTTGGCGATGACACGGCCATTCGGGCGGAAGGCATTGCACTCGTTGAACGGGAGATTTGAGTCCAGCAATGCAGCCAGCCGCACCTCTCTGCGGTTCAGGTTGTGCGCAGGCGTCGCCGGATGGCGTAATAGCTGATCCAGCAAGCTAAGCCAAGTGCAATGCACGTCCCGAACTCAATTGGATAATCGCGCAGCAAGAAGTGAAAGTCCTTCAGGTGGCTACCCTCAAACGTAAACTGACTGCTCAGTGACATGGCGGTGAAGAATATTGCAAACCCGAACAGCCACTTCTGCCAGCCGAGCAGGCTGCGGGTGCGGCGGAGCGAGCGCAATTCGAGATCCGGCGGAAGCGCTGAGGGCACAGCCGTGGCCAGACTGTCCCTCCATTGCAGCCGTATGCGCTCGGCTAGTTCAGTGTCCTGTTTCAGATATTCTTCAACCAGCGCGCGCGTGGCAGGGCTAGCCTCGCCCGCAAGATATACCGGCAGCAGATCCAGAATCACTTCCCTTGTAACGTTCATTTGACGCACCCCTTTATATGTTGTCTTTGCGCTTACTTGTTCTTTTCGCGACTTGCAGCCTGCACCGGCTCCGGCTAATCATTCCGAATTCCAGCCAGCGCTAGACGCGCCCGGTGAATCTTGACTTTTACTGCCGCGAGCGAAATTCCCAGGGCTCGCGCGATTTCTTCGTACGCCATCCCGTCAACCGCGCGCATCAGCAGGGCGGCGCGGCTTTCTTCCGGCAACTGCTGGAGTTGCGTGAGCAGGAATTGCAATTCTTGTTTCCCCTCAGCCTGCGTGTAAGGGCTAGCCCCTGGTGCGCGCAAGTTTTCGTCGAGCGCGACGTGGCGTGATTTTTTTCGCAGCCCCTGCAGAAACAAGTTGCGCGCAATCGCGAACAAATAGCCTTTCGCCGTTTCCATCCTGATCGGTTCGGGCGAAGTCCAGGCGCGCACAAACGTTTCGGAAGTGATGTCCTCGGCATCGCCGCGCTCGCCCGACAAGTACAACGCGAAGCGGTACACGTCTTGCGCGTACTGCTGGTAGAGTGAGTTGAAGTCGGTCATTTTGTCGGTTCACAAGCGCTGTCCATCGAAAAAAGTTATACCAGTACGGCCTCTTGCCAAAGTGCCGCTAGATTCCAAAGATGCCACTGAGAATGTCCGTCCCAGCATGCGCAATCATGCCCGGCCGCAGACTGCCGCGCCAGATCGCCAACAAGCCAAACAGTGCGCCGTACGCTGCGATCCTCACGCACGCTTCGACTCCCTGATAGCCGTGGGAAATCCCGAAGAGCAAGGCTTGCAACAACCACGCCACCCAAAGACTGTGGGTATAAGCATGAAATTGTCTTTGGAAGTATCCGCGAAAGACCAGTTCTTCGCAGATGCCCGCGCTCATCGATACGCCGATCCATAGAAAAATTTCCAGCGCTCGTTGCGGCAGCAGGGTTTGGATGGAAGCAGCATGGCCAGTGCCTGGCCAGCGATCCCATGCGGTTTCGATGAGTTTCCAGGTGGTCCACAAACCGATCGCGAGACCAGCGTCCACCAGGACGTCTTTCACGCTTGTCCATTTGCCGCCAATCAGTTCGCTCAGTTTCATTCCGGTCCGGCGCAGTCCCGTCCACACGTAGTAGACGAGACCCCATTCCATGGCGATAAGCGAAAAATAGAGCGGGATGAGATGCGGGTTCTGTTGCAAGCCTCCGGGCTCCGAGCGAGCGTGGCGCTGGAAAAATGCTCCACTGAGTGCTAACCCCAGAAACAAAGCTACGAGCAGCGCGGTGTGCCACCACGGCGCGATGGGGGTCGCGCTTGGGGATTCGATTCTTGGCGCTGCGATTGTTGCCATAAGTCCTCCTGTGATCGGGAACGACCAGATTCCGTCAGAGCTGGGAAGCACTTTGTTTCCCTCTGGAAAGCACGTTCTCGTAATAGGTATCCACCAACTACCGAAAAGTTACATTGTGAACGAAACTAAACGCGGAAAGTGGAACGGCGTTGCAGCCTGACTTTTGTTATTGTCAATGGCATGCTCCGCCATCTGCTGCTGACTGCGCTTCTGCTCGCCGCGGCGCTCTGCTTTGCGAAAGACAAGAGCAAAGAACACTTTCAGCAGCCCGGGCCGATCCATCTCGACAAAGCCGGCCAGAAGTGGGCCGACAAGACACTGCGCAAGATGTCGCCCGAAGAGAAAGTCGGGCAACTCTTCGGAATCAAGGTGCTGGCGCAATTTTTGAATGATGCTTCCCCCGCCTGGATTCAACTGCGGGACAGCGTCAGCAAATATCACATTGGATCGCTGGTGATGACCGTCCCGGTGGAGGGTCCGGTCCTGCTCAAAAGCCAGCCGTATGTTGCCGCGGAGTTGCTCAACCGGTTGCAACGCACATCGAAGCTGCCGCTGGTTGTTGCGGCGGACTTTGAGCGCGGCGTGTCCATGCGCCTGAATGGCACTACCGTTTTTCCTCATGCCATGGCTTTCGGAGCTACCGGCCAAACCGAAAATGCCGAAGCGTTTGGACGCATCACGGCGCTCGAGGCGAGGGCGATCGGAGTGCAATGGAATTTTTTCCCCGATGCTGACGTGAATTCCAATCCTGCGAATCCCATCATCAACACGCGCTCTTTCGGAGGGGATCCGACGCAGGTGGGCGATTTCGTTGCGGCCTACATTCGGGGCGCTCACGAAGGCGGCATGGCGGTCACGGCCAAGCATTTTCCCGGACACGGCGATACCGCGACCGATTCCCATCTGGGCCTTGCGCAAGTGACAGGCGACCGCGCGCGGCTGGATGCGGTTGAGTTGCCGCCGTTCAAGCGCGCAATCGAGGCTGGGGTGGATGCTGTCATGGTGGCGCATGTAACCGTTCCAGCTCTCGATTCCGGGCCCAATCGAGTGGCCACAACTTCGCGGGCGATTGTGGACGGACTGCTTAGGGAAGAGATGGGATTTAAAGGGATTGTCGTTACCGACGCCCTCGACATGGCGGGACTGACGCGCCTGCACGCAAAAGATATCGGCCGGACTGCAGTGGAGTCGTTCCTGGCCGGAAATGACGTGCTGATCATCCCTCCTAACCTCGACGCCAGCTACCGCGCGATGCTGCAAGCGGTGCAGAGCGGCGAAATCAGCCGTCAGCGGCTCGATCAATCGGTGCGTAAGATTCTGGAACTAAAGGCTTCTCTTGGATTGAACAAGGCACGGTTGGTGGACCTCACTCAACTCTCAAGTCAGATTGCAAGACCAGAAAATCTGGCGGTCGGCCAGCGCATTGCAGACGAAGCCATCACTCTTATCCGCGACAATGGCAAAGTCATCCCGCTGCAGGCAACTTCTGTGGGAACTCCGGAGGCTGCGCTTCCGTATCAAGCCTTGACAGAGGTGAGCGATCGTCTTGTTGTCGTGATTTTTTCCGACGATCTGCGCACCGAATCGGGACGTATGCTCGAACGCCAAATTCTAGCCCGTGTGCCGGACGCTCGCGTGATCTACGTCGATCCGCGTTCGGCTGCCGGCATGAAGCCGTCGGTGGTCGACGCAGTAGAAGCGGCGGAACACGTGATCGCCGCTGTGTATGTGATCCCTACGGCGGGTAAAGCCATGCGCGCCGCCGGAGGGGGTCTGAAAAATTCGGTTGCTATGGACAGCGCTACAGGATCTTTACTTTCGGCGATTCTCGATCGTTCCGCCAATCGCACCGTGGTGCTTGCCATGGGCAATCCTTACCTGGTGCAGGATTTTCCCGCAATCGAGAATTATGTGTGCGCGTTCTCCAATGCGAGCGTCTCGGAAACCGCTGCCGTGAAAGCGATCTTCGGCGAAATTCCGATCGGCGGTCATCTACCGGTTACGATTCCGGGCATCGCATCGCGTGGCGATGGGATTGAACGCCCGGCTCGGACAAACTCAGCCCAAACCAGTTCAGGAGGTTCCTCCCATGTTCAACCCTAATATGTTCAGCCCTAACACGTCCGGCGGTGTGAGAATTAGTCGCGGCCTTATCGTAAAGCTTTCTCTCGGCGCGTTCATTGCAGCCGTTTGCGTTCTTCCCGCTTGCAGCATCAATGCCAACGACAAAGGCAAAGATGGTGAGAAGAATGTCGACATCAAGTCCCCCATCGGCGATTTGCACGTCAGCGAGCAAGCGGATATTCGCGATTCCGGGTTGACGCTCTATCCCGGCGCCAAACCTGCGCCGAAAGACAATAGCGACGACAAGAAGAGCGCGAATGTAAATCTTTCGTTCGCGGGATTCTCATTGAAAGTGGTGGCAGCGGAATTCAGTTCCGATGATGCTCCGGAGAAAATCATCGGCTATTACACAAAAGAGCTGCAGAAATATGGCAAGCCGATCCAGTGCCGCGGTGACTGGAACGGGGGCCACGCGAACTACAAGGGCAAAGACAAGGAGGAAGGGTCGAAGCCCGTTTCCTGCGACAGCGAGAGCGGCGGCGGCGACTCGGTGGAACTAAAAGTTGGAACCGAGGAGAACCAGCACATCGTCTCAGTCAAACCCAGCGGCCAAGGATCCCATTTTGCCCTCGTGTATGTGCGCGTGCACACTGGCAAGGACGATACCATCTAAAAACATCGGGCGATCGGGTCATCGGGTGATCGAAATGCCCGCAGGACGAATATGACCTGAGATGGCGAGATGGTTAGATGACCCGATCACCCGATGCCCTTGCCTTGCTCTCCCGGTTCGTTGTGCGCTAGCTTCAAAGATGTGGAGCACTCTTGCCAACAGTGTGGAACAACGGTCGAGGATGGCCGGCCGTTTTGTCCGCAATGCCGCGCTCCGCAAATTCATGTGCAGGTTGCGGTCCCGGATACTGGAGTTGCCATCGGCCTGAATACCTCGCCCGACGAGATTTCTCCGGAGATCCCTCAAACCGGGCAATTCGATGGCCGGAGCATGAAGGCCGGAATAATGGCTGGAACGCTGGACCGTGGAATTGCGGTGCGTGCCGCGCTGAAGGCTGGCGTGCTTGGCGTTTTCATCGGGATCATTCCAATCCTTGGGATCGTGTTAACCGGAACCCTGGCTGTCTTTTTCTACCGCCGTGAAAGTAAGTTGGTCCCCCCTACCGCTCTCGGGGCGCGGCTTGGAGGTGCGGCGGCAGTGGTCGCTTTCGCCATCAACGCCGCAATGATAACGATCCGGATTTTTGTATTCCATGCCCAGCAGGAATACGTCGATATCCTTGCGCGTTTTTCTCAGACGGTTGGAGCCAATGCAGCGGACCCGGAATTTCAGGCCGTCCTCCACTACCTGCTTACTCCGTCGGGGCTGGCCGTGACCTTGTTTTTCGGTATGATCTTTGCGCTAGTGCTCGCCGCCATTGGCGGTGCGCTGGCTTCGCTGTTTCTGCGGCCTCGCAACCCCCAGGTGTAATACCGCAACCGACGTGGGTTTCAGGCTCTGGCCTTGCTCTCACCTCATGCGCACGCGTATGATGCAGCGTTTATGAATTTACGTGCGCCCAAGCATTCCGTGGAGATTCGGGAGAAAGCGCAGCTCATGTCTGCGTCCGAGGTGGAGCGGACTTTGATCCGGCTGGCGCATGAAATTCTTGAGAAAAATAATGGCGTCGAAGATCTGGCGCTGGTCGGGATCCGGCGCCGCGGTGTTCCGCTAGCGGAGCGGCTGGCGAAAATTATTCAGCGGATTGAAAAAAAACCGGTGCTGGTGGGCACGCTCGACATTACGCTTTATCGCGATGATCTTTCGACGCTCGACTCCAAGCCGGTCGTGCACAAAACGGAACTGGAAATCCCCATCACGGGCAAGTCGGTGGTGTTGGTCGATGACGTCCTCTACACCGGACGCACGACCCGCGCTGCCATGGACGCACTGTTTCGCTCGGGACGTCCCAAGCGCTTGCAGTTGTGCGTATTGATCGATCGCGGCCATCGCGAGTTGCCGATTGAGGCCGCTTTCATTGGGAGAACGGTGCAAACCACGGAAAATCAGATTATCGAGGTAAAACTTCGCGAGGTCGATGACGCGGAGAAAGTTTTGTTGATGGAAAAACAACAGGGCAATCTGTAATTGGCAATTTGTAATTTGTAATTGAAAAACGAGATCGGCGTCAGGTGTTCCTAAATTACAAATTACAAATTAGCAATTACAAATCGACTATGAATCCAGCGCGCGGTTCCCTGCTCGGCATCGAGCACCTGGAAGCAGCCGAGATCCTGAAACTGTTGAAGTTTGCCCGGCGCATGAATCCGGACAAGCCGCGCCCCCTACTCAAGGGCAAGCGCGTGTTTCTTCTTTTCTACGAGGCCTCCACTCGCACCCGGAGCTCGTTTGAGACCGCCGCCAAAGTAATGGGCGCGCATACCGTGCTCATCCAATCCATTCGGTTCGAGCATTGAGAAAGGCGAGTCGCTGCTCGACACGGGATACACGGTGCGCGCTGTGGGCGCCGACATCATCGTCATTCGCCATCCCAACGCTGGCGCTCCTTACCTGATGGCGCAGCACCTCGACGTGCCCGTGATCAACGCCGGAGACGGCCTGCACGAGCATCCCTCGCAGGCGCTGCTCGACGCCTACACGATTCTGCGCAACAAGAAAACTTTCAAAGGCTTGCAGATCGCGATTGTCGGCGACATCTTCCACAGCCGCGTGGCGCGGTCGGCGTGCCATCTGCTAAGCAAATTCGGCGTGAAGATTATTCTCTGCGGTCCGCCGGAACTGGTGCCCGACATTGCGGCGACCCTTGCACCCGGCGTGCGCGTAACCCGCCACATCGAAGACGCTCTGCGCGGCACCGATGTGATCATGCTGTTGCGCGTGCAAACCGAGCGGCTTGCCGGGCTGAAGATCGACCTTGCCGAATACATCGCGCGTTACCAGATGAACCCAGCCCGCCTGAAGATGGCGAAAAAAGATGCCATGGTGATGCATCCCGGTCCGATTATTCGCGGCCTGGAATTGACCAGCGAAATTGCCGACGGAGCCCAGGCGCGCATCCTGGAGGAAGTGCACAACGGCGTGCCCACGCGCATGGCGATTCTGGCGCGGGCCATGGGGAGAATGCGATGACGCGCCCCCGAAAAGAATCGGACAAGTATGCGGAGAACCAGTCTGCTGATTAAAGGCGGCCACCTCATCGACCCGGCGGCGCGAATCGACGCGCCCATGGACGTGCTGCTGAAAGATGGCCGCGTAGCCGAAGTTGCGCCTCCTAACAAGATCAAAGGCGCGGCGGACGAGAAATTCGATGCTCGCGGACTCATCGTCGCGCCCGGCTTCATCGATCTGCACGTGCACCTGCGCGAGCCCGGCCAGACGCACAAAGAGACCATTGCGACGGGCACAGCGGCCGCTGCCGCTGGCGGATTCACTTCTGTCTGCACTATGCCGAATACGATTCCGGTGGTCGATTCGGTCGAGTGGATCGAGTGGCTGCGTCAGCCAGAACGCGGCGCGGTCGTCAATGTTTTTGCCATCGCGGCTGCGACCCGATCGAGCAAGGGCGCCACGCTCACCGACTTTCGCGCGCTGCAAACCGCTGGAGCCATCGCGGTCACCGACGATGGCAAGCCCATCCTCGACGACAGCATCATGCGCGAAGCACTGGTTCTGGGCGGAGAGCTGAATTTCCCGGTCGTGCAACACGCCGAAGACACGCGCATGACCGAAAATTGCTCCATGCACGCAGGCGCGCGTTCTTTCCGTCTCGGGCTGCGTGGCATGACCGCGGCGGCTGAAGCCTCGATTGTCGAGCGTGACGTGCAACTCGCGATGCACATTCCCAATGCCCGCCTGCACGTCGCCCATCTTTCCACGGCGGATGCGCTGAAAAGCGTGCGCCGTGGCAAGCGCGCCAAAGCGCGTATTACGTTCGAAGTTACGCCGCACCATTTCACGCTGACGGATGAAGACATGCGTGACTACGACAGCAATTACAAAATGAACCCGCCGCTTGCGCTCGGTCTCCGACCGCGAAGCCATTTTGGCCGCGCTCGCCGATGGCACGGTGGACGCCATCGCCACCGATCACGCACCGCACGCCGCCCACGAAAAAGAAATGGAATTCGAACGCGCCGCCTTCGGCATTACCGGACTGGAAACTGCTCTCGCGCTAGCGATCACCATGCTGCATCGCGAGAAGCACATCCTGCTAGCCCGTGTCGTGGAACTCTTCACCGCCGGTCCGGCACGCTGTTTCGACTTGCGCGGCCGCGGTTCGCTGGTTCGCGGTTCGGTCGCCGACGTTACCGTGTTCGATCCGAAGAAGAAGTGGACTTTCGACGCCGCCAAGTCCCTCTCGAAATCGAGGAACACGCCCTTCGATGGATGGCAACTGACGGGGAAAGTTCTCGCCACTATTGTCGGCGGAAAGATTGTGCATTCGACCTAGACTTTGGCACGAGGAGCTGGCTTGATCTGAAGTGTGCGAGGTGGGCCGTCCGACCTCAGCACTAACCGGAAACACTTAATGGGTTTTGGCGAAGACCGGTGAGTGTCGACTGCCTCTTCCAAGTGCTACAATCCCCAGCCATGAAGCGCGTATTGCTCCTCCTCCTACTGATTCCATTCCTGCTTGCGCAGACGGCGACCGAAGTCGAGATCACCGCGGAGCCCTCGCACCACCTGGTCGTTGACAACGAGTATGTACGTGTCTTCAAGGTAGAGGTTGCTCCCCATACTGCGACACTCATGCACCGCCATCGCCACGACTACGTCTTCGTCACACTCGGCGACGCTCATCTCTCCAACGAAGTCGAGGGCAAGGCGCCAGCGGAGATCAAACTCGTCGACGGCGACACACGGTTTGCTCCGGGAAACTTTGCCCACATCGCCAGGAATCTCTCCGACGACCCTTTTCGCAACGTGACGATTGAGCTGATGCAGGATGAAAAATTGCGACAGACGCCATCTCATTGGCCGGAGGAGAGTGGCGAGACAACTTTCCCGGGCGGACACAGCAAGGTGCTTTCCGTGAAGGATGGCGTACGGGTGTCCGAGGTCACGCTTGAACCGGGTGCGGTCACCCCCACCCACCACTATGACGGACCGCATCTATTGGTCGCGGTTACCGATCTCGATGTGCGCAGCGACGTCGAAGGGATGGGCCCGATGCCCGGAAAATTCAAGTCCGGCGATGTCAAGTGGTTGCCGGGAGGCTATACCCACACCTTGACGAATGTGGGCAAGAGTCCGGCAAGATTTGTGACGGTGGAATTTTAGAACGCTCGTATGGCGACGGGCGCCCTCGCAAAGCCTGAGTGTTTGGCTCTACGCGCTCTTGACCAGCGGGTTTCCCGGAGAAACAAAAGCAATACGATGCAACTTGGCGGTGATACGGTCTTTATCGTTCGAAGCGGAGGCGGCGGCGAGGCGCTTGCGCAGCTTCGCGATTTTTTCTGCGCGGGTGCGACGACGACGAATTTCCGGACGGCGGCTGGGTGCGGACATTAAATTCTCCTTAGGTCTTCAATAACTGGCGTTTCCGTGACGGGTGCTCCGTAATACGATCCGTGAAATCACGAGTCAGAGATACCACGCCGTGGACTCGTGCCAAACCTCAATTATAGGGATGATCGGCACCGCTGGCAAAGAGCAGGCACCGAGGACGAGTGAACCGGTCGCGAATCAGGCGCCCTGCACCGGTGAATTCTCCGTGTCACACTGATAGCCACTACAAACCAATACCGGCAGCCGCGGATATTTTGCAAACCGCGGGTCCTCGAACGAAAGCTTACACAGCAGGAAAGTCGAACCGCGGTCGGAAGTCATCCGGCGCGCATGGCGGCAGTTCTGGCAGAGGCCGACGTTCGAAGAAATCGGCTTGGGATCGCTCGAGGACATACTGGGCTGCGCTCCAACTCGTTACACTCGAAAATCTAAAGATAGGCTACTTGCTCTGCCGGCAAGTTCCGTGTTTTGGCGCCCTTAAAGAAATTCCCCTCGAAAGCGTTGCGGGCTACTGCGGCGCGTTCGTTGCGGCGGACTCAGTGCGAGAGCCGCCCAGTAACTCGTCTGCCAGTGCTGTCGCTCCGTAGATGTGGCGCAGGGCTTCCTGGATGCCCCGAACGTCAACACTTATGTTTCGTCCAACCTTGTCTTCGAAAAAGAAATTCCGCGGCAAGGCCTGCATATTCCTGTCAAAATTCACGCCGACAATCTCGGCCGCCTGATTCACGAGCGGGCTTCCGGAGTTCCCTCCGATTGTGTCCGCGGTCGCTGCGAAGTCGATTGGCGTGTCGAGATTGATCCGGGATTTGGAAGTCATCCAGCGCTCCGGCAACCGGTACGGCGGTTCGTTGCCGTGGTCGGCCGCGTGCTGGTAGACACCCGCGAAGGTGGTGAAATATGGAACCGGCCGGCCGTTCTCCGCGTAGCCGCGCACCACTCCATAGGCGAGCCGCAAGGTGAACGTAGCGTCGGGAGCCTCGTTGAATCCGGCTTCGGAAAAGCGGGCCTTTGCGATTTTCGCGCCCTCCTGACGCTCGACCGCGTCCACTTCGTCATCGTAGATTTTGCGAACCGCGCGGGCTTCGGGGTCAATGCTGCGGAAGAGAACGATCAACGGATCAGTGGATGCCTCGATTGCCGCCACACCACCAGCGTACAGTTTCTGGCGAACCGTAACGTCCTCCAGTTTGGTGCCGTCGATCAGTGTCTTGGCCACTTCAGCTGGGCTGTTCCCGGCCAAAACCTTTTCAACAATTGCGTTTTTCTCCCCCAAGGCTTCTTGCATCTCCGCCAGCGAATCCGCTAGCGTCACGGTTTCGAGCGATTTGTAAATCGGCGCCGTGGAAAAAAGTCGTTGCTCGAGCGAAGGCAACCCGGCGTCGGCAAATTCTCGCAGGCGCTCCCCGTTGGGCTTGGTTTTTTCAAGGGTCACACGCACCAGAGTGCGGGCGATTCCCGCAAGATCGGAATTGAACCCAGACATGCGCTCCAGATAAACGTAGGGTAGGTAGTTCTGCTTTTCCACGACCATGGCTTGGGCAATCGCGCTCCACGGGTCGCCAATTTCGGCGTGCAGCTTGGGATTCGATGCCACGGCGGCGCGCAATTGTTTTTCATCAACAGCTTTCGCGGCCATTAAGTCCGCGTCTTTCAATCCGCGCGCGGAACCTGTGACCGCCTTGTAGGCGTTTTGATATCCGAATAATTCTTCCTGGGCAACGCGGGTGTTTTCCGCGGAGATCGCGCCAAAACTCTGCACCAGTGCGATGCGGCGGTTCAGCATGGCGATGCGCATGGGATAACTCACATCGCGCAAAAATTCCAATTGGGATACTGTTTTGAGCCGGTCGGTCGAGCCCGGATGCCCAGACACGAAAATCAAATCGCCTTCCTTCACTCCGGCTCTCGGCCAGTGAAGATAGTTATCAAGGTGGGCGGGCTTGCCGTTTTCGTAGACGCGAAAGAAGGTAACATCGAGATCGTAGCGTGGATAGCTGAAATTATCCGGATCGCCTCCAAAGAAAGCGGCGTCAAACTCGGGCGCAAACACCAGCCGAACATCAGTGTATTTTTTGTATTCGTAGAGGTTATAAACCCCTCCCGCATACAACGTGACCACATCGCAACGCAGGCCGGTAGAACTGGCGCAGGTCTTTTCGATTCCGGACATCGCCGCGCGCCGCGCCTGGCCCGCGTCCGCGACCGACATCTCCGGCTTGACCACGGCATTCACCTGCGCCGTAACATCTTCAATGGTGATTAATTGGTTGAGTTCCAGGTCGGGGCATTTGGCTTCTTCCGCGAGGGAGTGAGCGTAGAAGCCAGTCTTCATGTAGTCCCGGCCACCGGTAGAGAGCTGGTGAATGCATTGCGAGCCGACGTGATGATTAGTGATGGCAAGACCGTCGGAGGAAACGAACGATCCCGAGGCTCCGTTATTAAAGCGCACGGAAGAAAGGCGCACATGGTCGAGCCATGCCTGCGTCGGTTCAAAACCGTACTTGGCCTTAACGGCATCCTTGGGGAAAGAGTTGTAAAGCCACATTCCCTCGTCCGCGACGGCCAAGGAACAGATGAGAAAAAACAACAGTAGAAAAACCAGAATGCGCTTTTCGGTTGCAATATTTTGATTGCTCATAGATGGACGATCGCGTACGAATTGCGAACGGTGACGAAACCTATCACCCGAAAGCTTCTTCACTATAGACGTCTGACGAGCAATTTCGTTAAGGATTGTAAGCCGGACTTGGGGCCGAGGGCCGGTCACGGAAGCTCAAAGCCCGGAAGTCGCAGCGCTTTGTGGTCGAATGTCAGGGTACGAGCACAGCCGGCCCGGGTGCTTAGCGCCCCGATCAACGCGTCTGCAAATGAGCCCTCGCCGCTCTTTAGCGCCACCATCGCCGTGAAAACCTGCTGTTCGTTCTCGACAATGAGGACATCGGTCTGAAGCATGCGCTCTATGGCAGAAGAGATTTCCTGGGATGAAAAGCCGTAGGCGCGATCAAGGACCCACACCGTCTCCACCATCGCCACAACGCTGACAAAGCCGGGGTCCTTCTCGGTCAGTCGGCGTTCGAGGATCTCGGTCGCTTTAGGCGACTGAACCGGATCGTCCTGGACGAGGTAGCGTACGAGGATGTTGGTGTCGAGCCCAATCATCGCCGTTTTGGCTTCGACGAGACGCCAGCGGCACCTTGCGCAGCGGCGTTGGTCATTTCCCCGATCGTCACCGGCCGCCTGTGCCGGGACTTTACGATGCCGCGCAAAGCAGCCGCGGGAAGTTTCGGCAACAGAACCACAGTACCGTCTGGATGCACAAAAAACTTCACCCGATCCCCCGGCTTCAGCGCCAGATGCTCTCGAATCGCCTTCGGTATCGTGGCCTGCCCCTTGACGGTGATTGCAGACTCCATATCCGCTCCATTACATTCTATGAATTGTAATACCATGCCGAGCGCCGGCACGTCAAGAAGTGGTGGAGAAAGTCTGGAAGCGGTTGAAAAGTAGATTGTGGCAGCCGGACCTGTAAGCCGAATTTTGTCCGCCTTGCGGCGGGACGGTCATTCCTCTGGGCCACGCATTACTGCGGGGCTCAAGCGACCTACCCGGAGGTTGTGACGCGCCGAGCCGGCACGCATCCCCGGCAAACCCAAAGGCCCGTCAGGAAATCCCTCCCTATTTGGTCTTGCTCCGTGTGGGGTTTGCCCTGCCCGCCGCATTACTGCGGCGGCGGTGCGCTCTTACCGCACCTTTTCACCCTTACCTGAACCTTGCGGCTCGGGCGGTATGTTTTCTGTGGCACTTTCCGTCCAACCGGCTTAAACCGGCCGTCCCGGACGTTATCCGGCACACTGCTCTGCGGAGTTCGGACTTTCCTCCCGTCTTGCGACGAGCGACCGTCCGGTCCGGCTGCCAACGGATTCATTATAGTGCAGGCGCTCGCACAGGCTGTCAGTACGAGCCAGAAGTGGTAGCGTCCTAATTTCCCGCATGGGGATTGTAGCGCCGCCGTCCCGGCGGCTGTCCGGCCGGCATCACGCCGCCCGCAGCGAGGGCGAGGACGCCCTCGAGACAGCCGGCAAGGATGCCGGCGCTACGGGTTCCTACTCCTGCAATTTGGGTGCGAGCACAAGCGGATAGATTAGCAGCGCCACGCCAATCAGCAATGGAATCAGTCCGACGAGATAGACCGGTTCCTCGTGCTCCACCACCCCGTGCAGAAACACCATGAGCCCGATGCCAACCGCGGCCGTCACCAAACCGCCGATCTTCATGCCTTCGAGACGGCGTCGTACAGAGTTTTTCTCCTGCTCGCGAACCAATTCCAGCGCGCTCTTGGCGCCCTCGCCGGAGCTTTCCGCGATTTTCTTGAGCGTTTCACTCCTGTAATACGCTTCTCTCTCTTTGCGCCGCGCCTCCGACCATGACGCCACTGCCAGAAACGAGAACAGCGCGATGCTGCCGACGATGGGGACTAGAAAAACTGAAGCGCCTACGACATTTTCTCCGATATCCATTCGATCCTCCTCAAGCCGTTTTTCCGCTTACATCGTGTAGGACCAGCCTTCCACGGTTCCGGTTGCATTTTCTTGATTTCGCGCGATTTCTGAAATAATGCAACCGTCGGCAATGGCGTCGTGTCATACCATTGAGGCGGAGTCCAGCGTGAGTGCGAGCGACGACCAGAGCGATGTCGAAAAAGTCCTGGCTGGCGACATTCCTGCCTTTGAGGGAATTGTCCGCCGCTGGCAGGGGCCGCTGGTGAACTTGGCCTATCGTTTTTGCCATGACCGAGGCCGCGCCGAGGAGATGGCTCAGGAAGCTTTTCTTCGTGCCTACCGCGCCCTCGGCCAATGGCGTAAGGATTCCGTCTTTTCCACCTGGCTGTTCGCGCTGGCCACCAACCTCTATCGTTCGGAACTGCGCCGCATTCCGGCACGCACCGTGCCGATCGAAGATGTTCCCGAACCTCGAGATCCGCGCCCTTCCGATGGAGGCCTGGAAGAACATGATAGCGATGTAGTCGTGCGCCGCGCGGTCGGCGCTCTGCCTCCGAAGTATCGCGAGGCTCTGGTTCTTTTTTACTTTCACGAGATGGACGTCACCACCGCCGCGCGGAGTCTCGGCCTGCCCGAAGGCACGGTCAAGGCGAGATTGTCCCGCGGACGGGAAATCTTGCGCAGCAAACTTCCGCAACTATTGTCTGTGCCGCGCCTCAAGGAGGCCATATGACACGCTTGACTGAACCCGAGGATGACGAAATGAATCGCATTCTTTCCCGCGAAGAAGAAATCCTCCCGTCGTCGGGTTTCGCCGTCTCCGTCATGGATGCGGTTCGCCGCGAAGCTTCGGCGCCGCCCCCGATCCCGTTTCCCTGGAAGCGCGCTCTGCCCGGCCTGGTGGTGGGGGGATTCGGGCTGGCGTTGGCTCTCGTAACGGTAATTGTGGCTATGGTGCTGGGGATTCGAGCGTCGATGAGTGCGCAGTTTTCCGTGTCATCGTCCGTGCTAACGTCCATCCTCGAATCGCTGGGCGGCGGATTCCAGCGGAATCTGGAGGGTGCGGCGTGTTGGACCGTGCTGGCGCTGCTGGTGGCGTTTGTGTCCGTGAAACTCTCCATGCGCCTTGCTTCCGGCAGAGCATAAGTCTTGTCAGTGGAGCACAGAGGCCCCCGGATACGAAACTGTCGCGCGAGGGTGCTGTTCCTCCAGAGATGACATCCTCGAGCTGTGCACGTTGCTAGCGCGATTTCCGTTTTCCCCATCCTGCTAAACTCGTTAGAGAGAGTGTGCTTTCCAGCACCTACGTCGCCGGATCCATGCATATCACCGAGGGATTTAAGATCGCGTTCCTGTCGCTGTGGGCGAACAAACTCCGCTCCGCGCTCACCTTGCTGGGTGTGGTCATTGGAGTGGCCGCAGTGATTGCAGTAGTCACGTTTGTGAACGGCATCAATGGCTATGTAGCAACGAAGATTTTCAACCTGGGCGCCGACGTTTTCCTCGTCTTCAAGAATTCCCCCGCGGTTACCAATATCGACAAATTCCTCGAAGGCGAGAAGCGCAAGAACCTCACCATGGAGGACTACGAGGCCGTCCTCGAAGCCTGCAAGCATTGCGAATGGGTGGGGGCCGCACTGCGCAACGAGAGCGGACACGTCAAGTACGGCGAGCAGTCCATCACCGACACCACGGTTCGCGGTATGACGCCCTCCATGGTTCCGATTCTCGATATCGACTTGACCTCCGGACGCATGATCAACGATATCGACATGAAGAATAACTCCCCCGTTGTCGTGATCGGACCCGACGTTGTAGATACGCTGATGCCCGGCTTGGATCCCATTAACAAAGAAGTTCGGATCGACGGCTGGGTCTATCGTGTAATCGGCGTTGGCAAGAGAAAAGGCAAGACGCTCGGCCAGAGTCTGGACAACTATGCCCTCATGCCAATCACCGCGTTTCAGAAACAGAACGGCTCTCACGAAAGCATTCGCATCTCCGGCAAAGCCGCGGCCAGCGGCGCCGGATTCGACGAGGCGATGGATGAAACGCGTGCCGTTTTGCGGGCCCGCCGCCACGTCCACCCCGGTGATGAAGACAATTTCGACATCGAGACCAACGACAGCCTGCTCAGTATCTGGTCGAATTTCAGCGGAACCTTCTTTTACGCCATGATCGGCATCGCGGCCATCTCGCTGGTAGTGGGCGGAATCGTGATCATGAATATCATGCTGGTCTCGGTAACAGAACGGACGCGCGAGATCGGTGTCCGCAAGGCCATGGGCGCGCGCCGCGACGATATTATGCTGCAGTTTTTGATTGAGTCCGTCACTCTGGCCTTGCTGGGCGGCGCGATCGGGGTGCTGTTCGGCATTGCCATCGCTAAGGGTGTCACGCTCGCCATCGGCATGCCCTCCACGATCAAACTCTGGGCCGTGGCAGCTGGAGTGTTAGTGGCGGCAAGCGTTGGTATTTTTTTCGGCGTTTATCCGGCGCGCCGCGCTGCCAGACTCGATCCCATCACGGCGCTAAGATTTGAGACGTAATTAAGGTATGTTTTCCCCGCGCACTCTGCGTTTACTCGGCGCACTCTGCGTTAAAGGTTCTGACCCGGAATGCATGTCAAAGGCGAATTCGGCGAAGGCTTGAACATGGCGGTCGACACGATCCGCAGCAACAAGATGCGCTCGTCGCTGACCGTGCTGGGCATTGTGATTGGCGTGGCCGTCGTCATCGGGATTTCGTCCATCGTGCGCGGCCTGAACGACAACGTAAGCCAGGTCATCAGCAGTTTGGGCTCGAATATCATTTTCGCTTTTCACATGGAGCCCTTCAGCTTTGGCCGCCCCACCGAAGAGATGCGCAAGCGCAGGGAATTGACCTTCGACGATGCCATGGCGATGCGCGATCTGCCCCATGTGAAAGCGGTCACCGTTATGGTGCAATATGTCCATCCGCAACTTGGGACCGGGACCTACTCAGTCAAGTACAAAGACCGGAAGTCCAAGCAAACCATTCTGGAAGGCGACACCAGTTCCTACAAAGACGTTTTTGACATGGCCATCGCCTCTGGCCGCTGGTTCAGCGATATCGATGAGGATCGTCGCGCCCCAGTCATTATCATCGGCCACGATACGGCAGGGGAGCTTTTTCCGAATGAGCAGGCATTGGGCAAAGAGTTGGACATCGAAGGTCAGTTATTTACCGTGATCGGTGTCGCAAAACTTCGCAAAAGCGTGTTCGGCGGAGGAAAGAATCCCGACGACAACATCGTCTTTTTCCCGCTGGCCACGTTCCGCAAGTTGCATCCCGAACTGAAACAGTACTGGATCAGCGTCAAGGCCACTTCGCACGACGACATGCCCAAGGCCATTGACGAAATGCGCGAGTTGCTGCGCCGCCGGCGCAAGGTCCCGCCCGATAATCCGGACAATTTCGCCATCTTCACGCAAGACTCGATTTCCGACGTCTGGAATCAGATCACGAGTATGATCTTCATCTTCATGTTTGCAGTTTCAAGCGTGGGCTTGATTGTGGGCGGTGTGGGTGTGATGAACATCATGCTGGTTTCGGTGACCGAGCGCACCCGCGAAATCGGAGTGCGCAAAGCCATAGGCGCCCGCAAGCGCGACATCCTCGTGCAGTTCACCCTCGAAGCCGTCATGCTCACGGCCGTCGGCGGAGTAATCGGACTGGCGCTGGGCGCTCTCATCACCGCCATCGTCCCGGTGGCATTTCCGTCGCTTCCGGCCACCATGTCAATGTACTGGTCGATGTTCGCTTTCGTAGCGTCGGCTGCGGTAGGACTGATCTTCGGCATTTATCCCGCTTGGAAAGCGGCTAACCTCGACCCCATTGAGTCTCTGCGCTACGAGTAACATCTACTGATGCCACCATTGACGGCGAGATTCTTGCTTGAAGCTGTGGCTGTGATGGGAACGGTCGGCAGTCTGTTTTTCTACTTCCTCTCCGCGTGCGGCCTGGCAAGTTTTCTCAGCGACTCTCGCAAGAAGCAAAGCCGGCCTTCGCTGCTCGCAACTCAACTCCCCCCAGTTTCCATGCTCAAGCCCTTGCGAGGCGTCGATCCCGAAATCTGGGAAAGTTTTTGCAGTCACTGCGAGCAGGAGTATCCCGAGTTTCAACTGATCTTCGGAGTCAGCGATCCTCGCGATCCCGCCATCGAAATTGTGCGAAAGCTGCAGGCAAAATATCGCAAACGGCAGATCGAACTGCTCGTCTGCGATCGCGTTCTGGGAGCGAACATTAAAGTCAGCAATCTGGTACAGATGCTGCCCATGGCGCACCACGATACTTCTTCTGGTGAACGACAGCGACATCCGTGTCCCTCGAGATTATTTGCGGAAGGTCATCCCGCCGCTCGCGGACGATTCCGTGGGGCTGGTGACCTGCCTTTACGCAGCGTCGCGCTTCGACCTCTCCAACGCTCGGCTCGCGCCTCGAAGCACTTGAGCATCAGTACTGACTTCGTGCCCGGCGTTCTGAGCGCGAGGTTTCTGGAGAAAGGATTGCACTTCGGACTAGGCTCAACGCTGGCGTTTCGACGCCGTGACCTCGAAGCCATCGGCGGCTTCGAAGTCTTACTCGACTATCTCGCCGACGACTATGAACTCGGCCGACGAATCGCCGCCACCGGAAAGCGAATCGAACTCAGCGCCGCGACTGTCACTACATTTCTGCCTGCGTACACGATGCGCCAGGTTCTTCCGCCATCAACTGCGCTGGTCGCGGACCATTCGCGATGCCCGGCGCTGGGGATACTCCGGATTACTCTTCACCTTCGGCCTACCCTGGGCATTGCTACGCTGCTGGCGGCCCGAGGAGCTCGGTGGGCATGGGTTCTGCTCGCATTGACGTTAGTCGTGCGACTGTCGGTTGGCTTCATCGCAGCGGAGTTCGTGCTCCAGGACCGGCAGACTTTCCGCAGCGCAGCGCTCCGCAATCTTCTCTTGCTTCCACTGCGAGACCTGCTCGCGCCGCTCGTTTGGGCCGCGGGTTTCATGGGCAACCGCATCCACTGGCGCGGCGATGTGTTCGACTTGAAAGACGGCCGCCTGCACAGGATGTCCGATTAAGCGCCCGTTCAGTCCGCAGCCACTCCGCCACGAACCGCGCCCGCCCGCCACTTCCCGGTAAATCTCTAAAATTCTCGCCACCGAAGTGATCCAGGAAAATCGTTGCGCTTGCTCATAGCCGCGTTGTTTCATCTGCTCGCGCAGCGCCGAATCCAGCAGCGCGCGCTGCAAACCTCGCCGAATTTCAAACACGTTTTCCGGATTCACCAGCAACGCCGCGTTCCCCACGACTTCCGGCAGGCTCGAAGTGTTCGAAGTGACCACCGGAGTTCCATGGGCCATGGCTTCGAGCGGAGGCAATCCAAAGCCCTCATAGAGCGATGGAAACACAAAAATCTTGGCGACATCATAAAAAATGCGCAAGACTTCGATGGGCACAAATCCGAGGAAACGCACGTCGTTCTGCACCTCACCGCGCACCACCGTGCGTCGCAGCCGCGGATGACTCGAAAGATCGTCTCCGATGATGATGAGCTTCAGATCCGGGAAAAGCTGGTCTTCTTTCTGCAGTTCGCTTTTCAGCGCCGAAAATGCCTCGATGATGCGCACCACGTTCTTGTGCGGCCGGATCGCGCCCGCATAGAGAATGAAGGGATAATTCACCAGATAGCGCTGGGCGATGAGCTCGCGATCCGCGTCGCTGGCATGGCCGTGGAGAAATCGTTCGTCAATCGCGTTGTAGACCACCTCGATGCGAGCATCGGGAAGCGCGAGCAGCTTCTCGATTTCATTCCTCGTGAATTGTGACACGGCGATCACGCGCGCCGCCCTGCGTAACACGCGCCGCGTCAAATAAAAGTGCAAGCTCCGCCGCACAGTCGAAAGATCGCGCGATCCATACATGTGCTCCAGCAAGTCGTGCACGGTCAGAATGTAAGGACAACCGAGGCCACGCGGAATCCAGAACAGGTGAGGAACGTGAACCAGGTCGCACTCCAGGCGCCGCACGATCGCCCGGAAATCGAGATTCCCCTTCAGCGTGTCATCGCCGCCAGCCAGCGACACGGCGTGAAAGTTTGGCGGCAGCGCGCCGCATTCCGCCACCTTGTCCGGCGATCCGATGAGAAAGTATTTGCTCTCACGGTCCAGACGCGCCAGCGTGCGCACCACATTCCGGATGTAAGTGCCCACCCCGAATTCCGTCATGCGACGGATGTCGATGGCTACTTTCACAGTCTGGATTTAACCACAGGGGGCACAGAGGGACACAGGAGAATTCGTGATGTTTCTGGACTTTGTCATCACATCGATCCGAGCGAGGGCTCTGCATCCCCAGCTTTGTCATGCCGACGAAGTGTAGGATCCCTCGCTTCGTTCGAGGATGACAAATTGGTAGAGATATTATACCCTTACTTCCGCCTGAGCCCGGCCCGCCGCTCCGCATACAGCGGAAACTCCTCCGCCATTCCCAGCACCTGCTTGCGGATCTTTCGCCAGCACCGCGGCGTCCGTCCGATGATTGAGCGTCTCCGAGATCCAGTGCGCGATCTGCCGCATCTGCTCTTCTTTCATCCCGCGCGTGGTCACGGCCGGCGAACCAATGCGAATGCCGCTCGGCTTCATCGGAGGATTCGTATCAAACGGAATCGCATTCTTGTTGACCGTAATTCCAGCCTCACCGAGCGCTTTCTCCGCCTCGCTTCCCAGCATGCCTTTCGCGAACACGTCCACCAGCATCAGGTGCGTGTCCGTTCCACCGGAGATGATGCGATAGCCATCCGCCGACAGCGTCTCGGCCAGTACCTTGGCGTTGGCCACGACCTGCCGCGCGTATTCGCGGAAGCTCGGCTGCGATGCCTCGAGGAAGCACACCGCCTTGGCCGCAATAATGTGCACCAGCGGCCCTCCCTGCATTCCGGGAAAAACAACCTTATCGATTTCCTTCGCGAATTCCTGCTTGCTCAGAATCATGCCCGAGCGCGGCCCGCGCAGCGTCTTATGCGTAGTCGAAGTCACGATCTGCGCGTGCGGCACCGGCGAGGGATGCGCTCCACCCGCCACCAGTCCGGCAAAGTGCGCCATATCGACCAAGTAGAGCGCGCCAACTTTGTCCGCGATCTGCCGCATGCGCGCGAAATCGATGATCCGCGGATACGCGCTGCCGCCGCCAATAATCAGCTTCGGACGCTCCGCCGTGGCGATTCTTTCCAAGTTCGTCGTAATCAATCGTCTCGGTTTCCTTGGTCACGCCGTACGGAACGATCTTGTAAGTCTTGCCCGAAAAATTCAGCGGATGCCCATGCGTGAGGTGGCCGCCATGCGCCAGATTCAATCCAAGAATGGTGTCGCCCGGTTGCAGCACCGCGGCGTAAGCGGCCTGATTGGCCTGCGATCCGGAGTGCGGCTGGACGTTGGCATGTTCCGCGCCAAAAAGTTTCTTGACCCGTTCGCGCGCCAGATTCTTCCACCACGTCGGTAAATTCGCATCCGCCGTAATAGCGCTTGCCGGGATACCCCTCCGCATACTTGTTGGTGAACACGGACCCGGCTGCCTCGAGCACAGCTTCGCTCACAAAATTTTCGGAAGCGATCAGTTCCAGCCCTTCATGCTGGCGGCGGGCTTCGTTTTCGATGGCGTTCGAAATCTCGGGATCAACTTCATAAAGCGGACGGGACATGGCTGAATTTTTCATAATGAATTACCGAGCCTATTTTACTGTGACGCGGACAGTCCTGTCCGCACCAACCAGACGCCAGAAAATGTCATCGAAGAAAAGCGGATAGAATTGAGTGACTATGAAACTACTCAAAAATTGGCGCGTTCTGACGGTGTTGCTGCTCGTCGCGCTCATAGCGTGTAATCAGCAGCCCAGCCCGCAAGAGATCAAAGAGAAAACCGCGGAAGCAACGGCAGAAGCGAAGAATGACGTCAAGGCCGTGGGCGAAGGGTTACGCGAGGGCTGGAACAAAAACAAGGCACTCGACCTGAATACTGCTACGAGCGAGCAATTACAGACCCTGCCCGGCGTGAGTGCGAGGGAAGCCGATCGGGTGATTGCAGGACGTCCCTATGACCATCCCGACGACCTTGTATCCCGACACATCATGTCGAAGGCCGAGTATGACAAGATTGCCGATCGAGTTACGGCCAGGAAATGACCAGCAGCAACAAATAAAATTGTTGTTCCCACGACACAGACTCGCCTGAAAAGCTGTGCTATATTTTGCCTGTAAGCTGGATGTGTGCCCGTAAGCCGCATTCTGCCGGCCCGGGCGAAAAACTGCGGACATGCTGGCGCTGCAAGAAGGAGCGGCTCATGTCAGGAGTGAGCTTTAAGGCTCCGCGTTTAGTTTTAATCGCACTTCTGTGCGTACTCCGGGCCAACCTCGCCCTGGCGCAGCAACTTCTCTCTCCAGAAACGGTCCCATCCAATTTCACCGCCGACGCTGCGTTCGCGGCCCGGGTTCGTTCGCTCCTGCTTCCGTACTCCGAGCCGGCAACCAGCCGCTTTGCCGTCGGCCAGCGAGTCTTGGAGACGCTACTGCGACAACTCCCCGCCGATCGCGCGAGATTCTCCTGGAACCTCCGCATTGCCAAGGGCGCCGGGAATGTCTTCTCGTCTCCGGATGGAACCATCTTCGTCGACGAGGATCTTGCGCAGCTCATGGCCTCAAGAACCGGATCGAGCGCTGGCCTTTGGGCGGCAGCCCTCTCCCATGAAGTCTCCCACATCGTTCGCCGCGACTGGGCTCGACGGTATTTGTTTCAGAAGTCATTAGAACAAGCCGGAAGCTCGCAAATTATGCTCGGAGACGTGGGCGTGTTCTCCGGTTCCTGGATGGACGCCCGCGGGGCCTCGAGCCAGTTAGCGAGTTTCTGCCAAACCATGGAGTTGGAAGCCGACGCCCAGGGTCTGATGCTGATGATCCGCGCCGGATTCGATCCCGATTTCGTGCCTGCCCTGCAGCACCTGCTACAAGGTCAGCCGGGACAAACGGAGGGAGATATCTTCGATCCCTCCCACCCACGCTGGAACGAACGCGAGCAACACCTGCAAAAGCTCTATCTAGCGGCAGGCAAGGAGTACGACCGCCTCTGGCCCGACCGTTATGCTTCCCCGGGAGGCAATTCCCCCACTGTCGTATACGCCGGTTCGCCCTCCGCGAAGCGCGTCTCAAGCGGAGAAATGGAAGTACTGATCCCACTGCACTGTCGAAATCTTGTTGGATCGGTGGAAGTAGTCCTGCGCATCACCATGCCGGACTCAGCAACACCCACTGAACAGCGCCAATTCACGGGCTGCACCTCGGATCGGACGTTGATTACGTTCACTGCGCCGAGCCCCGAGTTCCGTAAAGGAAGCGCCCGCGTTCAGGCTGAGGTCTCAGTACTGGATGACAGCGGAGAAATGCTCACGCACTCCATCGCTCCCATATCGATCCGTTGAAGAAATTAGATGTTCAGTCGAACGCCGTCCGCAGGAAACTAACCAATTGCCACCCATCCATGTATTTGTACGGCGTCTCGCCCATGGTGTAATGTCCGCAGGGCAACACAACGACTTTGTGATCCAGATTGTGCTTCTCGAATTGCACAACCACCTGCTCCGAAAATTCCGGCAGGAATGTCATGTCGTACTTGCCATAGATAATGAGCGACCGTCGCGGCCAGCGCGAAAACTTATCGAAGTACACCATCGGGCTGACAGCGCGCCACACCTGCCGCAGATTCTCTAAATCGATTCCCGCTTCCAGCCCCTCGCGAATGTGGCGCGTGGACTGCCCGTGCCACACCACATCAGCAAAGTAAGTCGACGCGTGATTGAAAGCGGCAACCTGGATCCGGGAATCGTGGGCAGTGGCGATGAAGGCGTAGCACGAACCCAGGCTGGTGCCGACGATACCAAGCCGGTTGTAGCCACGCGTTTCCAGCCAATCAAGACAGCAGCGCACATCGACGACACCCTGGCGCACGGCATCGAGCGTGCGTCCAATGTTGGCGGAAACGGCATAGTCGGCGCGGTCGATTTCCGCCGGACGGCGAATGTCGTGATACGGCATCGACAGCCGCAGCACCGCAATCCCCATCCAGTTCAGCACCTGGCAAAGGCTGTTATAGGAGAGCGCATCCGAATTCCAGTGTGGCAAGAGGACCACAGCGCGGCGTCCGCGAGCTGGAAACCAGCGCGCATTCACCAGATTGTTTTCGGGAAACGGCGTGACCACGGGCGAGGTGAAACGCAGAAACTCGGCATGAGTGCCGCGAACTTTTTCTTCAAGACGCGGATCCGGCACTTCGCGCGTGCTGAACACCTGAACTTCGCGCTGCTCTAACCTGAAATCCAATGGCTTCTGGTAGGAGTAAAATTCGTCGCTTGTTTTAATAATGCGATCGTTGAAGCACGAAAAATATTCGAGCAGCTCACGCGAGTCCTGCCCAGAGTTCTGCCCGGAAAACCCGCCGTTTCGGCCAGGCCAGCTCTGAGTCCAGTCCAGTCCCCAATCCAGCGGACGCACCACCCGGTTATTGTCCACCGACGTGAGCTGGGTCTCCCAGTCGTACATCCATTGCTCGTAGCGCGAAGGCATCTATCTTTTAGAAATACAGCAAAAGATGCGGATTGGCGACTTCGGGCCGTTCAACGGCGGGATTTCAGCACCTCAGCAGTCGGCACACAGCATTCATCCGTTAGGCTAAGAGCTAAGTAGCACAGAACTAAGAGCTGCTGTAAACTCTCGGCACCCGCTGCGAGATGCCGCACAGAATCTCGTAAGGAACGCTTTCGCACAGGCGCGCCAATTCGACTGCATCCACGCTCTTGCCGTTGCTTGAACCGATGAGGATGACCTCGTCTCCCACCGCAACGCCCGGAATATGCCCGACATCGACCATGGTGAGGTCCATCGAAACTCGCCCCACCACCGGCGCGTATTCGCCGCGGACGATCACGCGGGCACGATTCGAGAGCAGTCGCGGATAGCCGTCAGCATAACCGACCGGCAGCACGGCGATTCGGCTTCGCTCGCTGGTCACGTATGTCCCCATGTAGCCGACGGCTTCTCCCGCAGGCACGTCTTTCACGGTGAGTACGCGCGTCTTCCAGGTAAGCACAGGCGTGACCGTAAAGGAAGGGTTAGTGACAGTTTCTGCGCCACGAGTAGCAGGAAGCGAGTACCCATAGAGCAAAATCCCGGGTCGCACCATGGTCTTCCAAGTCTCCGGACGTGCGCTCACCGCGGCGGAGTTGCCCATGTGCACCAGCGGTGGATGCAAATCGTGCTCGGCAAGCACCGCCAGCGCTTCCTCAAAGCGATCCATTTGGCGCCGCGCGTCTTCGGCATCAAGCACCTCAGCGGATGCGAAATGCGTGCTCACGCCTTCAAGATGCAGATGCGAACAGGCCGCAAGCTTGACGCATAATTCGTCGAGCGCTTCCTTGGGCGCGCCAAGGCGGTTCATGCCTGTGTCGACTTTCAGGTGTACCGGCAAATTGATCTGTTGTTTGCGCGCCGCTTTTTCCAGTCGCTCGATGTGCCAGGTCTCCCAGACCGTTGGCGTCAAGTTATGGGAGACAATGCCGTCCTCTTCTCCCTTCCAGATTCCGGTCATCAGAAGGATGCGCGTCCAAATGCCAGCACTCCGCAGAGCGCGGCCTTCGGCGGCATCGGTCACGCCGAGCCAGGGCGCGCCTTCGGCTTCCAGCGCGAGGGCGCATTCGGTAGCTCCATGCCCGTATCCGTCGGCTTTGACGACCGCGCAGATGGCTACGTTCGGACCAACGTGCTCTTGCACTGTGCGGAAGTTCTCCCGCAGCGTGCGGAGCGAAACTTCAGCCCAGGTCCGCCCGTCGAGAGCGAGCGAGCGCTGATCGGGCAGGACGATGCGTTCAAGGCGAGGGGCGTTCATTAGGAAGATTATAGCGACGCCACGGTTGCCGAATGCTGATCAACCAGCTTCAACCGGCACTCTCGTAATACCGCCGTTACATTCGCACCGCTCCATTCGCCCCAATCCACGCGCTCAACTCGCGATGTTGTCTATCTTCCCGCCAACACAAAGTTTACCGTGATTTCGGTCTCCACTTCGATGGGCTCGCTGTTTAGCAGATACGGCCGATAGCGCCATTGCCGCACCGCTTCGATCGCGGCCGCGGACAGCATCGGGTGTCCGTGGACGAGGACCAGATTCTCAATCGTTCCTGCCTTGCTGATAATTGCCCGTAACTCGACCGTGCCCTGAATGCGCGCCTGCCGCGCGAGAGTGGGATAAATCGGCTGCACGCGATAGATCAGGTTGCCTTCCGCCCAGTGCGAAACAATCAAGGGCTTGATCGGAGCTGGGCGAATTGGGATCACCACGGGAAACCCGTCGCCCAACCCATGGGGAATCGAGACGCCTGGTCCGCCGTACACACCCCCGTCGATGGTCGGAGCCTCTGCCACGGTCGTGCCCGACCCCGCATCGTTGATTCTCGGCGTTTCTCGCGGGACAGACAGCGGCGCGGTGATCTGATGTGGAGTCGGGCTGGTGTTGGTCGAAATCGTGTGGCGTCCACGCGCAGGCTCATTCGTGACTGGGAAAATTGCTGCAGGCGCCGAGATCTGCAACCAATGCACCTGCGGCGGCCTCTCAACCCAGAGCATGGAGACTGCGATCAATAAACCCAGACTAAAAGCCTGAATGGTAAAAGATGCGAGCGTAGCCCGTCCGCGACGAGCAGACTTGTCCCAGGCGCTTTCAAGTGTGCTGAACATAAAACTTTCCTCCGGAACGGGCCCGTTGACTGTACAGACACCTCCGGCTCACGATTTGATCCTGCGAAATGAGAAGAAGAAAAATAAAAGTGACCGACAATAAAAAAGACCGCGTTCGCACGCGGTCTCAAAAGAAATGCCCTGCAGTTCGCTACTTCTTCGGCGGAGTGCTCGCGGGGGGCTTCGTGCCTGCCGGTTTCGCGGCCTTGGGAGTCGTGCCCGCAGGTGGTGCGGCCACGCCCGATTGAGCGTTGTAAGCGTCCACAACCTGCTGCGTGATGTCCATCGACGGTCCAGCCAAAATCACAGCGCCCCGGGGCCACGTCATAGCTTGGTCGGTATCCAGGAGAAGGCCGTAACCATTTTCAGTCACGTATTTCTGGATGATGGGCACCATCTTCTGCAGAATCCTGTTTTCAATTTCGCCGGCCTGATTCTGGAAATCTTCTTTCGCGTCCTCCGCCGCCCGGTCAAAGCTCTTCTTCTTGGCCTCGATCTGCTTGACCAGTTTGTCGCGAGACTCATCATTCAACTTATCCTGCTGGGTAGTGAGCTGCTTCTGGAGGCCGTCGATTTCGTCGTTCATACCCTTCAGTTCGCTCTGCTTGGGTTCAAACTTCTTGCTGAGCGCTTCCAGATCGCGCTGGCCCTCATTGGAGGCCGCGATCGCCTGTTCGACAGCGAGCGTGCCGATTTTGGTGCCCGTAAACTTCGCCACAGGCTGAGCGGCGGAAGAAGAAGCGGTGGGTGGAGCGGCGGCAGCGGGCGTTCCGGTAGCCGGAGCGGCTTGGGCCAGAGCAAACATGGACAGACCGAATACTGCGGCGACGATGATGGCGACGTGCGCAAACTTCTTGATCATTTGGATTCTTTGAACTCCTTCAGATTTTCGGAAATGCTGAAAACTTCCAGCTCGCTGGGCTCAACCAGAAACTGATCGTAACCCGAGCCTATCAGTCATCAGGCTGGAGACCTGAAACACAGACCTGAAACCGGCGCAACCATCGCGCAAGACGTGTACGACGTCCGGCTCTCTTCACGCCGAACCGCAAGCGTGGTGATCAGGGTGTGGACGCTCTGCATTATACGGAGCGCAACGGAACAGCGTCAAACCCATGCCTTCCCATAGCGGAGTTACGATTCCTCTTGCTACTAGTTGAAGCGAGAAACCACATCTTGCCTCAGTTCAGCTTTCGAAGGTACCGGATGAGGTTCTCGACATCTTCATCCCGTAAGCGCTGATCGAAAGCAGGCATCGTACCCCGGCCTTCGAGGATTGTCTGGCGGAGTTGCGCTTCGGTCGCGGGAGTGCCGCTCGGCAGTACTCCGCGACGAAACAGCCCGTGCAGATTTGGGGGTTGCTTGTGCAGGTCCGGGTGCGCAGTCTCGTGACATTCAGCGCAGTTGTTTTCGTAAAGCCATGCCCCTTCCAATTCGGCACTGTTCAACTGTTCTCTGGCATGTCCGCCAGGCTGTTGCTTTTTATCGCAACCCAGCAGCAGGAACGCAGCCAGGAAGCCAACCAGCGGCAATAGTATGCGGAGCGTCACTTTCCACTCGCTCGTCCGGTCGCATGGGCGGCGTGCTGCAGGCTCTGCATCAGCTCTGTCCAGGTCCACTCCGTGGACCAGAACTGGGCCACTTTCCCATCCGGGTCAATCAACACGATGCTCATGGTGTGCGATATCTGATTATCTTGCCGCTCATATTCAAGACCGAACGCTTGCGCCAGGCGGCTTAAATCCGTCGGATTCGTGGAAGCGAAGTCCCAGTGCGCAAAACCGCCCTCATCACCGTCCAGATATGCCAGGCCGTACTTAAGCAGCACGGCGGGAGTGTCGTATTTCGGATCGAAGCTGATGGTCAGCAGGTGGGTTTTGCCACAGTCCTGCGCACTCTTCTTGAGCTCATTGTGAATGTGCGCAAATTGGCTGCTCAGGCGCGGACAGAAATCGGGCATGGGGCAGCGCGTGTAGATGAAAGTGACCAGCAATGCTTTTCCGGCGAAATCCGAAAAATGAATTTGGCGGCCATCCTGGTTGACAAGAGTGAAGTCGGGAACTCGTTGTCCAGGCATGAGCATCTGTGGCGCGGCCGCCGGCTTGGTTTGCCCGCGCCCGGATTCATCGATGATGCGCACGTCTTCCAGCCAATAGTCGCTCGCATCTTTGCCAATCACCACTTCCGCAGCGATCTTGTCGCCGGGTTGAAGTTCCTGAACCACCGCCGGGTCTTTGACCCGGTAAGGCATGGTCATGGCTGCCATGAAGCCCGGAATGTCGCGATGGTTCACCGTGATCTGGCTGGTAAGGGCATCCTTCGCGACTATTTCGCCCTGCATTGGATACTTCTTCGTGCGATTGCAGCCTGCAGAAAAGATCAGCAACAGCGTCATCGCTGTACATACGAGCCGGGACTTCATATGCTGTCGACTTTCTCCGTGGTTCCGCGGCCCTGGCTGCTCAATAGTTAAACCGAAAGCGAAACTCTCCATAAATCTGCCGGGGATCGTTCCAGTGAAATCCGCCGAACGTCAGACTGTTATCCAGTTGCACGCGCCGGTTCGCCACATTCAGCGCAGTCACCGAGACAGTGTATCTCTCGGCGAATTCTTTACCGAGAGCCAGATCGAAGGTCGTGTGGCCAGGCAGGTAGGGCGTGGAATATTGCCCGGGAAGTTGCTCAAATGGCGTCCCGTACACCCCGTTCGTGAAACCCGAGCCGTAGTAAATATTGGTCGAGGCGTAGCTGTGCCACGGCAAACTCGTGTTGTAGCCAAAATTCAACGTGTTTCGCTGATCATGATCTACGGGACCGAGCCCAGGCGGAATTGCGAAGACCAAGCCACCAGTGATCGGCGACGTCGCCTGCGCGATCTGGTTCGCGTATGCGAGATGGAACTGGCCATGATGCCAAAGGTTCGGCGATTTGAGGGTAAGCTCCCAACCCTGGATAACAGCGAAGTCCCAAGTGATGGGCCAGAAGATGTTCGACGCGCCGATGTTGTTGTGATCAAGCCAATTGTGGGCAGACGTTTGGTAGGTGTCGGCATCGAGCGTCCAACCACGGTAACCGGAATCATGACCCCGTACTGCCATTCTCGGTCCCGTTCGCCGTGCAAGGGGGCGAAAGAGCCGAACTGCCAGGCCGAATTGCGCTGTCCGTGGCGGTCGAGAGCGGCGGAGCCTGATAGTAGTAGCCGTAAAAGCCGCGGAAAACCCAGTTTAGCCGCGGAATGCGAATGGCGACGCCAAAACGGGGGTCGGCTCCGTTTCTCCTGAACCGGGCCGGGTTACTCCGATGTGCAGCACCGACGAGCTGAACTCCGTTGCACGCACTCCGGCCATCAAAGTCAGCCACGAGGTAACTTTGAATTTGTCGTTGATGAATTCGGCGGCAACGCCTCCGTTCACTCCGATGGACGACGGCAAGATGGTCGGAAAATAACCCCCTCGAACGTGTGACCGATGTTAGAGAAATAGTTGTACTGGTGCTGATAAAACCATACACGCCAGCCTGCAGATCGTTCTTCCAGAAATTGGTGCTGAGCGCGATCTGTCCAGCCGACATATTGGGCGGTTTGCGTCACATTGGAATTCAGCAGGAAAATCATTCGCGCCGCCCATGTAGTCGGCGCCGTTGTAGTGATAGAACGGAGAAAAAGTAATCAGTGTATTGGGACTGAACGTGTGCACCCAGGAGAGCGTCACATAGCCGTCGGGCTCTCGCTCGGCATCGTGCAGGCCGTAGCTCGGCGGTTCCCCGGACTGGAGCAAAATATAATTTCCGATGGAGTTTGGATTTGGGTCGATGGGAATCTGATAATAGTCTCGGCGCAACTGCATCCCACCAGCCGAAACTGATTCTTGGGATCGGGATTGAAGATGAACGACGCAAACCCGCCAAAGCCGTTCGACGCGTCGTTGAACACCTGCCCGATCGGAGTCTGCAGTCCGTATTGACTTCGATTTCCGTTCAAGCTGGCATAGTAAGCAAAACGCTGGGTGTGTCCTCCGCAACTGATCTGGTCGTTCGTCTGATAGAAATTTCCGGCGGTGATGACGAGATCGCATTCCCGATATCGCTCAAAGCCGGTGCGGGGCACGACATTGAAAATTCCGTAGGTGCGGTCGCCATAGTCGGCGTCATAGCTGCCGCGCTGCACTTCGAGATAGTCGATGTCCTTGGGATCGATCTGCGGTCCCAGATTGTTCGCGATATTTGTGTTTGGGATCGGAACGCCGTCAATCAGCCACTCCACCTGGTGGCCTCCGCGCATGTGCAGCATGTCGTGCGTCACGTACGCCGCCGGGATGTAATCGGTGATCATCTCCATGCCGTTGGTGCGGTCGGCTCCGGGAGTTTGCTGAATGTCGATGCGGTTCAGCGTGGTCGTCGGCGTGACGCTCTCGGTCGTCGCCTCCACGGGAGTTTCCGACACGATGGACAGTTTCTTTTCCGCCTGCGATCATCAGCTCGAAATGCAACACCGGGTTGGTGTCGGATTGCACAATCACATCCTGATGCATTTCCTGGAAGCCTTTCGAGGAGACGGTGACCGTGTAATTTCCGAGCGGCACGGAACTGAAATCGAATCCTCCGCTGTCGCGGGAATCCTGGGACTGCGACCAGTCCGAGTTTTGCGCCTTCAGCGTGACGTGCGCGCCTTGAATGGGACGGTGCTGAGGATCATGAACTACGCCGCGAACGGAGCCGAAAATCGTGGCATATGTCGAAGCAGTGAGCAACAAAATCGCAAAAACAACAAGCCAGATTCGAGTCATAAGATTTCTTCCTCAATATTTCGCGTAGGGGCGGCCGCCCTCGGCCTTCCAAGTCGAGCGCAACGCGGCGGTAACCCTGGAGCAATCCAACTCTGGAGGTCCAGCGCAACCAACACCCCAAAGCCGTTCTTAATTTTAGGCGAGATGGTTAGCTGCGAGGAGGCGCGCGGGCGGAATCGTAATCGAAGATATCGGTGGACCGAAGCACCGCGCCCTGTGTCGGGAGCGCGGGTTCAATCAGGAGACTGAAAAAAGTAAGCAGATTGGAAGCGGGTTGCGCCCATTCCGAGGTAGTCGCGCCGCAACAGCAATGGTTCTGACAGCAAGTACTGACTGCCTGGATCGAGGTCGCGGATGGGTCGGACTGCGACGGCGATGGCGACGGCTGCGCCATCCCATGATGGCACTGCATCGCAGGCGCCGATACCGGTTGGCGCATGCAATGCATAGCCGCCGGCAGGGCAGCACACGGCATCGCCATCGGCCCGAAAGCCGGGACGAGCATCACCAGCATCAGAAATCTAGCAGTCCAGCGTGAAGCTCCCCACATTTGCGGAACAGTATATCAGTACCCCCCACCCAGTTGCCACTACCGCGGCAAGTGGGGACAACCAAGACTCGACCTTGCACCCCACGCAGTCGGATGGGTCGTTACCGTCGAGCCGTAACAGGGTTTTTGAACGTAGCGGCAGAAGAGAGAACAAACGGCGCAAGCTTAGTTTCGTGAAACTGAGACAACCTGCGTATTGAGTACTGGGTGCTGATTCCTGTACCATTTCTCAGTGCACGAACTCGCAAATCGGCTGTTGACCGACAATTCGAAAGCGCCAGTTCGATGCGTCCCGGAGACCGCGTCGCAGCAGCGGTTTCCGGCGGAGCGGATTCCGTAGCTTTGCTCTGCCTCCTGCTGGAATTGCGGGCTGAGTTAGGAATTGTCCTCTCCATCGCCCATGTCAATCACAAACTGCGCGGAGAAGAGTCGGACGAGGACGAGCGCTTTGTCGCCAAGCTGGCACGGCAGCGTGGGCTCGACCTGCATGTTCGTCAGGCGCCCGTCGGCGGATCGGAATGCGGCATCAACTCAGGCGTTGAAGGGGCAGCGCGCGCATTGCGTTACGATTTTTTTCGCGAACTGGCACAGGAAGGTCGCGTAACGAAAATTGCGACCGCGCACACGCTCGACGATCAGGCAGAAACGGTGCTGCTGCGCATTTTTCGCGGCACCGGCATGCGCGGACTTGCCGGCATTCATCCGCGGATTATTTTCAAGACGAGAGTCAGCCAGACCAGTGCCGAGCCTTCGGCGAGGTCGTGCGGCCGCTGCTCGGTTTTCGTCGCGCATGACCTGCAAAAATTTCTGCGCGAGCAAGACCAAAGCTGGCGCGAGGACTCGTCGAATCGCGACCTTGCCTTTCTGCGCAATCGCGTGCGGCACCGACTGCTGCCGATGATCATCGGAAGAATTTGGCGAATCTCCGATCGAACACATGGCAGAACTGGCGGAAATCGCTCGAGCCGAAGAAGAACACTGGAATCGTGGTCATCCGGAGATGCGGACGGACGCGCCGGCACAGATTGGCAGCCCCGACTCGATTTCAAACGACGAAGCGCAACCAGCGGTGACCCTACCCGCTGGGCCTCTGTTGGCGCTCCCTTTGGCGGCGCAGCGTCGCCTCTACGCGGATGGCTGGAAACAAATGCGCGCGGTTTGGATATTTCGTTCCGCCTGATCGAGCAGGCACTGGAACTGGCAGGCGAACCGGCAGGCAGGAAAATCGAGATGCCGTCCGGGTTGGAATCTCCGGCGTGGACGGCAAAACCTTATGTCTGGAATTCGAAGATTAGATCGCAAGGAGAGCGCGGATTATCGAGTATGCTTTGCCCGTCCCGGGCTGCGGTGGAGTATTCCTGAACTGGGCGCGTCGCGTCGAAGCCCGCATAGTCGATATGAGCCGCGTTTCGGAGGGCATTCCGGAATGTGTCCCGGAGAAAGAGCGCGGGCAGTTGCTGGATCCGCGACGCATGCGGAAGCGTAGTCCTGATCCGCAACTGGCGACCGGGCGATCGTTTCTGGCCGGCGCATACCGCAGCGGCTAAGAAGGTAAAAGAGTTATTGAGTGACCGCCATGTGACCGGAGCGGAGAAAAAGCTCTGGCCGGTCGCGGTCGCCGAAGGCTGCGGCCTGGTCTGGATGCGCGGGTTTGCTGTCCCCGCGGCTTTCCGCGCGCCCGCCGGTTCCGCGCAAGCGATTTGGATTCGGGAGATTGCGGGCATGATGTAACATGCCATGGTTAGCGTTACTGGTTGTAGACTTACCACTTGCAGAGTTGACAGGTTCAGTTATGACGCCTTGGAGGCGCCACTTCCGCTATGAATGCCTTGCCGAATGCCCGATTGCGCCAGGTAATCTCGGCCGACCAGATTCAGAAAAGAGTCCGCGAACTGGGACGGCAAATTTCCGACGACTATCGCGGTCAGAGCGTAATTGCGCTGGGTATTCTGGAAAATAGCTTCCTCTTCATGGCCGACCTGGTGCGGGCGGTGGATGTGCCCATCGATCTGCGCCTTTATTAAACCGAGCTACAAGCAGAGCAAACAGGGCGAATCTCCGCTGCTGGAAATATTTTTCAGCCACGAACTGGCCATCGCAGACAAGCATGTGCTGCTAATCGAGGGCTTGGTGCATTCGGGAGTGACCAGCGAGTTCCTGATGAGCGACCTGCGCGGCCGGGGCGCGGCCTCGGTGAAACTGGTGACGCTGCTCGATCGCCAGTCGGCGCGCCGGGTACCTCTCCAGCCCGACTATTTCGGATTCCTGGTGGATGACGCTTTTCTCTGCGGGTATGGCTTGGGGAGTCCCGAGCAGACCGGGCGAAACTTGCCTTATCTGGCGGCGGCGATCTAAAGCTTCAAGCTGCGGGCTGCGAGCCAAAGCGAAACCACTGAGGATGACTTCCGGTACTTCCTTCTGGCCGCCCGTTTTCCTTGCAAAAGGTCTAGAATGTAACCAGCAGGCTTTTCCCAGTCGAATTTCCGCTTCCGGCATCTAATCATGAGTCATGAGGCGGCGTCTTGTTTGGTGGGGATGCAGCCGCACTTTGAGGAGTTTTAAGTGAATTCAACGATCAAGACGGTACTGTTCTGGGCGGTCATCGTGGTCTCAGCCTTCCTGCTTTGGACGGTGGTGAAGAACGGGAGCAATGCCCAGAAGGAAAAAGAAATAGGTTTTTCTGATTTTCTGACGGACGTGGACCAGGGCAACGTTCACGAGGTGATGTTTATCGGCCAGGAAGTGCGCGGGAAATTCAAAAATGACTCGCCCTTTCATACGATTGTGCCGGCGAACTATCCCGACATGTACAAGAAGCTGACAGACAAAGGCGTTCCCTACAGCTTCAAGGACATTAGCAACGGCACCTGGCCCAGTTGGATTCTGAATCTTGCCCCGCTGGTTCTGCTTGGCGCGCTCTGGTTCTTCATGATCCGGCAGATGCAGACGGGTGGGAACAAGGCGCTCTCATTCGGCAAAAGCCGCGCGCGTCTGCTCTCCATGCAGCAGAAAAAGATCACGTTCAAAGACGTGGCTGGCGTGGATGAGGCGAAAGAAGAACTTCGCGAAATTATCGAGTTCCTGCGCGAAGCGCAAAAATTCCAGAAACTTGGCGGACGCATTCCGAAAGGCGTACTGCTGGTCGGCCCTCCGGGAACCGGCAAAACCTTGCTGGCACGCGCGGTCGCGGGCGAAGCGAACGTTCCGTTCTTCTCCATCTCTGGCTCTGACTTCGTGGAGATGTTCGTGGGCGTGGGCGCGAGCCGCGTGCGCGATCTGTTCGAGCAGGGCAAGAAAAATGCTCCCTGCATTATCTTCATCGACGAGATTGACGCTGTGGGACGACATCGCGGCGCTGGGCTCGGCGGTGGACACGATGAGCGCGAGCAGACCTTGAATCAACTCCTTGTCGAAATGGACGGCTTCGAGTCCAACGAAGGCGTGATCTTGATGGCGGCGACGAACCGTCCCGATGTGCTGGATCCGGCGCTGCTCCGGCCCGGCCGTTTCGACCGGCGCGTGGTGGTGAATCGTCCCGACGTTCGCGGACGCGAAGAAATTCTACGCGTACACACGCGCAAGATTCCTCTCGCGGACGATGTGGATCTCCAGGTGCTCGCCCGCGGCACACCGGGATTCTCTGGCGCGGACCTGGCGAATATGGTGAATGAAGCGGCATTGGCGGCGGCGCGGCAAAATCGCAAGGCCGTGTTGATGTACGACTTCGAAGTGGCAAAAGATAAAGTGCTGATGGGCGTGGAACGCAAGTCGCTTCTGCTCTCCGATGAGGAAAAGAAGAACACTGCGTACCATGAGGCCGGACACGCGCTCGTTGCAGCAATGCTGCCGCACTCCGATCCGGTGCACAAGGTTACGATTATTCCGCGCGGTATGGCGCTCGGCTTGACCATGCAACTGCCGACCGACGACCGTCACAACTACTACAAGAACTATCTTGACACGCAGATCGCCATTCTGATGGGCGGCCGCATTGCGGAAGAGCTTTTCCTGAATCAGATGTCGACGGGCGCGGGCAACGACATTGAGCGGGCCACGGAACTGGCTCGCAAGATGGTTTGCGAATGGGGTATGAGCGACCTTGGACCCCTGACCTTTGGCAAGAAAGAAGAGCAGATTTTCCTGGGACGCGAGATCGCGCAACATCGCGACTACAGCGAAGCTACGGCCATCCAGATTGACGAAGAAGTCAGGAAGATGGTCAGTACGGGCTACGCGACGGCGAAGGGAATCCTCTCGGAGAATCGCGAGACGCTGATCAGAATCGCGAAAGCACTGATCGAACGCGAAGTGCTGGATGCTTCCGAGATCAAGCTGCTGGTCGATGGCCAGGATCTTCCGCCGATCAAACCTCTGCCGGCGAAGACGGACGATGCCGTACAGCAAGTGCTGAAGCCGGAACGCACGCCCGCGAAAAGCGGCGAGCGCCCAGCAACGGCGTAATACACTATCTTTAATTTCTGCGACCAGGCGGCCAAAATTGGCCGCCTTCTTTTTGCTGTGCCTTCAAGTTGCGGACGCCTGCCCTGCGCGTATCCAGGCACGAACGGTCCGCATAGTCGCCAAGTAATAGTGCAGATTGTGGACCGTATTCAAGACCTGAGCCAGCAGTTCGTTCGACGCATACAAATGGCGCAGGTAGGCTCGAGAATAGCGTTGGCAGACACGGCAATCGCAGGCGGGATCGAGCGCGCTGTCATCCTGTGCATACCGCGCCTGCTTGATCGACACTTTGCCCTCGGACGTAAACAGCAATCCATGCCGAGCGGCGCGAGTCGGCAGCACACAATCCATCATGTCGACGCCCGATTGGGCGTATAGAGCGATCTCCTCGGGAGTGCCGACTCCCATCAAATACCGCGGTTGATGGGATGGAAGATGCTCCAACGTGGATAAGACGATGTCGCGAGTGAGTTCGCGAGGTTCGCCGACGCTAAGCCCACCGATGGCATATCCGGGAAAACCGATGTCGATAGTCCGCTCGGCAGATTCGCGCCGCAGATCGGGATCCATCCCGCCCTGCACAATACCAAACAGAGACTGGGTGTTGGGTCTGGAGTACTGGCCGCTGACCATCGGCCGCTCCTGATGGCTGAAGGCTGAGGGCTGAGGGCCGCTCGCCCAAGGCACCTCGTACTTGTGCTCTTCATAATAGGTTTTGCAGCGCTCAGCCCAACGCAGCGTCAATTCCATCGATTCCCGAGCACGCGCGGCATCCGCTGGATATTCGGTGCATTCGTCGAAGGCCATTACGATGTCAGCGCCCAATCCGATCTGCACCTCCATCGCTTTTTCAGGACTTAGAAAATGCGATGATCCGTCCAGATGGGAGCGGAATGTCACGCCTTCTTCGCTGACTTTGCGGAGATCGTTCAGACTAAAAACCTGGAAGCCGCCAGAATCGGTGAGAATGGCTCGATCCCACGACATAAACCGGTGCAATCCGCCCATCTTCCGAACTGTGTCGACTCCCGGACGCAGATAGAGATGGTAGGTATTGGCGAGCAAAATCTGGACGCCGAGTTCCTCTAATACATTTTGCGAAACGCCCTTGACCGAGGCAAGCGTTCCAACTGGCATGAAAACGGGCGTCTCGACTTCTCCGTGAGGAGTGATGAGTTTGCCGGCGCGGGCCGAGCCGCGAGTGGCTTCAACTTGCAGGTGGAGAGGCAAGAGGGGATTGTAACGGAAGAGGGTCGGGAACCAATCGTAAAGTGGGGTGCTGACTTTTCGCTTACCCCCCCAATGACGGTCTTTTGGAATCAAAGACTTAGGTCGTTTTTCCCGCCAGGTCTTTGAAGAATAAGGACTTATTTGTAAAGTCTTTATTCGTCAATACTTTGCATCATTTGATCACTAAGTAACTGACAATCTGACGCTAACTCCTGGTCTCCCTCTGCTTCATTTCGCATACAGATTCTTAACCACCTCGCCGCCCTTCATCACAAACTTAACGCGCTCGAGCGTGGTAACATCCGCCAGCGGATCGCCATCGACGGCGACGATGTCGGCCCACTTGCCCGGCTCAATGGTACCGATCTTGTCGGACCAGCCAAGCAAATCGGCATCGTTAATGGTTGCGGCCTGGATCGCCTGCAGCGGCGTCAGCCCCAGTTTCACCATGACCGCGAATTCGTGCGCGTTCAGCCCGTGCGGATAGACTGCGGCATCGGTGCCGAACCCGACTTTAACGCCAGCGGCAAAAGCGCGCGCCACATTCTTGCGCGCCGCGGGCATCACTTCTCGTCCCTTGGCGATCAACTCCGCGGGCGTTCCGATCTTCTCGGCGTTTTCCAGGAACCAGTCGGCCAGATAGAGAGTCGGCACCAGATACGTTCCATTCTTCTTCATCTCGGCGATGGCCGCGTCATCAATGTAAGAACCGTGCTCAATCGAATCCACGCCCGCCTGCGAGGCCCAGAGAATGCCCTGGGCGCCGTGTGCGTGCGCGGCGACTTTGCGGCCAAGCCGGTGCGCGTCGGCCACGATCGCCTTCATTTCTTCCAGCGTGAATTGCGAAGCCTGCGGATTATCGCCATGCGAAAGCACCCCGCCGGTGGCGCAGACTTTAATCAAGTCGGCGCCATACTTGATGATTTCCCGCGTCTTGTGCTGGACGGCTTCGACGCCATCCGCCACGCCTTCGGCCTGTATGTGCCATTCAAACGGCAGTAAATTCTCGTCGCAGTGGCCGCCTGTAATGCTCAGCGCCGGGCCGCTGACCAGCATGCGCGGTCCCGGGACATCGCCCGCATTGATCGCATCACGCAAAGCAACGTCGGTGAAACCGCTCGCGCCCACGTTGCGGACGGTCGTAAATCCGGCGTCGAGGGTGACGCGAGCATTGCGTGCTCCATTCAGCGCCTCGCGTGGGATGGAGATCGCGAGCTGTGAGTACCCAAAATTAGGCGTGAACGTGATATGCGTGTGCGCGTCAATCAATCCCGGCAACACGGTGGCGCTCGGAAGTTCGATTACCGTTGCATTCTTTGGTAGGAGTTGGTCGCGAACCTCTCCCACCTGGCTGATCTTGTCGCCCTGAATCAGGATGGTTTGGTTGGCAAGCGTTTTGCCGGTTTTCACGTCCAGCAGGTGTCCGGCGTGGATGACAACCGTTC
The DNA here is from genome assembly GCA_963699405.1 of uncultured Acidobacteriaceae bacterium. GTDB lineage: Bacteria > Acidobacteriota > Terriglobia > Terriglobales > Acidobacteriaceae > Acidiflorens. The sequence goes on along the minus strand of CAVOTW010000034.1, from coordinate 84,555 downwards.
TCGGCGCGGGCGCGCCTGGTTGTGCCGAGCACAAACTGGCGGTAAGTGCAGTGAAACAGAAAAGCAGAAAGATACACGCACGCAGATGACGGCTGAACTTCATTCGATCCCCCAGAGAGAATTAAGTCTTGGCCGATTACGTTACAGCTTCGAGCAGGGAACCGGCAACCTCTCACACTCGTAGCGGGTCATTTCCTCTCTTTTTCAGCGATTCGCTCCGAAGGCGGTCAGTAATATACTCAGTGTTGCTGGAACAAGAAACGGAACGACTGTTTCGCTCTTATGTCACGGTCCTCTACGTCGAAGTCCCGTAGCAAATCGGTGTTTCTTCCGCTGGAGGACACACTGTTCGCGGTCAAGCGGCGCAAACCTGCTCCGCACGAATTCGTGCTCGACGCGCTCGCGCCGCTATCGCCGCGGACGCGCTCCATGTTCGTCTGCCTTGCGATCTATGTAGAAGAGAAGATCGTGGTTATCCTGAGAAACAAAGACAAAGCTGGCGTGGACCCGGACAACGGAGTGTGGCTCGCCACTACCCAGGAGCACCACGAAAGTCTGCGGCGGGACTTCCCCAACATGCGATCGATCAAAGTGTTGGGAAAAAAAGTGACGGGCTGGCAGGTGCTTCCGTCGGACGCAGAGGATTTTGAGGAAGCCGCATTGCGCGCTTGCGACTTGGTTCTTGCTGGCGATCCGCGTATTGGCAAAGTACCGGGTGCGCGGCGGGCGAAGACTTCAAAAAAGCCGCCGAAAAACGCGCCCGCTAGCTTGGACTCAATTCTCGTTTGATTTGTTAGCGAAAGATTCGCGAAGTATCCGGGGGAAACTCGACCAGCGTCATGCCCGCATTCCCGCGATCAAGATCTTCGTCCTTCCCGAGAAATGCATAGCGCTGGCGCAACTCCTGGGAGTCCCGGTCGAAGATGCTCCAGTTTTCGCCGGGAACCACCTTGAGCACTTTGCCTGCGCGCTGCCACCCTGCCATCTGTTCGCGGATCGCGCTGCGGATCGCGCCGCCCTTCCCAGAAGACCCGTAGCCATGAATGATCTTCACCACCGGCCCACTCGCGCCGCGCGGCGAATATAACCACTCCAGCAAGCGCCGCTTCGCCTGCTCGACCGTAGGCATCCCCGCCTTAAGATTGAGGACAATCAGCTTCGTTTGTGAAGGCGCAGCCACAACCTAGTATTCTACGAGCCGTCTCTCTTTGGATGAATTTTCATCGGGGACGAAGTGAGGGATCTGCGTCTTACCGCGAACTGGAGATCCCTTACTTCGTAAGGGATGACAAAATCTGGTAGATGACAAAATCCAGTCACCGAAACCAATGACTCACCGAGACTAATGGCCGATAGCGCCGCCAATCCGATCCCAAACGGGGTGCGCGCCATCGCCGCCCTGTTCGCTCTCTGCGCGATCTATCTCGCGATCGCAGGCGGCGTGATGCTCGTCAGTCCGGGCACGATATCGATGTCGGCAGGCGCGCCTTTGCTATCCGGGTTGGAATTGGCGGGACCGTACATGTTCCTGCTCATGGCAGTCGCAGGAGGCGGAGTCGCGTGGGGTCTCGTAGAACTCAAGAACATCGTGCGCCATGCCGCGATGCTGATCGCCATTGCGGGAATCGTAATGCTGGTGCCATCCGTCTCAGCCGCAACCGTGATGGTTCAGCCCAAGGCGCTTGCGATCGGAGGACTGGGCATTATCGTGCGCGTGATCGTGGCGTGGTATTTGTCGCGCACAGAAGTGGCGGACGCAGTTTCGCCGCCCACGCGTAGGCTGCCTCCAAGAAAATTACGCCACGCCTCGCAGCCGGCTCTTCAACTTCGTCGGGATGGACCGCAAATTCCATGGCGTCCTCCCGCTCCAGGTGCCCATTTTTCACCAGCCGCGCCAGTGACTCCTCCAAGGCGATCGATCCCTTTACCTTGGTCATCGTGATTTCCTGATTCAGGTGCTGCAAGCGCGTTGTGGCGGATGTGCTGACGCGCCCCATATCCAATCATCAACAACTCAACTGCTGGAATGCGCCCGCCCTTGCGGCTCGGCAACAGCGTCTGCGTCAATACCGCCGAAATCGCCATCGAAACTTCCTGCCGAATCGTGCTCTGCCGTTCCACCGGAAACGAATCGGAGATGCGCGAGATGGCAGAGGCTACGTCGGTGGTGTGCAAGTGGAGAGCACCAGATGGCCAGTTTCGGCCGCCGAAACCGCAATCGCCATGCTCTCCGGATCGCGCATCTCGCCAACGACGAGCACATCGGGCGCCTGCCGCAGCGCGGCGCGAAGCGCGGTGGGAAAGTCAGGCGCATCGGTTCCGACTTCGACTTGCTCGATGATACTGCGCAGATGCGCGTGCTCGTATTCGACAGGATCTTCGATAGTCACGATGTGCCGGGCATCGCGCTGATTGATCTCATTGACCAGCGCCGCCAGGGTCGTGGACTTTCCCCGCACCAGCCGCGCCCCCGATCAGCACCAGCCCGCGACGGAGCGCGGCGAGACTCCCGATTTCAACCGGCAGTCCCAGTTCGTCGAGCGCTGGTACTTTCATCGGGAGCGCGCGGATTGTGGCGGCGGCCCGGCCGCGTTCGCGATGTAGATTTATGCGGAATCGTCCGAGGCCAGCGATTCGATAGGAAGAATCGGCAATCTGCACGACGCGATACTGCGCTGCGGCAACCGGCGTCAGAATCGGCTGCACCAGAGATTCAATTTCCGAGCCATCCAGCGGAGCGGCTCCGATCTTCTCGACTTCTCCGTTTTTACGAATCGCGGCGGCCGCTCCGTGCACCAGCAGCAAGTCGCTGCCGCCAAGACGCAGAAGCTCCGCCAGCCAATCATGCAGCTTGGTTTCTTCAGCCAATGCAGCGTTCTCCAGGGCAGAGTAACCCATAATTACTGATCGTCCCCGAGAGGGAATCTTGCAGCATAAAGGTCGTGTGGGGACGGGTGTTTGGCCCGTCCAGGCAAACAAGGATCGGACGGCTCACCCTTGCCTCGCCGCCCGAGCATCACTTTTTCGCCCGCGCCGCTACTTTCTCCCCCACCCGCTCGCTAACCTTGAACGTCATCTTGCCGGTTTTCTTGTCGGCGTCCACGATCACGTGGTCGCCGTGCAGCACCTCGCCGTCGAGAATTTTCAGCGCGAGCGGATCCTGCACCAGCTTCTGGATGGCTCGCTTCAGCGGACGCGCTCCAAAGTTTGGATCGTAGCCTTCGGTAAAGAGCAGTTCTTTGGCGGCATCGGTGAGCTCGAGTGAAATCTTGCGGTCCGCCAAAAGCCGGCGCAAGTCTTCAAGCCGCAGATCGACAATCTTCACCAGTTGTTCCTTCCCGAGCGGATGGAAAATAATGATGTCGTCCACGCGATTCAGGAACTCGGGTTTGAAATGCCCGTGCAGCGTGGCCATCACCTGCTTCGAGGCCTCCTCGAAGCCATCGGCCGAGCGAATGTTTTCCGACTGCAGATATGCCGAGCCCAGATTCGAGGTCATGATGATGACTGTGTTTTTGAAATCCACTTTGCGGCCCTTGCCGTCGGTGAGGCGACCATCATCCATGATCTGCAGCAGGATATTGAACACGTCGGGATGCGCTTTTTCGATCTCATCGAAAAGCACGACCGCATAAGGATGCCGCCGCACCTGCTCGGTAAGCTGCCCGCCCTCATCGTAGCCGACGTATCCGGGAGGCGCGCCGATCAGGCGCGACACTGCATGCTTCTCCATGTATTCGGACATATCGATGCGGATCATGGCGCGCTCATCGTCGAAAAGAAACTCAGCCAGTGCCCGCGCGAGCTCGGTCTTTCCTACGCCAGTTGGCCCCAGGAAAATAAACGAGCCAATCGGCCGCTTCGGATCGCTCAGTCCGGCGCGGGATCGGCGGATGGCGTTGGCCACACGTTCCAGCGCTTCGTCCTGGCCAATGACGCGCAGGCGTAACCGGTCCTCCATGTTGATGAGCTTTTTGACCTCGCCCTCGAGCATCTTCGAAACCGGAATGCCCGTCCACTTGGAGACGATGCGGGCTACATCTTCCTCATCGACTTCTTCTTTCAACATGCGATGCCCAGTTTTGCCGTCGATCTGCGCGGTCACTTTTTTCAGTTCTTCTTCCGCGTTGCGGATCAGGCCGTAGCGGATTTGCGCCACGCGCTCCAGATTCCCTTTGCGCTCCTCGGCCGCTTCTTCCATTTTGAGCTGCTCCAGTTTTTCTTTCAGAGCGCGGGCTTTTGCGATGACGTCTTTTTCCTGTTTCCACTTGGCCTTGAGCGCATTGGATTGTTCTCGAATGCCGGCGAGTTCCTTCTCCACGTGAGCCAGGCGTTCTTTCGAGTTGGCATCATCTTCTTTTTTCAGTGCCTGTTTTTCGATTTCGAGTTGCGTGGCGCGCCGTTCGAGTTGATCGATCTCGGTGGGCATGGAATCGATCTGGATGCGCAGTGAACTGCGCAGCTTCATCGATCAGGTCGATGGCCTTGTCGGGCAGGAAGCGGTCGGAAATGTAGCGGTGCGAAAGCGTCGCAGCCGCGACGATGGCCGAATCTTTGATGCGCACGCCGTGATGCACTTCGTATTTTTCCTTCAAGCCGCGCAGGATGGCAATCGTATCTTCGACATTCGGCTCGCCCACGAACACGATCTGGAAGCGGCGTTCCAGCGCGGCATCTTTTTCGATGTACTTGCGATATTCGTTGAGCGTCGTAGCGCCGATGGCGCGCAATTCTCCGCGGGCGAGCGCGGGCTTCAGCATGTTCGAGGCGTCGATGCCGCCTTCGGCGGCGCCGCGCTCCGACCAGCGTGTGCAACTCGTCGATGAAGAGAATGATCTGGCCCTGCGAGTCTTCGATTTCTTTCAGGACAGCCTTCGAGCCGGTCTTCGAACTCGCCGCGATATTTCGCGCCCGCCAGCATCGCTCCCAGATCGAGCGATATGACGCGCTTGTTCTTCAACGCCTCCGGCACGTCGCCCGAAATGATGCGCTGCGCCAGGCCTTCGACAATGGCCGTTTTGCCCACGCCGGGCTCGCCGATCAGCACGGGATTATTTTTCGTGCGCCGCGAAAGCACCTGCACCACGCGGCGAATTTCTTCATCGCGCCCAATGACGGGATCGAGTTTCCCGCGCCGCGCCTGCTCGTTCAGGTCGCGGGCATAACGCTCCAGCGCCTGGTATTTCGCTTCCGGATTCTGGTCGGTGATGCGCTGCGATCCGCGCACAGCGGTGAGCGCTTTCAAAATCGCATCATGCGTCGCGCCGTGACGCGCCAGCAACTCCTGCGCCGGATCGCGCTTCAGGTCGGTCAACGCGAGCAGCATGTGCTCGGTCGAAACATATTCGTCTTTGAAGGTGTCGGCTTCCTTGAACGATCTTCTCCAGCACCTGGTTGATCTGCGACGACATCGCTCGGCTGCTGCGCTCCGCCGCTGCCCGAGACTTTCGGCAGCTTTTCAATTTCTTTGTAGAGGTCGCTGAGCACGGCCTGCGGCCCAATGCCGATTTTCTCCAGCACCGGCGCAACGATGCCCTCTTTGTCTTCGACTAACGCAGCCGAGCAGATGAAGCGGCGCCAACTCCGGATTGCCGTGCTCGGAAGCAAGCTCGTTCGCGCGCTGGACGGCTTCCTGCGCCTTGACGGTGAATTTATCCCAACGAATTGCCATGGGGTTCTACTCCTATTTCTAGTGAATATTTGTAATTGCTGGCTTGAATTTGGGAATCCAAAGACTTCGGCACGCTCGGCTTCTAAATTACACAATTACCAGATTTCCAATTACAAATGAAACGGGAGGCGCCGGTCTTCCGCCTCCCGCCAAGTTTACCGCTTTCGAGTTCTCGCTTACGCGGCTTTGCCGACGCCCTTCGGCTCTTTGCCTTCGAGCGTCTTCTGGCTGTCCTGTTTCCGCCGCCAACGTTTACTTTGATCTGCTTCGGCTTGGCTTCCGCTTTCTTCGCCAGCTTGATCTTCAGCACGCCCTTGTCATAGTCGGCCTGCACGCTTTCCTGGTCGACCGTGTTCGGCAGAGTGAAGGTGCGGGTGAAGCTGCCATACTGCCGCTCCACGCGGCGGTAGTTCTCTTCTTTCTCTTCCTTCTCGAACTTGCGCTCGCCGTGCACGGTCAACGTGTTGTTCTCGATGCGGACGTCAATGTCCTTCTCGTCGATTCCCGGCACTTCGATCTTCAAAGTGACGTTGTGCTCGTCTTCATAGACATCCACGGGCGGCGCAAATGCGGTCGTGGTTAGCGATTCATCCTGTCCTTCCGGCCCACGCGGGTCGCGGAACAGACGGTTCATGCGGTCCTGCAGGGTGACGTACTCACGGAACGGATCCCAACGGGTAAGCAAAGTCATAACTAAATCCTCCTACTTGAAATTCATTTGGAGAGCCTCTCAGAGCGCTCCCGAGTTGTGATTAAGTATGCAACAGATAATAAAATCTTAGTGTGTTATTGTCAAGTATTATATTATCATTTATTTTCAATTGCTTACACTTAATATCAGGCACTTAAGATAGCTGGTTTCCGGCACATTCAGCAGGATTGGATGGTCCTTGGCCGCCCCTCGGTTCTCCATAACGCGCAGCGATTTGTGGGCGTCCTGCGCGGCATCGGCGACGACTTTGAGGAAGTCCGCGGCGCTGACGTGAAACGAGCAGGAGCAGGTGACGAGAATCCCTCCCGGGCCGCAGCATTTTCATGGCGCGCAGGTTGAGTTCCTTGTAGCCGCGCAGCGCCTTGTCGAGGTCGCGCTTGGTTTTGGCAAACGCCGACGGATCGAGCACGATGGTGTCATAGCGCCGGTTGGCGGCGGAGTATTCCCGCAAGAGATCAAAGGCGTTGGCCTCGATCCACTCCAGTTCGCGGCCGTTGTTCGAAGCGCTTAAGCCGCATTCTTCTCCGCCATTTCCAGCGCCGGCCGCGAACTGTCGACCCCGGTAACGCTCGAACACTTCGCAGCCAGATGCAGGGCAAACCCTCCCTGGTAGCAGAAAGCGTCGAGCGCCTCGCCGTGCGCGTATTGCGGCCGCAGCGGCATAGTTTTCCCGCTGATCGAGAAATGCGCCGGTCTTCTGGCCTTCGAGACCGTCGTAGTGAAAGCGGACGCCATTCATGCTGTATTCCGTCGAACTCTTCTCTCCCCAAAGCAGCCCGGATTGCCGCGGAGGCAATTGCTCCAGTTCGCGAATGCGCGCATCGACGCGCTCGACAATTCCAGCCGGCTGCGATTCTTGGCTCACACCCTGAATCAACGTTTGAAGCGATGGCTTCGCGGACGGGCGCGGCATCCATCGCCTGAGTCAGGATTTGAAGCGAGATCACATCGTTGTACCGGTCGACGATCAGGCCGGGCAGAAAATCGGCTTCGCTGAAAACGATGCGGTAGGCGTCCGTGTTCGTAACGAATTGTTCCCGGTAAGCGATGGCGGCGCGAATGCGCTCCGCGACCAGAGCCGGCAGATCGGCCACGGATCCGTGAGAGATCATGCGGATGGCGATCTGCGATGAAGAACTGTAGAGCGCGGTTCCAAGGAATTTCCCGCGCTGATCCAGCACGCGAACGACCGCCCCCGGCGGGACGTCCTCTTCTTCCATGATGTCCGAGCGGTAGACCCAGGGTGCCGCGCCTGCAGCCGGGCGACTCCGCGGGCAGAGAGTTTTACAGAAGGCTCCGCGTGCTTGGCGGAGGCGGCATGTTTTTTCGGCATGAATAGATGTTATAGCGTAGCGGCGCGGATGCGTGTGGTGGCGAGGCTCGGCGCCACTGGACGGGGCGAAGCTCCGTCACCCCACGAGCCTTCAGGACCGAACTATCGAGGCCGTCCAGATTCCGTCTGCGGCGGCCATTCTCCCGCGCGCGGAACCCCGCCCACGCTCGCCGTCACCGCTCCCGTCATCACCTTCTGCCATGCGGTCTGGAACTGTTCCATCTCCGGCGCGGTTCCAATCGTGACGCGCACATAGGTCGGCCACACCGGCCAGATGCGTCCAATAAACACATTTTGTTTGGCCATGGCATCGATCGCCGCCTTCGCCGGCTTTTTCGTATCGAGCATAAAGCAGTTCGATTCCGAGGGAATGTAGGAATATCCATTGTGATCCAGCCAGGCAAACACCTGCCCGCGAATCGCGGCGTTGATGCGCTTGCGCTCGGGCACCAGTTGCGCATCTTTCAAGCTGGCCATGGCGGCGACCACCGCCGTAACCGGCATGGGATTCCCGCCACCGTAATTTTCGATTTTCTCCAGCAGATCGGGCCGGGCGAACACGGCTCCGCAGCGCAGGCCAGCCATCCCGTAAATTTTTGAGAAAGTGCGCAGCAGGATCACGTCCTTGCCCGCCTTCACCAGATCCATCGCCGAAACCGCATCGGCGAAATGGATATAAGCTTCATCGACCAGCACCACGGAATCCTTGGGCTTGTTTTCAAGCAGGTATTCGATATCGGAATGACTGGTCAGCGTGCCAGTCGGATTGTTGGGCGTGCAAATATAAAACACGCCCGCGTCAGGAGCCGCAGCCAGCATCGCGCGCACATCGTGCGCATAAGTTTTCGTCAGCGGAACCTTCACCACCTTGGCGCCGATGGCATTGGCGGCGAACATTCCGGCTTCGTAACCCGGATCGGCGGTGACATAGCTGCGCTGCGGCGAGGTGAAAGCCGCCACGGTGTGATGCAGAGGCTCGCTCGATCCGGGATAGACGCGAATCTGTTCCGCCTTCATCCCTTCCGTTTCCGCCAGCATCTTCTCCAGATCGCCGGTCAGCCAGAAGGAATAGCGTCCGCCCTGCGGAATCATGGCGGCGACCGCCTCACGCGCCGAAGTGCTCGGCCCGAGCGGGTTTTCGTTGGCGTCAATCCGGATCGCATCTTTCGGAAACTCGCCCGCGCGGGCCCGGGCATGAGCCAGCATCGGCTCCGTCACAATGCGCAACGCCAGCGCGGCCGAGGCGGCGGCAGACAAGCTAAGAAACGAACGGCGGGATGCGGAAGAAAGTCAAAGTTGTCGTGTTGTCTTTGGCGGCCATCACTCACCTCATAGCCGCAATCTTACCGCAAATCGCAGATGTACCGTAGACCGTCATCTGCAGCATTCCCTTTGGGTCTTCCCTGTGGACCCCTGTGTCCCCTGTGTTTCGATTTTTTGTGTTACCCTTTCGCGGCAAGTTGATCGCCCCAGGAGGCCCTTCGTGAAACGTTCCATCGCCGCAGCCATCATGTTGTTTTGTATCGCGCTGGCAATCGCAGTCCTTGTTCCCCCCGCGCAACCCGTTCAAGCCGGAAATGCCACGAGTGCCGACTCGAAAGCTATCGATCTGGGCAAGGCTGGCGATTATTGCGTCAAGAAGGGCGGCGAAGTCGATGTTCGCGAACCCTACTTCAACACCAACGCTGGCGAGCAGGACTGGCTTCGTCTTTCCGGGCGATCGCCAATTTTGCAAGTTCACGTCGAAGAAAGATGGATCGCGAATTTACGTCGAACTTTCCACGCTCTACACCGAGCAGCCCACTCTCGCCGCGCTTGCCTATTACGCCGAGGTACCGATGGGTAGTTGCAACGGAAACCCGGCATCGTGCTACTGCTCCCAGCTTGGCGGCAGCGATCTGTTTGGCGGCATCAACGCCAGCGGCGGTGGCTGGGTCAGAGAAGTCGGATCCGGTCGATACCGTGCTCGAGGCCTGCATCTTCCCGGATATGTCGACCATCGATTCCTGGGGACTGGCCTATCACTCGGTGGGAATCATCCGCGGCAAAGACTTGTCGAAGGTCCTGCGGTATAAAAACCCGTACGGCACCGTGAGTAGCGTTTTGGCGGTTCGCACGCGTGTATTGACATCGCGAACGGCGAACGACGAATAGCGAGAGGCACCGCGCTAGTTTGCCAATAACTGCCGCACGGTCGCGACATCGTCGTTGAGATCGCGGGTCATGCGGGCAGCCTGCGACTGCGCTGCGCGGGCCGCTTCCGGCTGTCCGCCGATCTCCAGAGCATGGCCCAAAAGCAGATAATCGACCGGCGTAGGCTGCAGTTCGACCGCTCGTTCGTAATCCTGGGCAGCCTGGGCGATGTTCCCAGCTTCGTTGCGCCACCAAACCCAGCCCGCGATAAGCCACCGAATTTTCTGGTTGTGCCGTCAGAGCCGCTTCGAAATCCTGTTTCGCGTTGTCATATTGCTTCAGCGAGAGGTGCGCATATCCGCTGTTCGCTCGCGCCGTCGCCAGCAACGACGGAGCTGCCATGGAGTGCACCACAGCTCGCATAGCCATCGAGCGCCGCCCGATAGTTGCCAAGCATTTGCTGGTAGGTTGCGAGATTGAGCGTAGCCAGTGGGTCGCCCGGCAGCAGAAGGTGCGCCCGCTGCAGGTGCGGCAAAGCTTCCCCGGCCCTGCCCTGGGCAATCAACGCCATGGCAAGATTCTCTTCGGCGGTGAAGTTGTCCCCGGTCACCTCCAGAGTGTGGCTCCAGAGGCGTGACGTTGTCGCCCCAAAAACTCACCTGCCGATGAAGCGCGAATCCGAGCATCAGCAAGATGACGGCAGCGCCCGCCGCCGGACACTGCCATGCGGAACATGCCAACGTTTGATCAGATCCGCCGCGCCCCAGCACACGATCACGAAAATTCCCAGCAGCGGAATATAGGCATAGCGATCGGCCATGCGCAGTGAGCGCCAATCTGCACCACTCCCAATCATCGGCACCATCGTTCCCAGAAACCAAAACCATCCCACAAAAAAAGCCGGACCAAGAAAGCCTTGCGCTGCCGGAAGATCACCGCCAGCACGGTGATGGCCATGATCAGGGAGTGCCGAGAGCCACCGCCGCGGGAATGCTGATCGCAAACCCGGGATGCGGATATACGGCGCCAGATTGACCGGCCAGAACGCTTTTCCAAGATATTTGACATACGAAATCGCCGCATTCGCCAGACGTACCCAGAGCGGAAATTGCAATTGGTTGCGTCCGTCAGCACGATGTGCTGAACGCCGCTCCCCCCGTGTTGACGGTAATGACCGCGCTCAGCGGCCGACAGCGCAAACCAAGGCACCTTCTCGCAACAACTCAAGACTCCAAGAAAGATGCGCCGCGGACGGGCGCAACGTCAGATCGCCTCCAACTGTCTTCCGAGGCTCCCATTCGACGCAACGGCCAGTAGTCCAACAGCAACAGCGCAAACGGGAACGTAATCCCTGCGCCTTGCTCATCAAGCTCAAAACATAGGCCAGGGTAACTGCCAGGTATCGTCCAATGCCGGGCCGGCGCGCGTACCAGCCATAGGCAGCCAGCGCGACCAGAAAAAAAAACATGCTAAGGACATTCTTACGTTCCGCGATCCACGCCACCGACTCCACATTGATCGGATGCAAGAGCAAAAAGCGCGGCGACCACCAGGCTGCGCCACACGAAGCCCGTAGCACTCTCCAGAATCAAGAACAGGAGCACCACATTGGCCGCATGGAGAAGCACGTTGATGGTATGGTAGCCCACCGGATTCATGCCGAATATCTGGCTATCGAGAGCATATGAGAGCCAGGTCATCGGGTGCCAGTCCAAAGCTCTGAGGAGTGCGAAACGCCCAAGCCAACTGTATTCCACGTGAGTCCCGGCGCGAACCTGAGGATTCTCGGTAACGTAAACCGGGTCGTCGTAATTGAGAAATGGAGCGCGGGTAACCGGGTTGTAAAGCGCGATCGTCGCCAGAACGAGCAGCAGGCAGAGAATCAACCTGCGTTTTTGCGGGATTTGAATAATATGCGATTCAGCCGGGCGCGCTCAGGCTTTCGCTCGTCGAATCCATCGCTGTCATTGCACGCAATCTTCAGTTAACGGCAATGACGAGACGTTGGCAGCAATGAAACGGCTGTTTCGATTACAAAAGTACTCAACCTATGGTTTCGTTGGCTCTGCTTATTGATTCAGGGGTTGGCGCCGTACCGTGGATCGCTTAACTAGCTGCCGGCTGGTCGGCCGGAGGGGCGGAATGCTTGTGGGTCGCTTTGTGCTCGCGCCGGATGGCCAGCAAATCTTTCTGCAGCAGATCGAGAACATTCGAGGGAATTTCCGATCCCCACTCGTCCATCTCTTTTTCGTCCCAATGGCCGTTCAGGCGCAGAGCTGAGTCCGTCAGATCCTCCGGAAACGCCTGCCGGTAATTCCCTTCGCGCATCAGCACATCGCCGAACTGGCGTCCGGTGTGCATTTCGTAAATGCGCCGCGTTGAACTGCCGCCATTATTGGTAAACGCCAGCAACACTTCGCCTTCCTCGGCGTAATCCGGACGGTAGAACCACGCCTGCGGCGCATCCGCCTTCGGCCGCGCGCGTTTTCTCCCGGTCACCGTCACCACTTCCTGCTCCGGCTTCACTTCGTTCGCGGGATTGAAGTAATACACTCGCGAACACGATTCGCAGACCATCACCTTCTCGCCATTGCGCACTTCGTTGTAGGTCTGCGGCCGCAGCATCACCTGGCAGCCCATGCATTTCTGGTCGCGCACTTCCGCCAGCCCGGTGCCGCGGAACTTCGCCACCCGCTCATATTGCCGAAGAATATCCTCGGAAATCCGCTTGCCGCAGCGCGTCGCGCTTGGCATTCCACTCCGCGAGCTTCTGCTGATCTTCCGCGGTAACTTTTCGCGCGTCTTCTTTTTCTTTCTCGATTTCCGCGGTCTCCGCCTTGAGCTCGGCCTCCGCCGCCTTCACTTCCTTCTCGCGCGCTTCGACGTTGACCATCACCTCAAGGATGCGGTCCTCGTTCAGCCGGATCTCCTGCTCGGCAAACTGAATCTCGTGCAGCAGCGCTTTATATTGGTCGTTGGTTTTTACGTCGAGAGACTGGTCGCGATACTTGGAAATCTTGCCTTGCAGGTCTTTGATAGCGGCTTCGAATTTCTTGCGGTTGGCTTCGTCGCCTTTGGCGGCGGCTCGAACTTTTTCCAGGTGTGCCTTGGTTCCCGCCAGTTTTTGTTCGATCACCGCGACGCGTTTCGGCAGCGCCGCAACCTCGTCCCGCAGTTTGCGGATTTCCTTATCCGCGATCTGCAGCTCCAGCAGTTTTTCGATATCAGGAAGCATCGGCCCCAAGCATCACACAACGATTCTAGCATGTGTAGGGACGGTGTTCCGCCCCTTCTCAGCGGGCACGGCGCCCCCACCACCTAACCCGTTTGTGGTAGGCTGCGGAGTTTGGTCCGCCAACGGGCCAGATCGTTCGGAGGCCATCCTTGAAGCCGTTGAATTCCGCACCTTTGTTTTCGCGCTCTATCTTATTCGTCTTCATCCTGTTCGCGGCCGCCATTCCGGCGCTCTGCCAGCCCGACAAAACCAGCAAAGTTGTCGTTGAGCGCGTCGGCGACACCGCCTTCGTTCAACTGCACGCGCCCAGTTTTCAGGCGCTTACGCCGCGACAGCAGGCCCTGGCCTACTGGCTGACCCAGGCTTCCATCGCCATCGATCCCATCATCTACGATCAGTTCTCCGCCTACGGATTGCGGCAAAAGCGTCTGCTCGAAGAGATCATGGCGCACTCCGGACGGAATCGATCCCGTGGCCCGCATGAGGATCGCCGAATTCGCCAAGCTCTTCTGGGCCAACCGCGGCAACCACAACGACCTGACCTCGCAAAAATTCCTGCCCGGATTCACTTTCGAAGAACTGCGGCGCGCCGCCATGTCGGCGCAACATAACGGAGGCTTTTCAAACCCCTTATGCCGATCTGCCGCCGCTCAAAACTGCCCAGCGATCTCAAGCACGAACTCGACGACCTGCGAGTTTCGTTTTTCGACGCCACCTTCGAGCCCATGACCATCGCCAAGAGTCCGGTCGGCGGAAAAGACACGATCCAGGCCAGCTCGAACACCTTTTATCCGGGCTTGAGCCTCGCAGACCTGAAGGGATTTCAAGAGAAATATCCGCTGAACTCGCGCGTGGTCAAAGGCGCGGACGGCAAACTCACCGAACTCGTCTACCGCGCCGGCACGCCCGACGGCAAAGTTCCTCCCGGCGTGTACGCCACGTTCTTAAAGCGAGCGAACGATTGCTTCCAGAAAGCGCGCGCGTATGCCGAACCCGGCGCAAGCCGAAGCTATCGACCATCTCATCCGCTACTACCAGACCGGCGATTACGCGGAGTGGGTAGCATTCGGCACCGCCTGGGTGCAGAACGACGCCACCGTCGACTTCGACAACGGATTCATCGAGGTCTATCGCGACGCCCGCGGCGCCAAAGGAAGCTCGCAGAGTTTCGTCACCATCACCGATAAGCCCGTCACCACCGCCATGAAAAAACTGGCGGAAAATGCCGGCTATTTCGAAGAAAAAGCTCCGTGGGACGCGAAGTACAAGCGTCACGTCGTTCAAACTGCCGGTAGTGAAAGCGGTCGAAACCCTGATCGAAACCGGCGATTTCAGCGTGACCACGATCGGCGACAATCTGCCGAACGAAAACGAAATCCACGAAAAATACGGCTCGAAGAATTTTCTTTTCATGGGCAGCAAGCGCGCCCTGGAGGAAGCCACCGGCAAAGCGCTGATCGCCGAGTTCGCCGCCAATCCCGCCGAGGTCGAGCGCGCGCAGAAGTATGGCACGGAAGCGAGCGATCTTCTGGTCGCCCTGCACGAAGTCATCGGCCACGGCTCCGGCAAGCTGAGCGAGCGCGTCAGCGGCGGCGCGCAGCCTTTCCTGAAAGAATATTTTTCCACGCTCGAAGAAGGCCGCGCCGACCTGATGGCGCTGTGGAACGTGTGGGATCCCAAACTGAAAGAACTCGGCCTGATCTCCAATCAGGAAGAAGTCGCCAAGGCGATGTATGACACCGCGGCCTCGGTCGCCTTGGTGCAACTGCGCCGCATTCCCCACGGCGACACGATCGAAGAAGATCACGAGCGCGACCGCCAGCTGATCGCCCACTACATCGCCGACAAAGTTCCCGGCTCGATCGAACAATTCACGCGCGACGGCAAGACCTACGTTCGTGTCGTCGATTATCAAAAAATGCGCCAGGGCGTGGGCATGCTGCTCGCCGAACTGATGCGCATCAAAGCCGAAGGCGACTACGACGCCATCAAGGCGCTGGTCGATCAAGTACGGAGTCCACTTCGATCCCGCGCTGCGCGACCAGGTGCTGGAGCGCTATCGAGAAGCTCAACCTGCCCACCTATTTCGCCGGCATGAACGCTCACCTGACCGCCAGCTTTGGCAAGAAGGGCGAAGTCGAGAAGGTAGAAATTCAATACTGGGACGACCCCGTCGCGCAGTATTTGGACTACGGCGCCATGTACGACGAGAGCCTCCGCCACAAATCGAGGGAGTGAGGCGGCACGACTTTCAGGGCGGCCGCACGACTGAAATAGCGAGGACCTGGAAATTTCCCGCGCTGCGCCTTCTGCGGCATGCAAACCTCCCGGTGCGGACGAAGGAGCCTTGTTCGTCCTCTGCGAGTTTACAGATTGCTAACTGTTGTTTGTTCGCATACACTCCGTTCGGTGTTGAAAGCAACGCCGAACCGCAGCGTGGTTCCGTATTGGCTCGTGCCAACTCACGTGAGGAACAAAAACTAATGAGCATGCAAAAACCGATATTCAATGTTCGTGGCAAAACGAATTCCTTCCGAGGAACCGGCACCCGCACGTGCGCGCGCGGTTTCTTCCTCCTGGCCGTCGGTGCTGCCTTGATGTTTTCCCCGTTGAGGGCGCGCGGCCAATCCGCGGGCACATCCCCAGCCGCTCCGAGCTTGGCACAAACCGATGTCAAACTGGTGATCGGTGGTGACAAGGTCAAGAACTATTCTGTAGGCACGCTATCCATTGTCGGCAGTTCGCTGCAGTTCGCCACCAGCAAGACCAAGGCGGAGGTCGAGGCTTCCTTCATTCTCGACATCTCCACCAATGAAGATAGCCGGCAGGATATTGCCGGTGCGGCGCACATCGCGACCATGGCCATTCCCTACGGCGGCGGACGGGTCTTGGCCCTGTTTTCCCATAAGGTGGACGTCCTCACGGTGGAATTCAAGGACCCCAGCGGCGGCTTTCATGGCACCATTTTTGTGCTTGCTCAGGGTCAGGCAGCTCCGTTCAAGAAGCAACTCGTCGCGCTCGGTGCAAAAGCCAGTGTTCCGCTCGCTGAACCGGCCCCTGCAAACAAATAAGAGGAGAAATTAAACCATTGAAACCTCACACTCGAACGGCAGTCTCCGTCATTTTTCGCGTCGTTCTCGCTGGCGCCTTTCTTCTTATGGTGAGCTCCCTGTGGGGGCAGACGGCGTCCGGCGATTCCAAGACCGCGCCGAAGGTCTCCGCCTCTTCCATTCAAATCGAGCCCATGGATCCAGGCGACGTGCCCATACCCCCGGAATTCCGCATCGCAATTTATGAAAACCTGATCACGCAAATCGAGAAGACGGGCAAGTTCCAGCACGTTTATCGTAGCGGCGACAAGGATGCGGCGAGCGCGCCCGATCTCGTCACCCTGCACACCACGGTGCAATCTTTCACGAAGGGCAGTCAGAAAAAACGTGAAGTGACCACGGTCTCAGGATCGACCTCGTTGACTCTGAAAGTTCACATCACCGATCACGCCGGACAGACCATCGTCGATCGCGATGTTCAGGGTAAGGTGCGCTTCCTGGGAGAAAACCTGCGCGCCACCTATGATTTCTCCAAGAAAGTCGCCAAGATCATTCAGGTTACGTTCTAGTCCGCGGATAGACCGGTGATTCGGAGAAGGAAGCGCAGGCAGCCTCACTTTTCCCCGGGCATCGGGTGCGCTGCCTGATCCGCGCTCGAAACCAGTTGCTGATAGGTGGCCTGCGACACGTGCGAATCCCAGTAGCCCGCTGTTTTTGCAAAACCGACGACACCAAAGAACAACACCGCAATCCCCGCCGCCATGACCCAGGCCGGCACCGTCCGAGGTCGGAGCGGCAACGCTGGCAAAGACAATGACAGGTTGAGCGTATCTTTTGCGGGACAGACCGCAACACATTCCAGGCAGCCAGTGCATTCCGCCGATTTGATGGTCACCAGAGTGTCGATGGGCAATGTTGAAGGACATGCCTTGGCGCATTTCGCACAATCAATACACGTCTCCGGATTGCGACGGATGCGCGCCGGGCTGAAGAACGACGCAATCCCGAGCAGCGCCCCGTACGGGCATAGGTAGCGGCACCAGAAATTCTGAATGAAGAGCGACGCAATCACCAGCACGCCCAAGATGATCGCGCCCGTTTCGCCGATGTGGCGGAAAAAGTTCAGCATCTTCACGTCGGCGATCACGCCGTAAGGACTATTCATGAAAGCGGCAAGCTGATCCGCCGCCATGGACGTCACCGCCCACACAAAGAAGCCGAGCAGCAGATACTTCAACCCACGCAACCCGAGATCGAGCCAGCGCGGCAAAAGAAAGTTGCGCCGAGAGAGTTTCCGTCCCGCCAGCCACACGTATTCCGAGATCGTCCCGACTGGACACAGCCAGCTGCAGAAAGCCTTACGGAATAGAAACGAGATGGCAAGAAACGTGACCAGCAGAAACAGGGCCGCCGGATGCAGGGCCGGCACATGATGAGTGAGCGTGAGGTATCTGAGGTTCATCAAGCCGGCAATCGGCAGCCAACCTTCGACCCCGGCGGGACGATGCAATAAGGTTGGGACGCCGCCTGGCTCAAATTGACGAACCCAAAAGTAGAAAATGCAACCGATCCAGGCATTGAGCAACAGGAACCCGGCCTGGAAGCTGCGGCGCAGGATCTGCGAGCGGTCGCGATCGGTGCGACGGACGAGCTTTTTGCTTATTTTGGTGGCCGGTTTCGCCTGAATCGGGATGGGAATCAGGGATGGCGGGATGTCTGAGTGGATCTCGGCCTGAATTTCGCTATGAACTTGCGGTGCCATGAAACCATCCTTACCAGTTCAGCCTAAATGGCTTGCGAACATAAGGATGTGACTTCTGTCACAGTCTGCCGTTCAAAACCCGCGTTTCGTCCTCGATGTCGGGGAATGTCGTGGTGGTGGAAAGCCTAGAACGTGAATGGCGGCTACTTTTCCCGGAGAGGCTGACCCCAAATGGCATGGTCCTGACTTTCGTAATCTGCCCTGTTACCGGCGCCTGATGCAAAATCAATGGAGAATGCCTTCCACAGCCATTCCGCACAAAGGACAACGGGGCTCGCGCGTTAAACTCGGCGGCTCTATCCTTACCCTGGTACTGCTCGAAAACGGGCGGCAGATCCGCGGCCGCATGAATCAACTCTCCGTCAACGGCGGTCTGGTCTCAGTCGAGCAACCGCTCGACGAAGGCATCCGGGTGACAGTTCTGTTCCACCTCGGCAACACCAGCATTCGCTGCGGCGCGCAAATGATGTTCCCCATGTGGGCGACCCAGGGATGCCTCCAACCCTTTCGTTTTGTGGATCTGCCCGAGATCAGCCGAGCCAGCCTGAACCGCGAATTGGGAGACTTGGTTTGTGCGGGCGCGTCTCAAGAAGAGGAAGAAGCGGAGTAGACGCTTACTTTCCTGCTGCGGCCAAAATCTGTTCCAGCGAATATTTCTGCAAATCCCCGATCCGTTCCAACGTGATATCGGGATTCGGATACTTAGCCACCAGCGCTGCATCCAGCGCGTAGTGTCCCTGCCGCGGAAACACAGTCGTCACTCGCGCACCCCAATGCTTTTTCATTGCCGCCAGAATATGCACCTTGTCATCCACCATCACATAGTGCGCCGCAGGATATTTGGCTTCCGCATCGTCCAGTTCCAGTTCCTTATGGATGTAGATCAAGACGCGCCCGTCGAAGAGCTCGTACAGACCCGAGCGGTCCACCTTGCGCGGCTGGAAGACCGCGTCACCATCGCTCAGGATCACCGCCTGCCCCAAGCGCTGCGCGTACTGCACCGCATCCAGCGACTCGGGAAACAGCCGGTTGGCAAAGGGATAATCAATGAGGAAGTGCGACACGGCCAGCAACTTCGGATCGCGCGGCTGCTCGCTGCGATAGCGCTGCAACGCTCCCAGATAGTCGGCGTACCCGAGTTCCGTGCGCAATCGCTCGAAGATTTCCCAATACCGCCCGGCGGCGGCCTCGCTCACTCGCGTCGTGAGGTACCGTTTCAGATCTTCCGCCACATGATCGTTATTGAGGAGTGTGTTATCTACATCGAAAAAAAATACGGTATTCGGGTTGGCAGCGGCACGCTTCACACGAGCTCCATCTTCGAAATTGGCAGCTTAAAAGAGTGGCCTTATGATGCCAGAAATCAGCGTCTGCCTCAAAGCGGCGACCAATCCCGATTCCGGCCCCTCCTGTACACTTGAGGGTATCCCGGAAGCAGGAAATTGATGCTTGCCGCAAGGGGCTTGTACAAGTCCCATCCCTTGTAGTAAAAAGGCGTCGTCCAAAGTTGATGAATGGTCCGGGGCGGAATCCTTACTCTGCCTCAAAAACCGGGTGAATCCGTTTTCGCCCTCCCAGGAGCCGCTCCTCGTGGAACACATCGATCCAGCCGTCGTCAATCGCTTCGACACACGCTCCAGTCGTCCTTGCGAATTCTGCCGAGAATTCGACCCGCAATTCCCCCAGCGCCGTCCGCTCGATCAAGTCGTGACCGGCGGGCGTAAAGCCATTGCTTCCGCTCATTTAACGGAGGACGGCTATGTTCGGCACCGCGTGCTCGAGCTCCGCCGCATCACTTCCCACGCGCCGCTCACTGCGGCATAGGCCGCGATTTTGCTCGCCAGCACAAGCGGAGCTACGCCCTTTTGTGTGCTACTGAAGTGTGGCGAGAGGCTTCCAGCGCGAATTTTTCACGCAACCCAGGTGCGCGCGGACAGTTCTAACTAGTTAGACAGAGGTTGGTGTACCCTAACGGGGGAGTTTCTCATGCTGGCCAGTATGCGATCCTGTTTCCTGTTTTTCTTCGTGGTGGCATTCGCCGTCGCTGCTTTTTGGCCCGTTCAGGCTCAAGTAAACGGTGTGGCGCCGTCGGTCACTTCAATGGGGTTCGGCGGCCGCGCTATTAACGGCGTACCGCCATCGGTCACGTCGATCGGCTTCGGCAGCAACTGGTCCACTTTTGGAAGCGCCAATTTCTTTTTGCCGGCGAACCCGAATCCCGCGCGGGGTTCCGGACGCCGCCACCGCCGTCACCGGAATGACGGCTCTCTAGTCGGCGTCATCGAGCCGGCCTACGCTCCCTATGCTCCGGACCCCAACGATGACGGGCTTGACCCCGATCTCGGCAGGTCTTCTCCCCCGTCTTCTTTCGCCAAGCCCGCCGATGACCGTGATTCGGCTCCTCAGGCCGACGCACAAATGGAAGAACCCGTGGCCCCGCAGCCTTCCACTACTCTTGTCTTCAAAGACGGCCACCAGTCCGACGTGCTCAACTACGCCATCGTGGGCGATACGCTTTTTGATTTCGCGGCGGGCCGAACCCACAAGATTCTGCTCGCCGACCTCGATCTAAAAGCCACGCAAAAAGCCAACGATGACCGTGGCGTCGATTTCCAGATTCCGCCCGCCCCGATCGGCCAGTAAATTCGCAACCCGAGTTCTCAACAGCGCGTACAGGGCAACAGAGGGAGGGTCCGGCCTTTTCCTGTGTTCCCTTTTGCCCCTGTGGTAATCGCCCTTCGCTGTTCGAGGGAGATTTCCGCTTGACACATCCCCCTCCTCAATGGATACTTATTCATTGAGCTGCATTTTTATTCATGTCGAAAACCGCCCGGCACAAAGCGATCCTCGACCTGCTCGACGGAGGTCCCGTCGAAAGCCAGGACTCGCTCCAGCGCCAACTGGAACGCAAGGGTTTCGACGTTGGCCAGGCGACTCTTTCCCGCGACATCCACGAACTGAAGCTGGTCAAAGGCCCCGAGGGTTATCGGCGCGCGGACGAAAGCCTGGGCGCGGAGAGCGTTCTGCCTTCAGTGATGCATCTGGTTCACCAGTTCGTGGTCGAAATTCGCCAGGCGCAGAACCTGCTCGTCGTCAAGACCACGGTCGGGAGCGCGCAGCCGGTGGCCGCCGCGCTCGACGCTTCGCGCTGGCCTGAAGTCGTCGGCACCATCGCCGGTGACGATACCGTGCTGGTAATTGCTACCGATTCGAAGAAAGCGCAAGCGCTCGCTCGACGGATTCGCGAGTTGTCGTGAGCGTTTTGAGGGAAAACCGGGTCGAACCGCGGTCCTATTTTTTGGAAACGGAGTGTTGACGAAACGCATATGAGAACTGAGCCTATGGCAACGGTAAGCCTGTCGAAGATGATCCCGCCCAACCTGCTGCCGGAAGCGGCCGCGCCGCGCGATCTCGTCTCGATCCACGATCTCGCGCCCGCCGAGATCCTGCAGCTTTTTAACCTCACCTCGATGCTCAAGCAGCGTCCAGCCGACTTCCGCGGCGTCCTCGCCGGCAAGCAGATGGTGATGTTCTTCGAGAAGCCCTCGCTGCGCACCCGCTTGACCTTTGAAGCCGGCATGGACAGCCTGGGCGGCAGCACGTTCTTCGTCGACCAGACGGCCAGCCGACTCAATGCCCGCGAGTCTCTCTACGACATCGCCCACAACCTCGAACGCTGGATCGACCTCATCGTGCTTGCGCACCTTCAGCCACGCGGTCGTCGAAGAGATGGCTACCTACGCGAACGTTCCTGTCATCAACGCGCTCAGCGAACTCGAACATCCCTGCCAGGCGCTGGCCGACTTCTTCACCCTGCAGGAACATTTCGGCGATCTCAGGAAAATTCATTTCGCCTACGTGGGCGACGGCAACAACATGGCGCACTCGCTCCTGCTGGCGGGCGCTTCGGTAGGCGCGAAAGTTTCCATTGCGACGCCGGAACGCTACGGCCTCAATCCCGTCATCGTGACCATGGCGAAGGCCATTGCCGACAGAAACCAAAGCCACGCTCCGCATCCTGACCGACCCGCGCAAAGCGGTTGCCGGAGCCGACGCCGTCTACACCGACGCCTGGGCCAGCATGGGACACGAACAAGAAGCCGGAGGAGCGCGCCGCCATCTTCGCCCCCTTCCAGGTGAATGCCGCGCTCATGCAACTGGCCAAGCCGACATGCGCTGCTTCATGCACTGCCTGCCCGCGCATCGCGGCCAGGAAGTTACCGACCAGGTCATCGACTCGGTGAACTCGGTCGTTTTCGATCAGGCGGAAAACCGTCTGCACATTCAGAAAGCTATACTCGTATGGCTATTGGGCGGCGGCGTGGGCCGTTTCCCGGCTGTCTCCAAGGGAGGAGCGCTCATGCCTAAACCAGACGTGCTGAAAAAAGAAAAGATTGTTCTCGCCTACTCCGGCGGACTCGATACCTCCATCATCATCCCCTGGCTCAAAGAAAACTACGACTACGAAGTGATCGCCATGGTCGCCGACGTCGGTCAGGGAGACGACGTCGAAGCCGTCGTCAATAAGGCCTACAAAACCGGAGCCAGCAAAGTTGTCGTCGAAGATCTGCGCGAAGAGTTCCTGACCGGCTACGTCTGGCCCGCGCTGAAAGCGGGAGCGGTCTACGAAAACAAATATCTGCTCGGCACCTCGCTCGCTCGTCCCGTGATCGCGAAGCATCAGGTCGAAGTCGCGCTGCGCGAAGGCGCTTCGGCCGTCAGCCACGGATGCACCGGCAAAGGCAACGACCAAGTGCGCTTCGAGATGGCCTACCAGGCGCTTGCTCCCGAGTTGAAAGTCGTGGCGCCGTGGCGCGAATGGGATCTGAAGTCGCGCGAAGATTGTCTCGACTACGCCGAGAAGCGCGGCATTCCTGTCACCGCGAGCCGGGAGAAGATCCACAGCCGCGATCGCAATCTCTGGCACTTGAGCCACGAAGGCGGAGAACTCGAAGACGCCGCCAACGCGCCATTCGCCAGCACTTGGCAAATGACAAAGTCGCCGCAAGAAGCTCCCGACAAAGAAGAGCAGGTTGAGATCGGATTCGAAAAAGGCGTGCCCGTTCTCGGTGGGCGGCCAAACTCTCGATCCCGTATCGCTCGTCGAACTGCTGAACGAAATTGGCGGACGCAACGCTGTCGGACGCATCGATCTGGTCGAGAACCGTTTCGTCGGCATCAAGTCGCGCGGCTGCTACGAAACTCCCGGCGGCACGCTGCTCTCGCCGCTCACGGCGAACTCGAAGCCCTCTGCCTCGATCGCGACCTGCTGCACTTCAAGCAGCACGTCGCGCTCAAATACGCCGAACTTGTCTATTTCGGCCTGTGGTTTACTCCGCTGCGCGAGGCTCTCGACGCGTTCGTCGAGACCACGCAACAGAATCTGACTGGCTCGGTCACGCTGTCCCTTTACAAGGGCAACGTCAGCATCGTCAGCCGCAAGTCAGAGTACTCGCTCTACCGCACCGACCTCTCATCATTCACCATGGGCGCAAGCTATGATCAAAAGGACGCGGAAGGCTTCATCCGCATTCTGGGATTGCCCTCGCGTTGCCGCGCCCAAACGCAGTCTGTGAGGGCCGTGAGCACGTTGCATGAATTGTCAAAGTAAACTTTGTATCGGGGCACAACTTCAGGCGTGTCCTAAGCGCATTAGAATGATCGCGCCCTTAGTCGCCGGCTTTCCGATGCAGGATGGCGTAGCTCAGCCCGTAAAGGGGCTTCTGACTCGAGCAACTTTCGGCATCGCTAAAGCGATGCCCTGATACGAAACCGATGCCAAACCGGACAAGCTTTGCAGTCTGCCGGAGGTCACAATGAAGATGTGGTCCGGCCGCTTCCGGCAGCCGCTCGACCCCGAATTTGAAAAATGGCAGCGGTCATTTCCCTACGATCAACGGCTTCTGCCCTTTGAACTAGCCACCAGCCGCGCGCACGCCAACGCACTCGAACACGCCGGAGTACTTTCCTCCGAAGAGCTTTCCGAGATCGTAAAGGCTCTGGAGGAAATCGGCCACCGCGCCGAATCTTCTGCCGGAATTTCTGAACGATCCCGAAGCCGAAGACGTTCACCACTTCGTCGAAAAGCAACTCGCCACTCTGATCGGCGCCACCGGCTACAAACTGCACACCGGACGCAGCCGCAACGAACAGATCGCAACCGACCTGCGCCTCTTCGTTCGCCAAAGCATCGATACGCTGCAAACTCCTGATCGCCGATTGGGTCGACGCGATCCTGGCACGAGCCGAGGCCGCGGGCAACGCGTCTTCACTCTTAGCCATGCCCGCGTACACGCACCTGCAGCCGGCGGAACCAGTGCTGGTCGCGCATTGGCTTCTGGCCTATGTAGAAATGTTTCTGCGCGACGCCGGTCGCCTTGCCGACTGCCGTAAGCGCGCGAACTTATGTCCGCTCGGATCGGGCGCTGTTGCGGGAGCCACCCTGACGCTGAATCGTCAAGCCATGGCCGCGGAACTCGGCTTCGACGGCCCGACGGCGAACAGCATCGATGCGACCAGCGACCGCGATTTCGCCATCGAATTCGTCGCCGTGCGCTCGATGCTCGCGCTTCACCTCAGCCGCTGGGCCGAAGAGATGATTCTGTTTTCTACGCCCGCATACGGATTCGTCGAGTTGCCCGAGCCTTATTCCACCGGCAGCAGCGCCATGCCGCAGAAAAAAAATCCCGACTTGCTGGAACTGGTGCGCGGCAAAGCGGCGCGCGTCATGGGATGCGCGACCACGCTGCAAACTCTGGTCAAGGGCCTGCCGCTCGCCTACAACAAAGACCTGCAGGAAACGCAGGAGCCCGTGTTCAACGCGTCCGACACGGTCCTCGGCATGTTGCCGCTGGTGACCCGGTTTATGAACACGGTCGAATTCAACGACGCCAAAATGAATCAGGCTGCACAAACGGGCTTCATGAACGCGTGGGCCGCGGCCGCATATCTGGTCGAGCGGGGAGTGCCCTCACGCCTTGCTCATGAGGCGGTCGGCAAGGCCGTTGCTCTGGCCGTGGAACGCGGATGCGAATTACAAAAACTTCCCCTCGCGGATCTGCAAGCGATCCATGCCAGCTTTGACGCGGGATTCCACTCGCACCTTGGGCTTACCGAGGTGCTCGCGTTGCACGATGTTCCTGGCGGAACCGCGCCCCGACACGTGAAGCGCGCCCTGCAGAATGCCAAGGAACGGGTCGCTGCTCTCCGAGCACTGGAACAACAGTCGACACGCTAACGCTTTGCGGCTACAGAACAAGCGGAATCAGTCTCCAAGTCCGGCGCCGGTAATCCGCAAACTCCGCGCCAAAGCATCCAGCGAGCAACAACTCTTCTTTCCCTATGCGATCAAAAACAAACGCCGCTGCCAGCACGAAGATTGGCAACGCAAGTGAACTGGCGAATGCCAGTGCGATGCCAGTTGGGATCAGTAACAGGCTCAAGTAAAGCGGATGGCGGATGCTGGCATAGATTCCGTGCCGCACCAGTTGATGGTTCGGCTGCAGAGTGACGTAAGCGCTGAAATATTTGCCCAACGCCTTGAGCGCCAGTAGGCGCACCGTCAGCTCCGATTGTGAAAAGCAATAGACCGAGGTAGCGCCAGTAGAAGCGCTGGAGCCTCAGAATTCCCCTGCGATCGGAAAAGGGCAAGAACCACAACAACGCAACGGACAGAAGCAGGAGCACTCCGAGTTGCAGACTCTGGTTGCCGGCCGGCGTTACGCCTCTTCGCAGGGGATGAATATCCAACTTGAAAAGTACAGCTGCAACCGCCGCGGCCAGAGTGACGGCAGCCATTCCGGTTCGCGCCGGGTTTGAAAAAAACTGCGGCACGTCATCAAATCCCCAACCGAGCAAAATCATCAGAAGCGACGGGCACGACCTGACCACCGACATTGAAAACAGATCGAAGCATTTTCGAACGACAACAGCACGATGCGCCGGCCAGCTGTCTTACAATTATAAAAAGGCTGGATTCCAGATGCCAGAACCCATACAAGCGCGAAGCCGTCTATTCCCGATCCCGCAGAGCTGTTTGACGGCACTCTTGACTCTTCCGGTGCGCTTGCTGGCTTTCCCGTGGCATTTGGATGTCTTGCATACTTCAAACGGTTAGCGCGATAGCAGCCCGGGCTACGCATCACATAACGAAAATCCCGCACGCCCAACATCATCGCGAATTCTCCTCCGAGCCCTCCATGTCCCGCAATGCATCTAAGCCAGCAGACCTTAACTTAACGGAGTATTGCCCTGATTCTTACCCGAGTTCTTTTCTTCGCCCTGTTTCTCTTAGCCATGTACGCCGTCCAGCGATTCTGGTTTTTGCGGGCGTGGTCGTGGATTAGCCGCGTTCTCCAATGCCAACTGGCGTTTCGGGCTTCATGCCGGACTGATCGCGCTGGCCGCTGCTCTGCTGGCTACGCTGCTTGACCCGCTGCTTGGACATGGAGTCTCGCGGATCAGCCTGGGCAGTTTCAACCTCGGCAAATCGTTCACCACCTTTGCCCGCTTGTGGCTGGTGGCTTCCTTCTTTGGATTCCTGGCGGTCGAATCGGTGGGAGCGATCGAGTGGGTCACGAACGTCGCTGCCCGGCTTCGATCATCCTGGAGCGGTAGCGGGTGGAGTGCAGTCCCTCGCGCCGCACGTTCTTTCAGTATGCGGCCGTTCTTGCTGGAGGCTTTCCCTTTCTTGCCGCTACCTACGGATTTGCCGCCGGACGCTTGCGCTATACGATCGAGCGCGTCGATGTGCCGGTCGCCAATCTTCCTCCGGAACTGGACGGGCTGCGCATTGCGCAGCTTAGCGACATCCACATTGGCGACTACATGCCTCCGCATGAAATTGCTCGCGCTGTCGACATGGCGAACTCGCTCAAGCCCGACATTTCTTTTGTTACCGGAGATTTTGTTTCAGCGGCGAAGGCGATCCGCTGGATGTCTGCATTACCGAGTTGAGCCGGTTGCGCGCTCCGCTGGGCGTTTGGGGATGCAACGGCAATCACGAAATTTATGCGGGCGTGGAAGACGAGGCGGAACGGCTCTTCCGCGAAAAAGGAATGCGGCTGCTGCGCGCGCGGAGCGAAGTGATCGAGCACAATGGCGGGCGCTTTAATTTGCTGGGCGTCGATTACCAGCGCGACCACATGACGAGCGGCGAGCGCACCGGCCCGATGCTGCAGGAAATCGAGCCCCTGATCCGGCGTGACATGCCGAATGTTCTGCTTTCGCACAATCCGAATTCGTTTCACCGCGCGGCCGAACTCGGGATCGAACTAAGCCTTGCCGGCCACACTCATGGCGGACAAGTGAAATTTGAGATTGTGGATCACAGTGTCAGCCCGGCGCGGCTGATCTCTCCGTTTGTGGCCGGACTTTATCTGCTGCCGATTTCAACGAGTGCCGGTGCAGATTCGGCGAGCAATGGATCACAGAAAGCGGCGCTGTACGTGAATCGAGGACTCGGGACATTTGGCTTTCCAGTGCGGATTGGAGTGCCTCCAGAGATCACGCTGCTGACGCTGCGCCGAGCCTGAAACTAGAGCCTGAAAAGACACCGGGTTCGCCGTCTTTGGCACCTCCAAACGTGATATAATTATCGAGTAAATCCAGTCATATAAACGCCTGTAGATGCAAGAACTTAGCGACATTTTCTCGCGGCGAGAAGCTGGCCCGGATGGCCTTCGCTTGGACGGACAATCTCCCGTCCTCACACAGGCTCACGCGAGCCTTTACTGAGAGCTGACAACTGAGAGCTGAGAGCTAAACTTCATGGCTGACGATCCCCAGAATCCCGAACTTCCTTTAACTCCTCCTCCCGGCGGCGACGGACCGACTGGTCCGGGCGCCCTCAACATGCAGCCCGTCAACATTGAAGAGGAGATGAAGCGGTCGTATCTCGACTATTCCCTGTCGGTGATTATTGGCCGTGCTTTGCCCGACGTCCGCGACGGATTGAAGCCCGTGCATCGCCGCATTCTTTACACCATGCAGCAGATGGGCCTTCGCCCCGGCGGCGCCACGCGTAAGTGCGCTCGTATCGTCGGCGAAGTGATGGGCAAATACCATCCGCACGGCAACCTGGCGGTCTACGATGCCTTGGTGCGACTGGCGCAGCCCTTTGCCATGCGCGCTCCGCTCGTCGATGGGCAGGGCAATTTTGGCTCGGTCGATGGCGATCCTCCGGCGGCGGATCGTTACACCGAAGCTCGCTTGACGCGCGTCTCTACCGCGCTGCTCGAAGACCTCGATAAGGAAGCGGTCGATTTTTATCCGAACTACGATGGCACGGAAACGCAGCCTGCGGTTTTACCGGCGCGTTATCCCAACTTGCTGGTGAACGGCTCCGATGGAATTGCCGTTGGCATGGCGACCAAAATTCCGCCGCACAATCTTGCCGAGATTGTCGATGCCACGATCACGCTGGTGAATAATCCCGCCGCGCAGTTGCCGGAAATTCTGAAATTCGTGCAGGGACCGGATTTTCCGACGGCGGCCATCATTCACGGCCGCGCCGGAATCTTTGAGGCTTACCGAACTGGCCGCGGCCGCTTCATGATGCGCGCGCGGGCCGCCATCGAGAACGTCACCAAAGACAAGCAAGCGATCATCGTCACCGAGATTCCCTATCAGGTGAACAAGGCGCGGCTGATCGAGCGCATCGCCGATCTGGTCAACGACAAGACGATTGACGACATTTCCGATATTCGCGATGAAAGCGATCGCGATGGCATGCGCATCGTGATCGAACTCAAGCGCGGAGCCGAACCGCAGATCGTGCTCAACCAGCTCTTCAAGCACACGTCGATGCAGGAAGGCTTCAGCATGATTCTGCTGGCCGTGGTCAACAGCCAGCCGAAGGAAATGGGGCTGATCCAGGCGATCAAGCACTTCATCGACCATCGCGTCGATGTAGTGCGGCGGCGGACATCGTATTTGCTGGCGAAGGCGCGCGATCGCGAGCACATTCTGGAAGGGTACCTGACCGCGCTCGACCATCTGGATAACGTAATCGTGATTATTCGCGGCAGCGCGAATCGCGGCGATGCCCGGGAAAACTTGGTCGCTTATTTTGGCGGCAAGAAGATTGACATCAACACTACCGGACGGGCTCCGAAGCTGGCTCCCGAAAAGCCGTTTACGGCGAAGCAGGCTGACGCGATCCTCGAACTGCAGCTGCATCGGCTGACCAAGCTTTCGATCGACGAGATTTCGAACGAGTTGAAGTCGGTGCGCGAGGCGATTGCGGAATACGAATCGATTCTGGCGTCCGAGGCGAAACTGCGCAAGGTCATCATTAAAGAACTGGAAGAGGTCAAGAAGCTGTACGGCGATGCGCGACGCACGGTGATCGAAGACGAAGCGGCGGAGATCATGCTGGAAGACCTGATCGCCGACGAGCAGGTCGCGGTCACGGTCAGCCATTCCGGGTACATGAAGCGGACTCCGATTTCGACGTATCGCATGCAGCGGCGCGGCGGTACCGGACGCACCGGCATGAAGACCCGCGACGAGGATTTTGTCGAACATCTGTTTATTGCCTCAACGCACGCTTACATTCTGATTTTCACTAACACCGGGCGCGTCTACTGGCTGAAGGTGTATGAGATCCCCGACATTGCTGCGGCAGGCAAGGGGAAGCACGTCGGCAATCTGGTCGGCTTGCAGCCGGGTGAAACCGTGCGCACCATGCTCGCGGTGCGCGACCTGGAAGAAGAAAACCGCTACGTCTTTTTTGCCACGCACAACGGCACGGTGAAGAAGAGCGCGGTGAAAGACTTCTCGCACGTGATGCAGCGCGGCATTATCGCCATCAATATCGAGCAGGGCGACGAACTGGTCGCGGCTTCGCTGACCGATGGCAACCAGATTGTCTTTCTCGCTTCGCATGACGGGCAGGCGATCCGCTTCGACGAAAACGACGTGCGCCCGATGGGACGTAACGCCACCGGCGTGCGCGGCATGAATCTGGGCGAGAAAGATTACATCGTCGGCATGGCGACCACGCTGAAGCCCGAAGCGAAGGCGGCGGTGAAAGAAGGCGAGGTCGCTGCCGATGTTGCCGATCTGGTACCGGAGAAAGGCTCGCTGATTCTGTCGGTGACCGAGAACGGATATGGCAAGCGCACTCCAGCGGACGAGTATCGGCTGACCAATCGCGGCGGCAAGGGCGTGATCAACGTCAAGACCACGGAACGCAACGGCAAAGTGGTTGGCATCTCGCAGGTTTCGGAGAAATCCGAGGTGATGCTGATCTCGCAGTACGGGAAGATCATCCGCATCGAGTCGAAGTTCATCCGCGAATCGGGGCGCTCGGCGCAAGGTGTGCGGCTGATACATGTCGAGCCGGGAGACCGGGTGGCGGCGGCGGTGGTGATTCCGCCGGAAGAGCCGAATGGGAACGGGACTTTGATACAGTAAGCTCGGGTCAAGGGTCGAGTCGGATTGCGTCCGCCCGCCGTTGCCGCCTGAGGTATCGCCGGATCGGCCATCGATTTCCGGTGACCTTCGTGCCGCCACGTCTGAAGCTGCACCTGTTTCACCGTTATCGCCCGCATTACCGCAGTCACTCCCAAATAACGCCACTTTCCATTACTGTTAACGGTAGTGATACTGTCCCTCCCCGTGTGTGCTGGCGCGGTTGGAGACTTATTGTGAGCGAGCGTTGTGCACGATATCGCAAAAACTGAACCCGCGTACCAGGAACTGCTGAGCCGGCCGATTCGCGAGCTGGGGCTTACGCTTGCGGGGTCTCCGGTGGAGCGGTTTGTGGAACAGCTTTATCGCGAGCTGGAGGCCAAGGGACTGACGAAATTTCGTCCCGGGTTTACCTGACCGACGAGTGGGGATGCCCTTCGGGCGAGCCGATTATCGGGATTCCGTTTTATCTGGCGCATGCGGCTTTGGCGCAACTGGAAAAAGAAACGCATGACCTCGAAGACGCGAGAGAAATCATGATGTACCTGCGGCATGAGGCGGGACATGCGTTCACGTATGCGTACAAGCTGCACAATAAGCCCGACTGGAAGCAGATTTTTGGGCCGTTTCGGCGGCCGTATCGCGACAATTACCGGCCCGCGCCGTTTTCTCGCGAATATGTGCGGCATTTGCCGGGGTGGTATGCGCAGAAGCATCCGGATGAAGATTTTGCCGAGACGTTCGCGGTTTGGCTGACGCCGCGGTCGAACTGGCGCAAGCGGTATCGCGGGTGGGGCGCGATGGCGAAGTTGCTATATTTGAACCGGCTGGCGCGGAAGTTGGGGAAGAGCGATCCTCCGCGGCGGCGCGGCCAGAGCGACCTTACGGTCGATGAGATGGAAACGACGGTCGCGGATTTCTACCACTTGCAGCGGGCGGCGAGCGAAGAAGTTGCGGTTACTGAACTTACGCCGGACACGGATTTGCGCGACATCTTTCCGGTGTCGAAGCGGCGGAAGACGGCGCTGCCGGCGCAGGAATTTCTGCATCAGCATCGTAAAGCGGTGATCGACAAAGTGGCGCAGTGGACGGGGGCGCAGCGTCCGCTGATCAAGACTTTGATCGACTCGATTGAAAAGCGCGCCGGTGAACTTGACTTGCGCGCCGACAAAACGCGCAGCGCGGAACATCTGGCCGAAGTCACAGCCTATGTCACCGCGCTGGTGATGACTTATGTGACGAAAGGAAAGTTTATTCAGCCGTAAGGGAGTTCGCAGCTCCAACGATGTTTTAGGGGATAACTCAATGAGCGGAGCAAAACTTAAAATCGCGCTGCTGTATGACGTGTGGAACGAAGATCCGGTCGCGGCGGCGGAGAAGGAAGAGGCATCTGCCGCGCACAAGCCTCGCAAGAAAGTGAAAAAGGTAAAGAAAGAGAAGACCGATCGCGAAGAAATCTTTGAAGCGATTGGGAAGCTGGGGCATGAACCGTCTTATTTCGAACTGGACGGGCGTCCGCAGTCGCTGCATTCGCTGTCGCGCTGCGACGCCGACTTGCTTTTCAACTTGACCGAGTCTTTCGATGGCGACGACACCAAGGAAATGAACGTGGTCGCGTATGTCGACCTGCTGGGATTGCGCTACACGGGAGCGGGCCCACACGCAATTATTCTTGCCCAGGATAAAGCGATTGCCAAGAAGATCTTCGCGTTTCATGGCATCAAGACTCCGTTCTTTGCGACTGCGTATCGCGGACGGATTGAGCATGCGCACGACATTTCTTTTCCGCTCATCGTCAAACCGTCGTGGGAGGATGGATCGATCGGCATCGATGCCGGCGCGGTCGTGAAAAACGTCAAGGAGATGATGGAGCGCGTGCAGTACATCCAGGATGAATTCGATTCTCCGGCGCTCATTGAGGAATATATCGAGGGGCGCGAAATTTACGCGGGGATTCTGGGCAGCTACGAACGAGCGCAGGTTTTGCCGCTGGTCGAACTCGACTTGTCACGATTGCCGGAAGGGACTCCGAAAATCGCCAGCTATGACGTGAAGTTTGAAAAGAACACCGAGGCTTACAAGCTGACGAAGTCGGCAATTGCGGAAAATCTGGACGAAGAGACGATGAAGCGGCTGTCCGATACAGCTTTAGCCGCCTACCGGGCGCTCAAGCTGCGCGATTATGGACGCATCGACATGCGACTGGCTCCGAATGGCGACGTGTATGTTATCGAGGCTAATCCCAACCCCTGGCTGGCCAGCCGGCAGGAATTTGCCATGGCGGCAAAGGCCTCGGGCCTCTCTTACACGGAGATGATTGGCGGCATTATTGACCTGGCTATGAGCCGCTATTTGAATGCCAGCCTGATGACTGCTGCGGCTACACGCTAGCCCGCATACATTTATGGGAGTGTAGGGATCCTTCCCTACGCTCAGGATGACAAAGTTAAGACTGCAGGCCTATCTAGCTGTAGTAGTTTTCGCCGCCGGTTGCAGTCTTTCGAAGGCCTCTTGGGCGCGACGCAAGGCCTCCTGCACGTTGTCGCAAATGTTTTCGGGACCGACTAGCTCTTCAAACTCCGTTTGCTGAATGAGTTTCAGCGGTTGCTCTCTCGCTCCGCAGAGAATGAGCTCGCGGCCGCTCTTCTTCAAAGTTCGCGCAACTTCTTCCAACGCGAAGAGCCCGGTGGCATCGAGCGCGGTCATATTTCGCAGCCGCAAGATCACTACCGGCGGAAGCTCGTGAATGTGCGCGGTCACAACATCAATCTTGTCGGTCGCGCCGAACAAAAAGGGGCCGTGAATGCGGAAGATGGTGGCGTAGTACGGGATGTCTTTATCTTGCAGGATGTGGACGCGTCCATCTTCGACGTAGTCGTCGGTCACTTGCGAAACTGTCGTCGTCGCGGCGACGCGTTTGATGAAAAGCAGGGCCGCGAGGATCATGCCTGCCTGAACTGCAACCGTGAGGTCGGCGAAGACGGTCAGCGCGAAAGTGACGAGCCAGACGCTGATGTCGGTTTTTGTGAGCTTGAGCAGCGATGGGATCTCGAGCCACTCGCCCATGTTGTAGGAGACGACCATCAGAATTCCCGCCAGCACGGCCATCGGAACGAAACTGACGAGCTTCGAGGCAAAGAGCAGAATCGCCAGCAGCGTGAGGGAATGGATCATGCCCGCGACGGGTGTTTTTGCGCCAGCGCGGATGTTGGTTGCGGTGCGGGCGATGGCTCCGGTAGCGGGCAGACCACCAAACATCGGCGAAACCACGTTGGCGATGCCCTGCGCCACGAGTTCGACGTTCGGATTGTGGCGGTCGTTGATGTTGGTGCTGTTGCTCATGCGATCGGACACTACAGCCGACATCAGCGATTCAATTGCGCCCAACATGGCAACGGTCATGGCCGGGCCGAGCAGGCCGTGGATCAAGTCGGTGCGAAATGCCGGAATGTGAAAATGCGGCAAGCCGCTCGGAATTCCATGGAAACGCGAGCCGATGGTTTCGACTGGAAGTTTGAAAATCCACACGGCGGCAGTACCTAGCACGAGGGCGACAATCGCGCCGGGGACGCGGTTAGAAAAGCGCGCGACATATGAGAATGATGGCGATGGTGGCGGCAGCCAGCGCGGTGGCTTCGAGAGAGATGGTATGAAAATTTTGCGCAAGCGCTTCCATGCGCAACCAGAACACGCCGGGAACTTTCTCGAGGTTGAGGCCGAAGAAATCCTTCAGCTGAGTGCTGGCGATGAGGATAGCGATGCCGTTGGTAAAGCCGATGACGATGGGGCGCGGAATGTATTTCACCGCGGAACCCATGCCGGTAAGCCCCATGACGACGAGAATGACGCCGGCCATCACCGTGCACATGAAGAGACCATCCACGCCATGAACGGCGACGATGCCGGCGATGACGACGACGAAGGCTCCGGTCGGTCCGCCGATCTGGGTGGTCGATCCGCCGAGCGCGGAGATCAGAAAACCGGTGACGACGGCGCAATAGATTCCGGCTTGCGGCGTTAGTCCAGAAGCGATGGCAAAGGCCATGGCCAGCGGCAGTGCCACCAGGCCCACCGTGATTCCGGCAACGAGATCGTGCAGAAACTTGTTCAGGCTGTAATCGCGCAGGCAGAGGACGGACTTGGGGAGCCAGCGCTCGTCGAAAAGTGTGAGTTCCATGGGAAACAACAATTATCGCAAGTTATGGGCGCAGCGAAGTACTGCTCGAAAGACTAATGGGTGGGATGTACCGTTTGAGCAGCCCCTGCGCGCTCGCGGCGGGACGGGGCAGAGCCCCGTCCCGCCACGAGCATTTTCTTTACTACACTAGCAACAGCGTTCTTTCTAGAACAGATTCCACAGGAACTGGTTGTACACCTCGTGGTGGAACTGCACCTCGGCAGGGCTTGACGATGGTGCCCAGGAGGCGCGGACAGCGGTCGGCCGATGCCTGCTTCAGGTCGGCATAGCGAGCCTTTCACATCTTCGCCGAGAAGCTTGGTGGTCCAAGCGGCTTTGCGGAAGTTGTCGATCGCCGTGTAGACATTGTCGGGCAGGTAGCGCTCGGCCTGGCGGAGGTTCTTGATCTTGGACGTCTCACCTTCCAACCCGGTTTTGAAAATGGAATACATCACGAGGTAGGGATTGGCATCGGGAGCAACGGCGCGCACCTCGATGCGCATGCTGCGCTC
The DNA here is from genome assembly GCA_963699405.1 of uncultured Acidobacteriaceae bacterium. Classification (GTDB taxonomy): domain Bacteria; phylum Acidobacteriota; class Terriglobia; order Terriglobales; family Acidobacteriaceae; genus Acidiflorens. The sequence goes on along the minus strand of CAVOTW010000034.1, from coordinate 49,556 downwards.
GTTGCCGATGGGGATGCGGATCATGGCGCCGCGGTCGACCGCCGAAGCTTTGAGCTGATTCGGCGCTTCGAAGTGCGGATCGAGGCGGCGATAGGCGTTCACGCTGGAATTAAACACCAGGCAAAGATCGTTTCCGGCAGTGAGAACGCGGTCGAGGAACTCATACCCGAATTTGCTGAGCTTCTCTTCGCCCTTGGGATCCCAGAACAGGTTCTTGCTTTCTTTGCTGACCGAGATATTGGTGTGCATGCCGCTGCCGTTGACGCCCACCACCGGCTTCGGCAGGAACGAAGCAGTCAAGCCCATATTGCGCGCCACCTGGCGGCAGATCAGCTTGTAGAGCTGGATGTGGTCGGCGGCAGCCACCGCTTCGGCGTAGCCGTAGTTGATTTCGAACTGCGAGGGCGCGACCTCGGGGTGATCCTTTTCGTTCTGGAATCCCATCGAGCGCTGCACTTCCGCAGTCGTATCAATGAACGTTGCGCAGCGGGTCGCCCGGCAACGAGTGGTAATAGCCGCCGGTGTTCACGTATTCGAACTTGCCCGTCTCGTGATAGACGCGCTCGGCTTCGGGCGCCCTGAAACAGGAAACCTTCGATCTCATTGGCGGCGTTCAGGGTATAGCCGTGCTTTTTGTGCAATCCGGTGGCAAACAGCTTCAACATGCTGCGGATGTCGGCGTTGTAGGGCTCGCCGCTTTTGTCGATGACCTCGCCGAAGACGAGCACTTTGCCCGGTCCGAAGACATCGGCTGGTCCCCAGTAAAAGGCAGCCCCAGTCAATGCCCAACCGCAAGATCGCTTTCGCGCTGCGCGGTGAAGCCGCGAATCGATGAACCGTCAAAAGTCAGGTTGTCGTAGCTCTTCAGCAGGAATTTCTTGTCATAGTCGAGCATGTGCAGACGGCCTTCAAGGTCGCTGAACATCACCGTCACGGCCTTGATGCGGGACTCGTCCGTCAGATACTTCAGCCGCTCTTCCTGAATTTTGTGAGGAGCCACGCGGTCCAGGCGCTGCTTCTTCGCCTTCAGATTCATCTCTTCGAGTTCGTCGTAGGGGATCGCTAGAAAATTCCGCAGTTCAGTTGACATGCCTCTCCTTTTTTCGGCCGCTGCCCAGGAATCAAATTGAATGGCCGGGGAACTTGATAGGCTAACGCGTCTGGCACAGGCAGACAAATAGAAATCGGTTATGGCAACGATCAACTTTTCCGATTTGCACCGAGAATACGTGCAGTTCGGGGCCAAACGCTGGATCGAAACGCCTGAGAAAGCTTTTCTTTGCGATCTCGGCGTCTTGGCGGCGGAACGTTGTTCTTTCCGTGAAATAATCAAATTTGAGGAATTACTTTTGAGTTGCTCGATTTGCGAAGAACGAAAAGAGAAGCGGTTTTGCCCGGCCGTGCACGGGAAAATCTGTCCGCAGTGCTGTGGCGAGCAACGCGAGGTGACGCTCGATTGCCCGAGCGACTGTCCTTATCTTTTGCAGGCACGACAACAGGCGCGGGAGCACGCAGGGAGTCGCAAAATGAACCGCTAGCCGAGCAGGATCGCGAGGCCATGTTCGCGACCTGGAGGTTCGAGATTGAGATCGCCGAGCAGTTTCTCTACGAACGCGAAGAATTGATCCTTGGACTCAGCTTCGCGCTGGCGAAGAGCGCCCGCGGGGATTCGCTAGCGCTGGCCATGGACCGCGACCTGATCGCGGCTTTGAGTTCGCTCGCCAAGAGCTACCAGACGCTGGTGAACTCCAGCCTGATCTACGAACCGGCGACCGCAAACCTGGCGCACCAGAGCATCGCTCGCGAAATCGAGACCATGGTGCGGGAGTTTCGCGCAAGCCGAGCAGAAACAACATTGGGTACACTCGGTTGCGGGATTCCGACGTGCTGAAGGCGCTGGTGTTTCTCTTGCGCATGGGATTTGAGCCGCACTTCGGGCAGACCGAAGTCGCGAGCGTTTGTTGATTTTCTGTTTGCGCAGTTTCCCGAAAAACATTCGGCCATCGCCGGACCCGACGAGGCAGACAGCCGGATCGTCATTCCTTAGCGCGTAAAGCGACTTCAATTGTCAGAGGTCAGTCTGCGCACTGTTTGCCCATCCGGTAACTCCGCGAGAAGTTCTCGCGCGGTTTTGCCAAGTACGGGATGACGCGCCTCGGGAGCAATCTCGGCGAGCGGTTCGAGAACAAAGCGGCGCCGGAGCATGGCCGGATGCGGAATCTTCAAGCGGGGCTTATCGACCACGCGATCTCCGAACAGGACTACGTCGATATCAATCTTGCGCGCACCCTTGTCGCGCATGCGGAGACGGCCCATCGTCGATTCGATCTGCAATGCGAACTGGAGCAGTTCTCGCGGCGTTTTCTCCGTTTCCATCGCCGCTACGCAGTTCAGAAACCAGGGCTGGTCCGGGACGTCTACCGGCTGGGTTTCATAGAACGCTGAAACTCGGAGCAACGTGCCGGCTGTCTCCAATTGAGCAATCGCGGTCCGCAGATTGGCCGCGCGATCTCCGAGGTTCGATCCTAAAGATAGATAAACGATTTCACCCACCCAGCTAGTGTCGCGGGGAAAGGCGAGAGAATCCAGAGAAAACCGACGGAAACGGGTAGTTGAAGTTTATTGGATCGGTTCTTCTGAGCGTGTAAAGCGAGCAGCCTCAGCGGCCAAGCCGAGGTTACGGAGGAACCGCTTCTCCGTGGGACGGCGACCGGTACCTAGGTCACTTTCTTAACCTTCCGGTGGCCGCTACCATGAAAAAATCATGAATCTGGACTCTCTTCTCATCAGCCGGGACGCCAACTTGCTCGGCGTGGTGCGTCCGGCGTTGGAGAAGATTTCGGTCAGTCTCCAGGTTTGCCCGGAGGCCCAGCCGGGAAGGGATCTGCTGGCGAAGCACAAGTTCGATGCGGTCATCGTCGACTGCGACGACGTGCAGAATGGCTTCGATCTGCTGCGGTCGCTCCGCAACACCCAAAGCAATTCCAAGTCGGTATCGTTTGCGGTAGTGAATGGGAAGACGACTACTCCGGAGGCTTTCCAGTCGGGCGCCAACTTCGTTCTGCAAAAACCGCTGACTCCGCTGCATGCCTCGCGCTGTTTCAATGCCGCGCTCAATTTCATGGTGCGGGAACGGCGCCGGTATTTCCGCCTTGCGGTGGACATGCCGCTGCGCATCGGCCTTCCGCAAAACCAGGAGATGACGGCGACGGCAACAAACCTGAGCGAAGGAGGCATGGCCATCCGCGTCGTCGGCAAACTGGCCAAGGATGCGCAGGCGCAATTTCGCTTCACACTGCCTGGCGCCAATATTTCGCTCGAACTCAAAGGCCAAGTCGCATGGGCCGATGGCAGCGGCCATGCCGGCATCCGCTTTATCGAGGTTCCGCAAAGCTCGCAGTATCAGCTGGAAAAATGGCTGACCGATTGCCTCAAGAACGAAATGCCCGCGCGCCTTCAAGGCTACGCGATGCTTCCCTAACGGATCGACTCCCCCGGCATCCAGCTTGCAACTTGCGTCCGGTCCCTGCTGTGGCAATGTAAAGACGCGGCGTGCCGTATCCGTTTCCCACATGATTACATTGGAAGAAAAGATCGCCAGGACCCAGCGCTTGCTGCGGCGCCTGGAAGAAGACCAGCCTTACTTGCGGGTGCGCTTGTCGGCGTTGGGCGAGGAGCACCGGCAAAGCACGAACGCTTTCGTCGACCGCGTACGTGCGGAGGCAGAAGCCGAACTGCGGAGACTGCTGGCTGAACGCGGATCGGCGGCTGAGTGGAACGCGAATCAGCTCGCCGGCTGAAACCTAGACGCTGACGGTGGCCGCCGCGGCGAACTCCGGCACTCCCGGCTGTTCTTGCAGCGCGGTTTCTTCCCAGTAGGAGCGGTCGCGCAGGATGCGCGACACGAGAGCGGTATGCATGGCGTGGCCGGCGCGGTCGGCCACCACCGATCCCAGTATTTGCTTTCCGATCAGCGCCAGGTCACCGATCAGGTCGAGAACCTTGTGGCGCACGAACTCGTCGGGAAAACGCAAGGGGGGGTTGAGCACTTCGTCGCGGTTGAGGACGATAGCATTCTCGGTCGATGCTCCACGAATCAGTCCCTGCTGGCGCATGGCATCGGCTTCATGCAGAAATCCGAAGGTGCGGGCGGGCGCGATCTCCTTTAGATAACTGCCATTGGTGAGGCGTACACAGAAGCTTTGCCTGCCGATGAGCGGATGAGGGAAGTTGATGGAATACGACACCGAATAGATGTCTGCCGGATAGACGGCGATAAATTTGTCACCGTCGCGCAGCTCGATGTCGCGCACGATGCGAAGATAGGTGCGGGCTTTGCGCTGCTGGCGAATGCCGGCCTTCTGAATCATTTCGACAAAGGGACGCGCGCTGCCATCCAGAATGGGCAGTTCCAGATTGTCTAATTCGACGATGGCATTGTCGATGCCAACGCCGGTAAAGGCCGAGAGCAGGTGCTCGGTGGTGGAAATGAGAACGCCCTTCTTCATCAGGCTGGTGGCGTAACTGACGCGGGCCACATTGCGTCCGCTGGCTTCGATGGCAAAGCCGTCGAGGTCGGTGCGATGGAAGACGATTCCAGTTCCCGCCGGCGCGGGTAGGATCCGCAGGCTGACTGGGGCGCCGCTGTGGAGACCTTGTCCTTTACAGGTCACAGCAGTGCGAATTGTTCGCTCGTGTGTCAAGAGGAGGAGGTTTAAGTCTTTTGCGATGTATCAGCTTACAGGGATTGGCCGACTTCTGTATGTGGCAAAATAGCCACACTCCGTGGTTTTGACGGACATGACGAACGCTAAGCTGTTCAGGAAGTTACAGATGTTTGGGGGTTATCTAGGCAGAACTTGGCTGGGTTTTTGCAATGAGGGTCACAATTCTCCCTGTCATCCGGGGTCGACTACCCGCAAAGATGTCTTAGTGTTTCTTTATGGGCGCGGTGGGGTCGTAGGTCACTTGGGCTTCGAACACCGAATCCGGCAGCTTCAGATTGTAGCTGGCCGTGGTGATGAAGCGCTGCTGGGACGTCTCGCCGTTGAAGTAGCGGGTGATGGAGTGGGGCGTCCAGATTCCCTGCACCAGTTTGTAACCGTCGTAAACTTCCTCTTCCACATCTTTCTGCCTGTCCTTCGGATCGCGCCACGAATAACTGATCTTGACCGGATAGTGGGAATTCATATCGAGGTAAATGTTCACCGAATCGTTCTGGCTGTTGAGCAGGGTAACGCCTTCGGTTTCCTTGCCATTCACCACCGCCTGTCCATCGTAAAACAGGGCCACGTTCGGATCGCGGATCCACTTGCGGAATATCCATTCGAGCGAATGGGCGCGGCGGCGAAGGTAGTTCTCCAATTCGAGTTTTTCCTGCGCGGCGGTTCCCTTGTAAGTGATCTCGTAGCCTTTGTCGCCGTTGTGAATCAGGACCAAGTCGGTCTTGTTATTGACTTTGATGCCGCCGATTCATTGGTCGGAATAGAGGAACAGTCTTTGGTGCTGGATTACTTCGAAACGGTCCTTCTCCGGATACTCGACATAATAGCGGTAGGGAATGCCGGTGCTCTCGGTGCGGCCGTGATAAAGCGGGTAGTAGCGGCCTTCCTCACAGCGATTTTCGTAGGTGAGGTAGGGTCTCCTCCGAGCGACTGGACCGCCTGATCGAGAACCGCCCGCGCCTTGCGGGCATTGTCGGAGTCGTTGAGATTGATGGCGGGTTTGGAGGAGCGGTTTGGGCGGCCGGCCAGCGCGCACAGCAGAAAAATGAGGAGAAAACGATTCATGATTCTATTGGGTTAGAAGCACCCAGAACATTTTAGCTGTCCGGGTGGCGTTGATACACGGAGCCGCTTACCGAGGAGACGACAATGTGAAATTCACGATAACCTCGGTTTCCACTGCGACAGGTGCACCTTTGAGCATGTACGGCTTGTATTTCCATTTCTTGACCGCCTTGATGGCGGCTGGAGCAAGCAGGGGATGGCCGGAGACCAGAGTGAGATCCTCGATTTCCCCGTTTTTGTCGATGTCGGCTTTGAGAACAACCTGGCCTTGAACACCGGCCTGTTTCGCGATCATCAGGATATCGGGCGGAATCTTCTTGATCAACAAGCCGGTCGAGACCCCTGACGAAAGGCGTACTCTCTGCGCTTGCGCTCAAGTCGGGCTGCGTCGCGTCCTGGTTTCGAGTCGAATGATGCCCCCGTATGACAGCGCCGCTGTCGCCACGCCATTACGCATTTCGAATTGGGCTCATCCTCCCGAAACGAGATTTGCTGCAGTGAATTTGCGGACTGGTCGAGTTGTTCGGACGACCCGGCCATCACGGTTTCCCCGAGGTAGTAGCCGCGGAATTTCGTGTACACGAAGGCGGCGTACGAGGTCGCTCCGCTGCTTGTGGTCTGCTTGTAATCGGCGCGGGAAAAAGTCTTTCCTCCGAAGTCGACGGAATAGGTGTCTTTCACGATTTGACGGTGTTCGCGATCGGAGTCGACTTGGGAGTGGACAGATTTGGAGACAAACTCCTCCGGGGCCGGAGCGGAACCGCTGGCATCGCGAGCGGTGAGGATGATCCTGTTTCCCGAAGAACGTTCCTGATCGAGCAGCAACAGGATCAACTGTCCCGCCACGTGTTTGGCCTTGCCATCGGGGCCGATAACTTTGGGTTTAACTGCCACCCGGCAGGCAGCGGGAGAGAAAAGCCGAAACACTCATTCGAGTACATATTATTGGTGATGCTGCCATTTTCGAACGCCAGGGTATCGGAGGAGCCGTTGCCGGGCTGCTGCGCCCAAACGATGACGTGCGCCAAAATAACGTTCGTCAAAATGGCGAATACGACGAGGTAAAATCTGGCCCGCTTCATGCTTTTCTCCTACCCTACCAGCACCGCTCCGCCATTGACGTTGAAAATTTCACCGGTGATAAATCCGGCATAGGGTGTGCAGAGGAACAGAATCGGCCCGGCAATCTCTTCCGGAGTTCCCACGCGCCCCAGCGGTATGGTGCGAAAAACTTTATCTCGTGTTGGGGGATCATTCAGCGCGGCCGCCGACATATCCGTCGCCACCCATCCTGGCGCGACGCAATTGACATGAATATGGTCGGCTGCGAGTTCGGTCGAAAGCCCTTTCACCATGCTGATGATCGCGCCTTTTGAGGCGGCATAGTCGCAGTGAAAGACTTCGCCGCGCTGTCCGGCGGTCGAACTCACCAGGACGATGTGGCCAGCCGCCCTGCTTCTTCATCTGCCCAACCGAATGCTTGACCAGCGAAAACACGCTGTCGAGATTTACCGCGATGGTGCGATGCCATTGGGTATCGGTCATGCGATCGACGGGCGCGTCATCCGGGGGCCAGATACCGTGATTGGCGACCAGAATATCGAGACGTCCGAAAGCGGAGATCACGGACGCCACCAGTTGCTGCGCCGCCCCAGTGGTCGATAGATCGCTCTGTACCGCGCGGCAATTTCCGGCGCCACATTCCCGCACTAGATCGTCGGCCTGCGCTTTTGCCGCCTGATAATTAAAAACAACTTTCGCGCCGGCCGCCACAAACATCCGCACCGCGGCCGCGCCAATCCCGCGCGACCCGCCGGTAATGAGAGCAACTTTATTGTTGAGGGTGAGATTCATAGCGCAGACAAGTATCGCACGGCAACGACCGCTGTTCGTCGTTCGCTATTCGCTGTTCGGCGGGCTCGACTGAACTTGCGCTCGTGGGGCAGGTGAGGGCGCCTGTCCCTACGTTAGCCTGCCATTATTTCGACGGGGTCGCCTTGACACCTTGCGAGCCGTCCGGCATTCTATTTAACTTAGGGATAAGGTTCGGTTTCTTTCTGTGCCGTTCTCTGTTTCCGGGCGAAACCGGGGCGCGGCATCGCCGGTTCTAGCCTGCCAGGGTGTAAGGATCTCCGGCCATAGAAGAAAACAATTCCCGCGGATAGGCAGCGAAAACAGCAAACTTTTGCCGAGTTCCGCTTGGCCCAGCCCGAACCGGGTGTTTTCAGCGGCTGCGGTTCACTCAGGATATTTGGTTCCAGAGGATCGACTTGGCGGTGGAAATCATTTTGTCGGGCATGACGTTTGCTGTAAAGAGCGGATTGGCGTTTTGGTTGCAACTGCCGGGGGGCTCCAGTCTGCTTGGGCTGGCACCCCTGCTTTTTATTTTCGCCATTTTTTACTTTCTGCTGATTATGCCGCAGCAGCGGAAACAGAAAAAGTGGCAGGCCATGCTCAGCGAATTGAAAAACGGGGACAGGATCGTCACCAGCGGCGGATCTGCGCGGGACGATCATCAGTCTTAAGGACGATGCCCTGACGTTGCGCGTTCCGCCGGACAATTTGAAGCTCGAAATCAGCCGCGCATCGGTGGTCATCGGTGACGACGGCGGAGGAAGGAAAGTAGTTTGGTCGATGGTCGCATGGTCGTTAGTCGCTCGCGGGAGCAATTCTGGTTTTGACCGCTGTGGATTTGGCTAACGACTAACGACCGAAGACGAACGACTGGTTTTTCATGAATAAGAACCTTACTTGGAAGTTGGTGGTCATTGTCGGGATCCTGCTCGTCTTTCTGTTCGGCATCTTCGGCAGTTCCGAAGGATTGGTCGGGCAAGGGGCTGTTGGCATCGATCACCGACCGCATTCATTTGGGCCTCGATCTGCGTGGCGGAACCCACCTTATTCTGCAGGTGCAGGTCAACGACGCGGTCAACGTCGATTCCGATAACGCGCTTGCGCGCCTCAAAGAAGACATGCGCACGCACAAGATCAATTACGCGGATATCACTCAAACCTGATCCGGTGAACCATCCCGATATGATCGTGGTGAAAGGCATTCCTCCCGATCAGACCAGCGATTTCAAGAGCATTATCTCCGACCGTCTGCCGGACTATGACGCGACTTCGGGCGCGGAAAATTCCTGGACAGTAGCGATGAAGGCGCAGAGCCTGGCCGATTTGAAGAACCGCGCGGTGACGCAGGCCATCGAGACCATTCGCAATCGTATCGACCAGCTTGGGCGTGAGCGAGCCGGTGATCCAGGAGCATGGTCTCGGCCAGTATCAGATTCTGGTTCAACTTCCGGGCGTGGACGATCCGGCGCGGGTCAAGGAAATCATGCAGTCGACGGCGATGCTGGAAATCAAGCAATCGCTGGGTGGGCCCTATTCCAGTCAGGATCAGGCGTTGCAGGAACATGGCGGGGTGCTGCCTCCGGATGCGGTGCTGATGCAGGGTAAGAGCATTGGCTCGCGCAACAGCGAGGGCGGCGAGCAGTGGTACCTGATTTCGCGGGCCTCGGCGGTGACCGGACGCGATCTTCGCACAGCGGAACCATCCACCGACGAAAATGGCCAGCCAGCGGTTCGTTTTATTCTCACCAGTGAAGGTGGACGCAAGTTCTACTCCTTCACCTCCGCGCATGTCGGCGACTTCCTGGCCGTGATTCTCGACAACAAGGTGCAGGAAGTGGCGACCATCAAGGAAGCCATTCATGACACGGGCATCATCAACGGGCGGTTCACCCAGCAGGAGACGCAAGACCTTTCGATGACGCTGCGTTCGGGCGCGCTGCCGGCCGGAATCAAATACCTGGAAGAGCGGACGGTCGGGCCCTCGCTGGGCGCCGATTCGATTCGTTCTGGCGTGCAGGCGGCGATCTACGGCATGCTTGCCGTCCTCATCTTCATGCTGATTTACTACCGCTGGGCGGGCGTGAATGCGGATATTGCGCTGATCCTGAACCTGGTGATCCTGCTCGGATTCATGGGCTACTTTGGAGCGGTACTGACGCTGCCGGGGATTGCCGGCGTCATTCTGACGGTCGGCATGGGCGTGGATTCGAATGTGCTGATTTTTGAGCGCATCCGGGAAGAACTGAGGAACGGCAAGACGCCGCCCTCGGCGGTGGAACAGGGATTCAGCCATGCCTGGATCACGATCGTGGATACGCACGTCACGACCATTGTTTCCGCCGCGATTCTGTTCATCTTTGGTACGGGACCGGTAAAGGGATTTGCGACGACGCTAGTGTTTGGTTTGCTGGCAAATCTGTTTACGGCAGTGTTTGTATCGCGGGTGATTTTCGATTGGGTTTTGAGCCGGAAACAGCGCGGCGAAGCATTGAGTATTTGAGGCAGTCGCTGGTCGATAGTCGTTCGGGGATCTGGAACGAACGATGCATCGCGAACGACCAACGACGAACGACTAACGACTAACGACCGATTTTGAAGGGATCGTAAGCAGCGTGGAATTCTTTAGAAATACAAACATCGATTTTCTTGGGAAGAAGTGGTACTTCCTCACCTTCTCGCTGATCTTCAGCGTGGCCGGCGTGCTCTCCATGGGCCATTCTGGCATGGCATTCCGCTGGGCGTCGACTTCCGCGGCGGCACGCTGGTTTATGTGAAGTACTCGCATACGCCCGATCCGGCCGCCATTCATGCCGAAATTGATCGCGCCGGACTGAAGAACGCCCGCGTGCAAGCGTTACGGATCCGACGCACAACAATAACGAAGTGCTGATCGCGCTCGATATTCAGGAAACCAGCGAACAGGCTCTGGACAAAGGCAAAGATCCAGATCATTCAGGCGCTCGAAAGCCACGCCCCGCCGGACAAGCAGGACCTCAACAACTCCAGTTCGCTTGACCATACTCGAATTATCTTCTGGAGAAAGACCCGCTGCACCTCGGATCGGGTGCCGACGCCAATCCGCGCTACACCGCGATCGCTCAGGCCATTGTCGACTATCGCGACAAGACGAAAAGCGGCGTGCTCGGTTCGATTGATGAACTGAAGGGTGTGGCCGATCCGGCAGTGGTCGCCTCGCTCCCGGATAACTTCTTTGTCTCCGACTTTGGCATTCGGAACGTGGAAATTGTCGGGCCGCAAGTGGGACAGCAACTCCGCAAACAGGCGCTTTTGGCGACTCTGTATTCGCTGGGAGGAATGCTGATTTACCTTGGGTTCCGCTTCGAATGGATTTATGGCGTCGCGGCCGTGTTGACGGTTTTCCACGACACGCTGATTACGGTGGGCGCCTTCTCGCTGCTGGACTGGGAAATCTCGCTGACGGTAATCGCCGCCATCCTGACCCTGATCGGATACTCCAATAACGACACGATTGTCGTCTTTGACCGCATCCGGGAAAACATCAAACTGCTGCGGCGGGACAGACTGGCGGATATCGTCAACAAGAGTATTAATCAAACTTTAAGCCGAACCATCTTGACAGCGGGCCTGACTTTCCTTACCGTGCTTGCTCTGTTCCTTTTCGGCGGCGAGGTGCTGCATGGTTTCAGCCTTGCGCTGGTAATCGGCATCCTGATCGGGACCTATTCGTCGATTGCGATTGCCGCCCCGATTCTGGTTGCCTACCAGGAATGGCGGGGCGAGCGGGGCAAAAAGCCGATTGCCATGCCGGTGCGGCCGGGTACCGGACCGACGCAGCCAAAGGAAAAAGTTAAGGTCTAAATTCGGGCCAGTTGGCGTAGAATCATTGACCTGCCCGGAGAGGCAGGAGTTTCGCAGGGGAAGCTGCGAAGATGTGGGAGCAAAGAGGAGCGCGTCCGGTGTCTAAACTCTCGTAAGGTCTGCGTGTGTGTAGGAGAAGCCTATGTTTGAAGACAGCCTTATTGAGTCCGGGAACAGGTTCAAGGCCAAGCGGCGGTTGAGCACGACGATCCTGTCTTTCTGTTGCGGCAGTTCGCGTCTCATCGGGATCCTGATCCTGATCCCTTTGATCTATACCGACGCGCTGCCCAAGTCGATGACGATGACGTTTCTGGTAGCGCCGCCACCCCCGCCACCCCCTCCGCCACCGCCGGCAGCCGCTCCCGTTAAGGTCGTGAAGATGGTGAGCGAAGTGGTCAACGGCCAGTTGCGCACCCCGACCAAGATTCCAGAAAAAGTTCAGATGATTAAAGAAGAAGAAGCGCCCCCGGATCTGGGAGCTGGCGGCGTCCCGGGTGGAGTGCCGGGCGGCATTCCCGGAGGCTCGGCAGGCGGCGTGATTGGCGGCATCATTAGTTCGACGCACGTCGCTGTGCCGAAAGTCGCGACTCCGCAGCGGGTCCGCGTTTCGTCGGGCGTGTCGACCGGTCTTTTGATCAGGAAGGTTCCGCCGACTTATCCGCAACTGGCAAAACAGGCTCGCATTCAGGGCCAGGTGGTGCTGCAGGCGGAAATCAGCAAAGATGGCACGATTCAGAATCTGCAGTTGATTAGCGGGCATCCCGATGCTGGCGCCGGCGGCGATTGAAGCCGTGAAACAGTGGCGCTATAAGCCCTACCTGCTCAATGGCGAGCCGGTGGCCGTGGAAACCCAGGTCATTGTGAATTTCAGCTTGTCCGGAGGCTAGACTCTCCGGGTCGGCTGGTCGCCGGTTTAGTATAGGCTGGCTTTAGAGTTATGCGGCAGTCTGAAAGCCCTCCCCGTCCTACCTTTTCCCAAGACGGGAGAGCGGGTGGTATTGACACCCGAGGGCAATTCTGCCTACTTTCGTTTTCTTGCATCAAACGGTTCAGGTCCGCGGGCGAGCGGCTTGTAAGTGGCAGGACTTTGCCCTGCCGGAGACGTGGGCCCATATACCGCACCAACGCAAAGGTTTAGCAAGCGCTTAGAAGCAAGTTCGAAACAGTTCTGAGGAGGAGAAGCAACTCATGGTAGTGAACCTGGCAGCAGTCGCACTCTGCAATTTCCATCTTTTCGCCGCTTGGCTCTTTGACGAGGGCTCGGTTGGTTGGGACCCGATTTCGCTCTGGAAGCAGATGGGTATTCTGGCGAAAGTCGTGGTTATCATTCTGTTCATCATGTCGGGATGGTCGATCGGCGTGATGATTGACCGCTGGATGGCTTTCAACGCCGCCCGCAATCAGTCCCGCTCGTTCGCTCCCGCGGTTGCCGGAGCGCTGCGTGAAGGCAAGATTGATGAAGCGATCAAAGTCGCGGAGCGCAACAAGAAAAGCCACCTGGCAAAGGTTGTCACTGCAGGCCTGATGGAATTCAAGGCTCACCAGGATAGCCCGGGCGAAATCCCTGGCGAGACCATTGAAGCTTCGAAGCGCGCTCTGGAGCGCACCGAAGCCATCGTACACGCCGAACTGAAGCGCGGATTGGGTGGTCTGGCGACGATCGGCTCGACGGCTCCCTTCGTGGGACTGTTCGGAACGGTGGTCGGCATTCTGAACGCCTTCAACGGTATCGCCAAGGAAAAGGCAACCGGTCTGGCAGCGGTCGCGGGCGGCATTTCCGAAGCGCTCGTAACCACCGCGGTCGGCTTGTTCGTGGCGATTCCGGCCGTCATGATGTTCAACTACTTGACCGGTCGCGTGGAAGCGTTCGACGTGGAGATGGATAACTCCTCGAGCGAACTGATCGATTACTTCCTCAAGCGCCGGAGCATGCGCCGGTCCTAGAGGATGCAGGTTCAACCATGAGTTGCTGACGGAGAGACGGGTGCTTTCACCCGGCTCTCTGTCGAGCATATCTTGGGGCGCGTCAAGGACAGGATACGCAGGAGACAGAATTCCATGGCATTAGCAAAGCGGAACGAAGGGGCGAATGTCAGCTCCGACATCAACGTCACGCCGATGGTGGACGTGATGCTGGTGCTGCTGATCATCTTCATGGTGGTCACGCCCATGTTGCAACACGGCGTCCCCGTGGATATGGCCAAGGTCAATAATCCCGAGGATATGCACGACGCCGACAAAGAAGATGCACTGCTGGTTGCGGTAACTCGCGATGACAAGGTCTTTTTCGGGAACGATCTCATTAAGCCGGAAGATCTGACACAGAAGATCAAAGATAAGTTGACGAACCGGACAGACAAGCGGGTCTTTCTCAAGGCCGACATGCGAGCCAAGTTTGGCTGGGTGGTCGAAGTTGTCGACAATGTCCGCGCGGCAGGCGTGGATCAACTCGGCCTCTTGACCGATCAAAAGAAAGCTGGAACCCTTGCCCCGCCGCCCGGCGCGACTACGCCGACGCCGACGGGCGGGCAATAGCACGCACTCATAGAGCCGTAGCAATACAGGAGATCGATTATGGGTATGGCAGTCGGCCCCAAAGGGGGCCAAAGCGCGAACATGAACGTCACGCCGCTGATTGACGTGTTGCTGGTTCTGCTCATCATCTTCATGGTGATCACGCCGCTGACGCCCAAAGGTTTGGAGGCGTTGGTGCCGCAGCCTCCACCGCCCAATCAGAAACAGCCGCCGCCTACGCCAGACCGTACCATCGTGGTGCAGTTGATTGACCACGGTGCCGGCAACCCTCCGGGACTCAAGATCAATCAGGACGAAGCTACGTGGGAAACCCTGCAGGGACGGCTGGAGGATATTTTCAAGACCCGCGCGGAAAAGGTTATGTTCGTGAAGGGCGATGACAACGTGCCGTTCGCGGACGTTGCCAGCGTTATTGATATAGCGCATTCGGCCGGCGTCGACAAGGTCGGCTTGATCACCGCCAAGATCGAAGCGGGCGGCTAGAAAACCGCTGATCGGATCATCGGGTCATCGGGCGATGTGAACTTGATGATCCGATCGCAAGACGATTGCCTGCCGATCGTGCGCCTTGCCAGTCGTTCCGCCTCAGGTTTTTTCCCAAAACTCCGCAGCAAGGGAGATTCATAAAGCAATGAAAACTACTCGAAGGCTCCTGGTGCTATTCGCCGCCGCGCTGGCGCTACTCGCCAGCACTGGCTGCAACAAGCTGAAGGCGCGCGACCATCTCAACAAGGGTGTGCAGGCTTACAAGAACTCCAAGTTCGAATCGGCGATCGACCATTTCCAGCAAGCCGTCGCCCTCGATCCCTCGCTGATCAATGCCCGGCTGTACTTGGCCACGGCTTTTGCCCAGCAGTACATTCCGGGCGCGGATACTCCCGACAACAACCATTATGCCGAACAGGCGATTGATCAGTACAAGCAGGTGCTGCAAGTCGATCCCAAGAACATCAACAGCATCAAGGGCATCGCCTACCTTTATCTGCAGATGAAGAAATTCGACCTGGCCAAGGAGTATCTACAAGAGAGCTTCCGAGGCTGATCCCAACGACCCCGAGCCGTATTATTCGGTCGCTGTCATCGACTGGACCCAAACCTATGTGCCCCGTCAGGAAGAGCGCGCCAAACTCGGCATGAAGCCGGACGATTCCTTGCCCGCCAAGGACAAGAAAGTCTGCGCCAAGATGAAAGAGAAAAATACCGCCAACGTTCAGGAAGGTATCGATAACCTGAACAAGGCGCTCCAGCTTCGTCCTGACTATGACGATGCCATGGCCTACATGAACCTGATGTACCGGGAACGCGCCGATATCCAGTGCGATGACCCGGCAGCCCGCACCGCTGATTTGAAGACCGCCGACGATTGGGTCGACAAAACCATGGCCACCAAAAAGGCCAAGGCTGAAAAACAGCCCGGCGCAGGCGGCATTGTCATGGATCAGAACAAGTAAGTGTTTTGCTTGTGTGGGGACGGGGCTTGGCCCCGTCCCAGCAAGCGCTGTTCGCCCGTGTCCTTGGCAGTCTCGGGCGACCTCGCCATCCGAAATCACCAACCCAAGTGATTCGCATCACGCAGATCTGCGTTCGTGCCAGGTAGAATCAGTGCGGCACATTGCGCTTCTATTTGAATTAGCGTGCGATCCCGAGAATGTTCAAGAAGATTCTGATCGCCAACCGCGGAGAAATCGCGGTGCGCGTCATACGCGCCTGCCGCGAAATGGGCATCGCCACCGTTGCCGTCTATTCCGACGTCGACCGCGCCGCCCTCCATGTCCGTAAATCCGACGAAGCATACCCCATCGGTCCTGCTCCGGCCGCCGAGTCTTATCTTCGGATGGACAAAATCCTCGACGTCGCGAAGCGCTCGGGGGCGGAGGCGATTCATCCCGGCTACGGCTTTCTCTCCGAAAACGCGAAGTTCGCGCAGGCGTGCGCCGATGCCGGTGTCAAATTTATCGGCCCGACTCCGCACTCCATGAATCTGATGGGCTCCAAAACCAGCGCCCGGCAGCAGATGGAAAAAGCCGGCGTCCCTTTTGTTCCAGGAACGTCGCGCGGGCTCGCTTCTGCGGAAGAAGGCGAGCAAGTTGCCGAGACGCATTGGCTATCCCGATCATGCTGAAAGCCGCGGCCGGCGGTGGTGGCAAGGGCATGCGACTCGTGCACTCGCGCCAGGAACTTCGCTCGGCATTCGAATCCGCGCAAAGCGAGGCGCAGCGCTCTTTCGGAGACAGCGAAGTCTATATCGAAAAAGCGATCGTCAACCCCCGCCACATCGAGATGCAGTTGCTGGCCGACGAGCACGGCAATACGGTCTGGCTTGGCGAGCGCGAGTGTTCCATCCAGCGCCGGCACCAGAAGGTTCTGGAGGAAGCGCCTTCGCCGATTGTCGATCCCGAAATGCGCCGCCGCATGGGCGAAGTGGCCGTCAAGGCCGCGCAGGCCGCCGACTACACCAACGCCGGAACCATCGAATTCCTTGGTCGATCAGCAAAAGAATTTCTACTTTCTGGAAATGAACACGCGCCTGCAGGTCGAACATCCGGTCACCGAGTTGACGACCGGACTCGATCTGGTGCACCTGCAGATTCGCATCGCCGCCGGCGAGAAAGCTGCCCTTCACGCAGTCCGACGTTTCGATTCGCGGACATGCCATCGAGTGCCGCATCTACGCCGAAGATCCGGACAACAATTATTTTCCCAGCCCCGGCAAAATCACAGTGCTGCTCCAGCCCTCCGGACCGGGAGTTCGCCGCGACAGCGGCATGTATGAAGGCTGGAATGTTCCCATGGATTACGATCCGCTGCTCGCCAAGCTGATCGGCTACGGAACCGACCGGCAACACGCCATCATGCGGCTAGAGCGCGCGCTCTATGAATACTTTGTGGCCGGCATCAAGACCAACATTTCGCTTTTCCAACGCATCCTGGGGACGCCGATTTCCAAGCGGGAAAACTCGATACCGGATATCTCGATCGCTTGCTCGCAAAAGCCAATCCTGCGGTAGCGTCGTTTGCGCCGAAGCCTGAGATCAAAGAGCTGGAGAGGATCGCCGCCATTGCCGCCGGAATGTTTGCCGTGCTCGACCCGGCGTCGCCCGCCCAAGAATGGCGACGCCCCAGTCCGGCGACTCTTCCATCGAACTGGAAAGAGAAAGGACGCTCGGAAGCGCTGCGCTGAGTTTTCGGCGGCTCGCGGCGTGAGGCAGATTCGTATCAGGGCAGGCCTTCAGGCATGCCGCAACAGCGTTAGAGGTAAGCGCCTTCAGGCGCTGGATTTCAAAATTTGAATTTCACAACAGGTTCTTAATGGTTTACGAAATCATCGTAGGCGGCAAGCCACACCGGCTGGAGTTGGAAAAAGCCGCCGCCGGATGGGATTGCCGCTTGGACGGACAACCGGTTCCTATCGACGCGGTCATTCCGCGCCGCGATGTTTTGTCCCTCTCTGGTCGATGGACAGCTCCTACGAGATCAAGCGCGAGCAAACGGCCACCGATCTCCACATGTGGGTAGGCAGTACCCGCTTCGCGGTGGAGTTGCGCGATCCCGCGTTCCCTGCGCTCGCGTCAAAAAGCTGCCGGAGACGAAAAAGGCCCGAGAAAAATTGTTGCTCCGATGCCCGGCCGGGTAGTGCGCGTGCTAGTCAACGGAAAATTCCGAGGTCGAGGCCGGCCAGGGCATCGTTGTAGTCGAAGCCATGAAAATGCAAAACGAGATCAAGTCGCCGAAAAAGGGAGTCGTCAAGAAAATATCGGCAGCCCCAGGCGCAGCCGTAAACCCCGGCGACGTGCTGGCCATCGTGGAATAAACGATCGTTATTGTTCATGTCATAGTTCATGCCATAGTTCATGTCGGCAAGAATCACAGTCGCCGTATTGTTAGTGCTGTCGGGTCCGTTGGCTTACGCTAGCGGCGGTTGTCCAGTGACGCTGATCAGTGGCACGGGTGGTTCGGACTCTATCTCCATTACCTTCCGGAACACCGGCAAGTTGCCAGTTCGGCAGCTGGAATTCAACTGCAAACTGGTCGGCAACCGATCAGGTAAGGCCGGACCTATCGCCTGCAAAGAAGACAGCGCCCTTTTCTTCCCGGGCATGGATTACACGGTTACCTATCCACAGCATGCTCGCGCAAGGGGAGTGCGAGTATCGCTTAGGAGCGTCGGGTTCGCCGATGGGTATCTCTGGAAGCCTCTCCAAGAGGCATCTTGTCGAGTTCTGAAAATTGAACTACAAAAAAAGAAGTGAGCGAGTGTTCGCAGCCTGTAGCCCAATCCCAACGTCCCAAGCCCCCCGCAGCCATAGCACCTACGTCATCTCAAACCATCGTGGCGCCGGGCGTACCATGGAACGGCAGCGGAGGTCTCTTCGTGAAACTGCAGCGCATCATCAGTTTTGCAACCCTGGGCATCTCGATCGTTACGCTCGTTCTCGTGTTAAAGCGCCCCGCGCCGGTTGCGCCCGCCGCCGCGCCGGCCGCGGCTGCCGCCAATGCGCAGTCCTTTCAGGAGAAAGTGAACCAACTGGCACAGCCCAAAACGCCGGGACAAGGCGAGAGCGAAGTCCGCATGAGTTCCGCGGAATTGTCGGCGGCACTCAGCCGAAGCTGCCGGCCTGGTGCCTGCCGCAGCGCCGGCGACGACTGCCACCTGCTCGCCATCCGGCTCTTCCTCCGGTACTCTAGCAAGCCCAGCCACGGAGTTTCCCGGCGCGGTTCCCAATATCAAGGATTATCAAGTCTCCATGGACGGAGACATCGTTCGCGGTCAATTTCTCACCCAGATCGCTGGCAAAGACGTCTACCTCACGCTTGCCGGACATCTCGGCGCAAAAGACGGTTACGCCACCTTCGATGCTACCGAGGTAAAAATCGGAGATCTCCCGGTGCCCGTAGCGCTGGTCAACGAGGTGTTGCAGAAAAAACTCGCCGAGCAACGCGATCAGCTCAAACTCCCCAACAACGTCAAAGACATCAAAGTAGAAAACGGCGAACTGGTATTCGTGGAAAAGTAATCGCAAGTTCATGTGGTGACGGGCCAAGCCGCCCTGAGCATAGCCGAAGGGCTCGTCCCCACACACAATGATCTGCCCGGCAGAAAATGCACCCCACCTACAAGCTCATGCACTTGTAAAGCAAAACTTGCCGCTCTCGCCACACCATGGTTTCGCTTCCGACAGAATCTTCTAATCTCCATCTAATCTGTTTCTAACCGCATCCGCTTCAAATCGACTGCTATGACGACTTTTCCAATCCCACCCAACTATGCCGATCACATTCTAGTAGCCAGCCCGAGTACCCGCGTCCGGCAACGCGTTCTCGAAAGTCTAGCGTTCTCCCGTTCGCCGCTTTGAGCAGGCCACGGGAGGAGCCGAAGCGCTGGTGCATTTGGAGAGCGGCTGTTGGCAGGTGCTCTTCCTCGATCGCCGCTTGCCCGATCTCGACGCTGAGGAACTGAGCCAGACCGTGCGACAGCGTTTTCCCGGAATCGAGGTCGTACTGCTGGATCCTGAGTTCAATACCGAGTTCAACACAAAGAACGACACCGAAGCCGACCCGGAGCCCACAGGGTCAGACGCATCCGACCGCCAAGCCGAACGGAGCGCGGTAGAGGCGGGGGATAACGCCAACGCTAACGCCAACGTCGAAGACCAGGCTCTCCCTACGGTTGCGTTCCGGAGCGTCGCTCCCCTGCCCGGAATGATCGGCAACTCGCGCAGCATGCAGCCGGTGTATCGTCTGGCGCGATTGTTGGCGGCGCGCAACACGACCGTGCTGATCAGCTGGCCCGACCGGCTGCGGCAAGGAAATCGTTGCCCGCGCCATTCATCAACTAAGCCCGCGCGCTGCGCGCACTTTCGCGGTCGTCAATTGTGCCGCCATTCCCGAAACCCTGCTCGAAGCCGAACTCTTCGGATATGCCCGCGGCGCGTTTACCGGCGCCACGCAATCCTATGCGGGACGAATCCAGGCGGCGCAAGGAGGCACGCTTTTCCTCGACGAAATTGGCGAGATGCCCCTGAGTCTCCAGCCCAAGCTGCTGCGTTTTCTGGAACAGAAGGAACTGCAGCGCCTGGGCAGCGCCGAAGTCGTACGCGTCGACGCTCGCGTCGTCTCCGCCACTAACGCTCACCTCCTGTCTCTCGTACGCGAGGGGAAATTCCGCGAAGATCTTTACTACCGTCTCTGCGGCTTCCCCATCGAGATCCCACCCCTGCGCGATCGCACCGAAGATATCGCAGCTACTGGCCGCGCACTTTCTCGAAAAATACGCGTCGACCCCACTCGCTCCGCAAGTATCCCTCCCGGCGTTGCAATTGCTGAAAACCCATCCCTGGCCCGGTAACATTCGCGAACTGCAAAACGTGATCGAACGAGCGCTGATCCTCTGCGCAGATCAGAAAGTGATTCGCCCCGAGCATCTGTTGCTCACCGACGCGAGCTTTCTCAATTTGCGCTAGTACCGCGACCGCATGATGAAAGGCGTCGTGAAAAACGAGCAGCGCCGGCATCTTGCCGGTTGTCCCGAGGGCGTCTCGCCCTCGACGCGGCGGGCGAGGCTGACAGCCGGACAGCGCCGGGACGGCGGGAAGTCAGACACGCTTCCTTGGTAACCACCGCGACACGCAAATGGGGCGTCTCCAAATGTACCCGGCATGAGGTTTTTCTAAGGCAATTTATGCCGGGCTGGCATCGCCGTTGCAATGTAATTTTCCATGTCCACCATTTTCCCCACCCCGCGAGAGCCGGCGCGAGACCCCGAACATCCTCTGGCACGCGCGTTTGCCTCCTTGGCTTCGTCTGGATGTCGGTCAGGATGTGCGCTCCGAAGGTCGCATTCTCCGCAGTCGGATGCGACCCATTACAACCAACCTGGTGTTCCGGCTGCAAAGCGAGGCGAATCGTGCGGATCCTGTGACTCGTCCGTTTCGCGATCTGCGCGCGGCGACTTTGCACCCCTCCTAGCAGCGGTCTTTGAAAAACGCGACCTTGCAATCGCGGCGCAACAGCCTCCGAAAACACGCGACCTTACGCTCGCTTTGGGTAGGGTAGCCTGTCAAGCGAGTCCATCCGAAAGCGACAAAAGCGCCGAGCGAACGAGCAACGGACTAACGACCAGCGACCAACGACCGCCGTCCCTACAGCGTCCGCTTAAACAGCGGCACTGCCGCCGCCAGCGTCACCGCCGCAAATATCGAGAGATAAATCATGTCCGGAACAATCGCCCCGAGGCCCGTTTCCTTCAACAGCAGCGATTTGAATCCATGCACGGCATAAGTAAACGGATCCACCTTGGCAATCGCCCGCAGCCACGCCGGAAACGCTTCGACGGGATAAATCGATCCGCTGGGAAAAAACAGCAGCGTATTCAGAATTCCAAACATCGCGCGCGGCACCAGCGGGTCCTCCACCCGCGCCATCAGCAGGAACATCATGGAATTGAACGCCAGCGAGGTCAGCACGATCATGATCAGCAGCCCCAGCATCGTCCCCGCATGGAAGATCGTACCCACTCCCGCAAGCAGCGATCCGATCACCGTAATCACGATCCCGGTCATCACCGCCTTGATCGCGCCCGCTCCATTCAAGCCCAGCACCAGCTCCGTCTTGGTGATCGGAGTCACCAGATATCCCTCGTGCACTCCGCGCGCCTTATCGTCGATGTAAAGCATTCCGCCGCCGATCATCACCGAGACGAACATCGCCAGCGAAATCGAGCCCGGCAGCAGAAACTTCATGTACTCGATATACGGATAGAGTTCCACCACCTCGAGCGCCGTCTGCTGCAACAAGCGCGGCGAGTCACGTCGGGCTGGTTCAAGTGCATCGGTCAGGCTGGTCATTTCGTCTTCGAGCGTGGAACTCATGAAGTTGTCGCTGTTATCGACGATCAGCGCAATCCGCGGATGATTCTTTTCGTAGACCATCTTCGAATACTGCGGCGGAATAATTACCGCGCCTTGAATCTTGCCGTCGCGCACGGCCTCGCGCGCTTGCACTTCGTTGTCATAGGGGATCGGAACAAACGTCCGCATGTTCGCGCGCACGGCGTCAAACGCTTCGCGAATCCGGACCGCCTGCGTGCCATGATCCTCATCCACGATGCCCATCTTCGCGTCGCGAATCTTTCCGCCAAAGGCATTGCCCAGCACGATCAGCTGCACCAGCGGCATCACCATCGACACCATCATGAGCGTCGGCGAGCGGAAAAACTTCCGCATCTCGCGCTCGATAATCGCCATCATCCGGTTCATGGCTGCAACCCCGGCCTCTGCGGCATCTGATAGCCGTAGGCTTTCACCAATTCATCGCGCAATTGGCGTCCCGTGTAGTGGACAAACACATCGTCCAAAGTAGTGTTCTGCACCGTCAGCGTCTTCAGCGCGACTTTCGCGACCACCGCCATTTCGACCAGATCGGTCGTTGTGCCCGATCCATTCGAGGTCAGCACGCGGAACATTCCTGAGCTCTCGTTCTGCACCGACGTCACTCCCGGCAATGCGCTGCAGCCGTTCTTCCCAATCGTCGGGCGGCCGCTCGAACTGCACTTCGATCACGGTCGATCCCGGCACGCTTGCCTTCAGCGCCTCGGGAGTGTCCAGCGCCACCAGTTTGCCGTGATCCACAATCGCAATCCGGTTGCACAGGCGGTCGGCTTCGTCCATGTAGTGGGTGGTGATCAGGATGGTCAGCTTGCGCTTCGCCTTGATGTTGGTCAGCATCTCCCAAACCGCGACGCGCGACACGGGATCGAGACCCGTGGTCGGCTCGTCCAGAAAAAAAATCTTCGGACTATGCACCAACCCACGGGCAATCTCCAGCCGCCGCCGCATTCCGCCCGATAAAGTTTTCGTCTGCGCGCCGCGCCACTTCGTCAGGTCGACAGTCTCCAGCAACTCGTCGATGGACTCCTTGCGCCGCTTCGCCGGAACGTCATAGAGCTTGGCGTAAATATTCAGATTCTCTTCGACGGTCAAATCCAGATCGCTGGTTAGTGCCTGCGGAATCACGCCGATCGCCTGCCGCACCGCTGACGGGATCGCGAGCCACATCATGCCCCGCGACCCGCGCCGATCCGCTCGAAATCGGAATCAGCGTCGTCATCATGCGGATCAACGTCGATTTCCCGGCCCCATTCGGGCCCAGCAACCCGAAGATTTCCGCTTCCTTGACGGCAAACGAAATGTCGTCCACGGCAAGGAATTCGCCATATCACTTGACGATATGGTCGACTTCAATGGCATTCGGAGCATCCGCCGCAACCGCGCCGCGCAGGCTCAGTTCCGACGCGGCAACCGCTCACGCCGTTCGTCGTATTCCCGTTCACGTTGTTCGCTTCAATCGCCAATGCTGATCCCCGATCCTCACCGCTCACGTGAGATGCGACAGCCTTGGCCGTCCAGTTGAGCGAAACTTCGATGCGTTTTTCTTATTGTTTTCCTGCAGCCTCTGCGCTTGTCGGCGCCGTTCCCTTCAGTTGTTCCGGACTCACCAGCACTTCCGCCGTCATTCCCGGAACGTACGCTCCCTTGGGATTGTCGAGCCGCACTTTCAACGCGATGGTTCGAATATCCCGCTTGCGGCGTCCCACATCGCGCTGGGTCGCGAAATCCGCTTCCGCCGCTTTATAAAAAACTTTTCCCGGGACCACGGTGCCTCCTGGCAGGCGCACGCGCAACGTGTCGCCGAATCCAATATGATCGGCGTCCGTCTCCGGAATCGCCGCGAACACCCAGGTGTCGCTGAAATCCACTACCGTCACGATCGCCTGCCCGGCATTCACCACTTCGCCTTCGCGCGCCGCTCGCACCAGCACCGTCCCCGTTACTGGCGCATAAATTTTGGTGTAGCCCAGGCGCACTTCCGCTTCCTTCATCTGCGCCATGGCGTTGTCCATCTGCGCTCGCGTGGATTCCACCGTACTCTGCGCCGCTGTCGCCTGATTCGTGCGCGCCAGCCGCCGAAGTCGAAATCCGCCTGCGCCGCTGTCACCTGCTCTTTCAGCGACTGCACGCTTGCCTCCTGCGCCTTCAGATTCATTTCGGCCTGTACTCGGTCCTGATCGGAAGCCACGCCCGCCTGCGCTAAGCCGATGGTGCGCCGGCTGTCGCTCTCGATCCGGGTCAACATTGCTTCCGCCTGCGCCAGTTGGGCTCGCGCCGATTGCAGCTTCGCTTGCGCATTCGATACGTCGCTCGACGTCGATCCTTTCGTCGACTTGAACGTGTACTCGTTCGCGCCCACCTGCGACCGCATACTCGCAATCGTAGCCGCTGCGGCGCGCTCCTCCGCTTCCAACTCCGACGGATCGAGCAACGCGATCAAATCGCCCTGCTTTACCTGGGTTCCTTCTTCCACCAGCAGCTTCAGAATTCGTCCCTGAATCTGCGGACTCACTACGATCTGGTTCGCATCCACCGTGCCCACCAGCACCAGGTCGCTTCCCGCGCGGCGTCGAAAGAAGGTAATAGACCGAGGCAATCGCCAGAATGACCCCCAGCATAATCAGAAATTTATTTCGAGCATTCATTGCAAATCTCCTAGCGTGCCCGCGCACTGCGGCGGGCTTTCAGCTCACACAAAAAGCGCTGCCGAAATAAAATCCAGCACAAATGCGCGCCGCTCTCGAATCCGCTTCGCGGACAGCGGATCTACTTTTGTCAGCGTCTTCATCAGCGGCGCTGCGGTGAAATAAAATACAATCACCGCCGCCACCGACGGCAGAAAATCCATCGGATTCACTGCGCGAAACTCACCGGCGCGAATGCCCTCTTGCAACACTTCCACCAGTTTTTCAAAGATGGGACGAAAATATTCCTCGGCAACCCGCTGCATGCGCACGGTGCCTGCGTCCGAGCGCATCCACCCTCCTTGCACCACTCGCGGAAACCGCGGGATTGGCCGCGATGTAATCGAAATATGCACCCAAATATTCCAGCATCTTCTGCCGCGGGGGCAGTTTGCTTTGGAGCACGGGCATCACGCGCGCCCGCAGGCCGCTGAACACCTGGTCGAGTACCGCTTCGTACAACGCGTCCTTGTCTTTGAAGTAGTAATACAGGAGCGCCTTGTTGACGCGCGCTGCCTGGGCGATCGCATCCGTCCGAGCTCCCGCAATCCCGTACTCGGCGAATTCCGCCACCGCCGCCTTCAAGATCGAAGCGCGGCTTTCTTCCGGACGTCCGCGAGTCCCGAGGCGGAGAGTGCCGGAATTCTTGCCGGCATGGGAGCGAGGGGCTCGCATGGCGAGTGCTGCTTTTTGGCTCATATAATTAACCAGTTAGTTAGATTATAACACAGGAGAGCCATGCGGAAGTAAGAACGGAAGGCCAATCGAGTGCGGTCTCGTCATCCTCCTCCTCACGCCTTCGGCGCTGTGGCTGGCTGTCCCAATGAACCGCACCGTCCGCGCATGGATTCGCGGAACTTCTCGCGCTCTTCGGGAGTCATCTGTTCCCAGCGCTCCATCATGCGGCCACGCCAGTGCATGTGGCGGCCGTGCCGGCCATGGAATCCGCCGAATAAGATTTTGCTAAGCACCAGAATGCCAATCGCCTGCCAGAAGCCGATCACATGCCAGCCAAACAGAGCCGGCATCAGCCAGTTCCACAGGCTGCATCACCACATAAGCCAACCACCGCGACGAATACCACGGCAAACAGCGCGAACTTGACTACTCTCAAAGCTCGATTTCTTTTCATTTCCTTGTCCTCATTTCTATCTCTTCGTATCTCATCTCTTCATAAATTCGTCGTGGATGGCCTGCAGGCGCTCGCGCAAATAAAGAACGGCATAGTGCTTGCGCGAGAGCAAAGTGTTCACGCTCACGCCAGTTTGCGCCGCCAGCTCTTTGAAGCTATAACCCATCACTTCGTGAGCGATGAACACTTCACGCTGCTCCTCCGGCAACTCGTCGAGGCGGCGTCCAGTTCTTCCAGCAGCACAGTTCTCGCGTACGCTGCGTCCGGCCCGGCATCGGGCGATGGAAGCAAGTCTTCCAACTGGAGCATCTCTCCGTCCACCGTACGCCGCCGGTTCGCTTCTCAACGCTTCTCGCGTTTACTGCGGAAAAGGTCCGTGATCCGATTGCGAGCCACGCGAAACAACCAGGCCGTCACCTGCTCCACCGGCTTCATCAAGCGGTACGCTTCCACGAGTTCGTAGAAGACGTCCTGCAGGATGTCTTCGGCGTCGCTTTGGTCGCCTACCCGCCTGCGAATGAAGTTGCGCAAACGTGGCCGTTCCCGATCGATCGCTTCCGAGATCCGCTGGTCCTGCTCCACCATCGCCCACTGTTTTCTCAGCGCCTGGTCCATCTACTGGTGTAGACGAATGAGCGCAGCAAATATTGTATGGAGATATTGTAGGAAGCTAAGCTCGAAGATACGGCACGGCGCTTGCGAGTCTGCGCGGGCTGGGAATTCCGGCTATTGGAAACTAGACGTCGGGCATGGCTTCCGCTCCGGCTGGCAATTTTGCCAAAAGCATAACCGTTCTTCAGATCCATGAAGCTGTGCAGCAGCTGCCCAGGAAGCAGGCTGCGAGACAGAACAAATACGCCGCCGAATATGATCCCCAGGACGCCCGTGCCGATGATCCCTTTGCGCCCCTGGTAGGAATGTGCGAAGCCAAAGACAATCGACGAAAGTATCAAGCCCGATCCACAACGATCCAAAAACCGCGCCGATCAACTGGAGCAGCCATCCGCGATAAAGAAACTCCTCGCACACGCCAGCCGTGAAAGATAGCGGAACCCACACCGCCCGCTCGGTAGAGGTCAATGGAAGGAGTCGACTGATTCCCTCTGTCGCTTTGCGTAATTGTTCGGGGTTGGCTTTTTTCGCCTGCTTCTTGCTCACGATCCCGATAACGGCAACCATCACCGCTAAAACGCCGGCGAGCACCAACACCCGCAAAGGGCTTCCCAGCCCCTCTCCGAGATCGGCGAGCCTCAATCCGTTGCGCCGGATTATGCACAGATCACCATGCCACCAACGACCACTCGGCGAGGATATTCCAGGCGTAAAGTCCCAGCTTGGAGTTCAGACGGAAGTAAATCAGGGTATCAAGCGTTGGGAAGATGACGGCGAGGACAAACGTGAAAACCCAAGCGGTTGGGCTATGGACGACGGCTTGCCAGACTCCGGCGTGCGCAGCAGTCAGCATGGAAGAGAGTGTAACTCGGAGGCGGCAGCGAACACGAGCGAGTTAGTCGTTAGTCGTTGGCAACCGCCCGCGGCGGTCGGTCGTCGTTCGCCGTTCGCAAACCCAACCACGGCCGAACCGCCGCGAGCATTTTCGAATGGCGAACGACGAACGACCAACGACTGACGACTGAAGCTCTTGCCCTACTGCGATCCGCCCGCGATCGAAGGAACCAGCAGTACTTCGTCGCCATCCTGGAATGAATACGAAGCACCGCCCAGGAAACGAATGTCTTCCTCATTCACATAAATATTCAGGAACCGGCGCGTCTCTCCCGCTTCATCCCGCAAATGGGGCTTCAAGTCGGGGAACTGCGAGTCGAGTTCCGAGAATAGCTCACCGAGATTGGCGACCGAACAAACCACGCGCGGCTTCCCAGCCGTCAGGCGCCGTAAAGCCGTAGGAATTTCAATCGTGATACTCATAAAAGGCCTCCATAGTAAAAAATATGAAAAGTTTGTCGGTCGTTCGTCATTCGTCCTTCGTCGTTCGCAAACCCTGGTACGACCGAAACGCCGCGAGCTCTTGCGGTCCGCGAACGACTAACGACGAACGACCAGCGACTGTCACCCGACCGCTACAGCCGATGCTGCCGTCTCCTTAAATGTCTCCGGCAGACTGGCCAACTTCGAAGCCAGATACGCCTCGAACTCGGCTAGCTTCGGCGCAATCGGCGTCTCGGCCTCGTACGCGTCCGCCAGCACGTCGGTCGTTTTCAGGCCGTTGCCGGTAACGCAGATTACGGTCGTCTCGTCGGGAAGAATCCGGTCCTGATGAATCAGTTTGCGCGCGGTTCCCACCGTGACGCCGCCTGCGGTCTCGGTGAAGATGCCCTCGCTTTCGGCCAAGAGTTGGATGGACTCGACTACTTCCGTATCCGTAACATCTTCCGCCCAGCCACCGCTTTTGCTGATGGCCTTCAATGCGTAATGTCCGTCGGCCGGATTACCGATCGCCAGCGATCTTGCAATCGTCTTCGGACGCTGCGGTTCGATCTCAGCTGTTGTACTGCTTGATTGCGGTCGAAATCGGCGAGCAGCCGCTAGCTTGCGCGCCGAAAAACCGGACCGGTTTCGGATCGACCAGCTTCAGGAGAATGAGCTCATCAAACGCCTTCTTAATCTTGGTAATCAAAGATCCGCCTGCCATCGGCACTACCACGTTGTCGGGCAACTTCCAACCCAGTTGCTCGGCGATTTCGTAGCCCACCGTCTTCGAGCCTTCGGCGTAGTACGGACGCAGATTGACGTTCACGAATCCCCAGCGATGTTCGTCGGCAATCTGCGAGCACAGGCGATTGACGTGGTCATAGCTGCCGTTGATGCGCACCACTTCCGCGCCAAAAACCTGCGTGCCGAGAATCTTCGCCGGCTCCAGATCCGAAGGAATAAAAATCCAGGCTTTTAAGCCTTCGCGAGCGGCCTGCGCCGCCACCGCATTCGCCAGGTTTCCGGTGGAAGAGCAGGCGACGGTATCAAAGCCGAAGGCGCGCGCGTTGGCGAGCGCAACCGCGACCACGCGATCTTTGAAACTCAAGGTGGGCAGGCAAACGGCGTCATTCTTAATGAAGAGTCGTCGCGATCCGATGCGATCGCCGAGCCGGGGAGCGCTTACCAGCGGCGTGTAGCCTACGGGCAGCGTGGGCTGAAATGCCTCCGGCAGGGGCAGCAGCTCGCGATAACGCCACATGTTCGGCGCGCGCGAGGCGAACAGTTCGCGCGAAAGGCGCGGCCGAAGTGAATCGTAATCGTAGGTGACTTCGAGCGGCGAGAAACAATCGGGGCAAATGCTGGTCGGTTTGTTGCCCCAGGTCTTGCCGCATTCGCGGCAGCGGAGCTGGTAGGTGCTCGTCTCCATTGTGCAACTTCTTTCCGTGACTGCGGGACGAGCCGGGTAAAAAATACCCCAGTTACTACAAAACCCCTTTTCCGAATGGGAAAAGAGGCTCGGGAGATGCGAATCAAATTTCGCTTACCCGAATCTCATGGTCCCCGTTACCGGGCGAGAGTTGGCACCTGCGATGGAGATAGATGATCTCTATCCGGTTGCCGTGGCGTCCTAGGGCTCGTCCCTCAGCCACTCTGCATGAAATTCCGATTTGCTCAAAAAAGAGCAAACTTGGGAATAGATACTATAACCGACCGAGCGGTCTGTCAAGGGGGGAAGTTAAAAAGGGGAAGTGCCCTAATTTCTCGCGCAGTGATCGTAGCGCCGCCAACGTCCGGCGGGCGGCACGCCGACCGATGCGAGGGCGAGGACGCCCTCGAGACAGCCGGCAAGGATGCCGGCGCTACGGATGCGACGACCTGCACCAAATTAGGAGAAATCAGGGTTGCTCTCCCCCGGATGCGGGGAGCGTAACCGGCACTGACGAGGTGGACTGCGCTTCGATCGTCGGCATAGAGGTCGGCATAGAGTCCTCTTTGTGCATCGACGGGAACTTGCCGTAGGTCATGCCGCGCCACAACCACTCCATCGGACCAAAGCGGTATCGCTGCAACCACCAATTGCTGAATGCGACTTGCGCGCCATAAAGAACGAACGTTAGCACGAGGCCAATGGCTGGTCCAACGCGCCCATACAGGCCGGTGGTGTAGTGATAGAAGAACAGCGTGCAAACCACGGACTGCATCAAGTAGTCGGTCAACGCCATCCGCCCCACTGCAGCGAACGGGAGCAGGAAGCGCCGCTTATCTTTATGCATGAAGAGCAACGCCAAGCCCGTCATATAACCCACGCTCAAAATGTGCGCTCCCGGCAAAAAGAGAACTCCCGCCGAAAAGGCCCAAAGCGAAACGACGCCGGGAGGAACGATCAACCTCATGCTGGCTCCGTAGAGGTTGAGAATGAGGCCCACCGGAATGCACCAGGCGCAGATACGCTTGAATATCGGCCGGTATTCGTCGAAGCGCTGCAGAATGCCGGCTCGCCAGACCCACATGCCACACAGAAATAGCGCCACCGCATAAATCGCAAAAAGCTGGGAAGGCAGCGCCTGTTTCCATTCCACCCAGTTCTGCGCCAGGATCTGCCGCACCGTGCCGTGGGCATAGGTATTGATGATGGCGTGAAGCTTATTCATGTCCGGCGGCTTCGGGTTCATCCATTGGAAACGGAAGCGGCTGTAATAGATCGAAATCAGAACGGAGCTGATCACGATGGGCAGCGAGAATAAACCTCCGGCCCACCAGAGCAAGGTTTTCTGCTGGCGTTTGCGGAAGAGCAACAAAATTGCTCCCGACAACGAATAGGTCAGCAGAATGTCTCCGCCCCAGATCAGCAGGCCGTGAATCACGCCGAAGAGAGCGAGAGCGAGCAGGCGGCGCGGATAGAAGCCGAGGAAGCGCACGCCGCGGGCTTCCGCCCTGCTTATCTGCATGGCAAAGCCCAAGCCGAAAAGGAAAGAAAAAATGGTGACGAATTTGCCTTGAATGAAGGCATCGACGAAGAACTGGGCCGCCGTGTCGGCGTGACTGGGAAAGAAGAGTCGGACGTTATCGTAGGTGTCGAGCGGAAGAAAGAAGGCGCGCATGTTGGCGGCGAGAATTCCAAACAGCGCCATGCCCCGCAGAATATCGATAAAAGCGATGCGTTCGGAAAGGTCGACTGGGCCGACCCGTTGCGCTTCTAGCTGCATGTGGCACCTCGCACGGGCAATGATGATGATGACATGGGCAACGGGAGTGGAGTCAATTGCCAATTTATCGCTTCGGGAAGCGCAAAGGTGGCGCTGGATGAGAGAAGGAAAACGATTTGGGTTAACCGTTGTCGTGGCATCTTAGACTCCTCCTAGCCGAGCACTTCTTGCCTTAAGCGATGGTACGAAGATGGTACGAAATGGAGGGTGCGCTGGTTCCGGAAGCCTGCCAACCGGATAGCTGTTGTCCGGAAGGGTCAAGCGAGCCAGCTTCAGGGCACGCTTTCCAAGCTACCCTTCGGCGGGCGTGACGCCCGCCGGACAGCCGCCGGGACGGCGCCGCTACGATCGATCGCACGGGGAATCAGGAGACTACCAACCTGCGACCCGGCTTGCTGAATCCTTCCTAACTCCGGTAGAATCAAATGTCTGGAATCGAGGTCTAGAACTGACATGAAAGCAGCTATCCACCCGCACTACAGTGAGATCCGCGTACACTGCGCTTGCGGCAACGCATTTGTAACTCGCTCGACCCACAAGGGAGACATCAGCGTAGAAATCTGCGCCGCGTGCCATCCTTTCTTTACCGGCAAGCAGAAGCTTATGGACACGGCCGGCCGCGTGGAACGCTTCCGCCGCAAGTACGCCAAAAGCGACGCCGGAAAAGCGGAAGCCGCCAAAAAGCAGCAGTAAGATTTGCGCAGAAACGCGCGTTCTTGAAAGCCTCCCCAGGCGGGAGGCTTTACTTTTTGCTGGCCCCGGCGAATCTGGGAAAGCCCCGCGCTGGCGGCGACCGGGGCCAAGCCTTACAATGATGGGATTCCATGTCTCCACATCCAGACGATCTGACCGGCATGAAAGATGACATGACGGCCTTTATTGAAGGCCTGGGCATGCGCCGTTTCTTTGGCTACGTCGAGTGCGAAGAGGTTCCGAGCGTGTTGTGGGACTCGGAGCAGAATCCGGACGGCTGGAAGGATTTCGTGGAGCTGGCCAAGTCGACAAGCGCGGTCTTTCTGACCATGCATTCGTGGACGCTCAGCCGCGAAGAGCTGGATCGCTTGTCCCAGGTCCTGGCCGACAGCGATTACCGAAGCGAAGAAGATCTGGAAGAGAGCCGCTGGCTGAAAGCCTATATCGGCAAGACGGGTTTTGTGCAGCTTGGATGGGCATACCAGGGATGTGTTTTCGTCTTCGAAGCCGGCACCGAATGGTACGAGCGCTATCAGCACTTGCGCGAGCTTGCGGATGATGGCAGCGGATTCATCATCGATGAGCCGGATCAGGACGACGAACGGTAGAGCCTTTAGGTGCGTAACGTCTTGGCGTAATGTCCGCTTACGCCGACTCAATCATTTTGATCTCGTTGGCGATGTCGGCGGCAAAGTCCTTGGCTTCGCCGGGGAAGTGCGTTCGCGCCCGCTCGGGAAAATCGGCGAGAATCTCGGCATAGCTGCGCGATGCGCGGCAATGAACTACCGAGAACCCGAGTGTGTCCGCCAACTCGCAACTGGGGGGGAGCAACGCCGCAGTGCCCGGTGAGTGTGGACCCGAGCTGTGGTGGTACGCCGTGATTTCGAGGAACGCTTCGGGAAGATTCCAGGCGGCTACCAGCGAACGTCCGGCCTGGCAGTGATCAATCCCGCACAACTCTCGTTCGGTCTGAAGAAGATCCCGCGGCCGGTCTGCTCCGCGCTCGATAACGCGAGCGTATGGCTTCGGCATGATCGTCGGCCAGAGCTACCCTGCCGATGTCATGCAGAATGCCTGCAGAGTAGGCGAATTCCTTATCCAATGCGCTCCAGTTGGCGCTGCGCTCGGCGATGATGGCGCAGGCGACGCTGTGACGCCAGCACGACCTCATGACCGTGGTGAACGAGTCGGTGAGATACGACTTCAGGCCCACCGTGATGACCACTCTCCGCAGCCGCTGGAAGCCGAGCAGCATCGATGCCTGGATCACGCTGGTAATGTTCTTGGAAAAGGCGATGAGGGGAGAATTCGCGATCCTGAGAACGGCGGTTGAGAATGCGGCATCGGCGCGGATCAGATTGCATAGTTCGAACAAGGAGGTGTCGGTGCCCGCCATTAGGTTCAGCGCTTTCAGCGCAATCGCCGGGAACGGCGGAATACTGTCCGGATCCCAGTGAAGTTCCGAGGGCTCCGCCGCCACTTGAATGGGGGTCGCTTCCACGGTCATTGGATTTTCCTCGGGATTTTCCTCGGAATTTGCCTGCGCGGGATCTTCCTCGCGTTGTTCCCATCGGCAATCTCGCACGGGTTCGTGAGTATCCCGGCGGACCTGGCCTAGAGTGCTGCTAATCTGGTTGCTTCCCGAAAGCTGCGCATGCGATGGATTTCCAATCCGCTGAATTCTCCGAAAGCCTTAGTGCTCGCAGCGGCTCTCGAAGATTCCAAACTGAAAATCTCTGCTTCGGCACTGCCGGTGCTCGCCGATTTGCTGGTTCAGCGCGGAATCGTTGAACCGGAGGCGGCTGCCCGCTTCCTTTCGCCGGAACTGGCCGATCTCCACGATCCGCTGCGGATGAGCGGAATGAAATCCGCGCTTGACAGGATCGAGGCGGCTTTGGAGCGGAAAGAGAAAATTCTGATTTACGGCGACTACGATGTGGACGGCACGACCGCGATCGTCATTCTGAAGACGGCCATCGAGCTTTGCGGCGGAGCCGCTGATTTTCACGTTCCGCACCGCATCCGTGAAGGCTATGGCATGCGCGACGAGGTGATCGAACGCGCCGCGGCCGACGGCGTGCGGCTGATCATCAGCGTGGACACCGGCATCCGCGCCTTCGCCGCCGCCGAAACGGCGCGGCGCACGGGAGTGGATCTGATCGTCACCGATCATCACCTGCCGGGAACGGGGGGAGTGCCGCAGGCGCTGGTGGTGGTGAATCCGAATCAGGACGGTTGCGATTATCCCTGCAAGTATTTGTGCGGTGCGGGTGTGGCTTTCAAGTTGGCGCAGGGATTGATGCAGCGGCGGCTGGATGCGAAAGATCAGTCGCGGCTGCTGATGTCGTTCATGAAAGTGGTGGCGATTGCGACTATCGCTGATGCGGTTCCGTTGCTGGGCGAGAATCGAGTGTTCGCAAAGCTGGGATTGCAGGGACTGCGCCGTCCAGTGAACGTCGGGCTGAAGGCGCTGCTTGAAGTTGCGAAGCTCGGCGATGGGCGGGCATTGACGGCGACCGAAGTCGCTTTCCGCATCGCGCCTCGCCTGAACGCTGCCGGACGCATGGATGTGGCCCGCGATGTGGTCGACCTTTTTGAAGAAAAGAATATCGAGCGGGCCCGGAAGATTGCCGCCCGGCTTGACCAGTTGAACGCCGAGCGTCAGGAGGAAGAGCGGCGGATCATGGACAACATCGAGCGCCGTCTGGAAGATGAGCCGGCGTTGCGCGAAGCGTATTGCGTGGTGCTGGATGGCGAAGGCTGGCATCGCGGAGTAATTGGCATCACGGCGTCGCGCGTGGTGGAGCGCCACGGGCGGCCAACTCTAGTCATCTCGCGCGAGGGCGACGAGGCGCACGGCTCGGGACGGTCGATCGCTTCGTTTCATCTGCTGCATGCTCTCGAATCGTGCCCTGAACTATTTTCCCGTTACGGCGGACACGCGCACGCGGTTGGCTTTGCGCTGCCGAGCGCCAATGTGGAGAAATTGCGCGAGCATCTGGATGGCTATGCGCGGGCGCGGCTTACCCTCGCCGATTTCGAACCGCAGCTTGACTACGATCGAGAACTGTCTCTCGGAGACGTCACGCCTGAACTTTACCAGGCGCTGCTTCTATTGGAACCTTTTGGGATGGAAAATCGCGAGCCTGTTTTTACTGCGCGCGCGGTGCGGCTGATAGCGCCTCCGCAGGCGGTGAAGGACAAGCATGTTCGGCTGCGACTCTCTCCATCCGCCAACAGCTCCGCAACGCAAGACTTCACGCCCCGTTGCCATCCCGACGCGGTGGCGATCTCGAAACGACACGCTGTGGTGGCGGAGCAGAGTTCCGTGATCACACAATCCTCCTCTCCATCCTCCTCATCGTGGCGGGACAACATTTCGTTCAAGGCGATGGGATGGAGCCTCAAGGAATCCTGCGACCGGCTGCAGTTGCTGGCCGGAGATCGACTGGACATCGCCTACTCGCTCGGCATGAATGACCATCCTGAATTCGGCGGATTGGAATTGACCTTGCGCGACCTGGTGCGCAGCACTTGAGCTCTGTAGTCGGCAGACCCCTCCGGGGCGGTTTTTTTTGAATTAAAACTCGGGATGAATTTGCAGAGACGGGCGCGTGTGACTGCAGTCACAGACAGACGGTGCGGGCCGATTGATGATCAGTTGTAATTGCACGTTCGAGCCGTTTGTTGCCCGCTTGCTCTCTTAATTTAGCAGCGGACGCGAGGTATCAAATGGCAGAAGAACCGCAAGCCGCCCTCAGCGTCATCCGCAACAAGCTACAGGTGATACTCCTGCGTGCTGAACTTTCCCAAGATGCTGCTCGATGTGATGTTTGTTCCCTTGCCGTTTCAGAAATCGTGAAAGAAATACGTGCCCTTGAAGTTTTTGTTCGGGAAGCGATGCGGAAGTAGTTCTTGACGGAGCACGGTCTCAAGCAGGGTTGCCACTTTGCCGATTCTCTTCAAGCGCAGCAGCACTCATTGACCGCTTTCAGGCTTAGAATCCCTTCATGCGACGGGTTCTGCTATTTTTCGGGAGTCTCGCTGGTGGAGTGTTGGCGATTGTGCTGTCGCTGACCTTACTGCTCGTCTCGCTCTCCCTGTACAACAGGTATGTTCTTGGGGTCGCCTCAAACGGCGCGGTCGGTTGGGACCCTGTTTCGATTTTCGGACGATGGGTGATGGGCATTCCACTACTCATCTTCGGCCTTGGTTGCAGCGCGGGCTTCTGGTTTCTTAGCAAGCGATTGCATCGTTAGCCCAGCGGTCCCTAGCTTATGGTTGGCGTAACATCGCGATTGCACTCATCATCCTGGTCAATGAGCGAAATCGCCGTCGTTTCGGTCCACTTGTGGTATCGCTGAAGCGATACCTGAAGCGATACTATGATACGAAACTTCGTTTTTCAGCATCCCATGACGCCGCTCCCTTTCAAGACAGATTTAACCTAGATCGTCGTCGACGAACGGTTTTGGATGGACGGCGAGAATCACCCTCGCTGCTTTACAGTTTGAGGCGAAACCCTTATAGTGCCCGATCATGAACGGAACTTTCTTCTGCAACAAGTGCGGCGCGCAGAATGCGGCCGGCGCTCAGTTCTGTAGTCGTTGTGGAGCGCCCACGAGCCCTCCGCCCGGTGTGTTCCCAACTGCGGCGCCGTCATCGAGTCCATCGTCGCTCGGCCCATCGTCCTCTAGTCCATACGTTCCGTATGCCGCGGCACCCACTGCATATCCGCCGCTGGCGGGAGTTGGCTATGGAGGATTCTGGATTCGTGTCGTCGCCGCGATCATCGACGCCATTCTTGTGCGGGTGGTCGTGACTCCGATTCACCTGTTTTTCGGCGGTCTCGGGATGGCGGGCATGATGGGCGGGATCCATCCGCTTGGCCTGGCGCTTTTGGGCGGCGGGGTTACGTTGATCGCAACGCTTTTTGGTTCCTGGTTGTACGAGGCCTTCATGGAAAGCTCGTCGTACCAGGCGACGCTGGGCAAGATGATCTTTGGGATGAAAGTTACCGATCTTGACGGCAACCGAATTTCCTTTGAACGCGCGACGGGACGGCACTTCGCGAAGTGGCTTTCCGCAATGATTCTGTTCATCGGCTACATCATGGTCGGATTCACCGAGCGCAAACAGGGACTGCACGATCTGCTCGCCGGGACGCTGGTGCGGCGGCTAGTAGGCGTCGCATCGTCAGAGAAGCGGCTTGCCGTCTCTGGCACATCCACTGCTTGAGACGGGGTAAGCCCCGTTCTAGGATACGGCGCTGACCCGCTTAGACTGCAGTGCCCGATTGCACTAACCTCTGATGGCCTCCTCCGTTTCACGCCTGCGGCGCTGGTTCGCCGTGATCGCGATTCTGATGATTGCTACGGTCGCGGGAATGTATTTCTACGCGCAATGGAGTGTGCGCAAGGCCGTTCGCGCGCTTCCGGCGAAACTCGGCCTGAACATTCAGCAGACCGCCGAAGGCTTTTCCATCTCGAAGTCCATCGAGGGGCGCACTCAGTTCACGGTCAGCGCTTCGAAGGCAGTGCAATTCAAAGCGGGTGGACTGGCGGATCTGCACAACGTCAAGATCGTCATCTACGGCAAGGACGCCAGCCGCTTCGACCAGTGGCATGGAGATGACTTTGAGTACGATCCCGTGTCGGGCAATGTGACCGCGAAGGGCAGAGTGCTGATTGACCTGGAAGCGAATCCCGAGGGCATTCAGCATTCGGACCAGTCGCCGCCCGCAGAAAACGAGAACACCTCTTCATCTGGAAACCGACGGGCTCGTTTTTCAACAAGAATACGGGGGATGCTTCGGCCACGGGCAAGGTTGAATTTCAGACGCCGCAGGCATCTGGGTTCGGCGGTGGGTGTTCAGTATGTGGCCAAGACGGGCAACGATGAACCTGCTGTCGGCAGTTGTGATGACCGTCAACCGGCCGCAACCGGTGCATCTGAATGCGGATCATGGCGTGATTACCAAGCAGCCGCATCAGGTCGTTCTTACCACGGTGCACATGACGCGGGAGCAGCAGGAAGCGTGGTCCGACGTGGCGACGTTCTTTCTGCGGGAAGACGACACGGTGGACCACATTGTTGCCGACGGCAATGTGCGGAGCGAGATTCATGGCCGGGCGTCATCGAACTCGGAAACGCGCGAACGTTCCGATCATGCCGAATTGTTTTTGACCGGCTCGCGGAATCTACTCACCACGGCCATTCTCACGGGTAACGTGCAACTTGATTCTCTGGGAGGACAACCCGCCAACGCCACCGCCGGACAGGCAACGCTGCACTTTGGCTGGAAGCGCAGGCCGGGCAGCAACTGTTGGAGACGGTTCATGCCGAAGACGGCGTGCGGTTGACGCAGAAGAACAGCCGGAGCGGGACTCTGGTTGCGTGCCGCCGGCGACGGTCGTCTTCCGCGGCATCGTCCACCGTCATCTCCCTCGACATCGCTCCGCAACTTCGTCGATGCCGGCGAAAAGAAGTACGCAGGATGTCGAGATGACCGCGCCGGTGATGGACTTTATCGTGAAAAACGGCCGTCTGCTGGAGAGTGCCGAGACCAGCGGACCGCCGCAGATCGTGATCACGCAGCCGGACGCAAACCAGAAGACGGTGGTTACCGCCAGCCAAGTTCACGGCGAAATTCACGGAGCAAAATCGCCTGGCCACGCTGCATGGAGAACCGGACGCGAAAATTGTCAGCAGCTTGCTTGACGCAAGCAAGGCCGGAACTAGCAAACCGGGCTCGACCGGGCTTGGATCGACCGGCCTTGGGTCGACTAAGGCGGGCGCTTCGGGACAGACGGATCGCGTCTCGACCAGCCGGATGCTGGACGTCGCCTTTTTTCCGGAAGGCGGCGTGCGGTCGATCACCCAGACGGGCGTTCACCTACGTCGACGGCACGGAAAAGGCTTGGGCGCAGCGCGCGGAATACACGACGGCCGATCAAATGGTGGTGCTGAACGGATCGCCTCGGGTGGTGGACGGCGGCATGACGACGACGGCGCAGACGGTGCGCATTAACCGGGCGACCGGTGATGCCCTGCCGAGGGCAACGTCAAGAGCACGTACTCCGATCTGCAGGCGCAACCGGATGGCGCCATGCTCGCTTCCTCCGACCCGATCCACGTGACCAGTCGCAGCATGACGGCAAATCGTTCCACGGCGATTGCGGTATATACCGGCGATGCCCGCTTGTGGCAAGACGCAAATATAGTGGAGGCTCCCACGCTGCAATTCGATCGCGACCATCGGTCTCGTTATTCGCCCAGGGGTTTGCCAAGGCGAGGACGATCTGGTAGCGGAGCGTTTCCTGCTCCCATGCAAGATTCCAGCGTCAACAACCGGTTTCGACCGTGCTGGTGCAAGTGGATAAGACGGGGAAAGTGACCCCGGTCCACATCACATCCGCGCGTTTGAACTACACCGATCTGGAACGGAAAGTTTTTCTGGATGGCGGAGTGACTGCCAAGGAGGAGGACGCGACCATGACGGGACGAGCAGATGACGGTATTTCTGCTGCCACGGAGCCAGTCGAAAACAGGAACGTCCGAACCCGGCAAGGCCCGGGCAAGTGGACCGAATTATCGCCGAAGACAGGGTGGTGATTACGCAGCCGACGCGGCATGCGACGTGGCGAGCGATTGGTGTACACGTCGGCGGACGACAGGTTCGTGCTGACGGGCGGACCATTGAGCGGGCCGCCTAGCATTTTTGATGCCGAACACGGGCAAAACCACGGGCGATTCGTTGACTTTCTACAGACACGATGATAGGGTGCTCGTGGATGGAAGGGAAACGTCCCCGGCGGTCACGCGGACGCAAGTGGCACGATAAATGCATACGCTGGCCACCGACGAAATTGGCAAAAGCTATCGTCGCCGACGCGTAGTAAGTGGAGTAAGTCTTCAGGTTCTGCAGGGCGAAGTGGTGGGCCTTCTCGGACCGAACGGAGCCGGAAAGACCACCTCTTTCTACGCCATCGTAGGTCTGGTTCCTCCCGACACCGGCAGAGTGTTGTACGACGACGAAGATATCACTAGCGTTCCCATGTACTTACGGGCGCGCCAGTACGGCATCAGTTATCTTCCACAAGAAGCTTCGGTTTTTCGGAAACTGACGGTCGAGGAGAACATCCTGGCCGTGCTGGAAGTGCAGCCGATTTCCTGGCATGAGCGCCGGGAAAAGGCGGAAAAGCTGATTGACCAGCTAGGACTGGAGCATATCCGGCAGAATCGCGGGTATGCGCTGTCGGGCGGGGAACGGCGGCGGGTAGAAATCGCGCGCTCGCTATGCATCAGTCCCACGTTTATTTTGCTCGACGAGCCGTTTTCGGGTATCGACCCGATCGCGGTGCTGGATTTGCAGAAGATCATTTCCGATCTGCGGGCGAGCGGGATTGGCATCTTGATCACGGACCACAACGTCCGCGAGACGCTGTCGGTGACGGACCGGGCCTACATCATTAACGAGGGGCGGATTTTCCGCTCGGGTACGCCAGAGGAGTTGGGGAGTGACCCGGAGGTACGGCGGGTTTATTTGGGGGAAAGCTTCTCATTGGTGTGAAGAAGTCGGTTGTCAGTGGCCAGCGGTCGGTGGCCAGCAAACTCGGGTTAACTGATGACTGATGACTGATCACCGACCCTGCTTCAAGTTACCAAGGCGTGGGCACATTGACCTTTCGTGACGACCACGACTACCTCCGTGCATGAGAAGCTAAAATTTCCACAACCCGATGCACCGGACGGTGCCTTGCAGGGTGGGTGGGGAATCGTAAATTCGTAGGGAGAAATGGTGCTTCTTCAGCACAAACTGAACGTCAAGTTGTCCCAGCGGCAGATTCTGACGCCGGGTCTCGTGCAAATGGTGTCGGTGCTCGCGCTCAACAAGCTCGAGCTCAAGGACATGATCAATGCCGAGATGGTCGAGAACCCGGTGCTGGAAGAACTGGAAGATGCCGTCCCGATGCTCGACGATGTCGGCCGCCAGGAGGAAGAACGCGACCGGTTAGCCGCCAAGGCAACCACTCCGGAAGAAGGCCCGCCGACCATCGCGGATGAGAAGAAGGATCCGTTCGAGGAGATCGATTTTGGCTCGTTCTTCCAGGACTATCTGGATCCCGGTTATCGCAGCTCGGGAGAAATGGAAGAGATCGAAAAGCCTTCGTTCGAGAACTTCCTGTCGAAGCCGGGGAATCTGAGCGACCATCTGCTCTGGCAACTGGGCGCGATTTCTGTGCGGCCGCGCGGTGCATCAGGCCGCCGAGTTGATCATCGGAAACTTGAACGAAGAAGGATACCTGATTGCCAGTGACGAAGAATTGCTGGGAATCGCTCCGGTAGCGGCTCCCGAGGCCGATGTGGAAGTGGCGGCCAAGATCGTTGGCGAAGCGGAAGCGCTGGGGCTCGCGGTCGCCGAAGGCTCCGCCAGAAGACTCTAGACTCGACGCGCTGGGCCTCGAGCTCTGACCTCGATGCTCCCTTCTTTCGCGGACTTGCTGCTCTCGACGACTCGCTCATTCGCATTGACGGCGGACAGCGATGCGACCGCCGCTCTTGGCTGCCGACGGCTGAGACCGTTACTGCGGGGCGGATGCCGCATCCCGCAAATACGCAACCGAGCACGCGACGAGTGTGGCGCACGAACGAGGCTGGCACCCAGGTTCATCACCCGGATATCAGAGGACCGGTCATGGCGCACCGAGATTCGCGCCGACTGCGGCCAGCCACGGAACCAGCACGGGAGCGGCACGGCGGCGCCGAGCCCGGATTTCCGATGTGAATTTCACGGTCGCCGATCTGCACGAAGCGCTGGAAGTTGTGCGCCAGTTCGATCCGCCAGGCATCGCCTGCCGCGATCTGCGGGAATGCCTGCTCTACCAGTTGCGCTACCATCTGGAGCAGTTGCAACTGCACCGCAACGGCAATGCCCTGACCGAGCAAGTGGTGCACGATGCGATTGCCGTCGTCGATCAGCATTTGAAAGCGGTGACGCTGAAGCAGTTCAAGGAAATTGGGCGCGCCATCGGGCGTCCAGTGGAAGCGGTGCAGGCGGCGCTCGATTATGTCCGCACGCTCGACCCCCGGCCGGGCTTGCGGTACAACAAAGTTCCGGCGCGGCTGATCGAGCCCGATGTGGCTTTCGTGAAGCATGGCGACGAGTGGCTGGTCATCATGAATGACGAGGACATGCCGCAGTTGCGCTTGAATCCCGCGTACAAGCGCCTGCTGACCCGCGACGGCAATGACCGCGACACGCGCAACTACGTCAAGGATCGCTACAAGTCGGCCATTCAGCTCATCAAGAACATCGAACAACGCAAGCAGACGATCGCCAAGGTCTGCTACTCGATCGTGGCGCGGCAGCAGGATTTTCTGGAACGCGGAATCGATCAACTGAAGCCGATGATGATCAAGGAAGTGGCGGAGGAGATCGGCGTGCATCCTTCCACGGTCAGCCGCGCGGTCGCCAACAAGTACGTCCACACACGCGCAGGGCGTATTCGAATTGCGCTATTTCTTCTCGGAGAGCGTGCAGGGTCCGGAGGGCGGCGGCACTTCGCTCTTGATTTTGAAACGCCGCGTCAAGAAGCTGATCGAGGAAGAAGACCCGAGCCGGCCGCTGACCGACGAACAAATCACCCGCATCCTGCAATCGCAAGGCATCCAGGTTACGCGCCGTACCGTGGCGAAAT
The DNA here is from genome assembly GCA_963699405.1 of uncultured Acidobacteriaceae bacterium. Taxonomy (GTDB): domain Bacteria; phylum Acidobacteriota; class Terriglobia; order Terriglobales; family Acidobacteriaceae; genus Acidiflorens. The sequence continues at coordinate 7,302 of CAVOTW010000034.1, read as the reverse complement.
ACCGGGAAGACATGAAAATTCCGAGCACGCATCAAAGAAGAGTGAAAAAATAAGTCAGGGTGATCAGGGTCATCGGGCGATCTAAGTTCAAATGCCTTTGACTTTCGATGACCCGATGGCCCGATCATCCGATGACCCGATCTTCATCGAAATCTTATTCTTCTCAGGAGCTAACTTGATGAACGTGGAATATACCGCGAGAAAATATGAAATTACTCCTACCGTCCGCAAAGAAGTTGAAACCGGCCTTAATAAAATCCGCAAAATTCTAGGCGACCGATTCGAGACCAAGGTGATTCTGGCCGTCGAAAAACGCCGGCACAAAGCGGAAATCACGATCAACCCGCCCAACGGTCCGATTGTGGGGCTGGCCCAAACCACCGACATGATTTCGGCCGTGAATGAAGCGCTCGATCATCTTGCACAAGCAGGCGCTCAAATATAAAACCAAGTGGCTGAGCAAGAAGCGCAAGGCGGTCAAAAAATTTGACGGCCAGTCGCTGGAAGACAACCTGGAAGCGGCGCTCGGACTTGGCGGAGAGCGCGACCGTTTCCGTTCTGGTTCACAAATTTCCGTCGGTGGCGCGGACCACCGAAGTGCATCTGGTGCACGCCAAGGACTCAGTCGCGCTGCGTCCGATGACGCTGGAAGAAGCGATCAAAGAGGCGCACTTTCGCGACAAGGATGTTTTTGTATTCCGCGATCCACAGGGCGTGTTGATGGTGCTGCACCGCACGCGCGACGGCAAGATGGAGTTGATCGAAGCGCCGTAGAGCCATCAGATCTCAGCCATCAGCTAGAACCCAGTCTGTGCGAACTTTAGATTAAGCGTCTCCGGCCAACGGTTTTCCTGATGGCTGATCGATGCTGACGGCTCGGCTGTTCTCAGACTGCCGCTGGTCGCTTCCTGGGCCCACTGCAGAGCCTGAAACCAGGTGGAGGCGACTTCTTCATCGGGCAAGTGCAATTGTTTCGCAAGCTCGCTCGATTGCGCCCACTCGCCCGACTCCTGCGCCAGCATGAGTTGGTAGAGGGGCCGGAGGCTGCTTTTCTGGCCGAGTAGCGCCGCCTTGGTTTCATGCTCCACCGGCAGTTGTTTGAGGAGCACATCCATGCTGACCTCGAGAATGGCGTCCATGATGGAGAGCAGCCCCATCAGGAACAGATCGGAGTTGGATCCGATCCGATCGGAAAGCAGTTCGCAAAAACGGGCACGGGCCAACCCCATGAGCACCAGTTCGCTGCAGGCCTGCTCGGCCGCGCCCACGGTGACCACCAGCCGAATCCAACGGCGCAGTTCTCGTTCTCCGAGAACCGCGATGGCATGGCGGATCGACTTGATTTCGAGGGCAAATCCAAAGATCGGGGAATTCAGATAGCGAAGCAAGCGGTAAGAAATCGAGGCTTCCTGCTTGAGCATCTTCTCCAGTTCCCGCATATCGAGTTCTCGGCGGGAGACCATTTCGAGCAGGCGCATGTAGTGCAGGCGGCTGGCGGGAACTTCGCGGCCCATCACGAGTTCGGGCCGGCAGAAGAAATAACCCTGGAAATAGGCGAAGCCCATGTCTCGGGTCTGCTGAAATTCGAGGGGTGTTTCGACTTTTTCCGCCAGCATTTTGCATTTCGCGGAGCCGAACCGGCGCATCATGCCGGCGCGTTCTGCAGGCGACTGTTGCGCGGATATCGACCTTGATGATGTCGGCAAACTCGCAGAGCGGTATGCGTGGATCATTGGCAGCGAAGTCGTCGAGCGCGATGCGATAGCCAAACGACTTCAGCCGCTTGCAGGCGGCGATGACGCGGTCCTCGGGTTCGACCGTCTCCAGAATCTCGGCCACGGCCTGGTTCGGGGGAAGCAACGTAATCAGATCCTTGAACAGGACTTCACGGGTGCAATTCACGAAGGCGAGCCGGTTGTCGCAAAGCGTGTTCATACCAAGAAGCAGAGAGGTATCGAGGGTAGAGCGGGCGGCGAGTTCCGGATCGGCATTGAAATAATTTTCGACTCCGTTGCGGAAAAGAAGTTCGTATCCGAACACCCTTTGCGCGACGGTCGAAAATTGGTTGGCGGGCAACGAAACGTTGTCCCGGCAGCGCAAGCGCGCTCGGAGCGGAGATCCTTTTTTTGGCGGGAGCGGGTTGCACTCTTCTTACATCGGCGTGGACGTGGCGGAACTTCAGGCGGAAAGCTAAGGCATGTTATTGTTCGGGAAGCTCGAGGGTCGTTGGTCGCTAGTCGATGGTCGTTGGGGAAACCTTGCAGTGCCCGCGAGTCGCGAACGACTAACGACGAGCGACCCACGACCACTTCTAAACCCGTCCCCAACTTTGGTAATGTGGATGTGGAAAACTTAGGCCATTCCCCCCTTGCGCAGTGGGCGGTTTCACGAGTAACATCAGAGGTGTTCCCAATGGCCATGCTTCCAGGCGGGCCGTTTGCGCCAAGTAAAACTCCAGGCGCCTTAGTTTGAATCTGATATTTGAGCCTGACAGTTTGGACATCGAAAGTTTGAGCATCGTTCTCGAATAGCATCCAGCCGATGTGGGGTTTGGTCTGCCGGTAGCCGATTTATACAGTGAGCCACGGAGCAGTGGGACCGGGGTTGCGAGGCACGCTGAAGGTGCCAACTGACGTGCCGGCCGCAAGAAGACAAAACAATCGGGCCGGCGATCCAGGCCGGGATTGCGGTTGGGATTAACTTCTGAGGATTAACTTCTGAAGATTAACAAGAGAAAAAATATGAATGCAGGACCCGGACATTCCTCCGCAGGTGGAGGGAGACACAAACGGCGCCGTGGACGGCGTCCGCCAAAACGAGGCGCGGGTGGCCCGATGGGCCGCGAGCGCGGGGAGCACCAAGGCATTTTTACCGCTCCCATGGATCACAGCTATCGCGCCAACCTGGGCGGTGACAACGGCAATGGGAACCAGGGAAGAGGACCGCGACGGCCCGGTTTTTCCGCTTCCTATCCGGTAGTCGATCCCGAGCCTCTGCCCGCTCCACGAGAGGACGCAGCTTCGCGGGTGTTCGCGTTTGTTGAAGACCTGTTTTTCCTGAGCAAGATTCAGGCGACGGGCCAAAAGATGAATGTGAAGGTCGAGTTCGTAAAGAACGAAAAAGAACTCACCGAGCGCATGAAGAGCAATGGCGAAGAAAAACCTTCGCTCATTATCTTCGACTTGAATAACGCCAATGCCAAGCCTTTGACGCTGATCCCGAAACTGAAAAGCAAGCTGAAGAAGGGAACGTCGATCATTGGATTCCTTTCGCACGTGCAGGGGGACCTGAAGCAGAAGGCGCACGACGTGGGCTGTGACATGGTGTTGCCGCGCTCGGCATTTTCGCAGAATCTGCCGCAGTTGCTGCGCCGGCACGGCGCTATCGAGGCCGATTCCGGCGCCGCCGACTGACTGGGCGGGCAAAACACAGGGCCTGATACAATTTCGCCGTGTCCCCTCACAAAATTTTGATCACGACGATGGTGGTGGCCATCGCGCTCACTTCCGCGCAGCAACCTTCTGCGCAACAATCTCCCGCGCAATCACCCGCGGGTAACGCCCAACAGCCTCAGGTAAAAGTCAACGTTCTCAATGTGTGCGCGCCTTCGGCTGACCAGCAGAAAGAACTGTCTTCGGCGCTGGCCAAGATTCCGGGCAAGCCAGTGTTCGGCGGGGACTATGAGGTGGCGCGCGGGCATTCGACTCTGGACCCGAACACTCCGATCCCGGGGATGGGTTCCTTACCTCTGGGTGAGGTCCCGGCGGCGGATTGGGTGCGGATCCGCCGCGAATTTCCCAGTGCCTCATTGTTCAGCAATGTTCAATACTCTTTCAGCGTGGATGCGAAGAACATGGTGGAGACGCTGGTGCTGCGAGTGCGCGATCCCAAACAGGACCTGATGGAGGTTTCGGTCGAGGACAGCGCTTCCGCGGTGACTTCGGCGACCGCGATGTTGTCTACGAGTACTCCGGTTTCGCGGGTCAAACTGGAGCGCTTCGGCAAGTCGTCGGTGGCGCTGGCGCGATGCAGGGGAGAAGAAGGAAATCCGGTAACGAATCAGAGCGCGTATGAACCGATTTTTCGCGCCGCGTCGGCGATTATGGAGCGCTATCGCGATGCTCTGGGCGCGCGCAAAATGGTGCCGGAGGAATTGGCGCGGCTGGGCGTGGCGTTTCGACAAGATCCGAGCCAAGCCAGCGGCAGGAAGAAGCATCCGTAGCGCGGTGGCCGCGTGATGAGTCCCAGGTTGGGGACGGCCGTTGCTAGTGGGGCTCTTTAGCTGCGCTTCATCGGGCGCTTCTTGCGCGTCTGAAGCGAAATCTTATTTTCAGAATCTATCTAACTAGTACTTTCAATCCTATGGATATTCGCAATGTTGTGATCTTGGGCTCGGGATGCGCCGGGCACACCGCCGCGCTTTACAGCGCCCGCGCTAATCTCAAACCGCTGGTGATCGAAGGCCATGAACCGGGCGGCCAGTTTTCGATGACCACGCTGGTGGAAAACTTCCCCGGCTTTCCCGAGGGCATCCAGGGGCCGGAACTGATCGAGAACATGCGGAAACAGGCGGCGCGTTTCGGCGCCGAATATCGCATCGGCCACGTGGTCAAAGCGGATCTGAGCAAACGGCCCATCGAACTGACCGTCGGCAAAGAAACGATCCAGACCCGCACGCTGATCATCGCGAGCGGGGCGTCGGCGCGCTGGCTTGGTCTGCCGAATGAGCACGCACTGATCGGCCACGGAGTTTCTTCCTGCGCGACGTGCGACGGATTCTTTTTTTCGGGCAAGGAAATCGCGGTGATTGGCGGCGGCGATTCGGCGATGGAAGAAGCGACATTTCTGACGCGCTTTGCCAGTAAAGTGACGCTGATCCATCGCCGCGAACAATTTCGCGCGTCGAAAATCATGCTCGATCGCGCCCGGGCGAATCCGAAGATCGCATTTCTTACCGACACGGTCGTCGACGATGTTCTCGATGTCAGCAAGAAGGAAGTCACCGCGCTGCGACTGCGCAATCTGAAAAGCGGCGAAAGCTGGGAGTTTCCGGCCAGCGCCATGTTTCTCGGCATCGGCCACATTCCGAACGCCAAAATCTTCGCAGGCCAACTCGATGCCGACGCCGATGGCTATCTGGTTACGCAGAAGAACGTCTTCACGAAAGTGCCGGGAGTATTCGCCTGTGGCGATGTGCAGGACCGCCGCTATCGCCAAGCTATCACCGCGGCCGGTTCCGGCTGCATGGCGGCGCTGGAAGTGGAGAAATTTCTGGAAGAAGAAGGCCACTGACGGCCCGTACATTCCGAAGTTTCCGCATCGTCAACCATGGACAACGAATCCATATTGAGTGCTGACGTCTAACAGTCGGTCTGCATAATTCCAAAATTATTCTGAGGTGAAATCATGAATTATCGGCTATTTGGACACAGCGGGCTTCGAGTTTCCGAAGTCTCGCTCGGCACGATGACGTTTGGAGAAGAGTGGGGATGGGGCGCGGGCAAAGATGAATCACGCAAAATTTATGACGCCTATCGCGAGGCGGGAGGAAATTTCATCGACACGGCCAACGTATATACGAACGGTACCAGTGAAACTCTGGTCGGCGACTTCATTCGTGATCATCGGCAATCCGTAGTGCTGGCTACGAAATATACCAATGCCATGGCAGAGAATGATCCGAACGCGGGTGGCAATCACCGCAAGAACATGATGCAGGCAGTCGAGGGTTCGCTGCGGCGACTGAAAACAGATTACGTCGACCTGTATTGGCTGCATATCTGGGACCGAATGACTCCGGTAGAAGAGGTGATGCGGGCATTCGATGATCTGGTGCGTCAAGGCAAAGTCCTTTACGTTGGAGTTTCGGATGCGCCGGCATGGTGGATTGCGCAGGCCAATACGCTGGCCGAGCTGCGCGGCTGGACGAGCTTCATCGGTCTGCAGATTGAGTATTCGCTGATTGAGCGCACGGTGGAACGCGAGCTGATCCCTATGGCGAAGGCTTTCAAACTCGGGCTGGTCGCGTGGTCGCCACTGGGTGGGGGTGTATTGAGCGGCAAATATCAGCAATACGTAAAACGCCGCTGGCTGGCGCGCTTCATTCGTCGTCTTGCTGCCGAGGTCTTCCGCCGTCACCACTTCGCCGGTCGCCGCCTGCCGCCAGCGGCAGACCCGCCGAGAAAGATCGTGCCCTGGTTGCGCCACGTGATCGTCTTTCATCGCCCCCGCACGTGCGCCCCGAGAGCCGTGCACAACCACCCATCACCACCGCGATCTGCGGAATGCCCTAGGCCGACATATTGGCCTGGTTGAAGAAGATAGCCGCGGCCGAAATGGTCGCGGTGGGGAAAGACCTCGTCCTGACTGGGCGGGGAGAGGACCGCCGCCTGTGTTCAGACCAGATAAATGCAAGGCAGTTCATTCTTGCGCGGCGATCTTCCTTCGCTCGCAGGTGCTTCTTCACCGTCATCGGGTAATAGGTGCCGCCCTTCACCGTGGCGTCATTCGCCACGATCATGTCATCGACGCCCTGGACACCGACCGACGCCCCGCGATCCATGCCGGCACGAGGGCGCGTCATTGTCGTAGAGCCCGAAGAGCGGCGAACTCGCCCGAGTAGAAAGGGCGCGCCGGGGTCGAGCAGGTGATCCATTCTTTCACGCGAGGCAATAGGTTCCTCGAGCCCCGCATGGCGCACCTGGCAGGTCGAGCAGCCACCACCCGCACCGCAATGGCGCGCGTTCCCCGGCCACCATCCTCGACCTGCGCGGCCTGGCCGCGCGGTTAAAGGCAGAACCTCCGACCCAGCGGATTGATCGACAGTCTTCAGCGGGGTTGCATCGACGAACCTCCGGTCCAGGCGGTCTTCGGCCATCAATTCGCGGCCGATGGGCATGCGGCCAACTTCAGACGTGCCCGCGCCAATCTCGTAGAGCTTGGCGTCGCGCCACAGCCGGCCCGCCGCGAAATCATTGGTATAGCCGACGCCGCCCAGCGCCTGGATGGTTTCGCCGGCCATCCATGCGCCCTTTCCGCCGAATAAGAGATGCAGGCCGGCGGCGTCCTTGCGCAAACCGCGCGAATGGTCCTGCACGGTCGCGGGCGACGGCCGACAGCGTAGACATAGGCGCGCGTCGCCTGCCAGGTCGAAATACATGTCGGCGAGCTTGCCCTGCATGAGCTGGAACGCGCCGATGGGCTGCCCGAACTGCTTGCGCTCGTGGAGATGGCGGCTGGCTGACCCGCCTGGCTTCTCTGACCTACTTCGTTTACAGTTTAGGGTGTTGCTTGTCCTCGCTG
>CAVOTW010000033.1:0-205462 GCA_963699405.1 uncultured Acidobacteriaceae bacterium | reverse complement strand
ATGAGCCGCCTGTATGCGCTTTCGCGCTGCGGGAGTCAGATCGCAGATCCCGACGACCTCGCAACCTTCCAAAGAGCGCAGATTGCGGACAATATTCGGCCCCCAATAACCGTAGCCGATTACTCCAAACTTAATCATAAGAATTCACCTGCGGATGTACTTCGTATGGATCAGGATGGTAAGGTGAGCCCGCCGTCGCGTGGAAAACTGAGTTGGAGAGTTGACGGCGGCAAAGAGGAATTAGCAGGCACCGTTGCCGGCGATCACTGCCTTGGGAGTTTGCAGCAAGATCTTCAGATCGAGCAAGGGCGAACAATTGCGCGCATAGTGCAAATCGAGTCGCACCATGTCGTCAAATCCGACGCGGCTCCGTCCCTGAACCTGCCAGAGGCCAGTGATACCCGGCTTGGCCTCGAGCAAACGTCGGCGGTGCCACGTCGCGTAAGCCTCGACCTCATAGGGCACCGGCGGGCGCGGCCCGACCAATGACATGTCTCCCCGCAACACATTGAGGAATTGCGGTAGTTCGTCCAGACTCGTGCGTCGCAGGAAATTTCCCACGGTAGTGATCCGAGGATCGTTGGTGAGCTTGAAGATGCCTTCGCCCTCGCCATTCGTCGCTGTTTGGCCGCTTGGCCCGCAATCAGTTTGCGGACGTACTCCTTGTGTTGGCTGGCATCGTTGTTTACATACATCGAGCGGAATTTCAGGAAAGTGAATGCCGTTCCGTGTTCTCCGATGCGCTGCTGACGAAACAGAACCGGCCCTCGCGAAGTCAGCTTGATGGCCGCGGCAATCACGAGAAAATACCGGCGACAACATGACAAGCAGGACGCAAGCTCCCCAAAACGTCCATGCCTCGCTTCATTGACCGGCCCAACCGGTTGGCCCCGTCGCGCTTGTGCAGATCGGGATAGAGTGTCGGATTGCTCTGACGTTCGGGATTGCTCGAATCCCACTCCTCCGGGAACAAATGAAACGAGAACTTGATCTGGCTGAACTGTTCGCTCGTCAGCCGGCCGCGGAGCACATCGCTGATCCGCGCCAAGAATGCGTGCTGAGGATGAGATTATTTTCCAGCGTGATCTCCGTAAACATTACCCCCACGGCGGAATTCGTCTCATACCAGCCCATGACATCGGTTTCGCGCGTCGCGCTCTGCAGCGCCGAGAGAATGTCGAGCAGAATCCGGCCATTCTTCTCCGTCGGCTGCGTGCGCCCCGTGTCCATCAGCAACAGGACAAACGGACGCTGTGTGCGCTCGCTGCGTTTCCGCTCCATCGCGATCATCCGGCGGAAGATCTCTTCCGTGAGGACTTCCTTTAGGGTCTAACCCGTTCTGCGGTTGGGATGCTCGGCTAGCAGATCGTGGCTTTGTCGGATGTGGACGACACGGATGCATCTCCTCGGTGCTACGGGGTAATCACAACAGCCACCGTAGCTTCACTGACAGATTGAGTTGATCGGGGGAGATTGAACTGACGGGAAGGTTAAAGCTGAGATTCAGTTTTCGGCTGCAGGCGAGGGAGACTCCTCGCCGTTCGCCGGCCGATCCGTACCGTGAATAGTAATATTTCTGCTCGTTGCTGTCGCAGCTGTTTACAACCACGCCGAGCATCGTGGATGCGATCGATAACCTCTACCGTCCGCTCGAGCTGCTTTTTTTCGCACACGCCTTCGCGAGTCACCAGCAACACTCCGTCCGCCAGCTTCATCCAGAGTGGCGTATCCGCCAACGGAAGGACGGGAGGGGTGTCGATGATAATCCAATCGAAAAATGTTTCGAGCTGTTCGAGCAACTGCTGGAGCCGGCCCGACTGCATGAGCTCAATTGGATTCTCCGGCGTCACGCCAGCGGGAAGGAACCAGAGGCCAGTGCCCTCGAGCTTGTAGACGACTTCCGACAGTTGGCGCTCTCCACGAAGAACCTCGCTGAGTCCCGCCAGGTCACGACTAAAACCGAAACGGCTTCCCAACTCCGGCCGCCGCAGATCGCCATCGACCAGCACGGTATTGAGAACCTTGCTTCGAGATTGATTGAGGGCCAGGTTCGCGGCGATCAGACTCTTCCCTTCCTCGGAATGCTGCTGGTGATCACGATGCGTTTGAGTTTGCGGCGCTCGCGCAGATGTCGCAGCTTTAACCCCAGCACCCGAAACTTTTCGGCCGCCATGCCGCCCTGATCCGTCAAGCACACCAGCCGGGCGTCTGCCGCCAGTGCCGGCAAGAGCACTTTCGCGGCGGCGAATGCGCCGGTCTTCGCGTGATTCTATTTTTGCCGGCGCCAATTCGGCTGGCGGCAATTCGGAAACAGCTTCCTTGCGATCGATTTCCTGTTCGACTTTTTGCAACAGATCCGCGACCGAATCGGCATCTGTCGGCACAGCTTCCGCCCGACCGCTCTGCCTCCGCTCGCTGCAACGCTTCGTAGATATAGCTCATGTGGAAGAGAACCTTCCCTATTGCAGCCGGCCCTTGTCTCCGGCTGATGCATACGGTCACGCACTTCAAGCAGTGTCTTTACCGCCTGCTAGAAGCTCGTTCTGCTCTCTTCCTCTTCTTGCTCAGCTGGGCTGCGGCGCTGTTCTTCGGATCCGCGACCACCACGCCAAGTCGCAAATCCTGCGCCACACCTTCGATGATTTCCGAGGTAATCGTGGACGGCGTGTTTCGCATATCCCGCAAGCAGCGCGTTCTCGCAGATGGTGTTGATCAGCCGCGGAATACCGCGCGAGTGGCTGAAATACAGCCTCGATCGCAGGCCGGGAGAAAATCTGACGGCGCCGTTCGCTCCCGCAATCTGCAGCCGCCGTCGCATGTATTCTCTCGTTTCGCTCGCGGCGAGCGGGGTCGAGATGGCAACGCAGTGCGATCCGCTGCTTCAGTTGACGGAGTTCGATGAGAATCGAGTTTCTGATCCAGCTCCGGCTGACCGGCCAGCACGATCTGCAGCAACTTTCTGTTGCGATGTTTCCAGGTTGGTCAAAAGCCGGATCTCCTCCAGTATTTCCGGCGACAGGTGGTGCGCCTCGTCCACCACCAGAATCGTCGTCAATCCCTTCTGATGTCTCTGCAGGAGAAAACCATTCAGCACATGGATCAGTTCGTCTTTCGGCCTTGCCCGCGACCGGCAACCCGAAATCGCCGGCGATATAGCGCATGAATTCCAGCGGCGAAAGTGTCGGATTGAAGATCAGAGCGAAGGCTACGTCGCGGCGCTGCAGCAACCCCAGCAACGAGCGCAGAATCAGCGTCTTTCCAGTGCCCACCTCGCCCGTCAAAACCACAAACCCCCGATGCGACGTCACTCCGTAGTACAACGATGCGAGCGCTTCGTTGTGCCGCGTCGTGGGAAATAAAAACGTCGGATCCGGTGTGATCTCGAACGGGTTGCGCTGCAGGTTGTAAAAGCTCTTGTACATATTTTCTAGCCGTACAAATACGTAACTGCCGATCCTAATAGGATGAAATCCAACGATCACGACCGCCGCCGCGCCCGCGATCCAGAGCACCACGCCGATGGGACGACTGTTCTTCCAAGCTCTCAATCGGCGGAATCTCTCCAATCACGTCGAAAGGAACCAATCTTCTTGATCTCGCGCTCGCTGTAGACCTTGCCGCTCAGCTTTTCCTGGCCGAAAACGAGGCCCCCGCCAAGAACCAAGCCCACCGCTAATCCCGCGCCGCACAGCATCAGACGATTCGGTTTATAGGGTCTCACCGGAAGATTCGGCGGATCCAACATGCGGAAATGCTCGCCCTGCTGTGTTTTCTCCAGGTCGGTCGACATTTCCGACTGGTTCTTCTTGGCCAGCAGCGCTTCGTAATCGGTCTTCGACTGATCGTAATCGCGCGTGATATCGGCGAACTGCTGTTCCATGACCGGGGCCATATTGAGGCGCGCCTGGTATTGGTTGATCTTGTTTTGCTCGTCTTTGATTTCCGCCTCGCGATTCGCGATTTCCAGGCGGTTGGCCTTGAGCTGACTTTCCATTTCCAGCATCGGTGCGCGTTTTCGGATCGAGTGGCGCAGCAGCGGCCGGAGCCGGAGTGGAGTTGTGTCGCACGGATTGTTCATGTCCGCGATGACTCGTTCCCGCGTCTTTTCGATCCGGGCAATTTGTTCCTTCGTTTTCCGGACGTCGGGATGTTTTTCGGTGTAGTGAGAAGTCAAATCCGCCAGCTGCGCCTTCAACTGATCCAGTTCTTTGTCGATGGCAGCCAGCCCGACCGGGCCGCCCGCTTCGCCCGGCTTCGAACCTGCTATCCATGGCGCGATACTGAGTTGATCAGCGATTCCAGATAGGTGTTTTGCTGCTTGGCCCGGTTCAGCGAGTCCTGGTTCGCCTGCAACTGATTCTGCAGGCCGGTCAGGATCTGCAGGTTGCTCTGCGTCTGAGTCGGCAACTCGCCCAGATGCTGATCTTTGAATACGCGCAATTTCGCTTCTTGGGCGGCGAGTTTTGCCCGCGCCTGATCGAGTTGATCCTCGAGGAAGTTCGTCGTGTTCTCCGAACGTTGTCTGCCGCTGCTCGAGATTTTCTGTGATGAACAGATTCGCCAGCTCGGCTCGTCGCCAGCTGCGCCATCTTCGGATCGCGACTCGCGATAATAAATATTGAACGACGGAAAGCTTCTTATCGTCGCTGTGCGACAGTTCGATTTCGATGTCCTTGCGCATCGACTCGACCAGTTCGTCCGGGCTCTTGTGCTTGCGGTCCTGAGCGTAGAGACCGAGATTGTCGATGATGCGGAGAAGGCGCGTGCGGCTCAGGATCTGCTGGGTGATGCTATCCAGCTGATGCTGAATGTCGCTGTCGATGTTCGACTCAACATACTTTCGCTGGCACGGAAGGCTGCTCGACCAGAATGAGCGTGCCCGACCGATACAGTCGAAGGGATCAGCCAGCTCGCTCCCCACACCAGCAGCCAGCCGCAGAAAAAGGGAATCAGAAATTGCCACCGCCGGCGGCGGACAATGCCCTTGATCTCGGCAAACTCGAGTGGCGCGTTTGATTCTTGTAATTCTTCTTCCATGCCTACATTCCTAAAGGTTTGGCCCACTGATACGACAGCGTCACGAAAAATCGATTCCGGTTCGCATCGAGCGACTGGAGTGGGCTGGTCTGGAAGCCAGGCACTCCAAACTGCTGTTGAAAATCGTGCGTGTAACCCATCCGCAGCCCGAGGCTCTTCGCCACGTTGCGCTCCACGCGAAACGCCTGCCGAAGTCAAATTGATTGAACTTGCACTGTTCAGAAAGGCACGGTAAGGGATTGATTCGTTCCGTGCTTGCTGTGAGGGCAGCCGCCCATCGTGCCGTCAGTTGGCGGCGGAAGTTGCCGTGAACCGTCTGCAGACGTACTGCACCCAAAAGACCGCCGCCATCACTAATGATCCGCGAGTAGCCAGCCGACACGCTGGTATGCTGGTTCCTCCAGCCGAATTCAGCGCCACCGCCGACCGACCATTCCGTCGATTGCGTAGGCTGCACCGCACCGGGGATCAAGCCCTGGTTGTTCCGAATACTGTGGACCTACGAAACCAGTCAGCGTGAATCGCTTCGAGAGGCTCAGCGTATTCGACGGCCATGAAACTGTGAACTCAGTGTTTCGCCACCTGGATCAAATGTAATGCGCTGGAAACGGTAACTCAGGCCTGCCCAATCTCCATGAAAAAGCTGGTGCAGCCAGAATGCCGAACCCGTCGCGGTTTGCGTGTTCGCCAATTGCGCTCCCGCAGCGGCGTTGCTGAAATGCGTGTCAAAGAACGATCCGCTGGCCCCGATCAAATCATTCAAGGCAAAATGATAGTTCGTCTCGACCGTTGTCATGTCGGACTTCTGTGTCGCCAACGGTGTAATCAGGCTCGCATTCGGCCCGCCCGAGCCGACGACACCTTCCGTCCCGTTGCCGGCATCAAAAAACCCGGTGGTCATGGAAAAATTCTCCGCAACCCGCAGATTCACGTGCGGGCTCAGCCGGTATTGCGAGTCGAAATTCAGATTATGCGATCCTTCATTCTGGCTCGTGAACTTCTGATTTACCGTGAGGCCACCAGCGTATCCGAGCGTCCAGTGCATTCGAGAGGAGGTTTCATCGATCTTAATATTGGGAAAGATCGATTCGCTTGTGTTGCTTTCCGCCCCGCTGGAAAGCAGCAGGGGATTCGATCATAAACTCCGCCCACATTCACCCCACCCCGCAGATAATTCGACTTTTCCATCTCGGAAGTAAATGCCGGGGAAATCCCTATACCACCGAGGAAACCCGGTATCGGGGGCAAATTGCTAACGGTGTCGCCGGCGTCGCCTTCACCCTGCATTCCTACGATGCCCGAGAGTGCAGGCGCTGGAGCCGTTCTGGCGCTATCGTCGCCGCTTCCGGAGGTTTGGGGCGACGGGTTCTGGCCCGCCAAGGGAACGGACAAGCTCGCCGCGATCATCAACCATCCGAGAATCACCCAGCGTCGAATGTTCATTATTCGCAACTACGGAACCACGACGGTATCGCCAGCTTGCAAACGAATGTTCTGCTCCGGATTCTTACCCTTGATCACGTCTTTGTAGTTGAACGCGATCCGCTGCTGCGTTCCGTTCGGAGCTTGTCGAAGAACATAGATCGACTTCTGTTTTGCGAAGTCTTTGAAACCACCGGCCATCGCAACCGCGTCGAGCACGGTAGTCGAACTTGTCAACAAATATTCTCCGGGTCGAGCCACCATCCCCAGGATATTCACTTTCTGACTCTTGCTATCCGTGACGATGACTGTGACTTCAGGCTCGGAGATATAACTCTGCAAACGCTTTGTGATCTCTTGTTCCAGTTGCCGCGGCGTCTGGCCACTCGCCTGTAACTCCCCCACCAGCGGCAAAGAAATCTTGCCATCGGAACGAACCGGAACGGAACGCGAGATGTCCGGCTCTTTCCACACGTTGATTGCAAGGACATCGTTGGCACCAATCACATAAGAGTCATCGGAATGTGCGGCACGCGAGCTTGCCGCCGACTGGTCGCTGGCCTGTTTATCGGCAGCGGCGGCGGGAGCCGTCGGTCGCGAGGCGGAACCTGGCTGCGCGAACGCTCCGGCAGACAGTAGCGCCAGAAGTGTCAGAAATCTCATAACCGACAGAATTCGATGAACCGCCACATGTTCCTTCATAAGCTTCTTAGCCATTCCCCGGCTTAACATGGCCAGGCTCCAACGTAGCTGCTCGATGCTGCTGACCTTCATTGCATAGGATTGCTACTTCGCCTGCCGCATATAGCCTGTAGCTAGCGGCCGAGTAGACTCCGCCGGCGGAGCGAGATGGTACTCCTGGATCTTGTAAAGTAGGGCGCGATAACTGACATGCAGCAGACGAGCGGCCGCTTTCCGGTTCCAGTGAGTCTCCTCGAGTGCCTGGGCGATCGCACTGCGCTCGGCTTCCCCTTTTGCGTTTCTTACCAGCAGCTTCAGAGATGATTTCTCGTCTGAAGGGTACGCATTCGATGAGCGGCCATTCGACGGCTGCCCAGCGGTTTTCGCGTGTCCGTTTCCATTTCCATTTCCGTTCCCGTTGCTCTTACTTGCAGCCCCGTAATCGGGGCTCGAACGTAATTCCCGCAACGCCGCAGCCTCATCGCCGTGTGCCAGAAAGCGTTTGGCAAAATTTTCCAGCTCGCGCAGGTTGCCAGGCCATGGATACTGCTGGCAAGCATCCAGCAACTCGCTAGAAAAGCGCGGGGCAGGGACGCCATAGCGACGGGTCAGCCGGTTCATCAAGGTGCCCCAGTCAGCAGCGGAATCTCCTCGTGCCTTTCCCGCAGCGGGGGCACACGCAACTCGAAAACGCTCAAACGGTAGAACAGTTCTTCCTGAATTCTCTTCTCCGTCGCGGCCAGTTCCAGGTCGCCGCTAGTGGCTGCGATGATGCGCACATCGGCCCGAATCGGATTCTGGCCGCCGCACCGGACAAACTCTCCCGTTTCCAGCAGTTTCAAGAGCCGCCGTTGCACCGCGTCCGGCATCGCGTCGAAGTCGTCCAACAAGATCGTTCCCTTGGCACACTGCTCGAACTTTCCGAGCGTCGATTCCGGACGCCCATTGCCGGAAGCATGCTCATAACCGAACAACTCGTTCTCCAGCAGGTCCGACGTGATGACCGCGCACTTGATTCGCACGAAGGGGAAACTCGAACGAATCGAAAGCGAATGGATCAGTCGGGCAGCGGTCGTCTTCCCGCTACCCGCCTCTCCGGTAATCAGCACCGGCACATCAGTCTGCGAGAGTAATTCCGCTTGCGTTCGCAGCCGGCGTGTGGCCGGACTGGCAGCGATGAAAAACAACTCTTCACTGATTCGCTCGATCTCTGGTTGATACATTTTCAAGAGTGGCCCGATGAAACGCGGTAGGAAAATCCTGGATGGTTTAGGAGGAAGTTACAGAAGTTGCGCCGGAGGACTGCAAACCTCTTCTTGCTCGATGTTCTTGGTACGGGAACTTCTTTCAAACTGGCTCGACGTCGTATCCGTCGATTCTTACGGCCATCGACCGTCTGAATTGCGTCGACGGAAATGATCAGGCTATGGTCGCCGTTCTCCGACAAGAACACGCCTTCGATTCCGTCCATCGCGCCGCCGCGTATCCGTACCCGCTGTCCTACCTTGAGAAAGGGATAGGAACGCCAGGGTGCCGTCTGCGCCAGAACTTTCTGGATACTTTCGATCTGATCATCGGGAATCGGCAGGCTCGATCCCGCGGGAGCCCACAAAACCGTGAACACTTTCCACCCGGTACACTCGCGTTCGGTCTTCTTCACTCAAAGCGCATCGGACGAACACGTAACAGCTGAATAGCGGCACTTCAACTTTCTTCTTGCGATCACTCCAGCGATGAACTTCGCATCGTCGTGGGCACAAATGTCTCCATGCCTTGATCGCGCAAACGCCGCTCGACCGTTTTCTCATGCCGCGCGCGCGTATGCAGCGCGTACCAGTGCACCTCGTTCTGCGGCACCCATAGGCTCGCTCGCTGCCCGCTTCGTAGTTCTGGTTCAAGGTACTCATAGCTTCGCCCTCTGGGTCCCATTGCACTGGGTCCGCCTGTATCGCAGATACACTTCGATTCCTTCGGGGGAATAGGAATAACTGGGGGGAAGTGTTACTTGGTTAGTAAGAAACTAACGTCGCTTGCAAGAGTCGTGCAAGTGGTAGGACTTCCTAGAACATTTCAACCCTACTGTGATGGGCCGACATTCTCACTACGTTGGTCCATGCACCTTAGAGACGTTTTTCCTTGGCACAGCCGTGGTATATCTAATTTTGCAAGATTTGAGGAGTTCGTTTTAGATATTCACCTACCATGAAGGATATTACCAACATCTTATTGATAACATTAGCGTTGTGGCGGATATTGTGAGAGGTAAACAGCGGCTGTCAAGAAGCGGAGAACCGAACCTATCCTTTGCAGCGTCATGCAACTGCTCGGTCCGTGACACTGGGGATCACGGGCAGTGCATTTTCTTGCACAGGTTGCAAGCCTTTGCTTGTCGATTCGTAGATTTGGTGATACATTTTCACGTACTGCAGCAAGAAACTCTGGCCTGTTTATCGTCGTTACTACTCCCCCCGCAGACCATAGTTCTTCTAGCGAACCGTTCTTAATCCCCCTCCGGTTCGAGCGACGGAATATACATCAGGAGATTCGATGTCATCCCATGAAACCGTGGGCACGGATTTCGTCAGTATTGTTGTTGCTGACGGCACTCGCATCCACACCCAGCTCTTAGCCGATGCTCTGCGCAACGATCGGGGCCTGCAGGTTGTGGCCGCCGCCTCGAATTCCGAGGAACTGTTGGCCGCCATTAGTCGCGTGCCGATTGACGTTGTGGTCATCAGTCACAACCTGGACAACCAGCCTGGCCACGGCACCCAAGTGTTGCGCGAGATGCGCGCGCTCCGACCCCAGATCAAGGGCGTCATTCTGCTGGATTCCTCCAAGCCACAAGACGTACTGGAGTGCTTTCGTGCGGGCGCCAGAGGCATTTTTTCCAAACAAGAGCGGCTGGAGACCCTCTGCAAATGCATCCGCGCCGTCCATGAAGGGCAGATCTGGGCTCGTAGCGATGACCTCGATCAGGCGCTCGAAGCGTTTGCCAACGCGCCTCGCGTCTGCGCCACCAACCACAAAGGAATCGAATTGCTCTCTGCCCGCGAGCGCCAGGTCATACAACACGTCGCCGGCGGCATGTCCAATCGCGAAATTGCTCACGCTCTCGAGCTCAGCCCGCACACGGTCAAGAACTATCTGTTCCGTATTTTCGACAAATTAGGCGTCTCTAGCCGCACCGAGTTGCTCTACCTCACCATGAACAACGCGCAGGCCCTTCCTGTGCCCAACGCCAACGAAGGAGAACTCATTCTCCGCGGTCATCAAAGCCGCCGAGGCTGGAGACCCCTGTGCACAGCTTCGTTTGGCTGAGCATTTTTCTCAGATCAAAGAAGTTCCGGACAGCGAAGATGAGCAAAACACGGGCGTGCAACCCGCCTCCGTCTCCGCTTACATGTGGTACTTGCTCGCTGAAAAGAAGGCAGTCCCGATGCTGGAACAAATCGAGGAGGGCAAGAAAACCATCGGCCTGACAATGTCTCCCCAACAACTGGCGGAGGCCGAAGATCGGGCTGCTGCGTGGTTGAAAACCACCAAGAAACATTCCGGTTATGCAAACGGCGGTGATATACCGACAGATGACTGGCGGAAGGGCACTGCCTCCCGATAGGGCAGCGATTGCTGATCAGCTCAGCTCGGCGTCCTGGCGACCATTGCCAGGATCCGCAGTGCTTAGCTGAAATCATCTGGAATGAAGTTGCCCTACTTGGATTCCGTCTTGGATTCTAGCTTTTTGCGGATGCGGCGCAGTTCGATAAAGCACAATGCGGTCATCGCGCACACCACGGATCCAAACGAAATCATTGCAATCGTGTCCATTGGTGGGGGCTCCCCCCCTTTTACGACTCTATCAGGCACCTGCGGCACCAGATATATTGTATAAGGTACGCCAGACGAAGCCTTTGGGTATAGCGCGATGGACGACCACAAGACTCCCCTCTCGCCCCTAGGGAGCCGGAATGATGGCCTGAGCGATATTCGAGTACGCGCTTTCACCATTCGAATCCACCGCGGTGGTGGCGTAGCAATAAGTCGTACCGTCGGTCACTTCATTGTCGGTATACGTGGTCACGGAACCCGACGTCGAGCCGATGGTGGAATAGCTACCGCAAGAACTCGAGCCGAAGACCGCACGATAAACGTTGTAACTGCTGACCCCCTCAGTCGCGCTGGGATTCCACGACAATTCCACCGTGTGTACAGGCACTGGCATGCCCGTGCCTGTCAGAGTAGTCACCGTCGGCGAGTTTGAGGCATTGCTGGCAAACGAAGCGGATGCCGAGGCAGCCCCGGTAGAGGCAGGCGTGAACGTTACGGTGAAGGATACTGGCTGGCTCGTGGTCACTGTCACAGGAAACGAGAGACCG
Organism: uncultured Acidobacteriaceae bacterium; assembly: GCA_963699405.1. GTDB lineage: Bacteria > Acidobacteriota > Terriglobia > Terriglobales > Acidobacteriaceae > Acidiflorens. The sequence continues at coordinate 193,946 of CAVOTW010000033.1, read as the reverse complement.
CTAATAGAGAACTCCGCCGGGTTGGCGCCGCCCAAGTTCACGGAAGAGACCACTACGGTCCCGCCGCTGGCTGTCAAAGTCCCGGTTTGAGTGCCACTCTGCCCAACGACCACGTTCCCCACACCGATTGGGTTGGTGACGCTCAATGTAGTCTGGGCCCCACTCACCGCCGATCCAGTCAACGGCACGCTCAAATTTGAATTCAAAGCATTCGATGTTACCGATACGCTGCCGCTAAAGTTCCCGGCTGACTGCGGCGCAAACGTGACATTGAACGATGTACTCTGCCCAGCTGTCAGGGTGACCGGCGTAAACCCCGAAACGCTGAACCCGGTTCCACTGGCGGCAACTTGCGTGACTTGGGCGCTCGAACCGCCCGTGTTGGTCACAGTTTCCGTTTGCGTCGAACTCTGGCCAACTTGCACGTTTGTGAACGTCAGGCTGGTGGGGTTGGGGGTCAACATTGCTGGCGCTACACCCGTTCCGGACAATGCAATGTCAACCGATGTCCCCGATCCACTAACGGTCAACGATAGACTCCCGCTGCTGGCTCCAGCGGCCGCGGGTGTGAAGCTGATGCCAAAGGTGGAGGCCTGGTTTGGAGCCAAGGTCAGCGGCAAGGTCAATCCGGAATAGCTGAAACCCGCACCCGAGACGTTCGCCGCGGTGACCGTCAGAGCTGTGCCGCCGGTATTTTTCAACGTCTCCGTTTGGGACGAACTGTTCCCCACCGTCACATTTCCGAAACTCATGCTGGTCGGGTTTGTACTCAGGGATCCCGCCTCAACGCCCATCCCTGAAAGCGAAACATTCACGGTACCGATGCTGCTGCTAAAAGCTACGTTGCCGCTGGCGCTGCCGGCACCCGTAGGAGCAAAGACGACGCTGAAATTCGCGCCTTGCCCAGCCGCCAGAGTCAAAGGCACGGTAATGCCACTCACGCTGTAACCGCTTCCACTGGCCGTCACCTGGCTAATCGTGACGCTCGATCCACCGGTATTTGTAACTGAGCCAGCTTGAGACTGATTGGTTCCGATCTGTACGTTCCCAAAGCTGATGCTGGTGGGCGAGAGCGCAAGCTGCCCTGCCCCTTGGGTTTGCGGCTTCGATCCCAGTCCTTGGCAGCCCAAAAGGCTGGCCAGACTAGCCAACACGAGCATCACGCTCCAACGGCGGATACGATCCATAGGGGGCAACAATCGTTCTTGTGTACATCTTCCGAAGTGCATGGCTGAAGCTAGTGTGCCCCGCAAGCACGGCCCGTCGTAAGATTCCAGAAGTACATTTCAGACCCGGCAAGAGGCCAGCCTCGTGCGATTAAACAACGACTTGATTAACGGCACGTGAGATGGTTATTTTGGCTTCGACATTGCGAGGTTGGGGCCACCAATGCTCCCACGATGCTAGAATCAGGTGCCGCAAACTGTTGGAACTAAAGGATTGTACCGTGAGATGAGCGCTCAGGCAGGATGGGAATCGTGTCCTCGTGCGGATCACTCACAGCCCAGACTTTTGCAAGTCGCGATGCTTCCACTCATCTTGTAGCGCAATCGCGAGATCCCGAACTCCACGACGGATCTCCTTCGCATCTAGCGCAGCAAATCCTAGTTGTAATGCTTGTGGGACAATTCTTCCCAAGCTATAACGGTCCACTGGAGTCACATCCACCACGAGTTTCGCTGCCGCAGTGGCTGCTGATTCCGCGTTCATTCCGTCAGATAGCCATCCAGTTGTTTGCAAGCCAGCCTCGACAGTTGAGATTTCCAGCAAACCGGAAAGTCTCAGACGTGCCTCTTCCAAGAGAATCGATTGTCGCTCCGCATAAACCTCGCGCATCCGCCGCAGGTGGCGCCCGAAGTGGCCCTCGGAAATGAAGTCGCAGAGGACAAGTTGCTCTAGCAGGGGTGCGTGCCGGATGGTCAGCGAGAGCGCCGCTTCGAAGCGATGCAGAAGGTCGAAAGGAATCACCATGTAACCTAAGCGGAGCGCCGGAAACAGTACCTTGCTGAAACGTTCCCACGGACCGAAGTGCAGCACTTTAGCAATGTCGCCGTCGTCTGGAGCAGCTATGTCGCAGAAACGGAAGTTGATGGCAAACGAGTATTGGACTCGGGACGAGTGACGGAGATCTTTGTTTGGCAGCGCGGGCGATGGACCAATCCGGGTTGGCACAGCGACGTGGGAAAATGATCCACAGTCGCGCATTCCGGAAGCTTTGGGATCAGAAATATCGAGCGCTAAAGAAAGTGAAATTCGACTTGAAAGCCACGCATCAATCGCAGCTGCCTTTGTCGGCTGATCAATAGTGATTGAGGAGAGGGATTGAGGAGCCGATCGGCAATCGGACCGCATTCTCTCGACACTTGTCGAACTTTTCGACACTTTTGCGAAGCTTTCTGGGTACGCCGAGCATCCGATGCGGTATATAGATATATATTTGTCTTTTTGGCTTGAAATTTGGGGGATAACAAAGTCCGGCGCCACCGCATACCAGAAACACGGAATTAACAGATGTCTACAGTTTCGGCGTCAATTTTTCCGCGAGTAGAAGAAGACCGCTATCTGGCACTGCTGCAAGCGGGCAATGCCATCGCCAGTTGCAGCGACTGCGCGGCCACTTCCGATGCGCTGGTCAGCAAGTTGCGCGAAGTCAGTCCCTTCGACTTCCTGCACCTGGTCGCATTTGACAAAGACACAAACCAGTTGTGTTTCTCATTGCTGGACGCGAACGGGAGGCGACTGGACGACCCGTCCGGCGACATTCTTCCGCTCAAAGATTCGCCGATCCAACACGCCCACGATTCGGGCGAGGCACTGGTGACGCTCGATTGGAGTCTCGAGCGTCGATTCCGTAGCTATAGGCGCTTTCTAAGCCAGCACGGGATCGGTGCGACTTGCAGCCTGCCTCTAAAGCGAGGATCGCGTCGGCTCGGCGTTTTGATCTTGGGGCGACGTTATCCGAATGCCTATGACGAAGAGGAGATCCAATTTCTGGCCTGGTCGCAGACCAGATCGGGCTCGCGATTGATGCCGCCGTGAACTTCTACATTTCCCAGCGTGTGCAGGACCAGCTAAATCTGATCCTCGACTTAACCAATCAGGTCGTGTCCAATCTTGAGTTCCAGCGACCTGCTGCACGCCGCCTCCGGAAGCGTCCGGCGCGTGATGGCTGCGATGCGGCGGCGATCATGCTAGCCGACGATGAGGGCTAAGAACCTTCGCGTCCACGCGCTCGATTACCCCGACAGCCGAGGAATCTTTGGCGAAGGATCGGACTGATGCCGATTGAGGGCTCGATGCCGGGTGACGCGTTCAAGAATCGCAAGCCGATCGTCATCAATCGCCTCGATCCGGCCAAGATGCCACCGGAAATGTTCGCCAAAGCTTCAGCGAAGGGCTGAATTCGTTCTGCGATGTCCCGCTCATCAGCAAGAATCGTCTGCTCGGGAGTTCTGGCCGTGGCCGCCACGAGGAAAATACATTCGACGAAGGAGAAGTGGCCTTCCTGACGCAGGTGGCGAATCAAATTGCCATCGGCGTGGAGAACGCGCTGGCGTATACCGAAATTGCGGATCTGAAGGATCGGCTGGCGCAAGAAAAGCTTTATCTCGAAGACGAACTGCGCGGCGAGATGGACTTTGAGGGAATCGTGGGTCAAAGCTCCGCGCTTCGGCACGTCTTGAACCTGGTCGAGACTGTTGCTCCGAGTGACTCGACCGTACTGCTGCTGGGCGAGACGGGCACGGGCAAAGAGTTGATCGCGCGCGCCATCCACGATCGCAGCACGCGTAAGGATCGCACGTTTGTGAAGCTCAATTGCGCCGCGATCCCGACCGGCTTGCTGGAGAGCGAGCTCTTTGGCCACGAACGCGGCGCCTTTACGGGAGCGATTGCGCAGAAAATCGGCCGCCTTGAGCTCGCCGATCAGGGAACGCTCTTCCTCGATGAGGTCGGCGACATTCCGCTTGAAATTCAGCCGAAGCTGTTGCGCGCGCTTCAGGAGCGCGAGTTCGAACGCCTGGGCAGCACCCACACTAAGAAAGTGAATGTGCGGCTGGTAGCCGCGACCAATCGCGATCTGGACAAGATGATCGAGAACCGCGAATTCCGCAGCGACTTGTATTACCGGCTGAACGTCTTTCCCATTCGCATTCCACCCCTGCGCGAGCGCCCGGAAGACATTCCGCTCCTGGTCCGTTACTTTGCGCAAAAGTATGGACGCCGCATGGAGAAGAAGATCGAATCGATTCCCACCACGGCGATGAAAGCGCTTGCCAGCTGGCACTGGCCGGGAAACATTCGCGAGCTGGAAAACTTCATCGAGCGCTCCGTGATTCTTGACGCACGGCTCTGCATTGCAAGTGCCGGTCGGCGAACTCGGCACCAATCATACGGCGGCGTTCCGGTGCAGGATGCCCGCGCGGCCGATGACCGCAGCGAAATCCTCCGCATTCTCAAGGGACACAAAAGGCCGCGTCGCTGGCCCCGATGGCGCTGCTGCGCGCATGGGCCTCAAACGCACGACCCTGATTTCGCGTATGAAGAAGCTTGGAATCGATGCGCGTCAGATTGTCTGAAATCATTCGTCTGATTGGTTCTCTGGCCCCCGCTGACTAACTTCGGTTCTCTGATCTCCGCTCATCAGCCTCGCGACATCATTTTCGCCATCGTCACTCTTCGACATCTGTCGAAACGATTCTCGACACTTTCGACACTACTGATTTTTGCATTCTGTGCTACTCAATCCAAATCAGTAACTTATCGCGAAAATGCGGGCGCTCCCGCTTTGGCATGGGCATTGCATCGTGTTTACGCATAAGAAAGCATAGCAATGTTCAAGATATCAATCGTTGAGACTCACGGTCAGCGCAGGCTCGTTTTGCAAGGCAAACTGGTTCCTCCATGGACAGCGGAGGTCGAAAGTGCCTGGCGAAGCGCTGGAGAACAACTCGGCGGTCGGAAGTTGGTCATTGACCTTGCGGACGTCACGGTCATCAGCCCGGACGGTGAAAACACTTTGTTCAAACTGATGAAAGATGGCGCGAAGTTCGCTTGCGACGGTGTTTTGACGAGGCATGTTCTAAAGCAACTGGCGCGCCGATGCCGGTGCAAAGCGTAGTGCGCGATCAGGCCGCAAACGACTTGAGCAAATAATGGGGCAATTAAAAATTGATTGTCGATTTTCCCATGGTTCAAACGACAACCAATTAGAGGAGAAAGTTGAAGATGCTCGGGACAAATCACATCGCACATCACAACTCCACAGCGTACGCATCCAGCGCAGACTTCTGCCGAATTTTCGAGAGTGATATGAACCGCATGTATCTGCTTGCGTTTCTGCTCACGGCCGATCACGCAACCGCCGAGAACTGTTTCGTCTCAGGATTGGAGGATTCCAAGAACGGCAATCAGGTCTTCAAGGATTGGGCGCAATCCTTGGCCAGGCGTTCGATTATCGCGAATGCGATCCGGATGATCCGTCCGCGCCCGCAACTCGCAAACGTGAACCATGAGTCCGTCGATGTATCGGGAACGGGACAGCACTCTGGCACCGGCCATGCGCCGGTCGTCACTCACCTGGAGACTTTCAGCGAAGAGGTGATGGCGATTGTCGCGTTGCCTGCGTTTCAGCGCTTCGCGTTCGTGATGTCGGTCCTCGAAGGTTATACCAATCGCGAGGCGTCGCTTCTGCTCGATTGCTCAGTGCACGAGCTCGTCACGGCCCGGACGCACGCTCTCCAACAAATCGGCGGACGCCCTGAGCTTCATCGCAAGCTCGCCGGCATTGATGCCACGGAGGCCTCGCTGGCCAATGCCGGCGCCGCTTCCGTAAGTAGAGTGATGTCGCTGCTCGCGACTCCGGCGTAAAACAAACCTTCCAATACCAAGAATGGGGATGGCCATGAACGAACAAAAAAGAGTGGGGATGAACCTGTTCCGCAAACGATATCTAGTGCTGGCGGCCGCGGCGCTGGCGCTGGCAGCGACGGTCGCATGCAGTAAAGGCAATGTGCAGGCCGCGCCGGCCATGCCGCTACCGCTGGTTTCGGTGGTGAAAGCTTCTGAGCAGGACGTGCCGCGATACCTCGACGAGATCGGTCGCAATGCTGCCTTCGAAGCGGTCACGGTGACGCCGCAAGTCGGAGGCCGCATCGTCGAGCGCCACTTCCAGGATGGCGAGAATCTCTCCCAAGGCCAGCTTCTCTTTGTGATCGATCCTCGCCCCTTCCAGGCGCAACTCGACGCAGCGAAAGCGACGCTGGCTCAGGCCAAAGCGGCACTCGATCTGGCGAAGATTCAGTTCGCTCGCGACGAGGAAGTGATCGGTGACCACGCCATCTCGAAGCAGGATTACGACACCAAGAAGAACGCCGTCGATGTCGATCAGGCGCTGGTCGAATCCGCCGAGGCAGCGCTTGAAACGGCCAGGCTGAATCTCGAGTACTGCTACATCCACTCGCCCATCAATGGCCGCGCCGGCGCGCGCCTTGTCGATGTCGGCAACGTCGTGCAGGCGAATGCGACATCACTTTTGTCGATCCAGCGCCTCGACCCGATCTATGCGAATTTCACCATCACGGAAAGCGATCTGCCCGCAGTGCAAAAGCAGATGTCGAGCGGCGGCCTGAAAGCTGCGGTTCGTCTTCCTTCTGACTCTGAAGGTGCGGCGCGGTTTGGGCGCGTAGAATTTCTCGACAACTCGGTGCAGAGCGGCAGCGGCACGGTGAACCTGCGAGCCACACTAAGCAACGCTGATCGTCACTTCTGGCCAGGCCAGTTCGTCGACGTGAAGCTCGTTCTCACCACAGACAAGGCTGCGGTGCTCATCCCGAATCAGGCCGCGCAGATCAGCCAGCAAGGGCCATTCGTCTATGTCGTGAAGGCGGATGATACGGCCGAACTTCGTCCCGTAAAACTTGGCCAGCGCCAAGGCGACAACGTAGTTGTCACGTCGGGCATTGTCGCGGACGAGCGCATTGTGCTCGCCGGTCAAATGCTGGTTCGCCCCGGCGGCAAGGTGCGCGTCGGCGGCTCATCTCCTGCGGGGCCGGGAGGTAACGCCGATAACCAGGCCAATGCCAAGCAGGGAGGCCAGTCGTGAATCTTTCCGAAGTCTTTATTCGTCGTCCAGTCATGACCGTCGCGCTGACGGCCTCGGTGTTGCTCTTCGGGTTGTTCGCTTTCACGCGGCTCCCTGTGAGTGATCTGCCGGCAATCGACTACCCGGTCATCCAGGTGCAGGTCAACTATCCGGGCGCCACCCCCGAGACGATGGCCAACAACGTGGCTACGCCGCTCGAGCGCCAGTTCATGCAGATTCCGGGCCTCGAGCTCGTAACATCGAACAACCTCCAGGGCCATTCCAGCTTCGTGCTGCAATTCGATCTCTCGAAAAGCCTCGACGGCGCAGCCACGGACGTACAGGCAGCGATCACGCGCGCCCAGGGGCAATTGCCCGTCGATCTCCCCAGCCCTCCTACCTTCACCAAGACCAACCCCAACGATCAGCCGATCATGTACATCGCCATCGTGAGCGACACAGCGACGGAGGGCCAGCTTTACGACTACGCCAACACCCAGATCGGCGAGCGCATCAGCATTCTGCCCGGAGTGAGCCAGGTTGCTATTTATGGAACGCAATCCGCGGTACGCATCAAAGCGGATCCCTCGGCAATGGCGACGCGCAATATCACGCTGGAAGATCTGACGAACGCGGTCAAGAACGGCACCGCCTATACCGGGGCTGGGCAATTCGATGGCCCGCATCGCAGCTTCCTGCTGCAGCCCCAAGGCCAGCTGACAAGCGCAGACCAATACGACGGTCTGATCGTCGGACAGTCGAATGGCGCTCCGGTTTACTTGAAAGACGTGGCGAGCGCCAAACAAGGAGTGCAAGACGAACGCATCGACATGCGTGTCTGGGTCCGTGGCTACCCCCAACCGGGCGCAAATGTTTTCATCGGCGTTTTTCGTCGGGCAGGAGTCAATGCGGTGGAGGTGGCCAAATCAGTGCGCGACCTGTTGCCATCGATTCAATCGCAACTTCCTGGTTCGGTTCTGCTGTTCACAGCCTATGACCGCTCCCAGACCATCGTTACCGGTATCGATGACGTGAAGACCACGCTCTACATCGCCTTCGTTCCTCGTAGTCATGGTCATCTTCGTGTTTCTCGGCCGCGCCACCGACACGTTGATTCCCGCGGTCGCCTTGCCGCTCTCGTTGCTGTTGACGTTCGTTGTCATGGACCTCCTCGGCTACAGTCTCGACAACCTCTCGCTCATGGCGCTTACGCTCGCCATCGGCTTCCTGGTCGATGACGCCATCGTCTTCCTCGAGAATACGGTTCGCCTCATGGAGCAGGAAGGCATGAACGCCTTCGAGGCTTCAATCGAATCAGCGAAGGAAATCAGCTTCACCATTCTCGCGATGACGCTCTCGCTCGCCGCCGTCTTCATCCCGCTCGTCTTCATGAGCGGCCTGATGGGGCGCATCTTCCGCGAGTTCTCCATCACCATCGTCATCTCGATTCTCGCCAGCGGCATCGTCTCACTCACGCTCACGCCGCTGATGACCTCGCGTCTCCTCAGCAATCGCGGGAAAGACGCGAAGAAGACCTGGATGGAGCGCGTCTTCGGCGCCCTCGAGCGCCGCGTCCTCGACATCTACGGCCGCCAGCTCTGGTTCTTCCTGCGCCATCGCTGGATCTCAGCTCTCACCTGGGTCGTCTGTCTCGCCGGCACCGGCTACCTCTTTTACATCGTTCCGAAGGCGTTCCTCCCCGTCGGCGACAGCTCCTTCATCCGCGGCGTTCTGGTGGCGCAGGAAGGCACTTCGCCCGACCAGATGCACGCTTACCAAACCGAAGCCGAGAAGATCATGAGAGCGAATCCCGCCGTCCGCAGCACGTTCACGATGAGCGGCAACTCTGCCTTCCTCGGCTCGAACCAGGCTTTTCTCATCGCCTTCCTTAAACCTCCCTCACAGCGCGCTCCGATCGCGCAGGTCGCGGGACAGCTTATGGGCGGAATCGCCACCACGATTCCCGGCACCGTCGCGTTCCTCCAGCCGAACCCGGCGCTCGAAATCTCCACCGGCGCCACCGCCAACGCGCAGGGCCAGTTCGCCTATGCGCTTAGCGGCATCGACGCCAACGAGGTCTACGCAACCGCCGAAAAGATGATGGCGAAGATGCACGAGTATCCCGGCTTCCTCTTCGTCAACTCCGATCTCTACAATCACACTCCGAACCTGCAGGTCGACATCCTGCGCGACCAGGCGAAGCTCTACGGCGTCTCCGAGACGCGCATTCTTACGCTCCTCCACGACGCCTACTCGCAGAATTACAGCTACCTGATCAAGAAGCCCACCGACCAATACCAGGTCATCCTCGAGGTCGCCGACGACAAGCGCTCCTCGCCCGAAGACCTGAGCAAGCTTTACATCAAAAGCGACGACGGCCAGCGCATGATCCCGCTCAGCGCCGTGACCACTTCGCATCCGGTGATCGGACCCCAAGCCGTCAACCACATCAACCAGTTCACCAGTGTGACCATGTTCTTCAACCTGAAGCCGGGTTTTGCCATTGGTCCCGCGACCGACTTCGTTGCGTCGACGGCGAAGCAGATTCTCCCTCCGGGCGTGCAAGGCGCGCTGCAGGGCGAGGCGCTGACCTTCCAGAACACGGTTCGCGATCTTGCGATCCTGATGCTGGTCGCGGTGTTCGTCATGTACGTGATCCTTGCGATTCTGTATGAGAGCTATCTGCATCCGATCACGGTGCTTTCCTCATTACCGGTCGCGCTGCTCGGCGGCTTGCTTACACTCTGGATCTTCGGCGCGGAAGCTTCGCTCTACGCCTACATCGGCATGTTCATGCTGATGGGCATCGTGAAGAAGAACGGCATCATGATCGTCGACTTCGCCGAACAGCGCGTCCGGCAAGGCATTGCGGACGATCAGGCCATTCACGACGCCAGCATGGAGCGTTTCCGTCCCATCATGATGACGACCGCGGCAGCGCTGCTTGGCGCCATGCCTATCGCGCTCGGTTACGGGGCGGATGGCTCGTCGCGTCGTCCGCTGGGCCTCGTCGTTGTCGGTGGCTTGATCGTCTCGCAGTTCATCACGCTCTTCGTAACTCCGGCAATCTATCTGTACCTCGAAGAGTTCCAGCAGAAAGTGCTGGACCGCTTCTCGTTCTTCCGCTCTCCTCGCGAACGCGCACCGGAGCCGAGCTTCGCGCTGCAGGAAGGACATGGAGACTAATCCTATGAATGAAATTTTAAGTCGTCGTCACTTAGCGATTGCAGCAGTTGCGCTCGCGATTGCCAGCACGATTGGCTGCGCGGTAGGCCCGAACTACAAGCGTCCAACCGTAGACGTTCCGGGCACATATCGCGGCGCGCAAGCCGAGCAACAACCCGCGAGTCCCGATGAGCATCATCCAGCGCAATCCAACGCACCGGCACCGCAGCCATCCGCGCAGTCGTCTGTTGGGTCTCTGGGCGACGAGAAGTGGTGGGAAGTTTTCCAGGATCCGCAACTGCAATCCCTGATTCGCACGGCGCTCAAGAACAACTATGATGTTCGCATTGCAGCGACACGCGTGGTCCAGGCCCAAGCGCAAGTAGGCATCACGCGCGCCAATCAGCTTCCAACGCTCAGCGCGGGCGGCAACATCACCAGCCAGCGGAGTCCGCAGCTTGGACCGATTCCTTCCTACGAACTCACGCAGGGAGAAGTCGCCGCTTCCGCTGCGTGGGATCTTGACTTCTGGGGCAAGTATCGCCGCGCGACCGAAGCCGCGCGAGCGAGTCTGCTGGCCAACGAGTGGGCGCAGAAAGAAGTCATGTCAACGCTCGTCGCGAATCTCGCAACCGCGTACTTCCAGCTGCGCCAATACGACCTCGAACTCGAGATCTCCGAGCGCACACTCAACTCGCGCCGCGACTCGCTCAAGCTGACGCAAACCCTGGAGCAGCACGGCATCAACTCGCTTCTCGACGTGCGTCAATCCGAGCAGCTTGTCTACACTGCAGCCACCGAAGTTCCTGACCTCGAGCGCCAGATTGCGCAGGAGGAAAACGCCATCAGCATCCTGCTCGGCAAGAATCCGGGAGACGTTCCGCGCGGGCTCAAGCTCACCGAGCAAGCGCATTCTCCCGAAGTTCCCGCGGGAATTCCATCCGCGCTGCTCGAGCGTCGTCCTGATATCCACCAGGCGGAAGCGAACCTGATGGCGGCCAACGCGCAGATTGGCGTCGCGCGCGCAGCATATTTTCCCGACATCGCGCTCACCGCGACTGCAGGCTTCGAAAGTTCGGCGCTGACGAACCTTTTCACGGGTCCTGCCGGAATCTGGAACATGGCTGCATCGCTGACTCAGCCGATTTTCCAGGGAGGTCGTCTGAAGAATAACGCGCGTCTCGCGCAGGCCGAGCGCGACCAGATGGTGTTGACGTATCAGCAGACGATTCAAGGCGCGTTTCGCGACGTTTCGAATGCGTTAGTCGCTTACCGCAAGGATCAGGAAACGACGGTTCAACAACAGCACTTGCTGGAATCGGCGCGCGATGCAGCGAGGTTATCGCAGGTGCGCTTCAAAGCCGGAACGACGGATTATCTCGAAGTGCTGACGAACGAAACTAATTCATTCTCGGCAGAGTTAGCGCTGGCGCAAGCGCAAGGTGACGAACTCATCGCGCTGGTTCAGCTCTATCAGGCTTTGGGAGGAGGGTGGGAATGAAGCACTCGCTCGAAAACGTATTTTGTTAGGCTTGTCATTGCCAGCGCGGGGATGAATCTGCCTCGAGGAGATCGCCATCGATCTCCGCCCAACCCGTCCTTGGGACAGCCGAACCCCAGACTCTCGGCATCTTTGCAATCGCCACCACCGACGATAATGGTCCTCGATCGCGTCCTCATGGACCCTCCCGCGTGTCGCTTTTCTTGGGTCGACATAAGACCACAATCGATCTTGGAGCCAGTAAGTATTTCATCCGTTCTAAAGGGATTCCGTCGTCCGGGAAATCATTCGGACTGGGCAACGCGGTGTCCACGATTCTCTTCCACTCCTGTGCTGTTCCCTCTTGCACATTGAACTCCAACTCTTCCCAGTACGCATTGATCATTGCGTAGATGTCGTCATCACCTTGAGAAGCACCATGCAGACAGAATGCCAGGCTATGCGAATCGGAGGACAAATCGACCGTGGGGCCGACGCCGTACCAGGAAACATCCTCGCGCCAGAACCTGCTCCGGCTCAGCGAGGGATGATTTTTGCGGAACGCAATCATCTTCTTGAAGAACTGGAAAATGTCCTGATTGGATCGGAGTTGACTCCAATCCAGCCAGCCAATTTCGTTGTCCTGGTTGTAGGGATTGTTGTTGCCAAATTGGGTATTCAGGAACTCGTCCCCGGCCCGAAACATCGGCGTACCGTTAGATAAGAAGAGCAGACAGCAGAAATTCTTTACTTGCTTCAGGCGTAACGCGCGGACTGCCGGGGAGACAGCTTCATCCCCTTCTTGTCCACAATTCCAACTGTAGTTCGTATCGGTACCGTCCTGATTATTATTTCCGTTTTGCCAATTGTGCTTGCGGTCATAAGAGACAAGATCGTAGAGCGTGAAGCCGTCGTGGGACGTTACATAATTCACACTCTGATATGCGTGATAAGCGTCGGCGCGGCTGTCCGGAAACAAATCATCGCTTCCATAGATACGCCGCATCAGGTCGGGAACCATCCCTGTTGTCGCCCTTAACAAAACGGCGAATGTCATCGCGAAACCGGCCGTTCCACTGCAACCAGGTCAAGCCGGGGAATCCGCGTCCGAGCTGATAAGCGGCTGTGTCCCAAGGTTCCGCGATCAAACGAACCCGCCCTAATTCCGGGTCCGCGGCAATTTCACTGAAGATGGGCGCTTCACCCCAGTTGAGAGATCCGTCCGCGTTGCGGCTGAATACCGATGCCAGATCGAAGCGGAATCCATCGATATGCATGCCTCGCTTCCAATAACGCAAACTATCAATCACCATCTTGCGCACATGCGCCTGGCCGAAATTCAAGGTATTGCCCGTGCCGGAGTAATTGGCGTAGGGGTTTGCCGGATTGGAGGACAGCATGTAATAACCGGCGCTGTCGAGACCCTTGAAGCTGTAAATCGGTCCTTTGTAGTCGCCCTCGCAAGTGTGGTTGTATACGACGTCCAACACCACGCCGATATCAGCCTGATGAAAAGCTTTCACCATATTCTTGAATTCAAGACGCTGCTCATCAACACAGTGTGTGCTCGCGTACTGAGCATGCGGCGCGAAGAAATTCAAAGGCATATAGCCCCAGTAGTCGCCTTCTTGTGGATCACGCTGAAAAACCGGCATCAGTTCTACAACCGTCACCCCGAGTTCCTTTAAATAGGGGATCTTTTCCACGAGACCGGCGTATGTGCCGGCACGCGATGGGTCGACACCTGAGTTTGGGTTCTTCGTGAAACCTTTCACGTGAAGTTCGTAGATGACCGCATCCGACTCATGATACGGAGACCGATCGCCCGACCAGTCAAATGTCGATCGGTGATCAAACAGCACTCCCAAAGGCGCGCTGCCTGCATTGGATCCTTCTCGCATGGCCAAGTTGCGATCAAAACCGGGTGGGAAGAAAATGCACTTCGCGTACGGATCGAGGAGAACCTTCTGCGGATCGAAGCTATGGAGTTGAGGAATGGTCTCTCCCGAGACGGAGTATGCGTAATAGCGAGCCTCACCAATCTTTGTGACTGGGACGCGGCAATGCCAAATCCGCCCCGACTTGTTGTGCAGAAAATCCAATTGAAGCCTCAGAAGAGGATTCACCAGATCGGCTGGAGAATAGAGCAACAGAGTGACGCTCTCCGCATGTTCCGAGTGAACGGCAAAATTGAATGCTTGCTCCTCTTCGATCCACTGGACGCCAAGTGGCAATGGGCTGCCCTCAGCCTGCTCCCATGTCGGTCGCTTCGTGGGCAAGGGATTGGCGGTGTTCGCTGGAGAGCTCCGGCGTGGCGAGCACGTCAGCGTTTGAATTTTTCACTGCCGTCTCTTTGATTCGTCTATGCCCATTCACCGATCCGCTTAGCTCTGCCTTAGTCTGGTCTCAATGCGACACTAGACCAGCGAGCTTGCGGCAACGAACTGAGCAACTTGCTCGCGCCGTTCCAAAAGATCTGCACGCCGATGCACACCAGCAGGAACGCGGTGAGCTTTAAAATTACGTTCGTCCCTGTGGGGCCCAGCTTGCTCGCGAGCCGATCTGCGTAGCCGTAGCAGAGATAGATGGTTACTGCGACGAAAGCGGAACCGATCGCCGCCGCGAGAATTGCCAACAGGTTTGCGCCCAGGTGCTGCGGCGCATTCGCGCCCAAAGTGATCGCAACCGAGATGGAGCCGGGGCCAACTGTCAAAGGAAGCGTCAGCGGGTAGAACGCCTGGCTCAGAGCATCAGCGCAAGTGACCGTTCGCCTGGCGGAGCCCGGGTCATCCCCATCTTTCTGATTCAGCATCGCCCAGCCCGCTGAAATCACGATCAGCCCACCGCCGACCTGCACAACCGGGAGCGAAATCCCAAAGAAGGAGAGTACGTGCGCCCCGAGGGTAAAGGACGCGATCAGCAGTATGAAACTATCCACCGCAATGCGGCGAGCCAGCTACTCGCCGTGTCTCGGCCGCGTAGTCCCGCGTGAGCAGCAGAAAGACCGGACTGCCTCCGATCGGATCCACGATCGGAAAGAGCGCGCTCACCACCAGGAGAATACTCTTGGCAACTTGATTATTACCAGGTTAACCTCCCGTCTGTTTCTAGATTTGAGCGGTCGCCCGTTCGCGGTCCACTTGCGCCGTCACGGATGTTGCGACTGACCGAGCGCTTGGAACTCTCCGTCAAATCCCGCAGCCATTGAAAAGCCTGAGAGGATAGCATGTCTTCTCGGACGCGCCAACGCCAGTTGCCATCGGCACGACCGGGCACGTTCATACGAGCTTCGCTTCCCAGGTTGAGCAGATCCTGCAACGGAGCAATCGCGAGCGCCGCTGGTGACGACCATGCCAGCCGCATCAACTCCGGAGCGGCATCCGCACTGGTTCCCGGCGCACGCTTGAGGTAGCTCCAGAAGTTCTGCCGCTGGTAGTCGGGCAATTCCTCATACCATTGTCGAGTTGTGGCATTGTCATGCGTACCGGTATAGGCGACTGTATTGTGGATGAAGTTGTGCGGCAGATAGGGATTGTCCGCATGACCATCGAAGGCGAATTGCAGGACGCGCATCCCCGGCAGACGAAACTGGTCGCGCAGGGCCCGCACGTCGGGCGTAATCACACCCAAATCTTCCGCGATGAATGGTAGATGGCCCAGCTCGGTTTGCACGGCTTGAAAAAAGCTGGCTCCCGGACCCGCCACCCACTGCCCGGACTGAGCCGTTGGCGCTCCGGCCGGAACGTGCCACGCAGCCGCGAACCCGCGGAAGTGATCCAGGCGAATCACATCGACGTGAGCCAGCAGAGCACGCAACCGATCGATGCACCACCGATAACCAGTCGAGCGCACGGCATCCCAGTTGTAAACGGGATTGCCCCACAATTGACCTTGCGCGCTGAAATAATCGGGAGGAACTCCGGCGACGAAGCGTGGCCGATGCTGCTCATCGAGCAGGAATAGCTCAGGGTTCGCCCAAACATCACTGGAATCCGGGGAAACAAAGAAAGGCAGATCGCCGATCAAGCTCACGCCCTTGGCATGGGCATGTTCCTTGAGTTGATCGGCCTGGCGGAACAGCAGGAATTGCGCGAAGCGAACCTGATCAATTTGACTTGCTAACTCTCGCCGCGCCTCGGCGAGAGCACTCGGGATGCGCTGAACCAACTCTGCGGGCCACTCGAGGTAATAAGCGCCGCGATACTTGGCTTTCAGCGCGCGGAACAGAGCGTAGTCTTCCAGCCAATGCGCCTGCCTGGCGCAGAACTCGTCGTAGGCAGGCCGCAACTGGTCCTGTCTCTTCGCTCGCCGCGCTTTGAAGTTTGCCCATGCCGTTTCGAGCAGTCGCCGTTTGAACGGGATAACAGAATCGTAGTCAACCGCGTCGGCGGAGAAGTGAGACTGAGCATCGCTCGCCTGTATCAGCCCGTCCGAAATGAGAGAGCCGGGACTGATCAGCAGCGCGTTGCCGGCAAACGACGACATCGATTGATAGGGCGAGTTTCCGTAACCAGTCGGGCCGAGTGGGAGCGCCTGCCACCACGCTTGGCCGGCATCGTGGAGACGATCAATCCACGAGAACGCGGACGATCCCAGATCGCCGATGCCATACGGAGAAGGCAGAGAGGTGACGTGCATCAGCAAGCCGGACGCGCGATATTCGGACGGAAACGGCGGGACATTCGTGAGCCCACCGTTGCCGCTCATGGCCGGACTCCACGCTCAGGAACGACTGCGGACGAACCCAGGGCATTGTTCACCATCTCCTTCGCCTCGCTAAGGATCGCGTCCAGATGGGTCTGGCTCTTGAAACTCTCGGCGTAGATCTTATAAATATTCTCGGTACCGGAGGGTCGCGCTGCAAACCAACCGCTCTCCGCCACAACTTTCAAGCCGCCGATTGGAGCATCGTTGCCCGGAGCTTTGGTCAGCTTGGCGGTGATTGGCTCGCCCGCCAGGTCCGACTCCTTTACCGCGTCCGGGGTGAGTTTTTCCAACTTTGCTTTCTGCTCGGGCGTCGCGGGCGCGTCGATGCGCGTGTAGTACGGGATGCCGAACTCCGCCGTCAGTTCGCGGTAATGTTCTCCGGGATTCTTGCCAGTGCGCGCGGTAATCTCCGCCGCCAGCAAGTCCATGATCGGCCCGTCCTTGTCGGTCGTCCATACGGTGCCGTCAAGACGAAGAAAACTCGCTCCAGCGCTTTCTTCTCCGCCGAAACAGTACGAGCCATCGACCAGGCCCGGCACAAACCACTTGAAACCCACCGGCACTTCGCGGAGCTGGCGGCCGAGCTTTTTGACGACCCGGTCAATCATGCTGCTGCTCACCAGCGTTTTTCCCACCGCAACGGTGTTACGCCACTGAGGCCGATGCGTGAGCAAATACCGGATCGCGACAGCAAGGTAATGATTCGGGTTCATCAAACCCGCAACCGGAGTTACGATCCCGTGGCGATCGGCGTCGGTATCGTTCCCGAAAGCCACCTGGTACTGATCTTTCAGACCGACCAGCCTGGCCATCGCATAGGGACTCGAACAGTCCATGCGAATTTTGCCGTCGTGGTCAACGGTCATAAATGAAAATGTCGGATCGATTATTTTATTGGTGACGACGATGTCCAGCCCGTAAATGGAATTGATCGGCTCCCAGTAAGGCAATGAAGCTCCGCCCAGAGGGTCAACGCCAAGTTTGAGGTGGGCGTCGCGGATCGCATCCATGTCAACGACATTCTTGAGATCACGAACATACGGCAGGACGAAATCTTCCTGGTGAGTGGTCGCGGACCGAATCGCTTTGGCAAACGGAATTCGCTTGACCCCTGCATTCCCCGCTCGCAACAATTCGTTCGCGCGATTCTGTACCCAGCGGGTCACGTCGGTATCCGCCGGGCCGCCGTTGGGCGGGTTGTACTTGAAGCCTCCATCCTCAGGCGGATTGTGCGACGGCGTAATGACGATGCCGTCGGCGAGATGGTCTTCCTTCTTGCGGCCGCGGTTGTAAACCAGAATCGCTCGTGAGATCACGGGCGTCGGAGTGATCCCGTCATCTTGCTGAATGATCGTCTCCACATTATTTGCCGCCAGCACCTCGAGAGCAGTACGCTGCGCGGGCTCCGAGACGGCGTGGGTGTCTTTCCCCATATAGAGCGGGCCGTCGATACCCTGGGAGTGCCGGTATTCGCAGATCGCCTGGGTAATTGCGAGGATGTGCGCTTCGTTAAATGTGCCGCGCAGGGGCGAGCCACGGTGCCCGCTGGTGCCGAAGCTGACGAGCTGGTTTGGATCATCCAAGTCGGGACGGCGCTCGAAATATTCCTTCTGCAGGCGAGCCACGTCGACCAGCAACTCCTTCGGCGCTGGTTTACCGGCCAGCGGCGAGAGGTTAGATTCACCTGTCTTGGGTTCGCCTGTCGGGGACTGTGTTTCTACACTACTGGGCATGGTTTCACCTTCCAAATCTCGCTTGCGTATTCCGCAATCGAGCGATCGCTCGAAAACTTCCCGGAGCTGGCGACGTTCAAGATTGCTTTCTGCGCCCATGCGCCGGGTTCGGCATAGAGCGCGCCGAGCCGGTCTTGCGCGTTGCAATACGAGGTCAGGTCCGCCAGATTCATATAGTGATCGCCCTGGGTCAGAAGCACATCGCGCAAAGGGGCGAATACTCCCGGTTCACTGCGGCTGAAGTAGTCAGAGAAAATCAGGTCCAGAGCAGCTCGCGTCTCCGGCTCATGTTCATAATGCCAGTGCGGGTTGTACCAGGCGCGGCTGTTCTCGACTTGCTCCACGGTGAGCCCGAACAGGAACATGTTCTCTTCACCGGCTTCCTCCGCCATTTCGATGGTCGCACCGTCGCGGGTTCCGACCGTTAAGGCTCCATTCATCATAAATTTCATATTGCTCGTTCCGCTAGCCTCGTAGCCGGCGGTCGAGATCTGGTTGGAGACATCGCTGGCTGGAATCAGCCTTTCCGCTAACGAAACGTTGTACTCAGGCAGAAATACGACGTTGAGGCGGCCACGCGCCGCCGGGTCGCCGTCAATCGTGGCCGCCAAGTTGTTGATGAATTTTATGATGAGCTTGGCAAGCTTGTAAGCCGGCGCCGCTTTACCAGCGAAGAAAAATGTCCGAGGCACGATCTTCATGCCGGGATTTTCCCGCAGCCGGTTATAAACAATCACAATCCGCAACGCATTCATCAATTGCCTTTTATATTCGTGAATACGCTTGATGTGGCAGTCGAAGATGGTATCCGGGTCCACGACACTCCCCGACGTCGACTTGAGCCAATTCGCAAACTGCACTTTGGCCTCGCGCTTTGACTTGAGAAAGCGGTCGCGAGCATTAGAATCCTCCGCGAACGGCGTGAGCTGTTTGAGCAGGCTAAGATCCGTGATCCAGCGATCTCCGATGACTTGAGTGATTTCGCGTGCCAGCGCGGGATTGGCCTCAAGCAACCAGCGCCGCGGCGTCACTCCGTTTGTCTTGTTGCTAAAACGTTCGGGAAACATTTCCGCGAGATCCTTCACCGTCGTGGTTCGCAGTAGCTCGGAGTGGACAGCGGACACTCCATTCGTGCTGTGCGAGCCAACAATGGCTAGGTTGGCCATCCGGATTTTGCGCCGGCCTTCTTCCTCCACCAGGCTTATGCGCTGCACGCGTCCCTCGTCGCCCGGGAAGCGAAGGCGGACTTCATCGAGCAGCCGCCGGTTGATCTCGTAGATCAGTTCCAGGTGGCGGGGAAGCATTCTCTCAAACCATCTCACCGGCCATTTCTCCAGAGCCTCAGGCAGCAGGGTGTGATTTGTGTACCCGAGCGTCCTCTTCGTCAGGTCCCAGGCCTGGTCCCATGCCAAGTGCGCATCGTCGAGCAAGATTCGCAGCAGTTCAGGGACCGACATGGAAGGATGGGTGTCATTGAGCTGAATTGCAGCTTTCTCCGGAAACTTTTCCCAATCCGAGTTGTAGCGCTGGAAACGGCGCACTAGGTCGGCCATGGAACACGCAACCAGGAAATACTCCTGCAAGAAGCGCAACCCTTGCCCCTGAGTCGTAGAATCGTCCGGATACAGCACGCGGGTGAGCGACTCCGCCTGCAGAGTTTCGCCGAGTGCCCCGATGAAGTCTCCGGTGCCAAACTTCTCAAAATCGAAATAGTCGGGCGCAGCCGCTGCCCAGAGCCGGAGCGTGTTGATCGTCTTTCCACCATAGCCCACCACAGGACGATCAAAAGGGATACCGATCAGGCTTGACGGCCGATCGGGGATTACTTGAAAATTACCTTCTTGCAACTTGAATGAGACGTTTAGCTTGATTTCCACCCTCTCGTGTAGCCGGGCAATCTCCCAGGGATCGCCGTAGCGGAGCCAGTTGTCGGGATTCTCTTTTTGCCAGCCATCTACGATCGATTGCTTGAACATGCCGTACTCATAGCGGAGACCATAGCCGGTGCCTGGGAGTTGCATGGTCGCCATCGAGTCGAGGAAGCACGCTGCGAGGCGGCCCAAGCCGCCATTGCCCAGCCCCGCATCTGGTTCCTGCTCGATCAATTCCAGCCAATCGATCCCGTGTTCTTGAGCCGCTTGCGGCAAAAGCGGATCGAGCAACAGGTTCGTGATGTTGTTGGCCAAGGAACGTCCGATAAGGAACTCCATGGAGAGGTAATAGATGCGCTTGGCATTCTCTCGCTCATAAGTATTCTTGGTCAGTACCCAACGCTCGGTGAGAATTTGCCGCACCGAGTGGGAGAACGCCTCAAAGCGCTCACGCGCACTGGCTACTTTGGGATCGATCGCTCTGTCAAAAACCAGGTGCCGTTCATAAAGACCTTCCTGCGACCCGATAAACGGCATCGTGCCGTAGCCGTACTGTTGCAGAACATCCGAAACATTCTTTGCGCTGGTGGTCATGGGAACAACTTTTGCGCGATTGGTGCTCATAAAATAGACCTTAGCTTTCTATGTGTGGAACGGTTCGTGTTCAATATTCAAAGCCAAACCAGTCAGGAGCACAGATCCTCATCTGGCCCGAGCTCAATTCCTGAAGCCAACCGGAACGAACGCATGGCCCTTTCAGCCGCGGACCAATCGGTGTCCGGTAACGCAAGCAAACCCACCTCTTGTCCCTCCATTCGAGGATGTGCTCTGAAGATATTCCATATCACACAGTTCTACTTTCCCGATCGATCGTTCTCTTTTAGTCCCCAATTGACAAAAAATTAGATGCTCTAGGGCCAGATCGGTATGCAGATATATAGCTTCGTCTTTTCTGACGTTGTTAGGAAGCGGCGTCGGGCGCCCGCCTAGCGCATATGGCTTTTCTCCAACCCGATAGTCGTGAAAATCGATCAAAGCCAAGAACAATTCGAGAAGGAGTCATTTCGGCAATTTCGACTCCGGCCTTGCAGCGCCAGAGAATCCCGTTCGCGTGAAATCGCGAGTGATAGGATTGCTTCACGCCAAACCCTCATGCAGTCGCCGACTTCCAAGCTGGAGAGAGCCCGAATGTCTTCACGAGCGCCCAAAACAACCAAGGGCGCCATCGGCATAGACTTCGGGACAACGAACAGTTCCGTCGCCGTTGCCAATTCGTCAGGGGAGGTTCAGCTCGCCAAGTTTCCGTATTTGGGGAGCCTGACGGATTCCTATCGATCACTGCTCTATCTTCAGCGAGTCAACGAAGGCGGAGTGAATCGATTGCAATCCTGGACAGGTCCCGAAGGCATTGAGCACTATCTTTCCGCGGACGTAAAAGGTCGACTGATTCAATCGCTCAAGTCATTCCTGAGCAGTCGCACTCTTCAGGGCACGGAGGTCTTCGGTCGACGGTACACGCTTGAAGATTTGATCGCCAGGATTCTTCGTGAGCTGCGCGAGAAGGCGGAACATCAGTTTGGGTGCGAGATTAGATCAGCGGTGGTCGGAAGGCCCGTTCATTTTGCCGGAGCAGACAAGGAAGAAGATGACAGTTATGCTGAGGGCCGGCTTAGAGCGGCTTTTGAGTTGGCTGGCTATGAGTCCGTAGAGTTCGAGATGGAGCCGGTAGCGGCAGCTCACTACTACGAATCCATGCTTGATCATGACGAACTCATCCTTATTGGGGACTTCGGCGGTGGCACGAGCGATTTCTCCTTGGTTCATGTTGGGCCTACCGCTCGTCAAAGAGGTAGGACCCCGGCCGATATCGTGGGTAACGCGGGATTGGGGATAGCGGGAGACTCCTTCGACGCAAAGATCATCAGGCACCTCGTGTCTCCAGCTCTTGGCGCCGGATCGCAATTGCGCTCCCTGGGCAAGATCCTGACCGTTCCAAACTGGGTTTACATAAAACTGGAGCGTTGGCATCATCTGTCCTTATTGAGAGCCAAAGACGTTCTGGACATGTTAGGTGGCGTGCACGCGCAATCGCTTGAACCACAAAAAATCGCGGCTCTCATTCATTTCATAAAAGAAGACCTCGGATTCCACCTGCACCGCGCCGTGCAAAAAGTGAAGTGCGATTTGTCGAATGCCCGTGTGACCACATTCCGGTTTTCAGACGGGTTTGTGGATTTGGAGGGGGAAGTGGAACGCGCATCCTTCGAGGAGTGGATTTCCGAAGAGCTTGAACAGATCGCACAATGCGTCGATTCTCTCCTTAGTTCTTCCGGTGTCCTGCCCAAAGACGTCGATATGGTCTTTCTGACCGGGGGCTCTTCATTTGTTCCAGCCATCAGGAAAATCTTCGAAACTCGGTTCGGAGAAAAGCGGCTTCGGGGTGGTAACGAGTTTACATCGGTGGCCCGTGGCCTAGCGCTGAAAGCGACGGAATCGCGCAGATTCCAGCACCCCTCCTTTTCGATTCGATAATAGCGTACGAATCTGATGACCTCAGTCATAGCCTGTTCATTCCCATTCTCTGGACGGCTCCCGTCATTGCCAACCGGCGTGGCATCCCCCCTGCCCCTGTGCCAGGAACAGATTGCTCTCCAAGCACAGCTTCGACACGTTTCTCATGGAGGCAGGTGACAAACCTGGCGTCGTGCGAGCGATCATGCGGCATGCAAAGCTAGCAGCGCAAGAGAAGCTATTGCGACGATTGCTACCTCTACGGGAGCTAGAAACGGGAGCAGGAGTCAATTCAATGACCATGATCACGGCAAGAAGTTGCGTGTTATGATGATTTTGCCGCGAAACAGTGGGCGCTTAACTCAGCGGTAGAGTGCCATCCTCACACGGTGGAAGTCGTAGGTTCAAATCCTACAGCGCCCACCATACACTGATTAGCCGTGAGAAACGTGGAGCATCCTGCGCCACGCCGTACCGAGTTGGTTCATCCTCTTTCCCACACCGCTCCCTCTGAAATGCTAAGATTTCCGGCATGCCTCTGCGCAGTAAAGTCAAGAAAGTGACCCACGCGAAGGGAAAGCTCGCAGCGGGAAAAACTCGCGGGCGTAAGGGCGAGCCGCACGCTCCGGCGGAACTGGTCATCATTACTGGAATGAGCGGGTCGGGCAAAGCCTCGGCGCTCAAGGCCTTCGAAGATCTTGGCTACTACTGCGTGGACAACCTGCCGGTGGAACTGATTCCGCGCTTTGCCGAACTCGCGCTGCAATCGGGTGAGATACCGCGCACCGCCCTGGTGGTGGATGTGCGCGAAGGCGCGCAACTCGAGAAACTGCCGGCGATTCTGAAGTCGGTGAAGCGCACGATCGCCACGCGAGTGATTTATCTGGAGGCCAGCGACGCCGCGTTGTTGCGGCGCTTCAGCGAAACGCGGCGGCCGCATCCGCTGGGAAAGGGCACAACGGTGCGGGCATCGCTCGGAGCCGAGCGGCGCCATCTACGGGCGATTCGCAAGATTGCCGACCTGGTCATCGACACTTCCAAATTTAATGTTCATGAACTGCGCGCGCACCTGACCGACCGCTTCAAACAGCAGTCTGGAAGCCCGCAGGCGATTCTGGTTTCGTGCGTAAGTTTTGGGTACAAGCACGGCTTGCCCGACGACGCCGACCTCGTATTTGATGTGCGCTTTCTGCCCAATCCTCATTTCGTGCCGGAGTTTCGCGCGCTTACCGGACGGCATCCGCGAGTTGCCAAATACATCCGCTCGTTTCCGCAGACGCAAGAATTCATCAACCGCATCTCCGAACTACTCGTCTACCTTCTCCCCCACTACATTCGCGAGGGCAAGAGCTACCTGACCATCAGTTTCGGATGCACGGGTGGACAACATCGCTCGGTGATGATCGCCGAAGACGTTAGCAAGCGATTGCGGAAAGCGGGCTACAAAGTGAAGGTCGTACACCGAGATAGTCCGAGGTAGGTGAGGGAGGGAGTTTCTTCCGCCGGTCGAGACGGCAAACGTTGTCTCTGCGCGATCACATGTAGAATTGGCATTACTACGCATGGCAACTTCCACAGTGGCGGGCGCGACGGAGCGCAGGAACTCCGGCAAAGCCCCGTCCACTTCGCCCCCTCAGCCCGCCTATTGCGATACGTTGTGCCGTACTGGTGGCAGTTTCTGGCTTCGGTGGTGCTTGATGGCGATGGTGGGACTGTTGGATGCAAGCCGGGTCCTGCTCATCGGCCCCATTTTTGATAACGTCTTGAATCCTGCTTCCCAGGAAAAAAACATACCGCTATTCAAGCTGCCGGGCAGCGAGCGATTCCTGAACCTGCAACAACTGGTTCCATCGCACTTTCACAATCCCTGGACAATGGTTGCGTTCGCGCTGGTGGCAGCCACGGTATTGAAGGGGATCTTCGACTACGTCGGAACTTACCTCGTCAACTACGCCGGGTTTGGCATGATCACGGACCTGCGTGACGATCTGTATAACGCGATCCTGCGAAGTTCCGCGGCGTTTTTCACCAGGCACACCACCGGCACGCTGCTCTCGACTATCGTGAACGATATCGAGAAAGTGCAATTCGCAATGTCCAGCGTGCTGGCAGAATTCCTGCAGCAATTTTTTACATTTGTATTTGTTGCCGCGGTCGTGGTTCAGCTCGGAGGAAAGCTGGCGTGGGTGCTGTTGCTGTTCGTTCCCGTGATTTTGTATTCGTCGAGAAAAATCGGACGCCAGGTACGAAGCAAGACGCGCGGCGGACAAGACAAACTGGC
This sequence comes from uncultured Acidobacteriaceae bacterium, assembly GCA_963699405.1. GTDB lineage: Bacteria > Acidobacteriota > Terriglobia > Terriglobales > Acidobacteriaceae > Acidiflorens. The sequence continues at coordinate 169,117 of CAVOTW010000033.1, read as the reverse complement.
CGAGATCCAGAACATTCTGCACGAGACGATTACCGGGAACCGCATTGTCAAAGCCTTCGGGATGGAGAAATGGGAGATGGAGCGCTTTCGCGCCGCGGCGCGACGGCTGTTCCGGGCCAACCTCCGAGTGGTGGCGGCGTTCGCCATCAGTTCCCCGCTGATGGACATTCTCGGCTCGGTGGCCATCGCTCTGCTGCTGCTGATGGGCCGAAACCAGATCAACCATCACATTTTTACGGCGGGAACGTTTCTGGCTTTCATTGTGGCGGTTTTCAAGTTGTACGACCCAGTGCGCAAGTTCGCACAGTTCAATAACAATTTTCAGCAGGCGGTCGGCGCGTCATCGGAAATTTTCCGCTTTATGGATATGGAAGACGAAGTGCGAGAAAAGCCGGGAGCGCAAGCGCATGGGAAAATTTGCCCGGGCGATCCGCTTTGCGGATGTAGCTTTTTCCTATTCCAATTCCAATGAAAACGCCGACGATTCTCCGCTTGTATTGCACGGCATCAACCTGGAGGTGAAGGCGGGCGAGGTGCTGGCGGTGGTGGGATCGAGTGGGGCGGGCAAGAGCACCCTGGTGCACCTGATCCCGCGTTTCTTTGACGTCACCGGCGGCCGGATCCTGATTGACGACAACGATGTGCGGGACGTAACGCTGGAGTCGCTGCGCTCACAGATAGGGATTGTCACTCAAGATACCGTGTTGTTTAACGATACGGTGAGAAACAATATTGCGTACGGCCAGCCCCATGTATCGCACAAGAAGGTCGAAGAAGCAGCGCGGGCGGCCCGCGCGTATGAGTTCATTCGCGGCCTTCCCGAAGGCTATAACACCATGATCGGGGAGCGCGGGGTGCGGCTTTCTGGCGGAGAGCGGCAGCGCATCGCGATCGCGCGAGCGATCCTGAAAAATGCGCCGATTTTGATTTTGGATGAGGCGACTTCGGCACTCGACAGCGAATCCGAGTCGCTGGTGCAATCGGCACTGCAAAATCTTATGACTGGGCGTACTGTGTTTGTGATTGCGCATCGGCTCTCGACCGTACGCCGCGCGGATCGTATTGTGGTGCTCGAAAATGGGACGATTAGCGACATTGGCCCGCATGAACAGCTGATGCAAAAGTTGGGCACGTACCGCCGGCTTTACGAATTGCAGTTTGCCGAGGCCGATGCGCCCAAAGTGGTGCAAACGTAGGACAACAACGAAGTTTCGAAAGCTCTGCGACCTTGAAACCTGGAATCTTATGACACTTCGCTCCATGACCGGATTTTCGCAGGTCAAAGGGCAGGTCAATGCCCAACTCGACGTTTGCCCTGTCGCTGAAATCCGTGAATCATCGTTTTCTGGATCTTCACTTCCGCCTGCCGTCCGACACCGACGCGCTCGAGATGAAGCTGCGCCGGATGCTGAAAGAGAAAATGGCTCGTGGCCATGTGGAAGTGATCCTGAACCTGGATCGCTCCGGTACAAACGGAGTCGCGCTGAACCGGCAACTGATAGCCGGCTACGTGGAGGCGTTCCGCGCGGCCGCCGATGAATTTGGGGTTAAGGGCGAGCCCGATCTGAATGTGGTTCTGAGAATGCCGGGTGCACTGGATTCTGGGGCCGAAAAATCGGGAGACGACCTGGAAACAGCAGTCATGGCGCGAGTGGAAGAAGCGCTTGCCAGACTGAATGATATGCGGGAGCAAGAAGGCCGCAGCATCAGTACAGAGCTGCGCGCACGCATGGCAAACCTCGAAAAGGCAGCGGCGGGAGTGGACGCGCATCGCGGCACGATTCTGCACAGCTATTCGGATCGACTGCGAGCGCGCATGCAGGAATTGCTCGGCGCACAAGTGGACAAGGAACGGATCCTGCAGGAAGTAGCCGTGCTGGTCGATCGCAGCGACATCCAGGAAGAACTGGTCCGGCTTAATGCGCATGTGAAGCATTTTCTCGGTTTGCTCGACCAGGGCGGCGAAGTCGGCAAGAAGATGGATTTTCTGCTGCAAGAAATGAACCGCGAGGCGAACACGATGCTTTCCAAAACCTCCGGCCTGGCGGGCGAAGCTTTGAAAGTTACCGAGATGGGCCTGCTGATGAAGTCGGAAATCGAGAAAGCGCGGGAGCAGGTGCAAAACCTGGAATGAGCATCGTCTACATTATTTCTGCGCCCTCGGGTTCGGGTAAATCGACGCTGGTGAACGAACTGTTCAAGATGGTTCGGAACCTGGACTTCTCGATCTCGTACACCACCCGGCCGCCGCGCGGGAGCGAGCAGAACGGCAAGGAATATTTCTTCGTCTCCAGGGAGGAATTTGAAGCCATGATCGCGGCCGATGAGTTTCTCGAGCACGCGGACGTCTTTGGGAACTACTATGGAACCGCGCGACGATTTCTGCGCGAGGCCGAAGCCCGTGGCCATGACCTGCTGCTGGATATCGATGTGCAAGGCGCGAGCCAGGTCAAGCAAAGAATTCCGGACGCGGTAAGCATCTTTATTCTTCCGCCCGACCGGGAGAAACTGGAATGGCGACTGCGGCAACCGCGGCCTCGATTCCGAGGCTGTGATCCGTCGCCGGCTGGACACGGCCCGTCGAGAGATTGAGAATTACTCGAAATACGACTATATATTAGTTAACAACCTGCTGGAGCAATCCGCCGACCAACTGAAGGAGTATCGTGCTGGCGGAGCGGTTGCTGCGAAGCGGGGCGAACCTTCCGGTGAAGAAGCAGAGCGAGTGGCGAGCGGCACAAGCTTGCCGACTGGAACAGGCACGCGAGCGGGTGCAGCCGATTCTGGCTTCGTTTCAACCGCAGGCGGTGAAGGATAATTGAGTTTCTGGGGGAGAGAGTATGAAGCTGGTAGAAGGGTTCGACAGCAACTATCGCTACATTCTGGTCGCGGCACGGCGTGCACGGCAACTGCAAGGCGGCGCGCCGCCGGTGATCGATACCGGTTCGCGCAAACCCTGCCGCATCGCACAGGATGAAATCAAGGCCGGCAAGGTGAAATGGCTGATTCCAGAAATTCCGAAAATGCCGGTTGTGGCCGCGACCGAAACACTGAATAAGGTGTTCGCGGAAGACGCGTAAACATCGGGCGTTCCGCAAGGCGCCATTCTCTATGGAATGCTAGTCGCTCGGCTCATGGCGGCCGTTGCGCGCTTGCATCTCGCGCCACATTGCAGCATCACTTCTGTAGCGCAGGCGGGCTTCGGAGCCTGCCGGCTTCTTCTTCCTATGAAAATTGCACTGGGTGTGACCGGCGGGATTGCAGTTTATAAGGCGGCGGAAATCGTCCGCCTTCTGCAAGACCGCGGCATTCGTGTGCAAGTCGTGATGACGCGTGCCGCGCAGGAATTCGTTCGTCCCCTGACGTTCGCCGCGCTCTCCGGAGAAAAGGTTATTACCGACCTGTTCGGTTCGGACGAATCGCAGGCGAATGTCGAGTCGGCGATCGAGCACATTGCGATCGCGCAGGCGATCGATGCGCTGCTGGTGGCTCCGGCAACCGCTGACGTGCTGGCGCGCTTCGCGCAGGGAATTGCGAACGACTTTCTGAGCACTCTTTATCTCGCAACCACCGCTCCGGTGGTCGTGGCTCCGGCGATGAACGTCAACATGTGGAATCACGCGGCGACGCAGGCGAATCTGGAAATCCTGCGCCAGCGCGGCGTTCGCATTGTTGAACCGGGCCAAGGCTATCTGGCTTGCGGCATGACCGGGGCGGGGCGACTCGCGGAGAACGAGACGATTGTGGCGGCAGTCATGGAAGCGCTTGGCGCCGCGCAGGATCTGGCAGGCGAAACGGTTCTGGTGACGGCCGGGCCCACGCGCGAAAAAATCGATCCGGTGCGGTATTTGACGAACCGGTCGAGTGGCCGCATGGGATATGCGATTGCGGAAGCAGCGCTGCGCCGCGGAGCACGCGTGCTGCTGGTGAGCGGGCCGACGGCGATTGCCGCTCCGGGCGCGGCCGAAGTGACGCCGGTGGAAACAGCGGAAGAGATGCGCGCGCGGTTTTGAAATTGCTACCCGAGAGCTACGGTGGTGATCAAGACGGCGGCCGTGGCCGATTTCCGGCCGAAAGCAGCGGCGGAACAGAAGATCAAACGCAAGGGCGAAATGACTTTGGAACTGGAACCGACCGCGGATATTCTGGCCGAGATCGCGCGGCGGAAGACGACGCAGATCGTCGTCGGATTTGCCGCCGAGACTGAGAACGTGCTCGAAAATGCGCGCAAAAAGCTAGCGTCGAAATCGCTGGATGCGATCGTAGTGAATGACGTTTCGCGCCATGGCATTGGTTTTGATTCCGACCGTAACGCAGTCACGATCATTTCTTCAGGGCGAAGTGGTCGAGGTTCCCGAGACCTCGAAATGGGAAGTTGCCCACCGCGTCCTGGACCAGGTCGTGAAGTTGCGCAAGCATCGTGGCACGGTCGTACGTTAGGGAACAAGCCAGCAAGAACTTCCAGTTCGTCGTCACATCCCTGCACATCTCACATTTGTTATCCTTATCCGCAATGCCCCGCGTCCTTGATCCGGAACTTCGCCGCGCCCTTGAGGCGCGCATCCGCTACTACAACGACTTGGGAATTTACGATTTTTACCGGCGGCCTTCGCCGGAGGCGTCGCATACAGTGGACGAACCGGCAATCGCGATTTCCGATCACATACTCGAGCCAGGAGAAGAAATGAGTCCACGAAAAGCCACGGCGGTCGCGGTTCCGGTTGATTGAGGAAAATGTTTTTGACGTGATCGCGCTCAAGCCCGAGCAAAGTGTGAGCGATCCGCGTGAAGGCGCTGAAGATCATTCGGGAAGACCTGGGCGACTGCACGCGCTGCGTGCTCCATAAGCAGGGACGGAAGCAGATTGTGTTTGGCGTTGGCAATCCGAAGGCCGAGTTGATGTTCGTGGGCGAAGGCCCGGGCGCCGATGAAGACGCGCAGGGCGAGCCGTTCGTGGGACGCGCCGGACAATTGCTCAACAACATGATCAAGGCGATGGGAATCGAGCGCAAGGACGTGTACATTGCAAATATTGTGAAGTGCCGTCCGCCGGGAAATCGCACGCCGGAGCGCGACGAGTGTGAGACGTGCTCGCCATTTCTTATGCGACAGATCGCGGCGATCAAACCGAAAGTGATCGTGGCGCTGGGAGCGGTGGCGGCCAAGACGCTACTGGCGATGAATGCTTCGATGATGCAGTTGCGTGGGCGTTTTTATGACTTCCGGCCGACAGGGGTACGCAGCAATGTCGACATGGGATGGATGCAAGCTGGCCGTCACTTATCATCCGGCATTTCTGCTGCGCGATCCGCGGCAGAAGGGCGAGGCGTGGAAAGATCTGCAGATGGTGATGAAGGAATTAGGGATGAAAGCGCCGAAGGCAAACGCGTAAGACTGAACGGCCGGCGCTAAAGTTGCACGTTACCAGCCTACTTCTCTTTCGCAGCATCCTTGGCAACGTTCAGCCGAGTTTCCGCCCGCTGCAAAGCGTCTTCAGCTCGCGTGTAATCAACCTTGGGATCATTGCTCTTCAGGCGCTGTTCGGCCCGCTCTTTGGATTTTCGCGCGCGTTCTGTGTCAATCTCCTTCGGATGCTCCGCCGCCTCCGCCAGAATCGTGACCTTGTCGGGCAGCACTTCCATAAATCCCCAGGCCACCGACAGGTATGCGTCGCGCCACTAGCCTTATAAGTAATTTCACCGACGCCCAACTCGGTAATCAATGGAGCGTGCCCAGGAAGAATGCCCAAATACCCGGTCGCCCCCGGAACCTGGGCTTCTTCTGCCGCCTCCTTCACCAGCAGCCGCGCGGGAGTAACGATTTCGAGTTGGAAAGTATTTTCCATTAGTCGTTCGTCTTCGGTCGTTAATCGTTAGTCGTTAGCTCAACAAGTCAGCCGCTGGTCATCTGCCAACGACCAACGAGTAGCAACCACCGAGACTGATCCTATGCTGCCACGCCCTTCATCTTCTCAGCCGTCTCCAGCACTTCGTCGATCGTTCCCTTCATGTAGAAAGCCTGCTCGGGAATGTCGTCGTACTTCCCTTCCACAATCCCGCGGAAACCTTTCACGGTGTCGGCGATCTTCACATAGCGTCCCGGAGTACCCGTGAACTGCTCGGCTACAAAGAACGGCTGCGAAAGGAACTTCTGGATTTTGCGGGCGCGGGCGACTGTCACCTTCTGGTCTTCACTAAGTTCGTCGATGCCCAGAATGGCGATGATATCCTGCAGGTCCTTGTAAGTCTGGAGCGTTTTCTTCACCATCTGCGCCACATCGTAATGATCCTGCCCAACAATTCGAGGATCAAGAATGCGTGAAGTAGAAGCCAGCGGATCCACCGCTGGATAAATTCCAATCTCGGTGAGCGCACGCGAAAGCACCGTCGTAGCATCCAGGTGAGCAAACGTGGTTGCCGGGCGCCGGATCCGTCAAATCGTCCGCCGGCACATAGATCGCCTGCACCGAGGTCACCGAACCCTTTTTGGTGGATGTAATTCGCTCCTGCAACTCTCCCATCTCTGTAGCCAGGTTCGGTTGGTACCCGACGGCGCTGGGCATTCGGCCTAATAATGCCGATACTTCGGAGCCAGCTTGCGTGAAACGGAAAATGTTGTCGATGAAGAGCAGAGTGTCCGAACCTTCTTCGTCGCGGAAATATTCTGCGACCGTAAGCGCGGTGAGCGCCACCCTGAGGCGCGCTCCCGGGGGTTCCGTCATCTGGCCATAGATCAACGCGGCTTTCGATTCGGCAGGTTTGCCGGGCTTGATGACTCCCGACTCGCTCATTTCCAGCCAGAGATCGTTGCCTTCACGGGTACGCTCGCCGACGCCGGCAAACACGGAAAATCCACCGTGCTGCTTGGCGACGTTGTTGATCAACTCCATGATGACGACGGTTTTGCCGACGCCAGCGCCGCCGAAGAAACCAATTTTTCCACCCTTCAAGAACGGCTGGATCAGGTCCACCACTTTCACGCCGGTTTCAAACATCTCTGCCGTGGTCGACTGTTCATCGAACGCGGGTGCCATGCGGTGAATGGGCATTCTCTTCTCAAAGGCAATCGGACCGAGTTTGTCGACGGGTTCGCCGATCACGTTCATCACGCGGCCAAGCGTGCCACGGCCAACCGGAACCGAGATCGGCCCACCCTGATCGATGGCCTTCATACCGCGCACCATGCCGTCGGTTGCTTCCATGGCCACGCAGCGCACCCGTCCTTCGCCGAGATGCTGCTGCACCTCGAGAATGACGTTGATGGGCGAAGGCACAGTAAACCCTTCGCTGACGACGCGCAGCGCCTGATAAATGGGCGGCATCGCCGCTTCGGTAAATTGCACGTCGACGGCGGGGCCGGCGATTTGGATTACGTTTCCGACATTTTCTGACATAAATTCAGCTCTTAGCTCCAAGCCGTCAGCTCACTGCGCTGCGGCTCCGCTTACGATTTCGATAATTTCCTTGGTGATCTTGGCCTGGCGCGCGCGATTCATGATCAGCGTCAGCGAATCGATCATATCGCTGGCATTGCTGGTTGCTGCATCCATCGCCGTCATGCGAGCGGCGTGCTCTGCGGCCACCGACTCCAGCAGAGCGTGAAAAATCTGGATGCCTACATACTTCGGCAGAATGCCCTCGAAAAGTTGCTCTGGCGGTTGCTCGTAGATGTAATCCACCGGCAACGTGGCGAAATCGGCGGCAGCCTCGTCGACGGCGCTGGTATCCATTCGACGCAGACCAACGTGAGCCGTCTTGGCCGCTTCGATTCGCTTCTTGCGCTCTTCTTCCGTAGGCTCTTCCGCCATCTGGACGTCGACTTCGCCGATCTCCTTGATCGGCAGCAATCGCTCGGCGACGAGACGTTGCGCGATGACCGACTTGAATTCGTTGAAGAGAATGTAGACCGCATCAATCTCGCCACGGCAGTAGCGACCGATCAAGCTCTGGCTGAGAGTATTGGCAAAATTATGGTCGACCTTGCCGAGAACTCCCACGTACTCGCCCGTGATCTGTACCCGTCCGGCACGCCGTGGTGCGCCTTCTGTATCAGGCCGAACGGGTGAGGCATCCGTCTCTCCATCGTTCGCGTGCTTCATCGGGACGCTGGGGTGCCATGGGGTAGCGGCGGCGCATGAAATCACGGCCCTTGCGTCCGATGCATTCGAGATCAATATTCTCATCAGGCTTCGACTGGATAAATCTCGACGCCATTTTCAAAATGTTTGTATTGAATGCCCCTGCGAGACCCTTATCCCCGGTAACCACGATCAGTGCGATGTTTTTCTCAGGACGCTCGGCGAGCAGCGGATGACGCGGCTCTCCCGTAATCGGGTCGTAGATATCGGCTCTCGACACCAGCGATTTGAGCACGTTCGTGAGCATCTGCGAGTAAGGACGCGCAGCTAACGCAGCCTCTTGCGCACGTCGCAATTTGGCCGCGGAAACCGTCTTCATCGCCTTGGTAATCTGCCGCGTATTGACCACGCTGCGGATGCGGCGCCGAATGTCGAGAACGTTTGCCATAATCAGGTTTCAGGTCTCAGGTGTCAGGTCTTAAGCTTAAGTTTCAGTTCATCTCGTAATCCGCGAGATCTTCCTGAGACCTGACACCTGAGACCTTTTATTTCGCTGCTGTTTGCCTTGAATCCACGAACTGCTGCTTCGCTTCCTTGATCACCCGGGACATCTCTGCTTTCAGATTGTCGTCGAGAATCTTTTTCTCCATGATCGTGTTGAGCAGGCCTGGATTCGTTGTGTCCACGTACTTGTAAAGTTCCTTCTCGAAGTCGCGCACCTGGTCGACCGGCATATCGTCCAAGCACTCCGCTGGTGCCGGCGAAGATGATCAGAATCTGTTTCGAGAACGGAAGCGGCGAAAACTGGTCTTGCTTCAGGAGTTCGACCAGCCTTTGACCCCGATTAAGCTGCGCTTGCGTGGCTTTGTCGAGATCGCTGCCGAACTGGGCGAATGCCGCCAGTTCGCGGTATTGGGCGAGTTCCAGTTTGAGGGTTCCGGCGACCTGGCGCATGGCCTTGATCTGCGCGCTACCGCCCACGCGGCTAACGGAGAGTCCTACGTTCACGGCAGGGCGAACGCCCTGGTTGAACAAGTCGGTTTCAAGATAAATCTGGCCGTCGGTAATCGAAATTACGTTGGTCGGAATGTAAGCCGAAACGTCGCCCGCCTGAGTTTCGATGACAGGAAGCGCGGTCAGCGATCCTCCTCCATTTGCGTCGCTCAACTTGGCGGCGCGCTCTAACAGACGCGAATGGAGGTAAAAAACATCTCCGGGATAAGCTTCGCGGCCGGGTGGACGGCGGAGCAACAGCGAGATCTCGCGATAAGAAGCGGCGTGCTTGGAAAGATCGTCGTAGATGCAAAGTGCGTGGCGTCCCGAATCACGGAAAAACTCGCCCATGGCGCATGCCGCGTAAGGAGAGATGTACTGCATGGGAGCCGGTTCGGAAGCCGACGCTGCGACCACGATGGTGTATTCCATGGCGCCGGCGTCTTCGAGAATTTTGACCACCTGCGCAATTGACGAGCGCTTCTGCCCAACGGCGTTATAGATACAAATGAGATTGTTGCCCTTGCTGTTGATGATGGTGTCGAGGGCGACGGCGGTCTTGCCGGTCTGCCGATCGCCAATGATCAGTTCGCGCTGTCCGCGGCCGATCGGGATCATGGAGTCGATGGCCTTTAATCCAGTAGCCATGGGCTCGCGCACGGGCTGGCGATCAATGACGCCGGGAGCAATGCGCTCGATCGGAATAAATTTGTCAGTGGCGATCGGACCCTTGTCGTCGATCGGCTCGCCGAGCGAATTCACGACGCGGCCAATCAGGGCATCGCCCACGGGCACGCTCATGATGCGGCCGGTGCGCTTGACTTCGTCGCCTTCCTTGATCTCGGTGTATTCGCCGAGGATGACCACGCCAACCTGATCTTCTTCCAGGTTCATGGCGATGCCGGCAATGCCGTGCGGAAAGCTAAGCAACTCTCCGGCCATGACCTTGTCGAGGCCATAGACACGGGCGATGCCGTCACCAAGCGTGATGACGGTGCCAACTTCGTCGACCGCGATTTTCGATTCGTAGTGCTCGATTTGCTCGCGGATTAATTGCGTGATTTCGTCTGCTTTGATTTGTGCCATAAAGTCAGCTCTTAGCTTTCAACCAGCTTGCTCTCCGAATTCTCGTCTCCAATTGGCCCTTCACCGAGCCGTCATAAATAGTGCTGCCCACTTGCACGACGGCTCCGCCCAGTAGCGAGGCGTCTTGTTCGTAGACGCGCTCGGACCTTTTTGCCGGTCATTTTCGCGATCTCAGCTTCGAGCATCCGCTTCTCGGGATCGCCCAGCGGGCGCGCGCTACTGACTTGCGCTTCCGCAAAACCCTGGCGCTCGTTCAATTCCTGTTCAAGCTGTTTCAGGATTTCGCTGAACAGCGGCAGCCTTCTGTGATCGATGAGTACCGCAACGAAATTCCTTACCTGCCTGGTCGTACCCAGTCGCTGCGTGATGGCGTCAAGCACGGCGCGTTTCCCATCGCCGGGAATCGACGGATTTTCGAGCACCCGCCGCAACGGATCGCTTTCCTTGAGCAACGCCTCGATGCCGTGTAATTCCTCGAGCATGCGCGCGGGATCGAGTTGGTTGCTTTTGGTCATTGCAACATCGGCGAAGGCGCGCGCGTAAGTGCCCACAACGGAAGCCATGGCTAACGGCCATCCTTTCCGTCATGGTTGTCGTCGTCATGCCCGGAAGGACGAGAAGCCAGCCCCGAGGCAAAAGTTCGGACCAGGACCTGATCGGTATTGGTATCGACGTGAATTTGCTGGCGGGCCAGTGCAATCGCCAGGCCGGCGGTGTGCGTGCTCAGTTCGCGGCGAGCTTGCTTGGCAGCGGCGGCGATTTCCTGTTCCGCGGCCAGCACCACTTTGCGAACATCTTCCTCGGCCGCTTTCTTGATTCGGACCTCTTCGGCTGCCGCTTTCCTTTTCCGCCGTCGGCCTGCATCTGTCCGATTTCGACATCCAACTGCCGCAGGCGATTCTCGATATCCGCCAAGCGGCGATTGGCATCCTGGCTCGCCACGCGCGCTTCTTCCAAAGACCGCTGGATGGATGCGTTGCGGTCGCGCAGTACGCCGGGCACGAACTTGCGCACGGCCCAGAAGACGATGACCACAATGATGGCAAAGTTGAGGCCAGACAAGAGAAGATGCGTGCCATGTACGCTCCAACCAATCTTAGCCGGCGAGCCATTGCACCGGCTTCGCGTGCTTCAGCTTTGCGTTTTCTTCCTCGTCTTCCCCGGCCGCCTCGCGGGTCTCCTTGGCTAGTTCTTGTCCGATACTCACGTGCCCAGCCGTGGATTGCTTCGTTCCACTTTCAGCGCCGGCGGACGTCTGCTGGGAAGGCTGGACTGCGGGTTGCTCCTGTGCGACGGCGAGCCGCGTTGGAAGCAGCAACAAAAATGACCAGAGAGCCAGCGCCAGCAGCATGCGGAGAATGGCGGGCAGCGCCCTGGTTCTCATTCCTCCGAAGCTCCTGGTCTGAAGCCTCATTGGCCACCGACCTGGCTGGGCGATGCCATGGGGCGCAGCACGGCGCGCACGATATCCGTGGCCAGTCGAGCCGCGTCCGATTGCAGCTTCGACATGGCTTGCTGCTTATCCTGTTCGATGGCGGCGCGCGCCTGCTTAACCTGATCCTGCGCTCGAGTGCGGGCTTCATTGACCGCCTGGGTGCGCGACTGGGTCTCCTGCTGGCGGCGAGCTTCCTGGTTCTTGAATATCTTCTGCCGCGCTTCGCGCAGTCGCTGCTCGTACTCGGCAGTGCGCGCCTCGGCAGCGGCGATATCGGCGCGCGCCTTCTCCATGGCGCCCTGAGTCCGGCTGCGCCGCTCGGCGAGCACGCCGTCAGCGGACGATGCACGAGGAAAGTATAGAGAATATAAAGCGTGCCAGAAGAATGACTGTGGGCACGGCTCCGAGCAGTAGTTCGCCTAGTTGTCGGAGTGTCTGTTCCATTCTTTGATGATCGAACTGACGATCGTATCCTTGCCGATTTGCCTGGCTGATTCCGGCTGGAAGAAGAGCCGTTTCTAAAACTAATAACAGTAACATTGCCAGCAGAGGAAGTGTCAATGCTACGAGCGTATTTCGCGCTGTCTTAATTTCAGTTGTTCATCGATGTTCATCTACTCGACCGCAGATTGACGGAGACTTTGTCGTCAAACGGCACGATTATGATTGGCAACTTGTCCTTGACAATCGAGCCGGAGGGTTTAGCATGTAGATATCACCTCCGATCCTAGTCCGGATCGAATGGGCCGATAGCCAAGGAAGTGTCACCGCTTCTTGGCTGGCGGCCCATTTTAAGTTCTGGGGAGTTCCCGGCCATTCCTTCGCGACAAAAAGCTGACGCCGAATTTGACACGCGTCGTGACAACTGCCGGCGTCCCAATGGCGAGAATGTTCTGGTCAGCCTGGAAGTCTGACGGGTCTGGCGGGTGCTACTCTCTCCACCCGGCCAGACCTTTTTTATTGTGGGAAGAAGAATCCGCGAAGTGAGTTCGCGTTGGACAGACGAGGCCGTCTGTCCACAACGCGATTCTGGAACGGTCTAGCGTGCTGCCGCGGGCTGGATCAGCGCGGCAATCTTTTCGAGGATTCGGTTCATGCTGATGTTGGGATCGATGGCGGCATCGACTTCGTGATGGTGCGCGCCGGCATGCATAACCAGAACCTTCGTCCCTAATTGGGCTTTCTTGACCATGTAGGGCAAGTGATGGCGGTCGTCCTTGGACAACGTGGCGCCTAAGGATGACGAGATCGAAAGCACCCTGGCGCAGGGCTTCCTGAACCCCCTGGCGGTTGAGTGCAGTGGTCACGTGATGTCCAGCTTTGGTCATCTCGGCGGCTTGCGTGGAGAGCGTCTGACTCGTCGGACTCGCCGTAAAGAATCTTGATGGTTGCTGTATGTGCCTGTTTCTGAGCGGTTGCGGGCAAAGTTCCCTCCTGGAACTCACTCGGAGCTTAGCAAGCGGCGCGCCTGCTTCCGAGGTCACGGAAGATCAGGGCCAGATGGGGAGGGAGCCTGTGGGGAATGCGGAGCGCCTTTCCATGCAGTTTGCGCCCTACTGCGCCGACAACTGGGCCGCGCGCTGTAGCGATTGGGCTAGGTCGCTCGAAAATTGCAATGCCTGACGGTAGGCCCGGTTAGCATCCTCGACACGATTGGCATGGTGCAGAGCGTTGGCCAGCAGGAGATATCCAACGTCGTTTGGCTCGAGGGCGACGGACTGCGCGAAGTAGCCGGCAGCACGGTTCCAATCCGCGGTAGTCTGTGCCGTTTTCTGCGCGATTAGGCCCATGATCGAGGAAAGCGATCGGAAAGCTACCCTTGAGTTTCAGCGCGGAATCGAAGTTCTGTTGCGCCCGGGTGTAGTCGTGCAGAGCGAAGTAGACCGTGCCCAGATTCGCATAAGCAGTGGCTCGGAGGTGCGTATCGGTCGCCAAGCGCAGGGCCATTTCGTAGCGCGCTTCGGCCTGCGCCAGGTCACCGTGCTCCTCCGCATAGATCCCGAGATTCAGTTGGCTGGTGGGGTCCGAGGGCTCAAGGACGGAGGCAGTTCGGAAGTGAGCAATGGCCTCGTCGATTCTCCCCTGCCGGACCAGCGCGTTGGCGAAGTTATTTTCGGCTACGTAATTGTTATCGGGTGACGGCCAGGGCGTGCGACCAAAGGCTGAGATCGTCGTGCCAATACCCAAGCTGAATGCGGGTGACGGCGGAGAAGGCCACCAGAAGCGTGAGCCCGGCTGCGGCCACATACTTCACTGAAAAGTGCCGGGCGCTTGCCCATTCGGCGACCGCCCAAACGGTCATGATGAAAAAGCCGATCAAGGGCAGATAGGTGTAGCGATCGGCCATGGCCTGGTTTCCAACTTGTACCAAGCCAATCATCGGAACCATCGTCCCCAGATACCAGAACCAGCCCACAAACAGATAGCGGCGCTGGCGATATTTTAGAGCGGCGCAGGTGATCGCCAGCAAGACGATCGCTGAGGCCACAACCTCCCATACCGGCAACGCATGCGGATACGGATAGAGCGCGGCGAGATGAGATGGCCAGATCGCTTTCTGGATATAGCGCGCGTAGCTCACGATCACGTTTTCAAGCCGCAGCCGAGGATCATGGGCCGCACTGGTTAACACAGCGCCGCCGGCTCGTCTGCGCGATCATGGTGATGACCGCACTTCCGGCCGAAAGCGCCAGCAGCGGGAGTTTCTCGAGGCACAAAGTGGCCAGCAGACTGCGCCGGAGCATGACGCGGATCGCGCTTCGTCGCGCCAGACTCGCATTGCCGGGCAAGCGCAATCTCCCCAGCGGCCAGTAGTCCAGCAACAGGAGCAGAACGGCAGCGTAATCGCCATCGGCTTCGCCATCAGCGCCATGGCGAACAGAACCGCGACCGACAGGTAGCGCGCAACGCCGGGCCGACGGACATACCATCCATAAGCAGCAACCGCCAGCAGGAAGAAAAACATGCAGAGCACGTTCTTGCGCTCCGCCACCCACGCAACCGACTCCACATTAAGAGGATGCGACCGCAAACAGCGCGGCCACCATCAGGCTGCGCGCGGTATATCCGGTGAACCACTGCAGAATCAGGAACAGCAGCAGCGCGTTCGCCGCATGCAGCAAGAGGCTGGTGTAGTGATGGCCCACTGGATTGAGCTGAAAAAGTCTGGCAATCGAGCGCGTGCGAGAGCCAGGTCAGCGGATGCCAATTCGCCTGCTCGATCGAAGTGAACGCCCACGCCACCGTGCTCCAGTGGAGACCCGCGTGCACGTGCGGATTTGTCGGTCACATAGCGGTCGTCATCGAAGTTCACGAAACCATTGCGCGACAACCGGGTTGTAGAGAGCGAGGGTGACCACCACCAGCAGCAGGCCCAATACGAGTTTGCGCTCTGCGGGGGAACGGAAGATGAACCGAAGATCCCTTCCGCCTGCGGATGAGCGCAATCGCCGGTCTGGTGGCAGAAACGGGCATGGATGGTTTTGGCTTGCTCCAAGTTTGCGGCAGGGGCTGGCGGGATGCAATGTGAAATGTGAACGCGTGCAAAGATAGGAGGAAACTTAAGTCATAGCGAGAGGTCGCAGTCGCCGGCCCAACGTTGCCTCATCGCGGTGCCGGAGATGGCCAGAGATGCGGCTCGGAGTTTTGCTCTGTTGCTATAGACTAATTTTGGAATCCCGCCAGTCTGGAACAGACGCAGACGTCCTTCCGAAGCGCTCGGGCATCGAGGAGATAGCTGATGGGAGCAACGAACCAGTACGCGGTGTCTGCTGCCTCGGGCCACGATCAACCGCCATACAAGCGCGCGCCGCTCTCGGAATGGGTAATCTTGGCTCTCTTCGCTTTGTTCGCAGGCGCATTGATGATCTATCCGGTTCTGCGGGCATTTTCCAAGCTTGAGGTCAGTTACAACGAGGGTTGGAACGTCTACAACGCGGTGGCTGCCGATCATCACTTGCCACTCTACGGTCAAAAATACGGCTGGACCACTGCCAATTATCCGGTGCTGTCGTTCTATGTCGTTGCCTGGATCCATCGAATCGGCCTTAGCTACCTGATTGCCGGAAGAACCTTATCGCTGGCATCCCTTTCGTCTCCTGCTTGCTGGTTGGTCTCATCGTCTGGAAGTTCACTCGCGACTATCGATCCGCCCTGTTCAGCTCTCTTTTCTGTTTGGCGATCTTCTGCATTGCCGCCAACGAGTACATCGGCTCCGACGAGCCCCAGATGTTTGCGCAAGTCTTTTTCTTGTGCGGTTTCCTCGTCTACATATCCGGCCCCCCGCGATTCTCCCGCCTGGCACTGACCGCCCTGCTGTTTGTGCTTGGAGGTAACGTTAAGAACAACCTGGTTGAATTTCCTCTGACCGTACTCATCGATTTAGCATTCGTCGGAAGGAAGCAGATCTCGCAGTATCTGTCGATTTCAGCTGTTTTGGTAGCTGCGTCCGTCTATGTCAATACCCTGGTCGGGGGGCCGTATTTTTTGGCTGCGCTACTGTCTCCGCGAACGTATTCGATCCAGAAGGCCATTCGTGCAATTCTTTTGTAATGGTTTTCCGGCCGTCTCCCTCGCGATTTTGGCCGCCATTTTCTGGAGCTGGGCAGCACTGCAAAATAAAAGACTTCGGGTCCTGGCAATCTTCTTCTGGACCTCCCTGTTTCTGGGTTGCTGCTTTCGGAGGCGGGGTCGGCGTCTGGGTCAACACTTACTTTGATCTCTACCTGTCTATCGCGATAATTGTCGGCCTCATGCTGCATCAGGTCTGGGAAGGACAAATCGGCAAAAAACGCGCATGGCTGGCAGTGGCCGCGCCAGTGGCTCTGCTCCTGTCGTTTGTGCCTGTGTGGCTCGCCGGTCCGCCGCTTTTCCAGCGGGCGATTTCGTCACTGGCAGAAAAGCATAATCGGTTTGAGTCCGAAGTTTCGTTTCTAAGAGCTCACCCGGGTCCGGCGTTTTGCGCATCCTTGCTTCGTTGCTACGAAGCGGGAAAACCGTATGTTTACGATCCTTTCAACAGCACTAATCTGATCAAGCATGGGAAGTTGGACGCCACATCCTTGATTGACCGCCTGAATCGCGGAGAACTCGCCGCCGTACAACTTTGTTGTTCCATTGAGTTCCTTAGAGAAGATGACGCCCTACTCAACTCGTGATCCCGCAGGTGCTA
The DNA here is from genome assembly GCA_963699405.1 of uncultured Acidobacteriaceae bacterium. Lineage (GTDB taxonomy): Bacteria > Acidobacteriota > Terriglobia > Terriglobales > Acidobacteriaceae > Acidiflorens. The sequence continues at coordinate 152,356 of CAVOTW010000033.1, read as the reverse complement.
TCGGCGCTCGAGACCTCCTATGAATTGGGTCTTGCGCATGAAGGATGCTATATCTACGTCCCCAGAAATTCGCGCGCAAGGCCGAACGCAGACAGCCAGGATCGAACCGCAATCGCCGACCGGCGAACGCGCGGGGATCGTCATTCGCTAGCATCGGCACTCACAACGCTACAAGGTGACTGCAGGCCAACGAATAAATTCGTGTAACATCACGAATGTAAGATAAAAAAATGACGAAGGCAGACAGTTACGTCCCGGAAATGCCGAGGATCTCCAGCCCCTACATGGATGCCATGGAGCGGGCAAACCCGAGCACTCCGAAATTCGAACTCCGCAGTCATTCTCACCTGATTTGGGTCGTTCTGGCGGCCTTGGCGCGTGCGCCTGATCGTTGTCGGATTTGTTTATCGGGACTTTCCTAGTGGAGGGCCGCGATCATTGGGAGTTCGGCTTCGAAACGGGAAAGATTGCCCACTCCATTGCCCATGGTCATGGATTCAGCAATCCGTTTTGGATCGAGACTGGTCCCACGGCGATACTCGCGCCGGTGTTTCCGTATCTGGTGAGCTACGTTTTCACATTGTTTGGGGCTTATACCAAGGCCTCGGCGCTCGTGATACTGGGTTTCAATTGCCTGGTTTCGGCTGTCACCTGCATTCCAATTTTTTTCCTGGCTCGCAACAGCTTCGGTCTTCGAACGGCGATTGCCGCGGCGTGGGTTTGGGCATTTTTCCCGTATGCGGTCTACTTCTCTGCCGACTCGATGTGGTCGCACAGCCTGGTCGCCCTGCTTCTGATGTTGATCGTCTTGATCGCATCGTATCTGGAAACCCGCACCAGTCTCTGGATGTGGGCGGGCTTGGGATTTCTCTGGGGGTTTGCGGCGCTCACTACTCCCGTGGTCCTGACCGTGGTCCCATTTCTCGGCGGGTGGGTTTGTTATCGGCTGCATCGCAACGGAAAAAACTGGAAGCTTCCAGCCGCAACCGCGTTCATCGTTCTCATTCGTCACGGTTGCGCCCTGGATGGTACGCAATATGCGCTTATTCCATCAACCGGTGTTCCTCGAGGACAATTTTTGGATGGAAGTTTGTGTCGGCAATCTCGGCGATGGCCGCCATTGGTGGAACGATGCGGTGCACCCGGCCGGTAGCGAACGGAGACTGTCTGAGTATCGCCGACTGGGAGAGTTGGGTTACATGCATCGGGCACGCGGGCTGGCATTTGACTTCATTCGGCTCCATCCGGCGCTCTATCTTTGGCGCTCGTTTCGCCGCTTCGTCTATATGTGGACTGGTTTCTGGAGCTTGAACCGGGAATACCTGCGCGAAGAGCCCTACGACTTGGCCAACATTTTCTTTTGCACGGGTTTTACGGTTCTGGCAATGACTGGTTTGTACAAGGCATTCCATCGCTCATGGGATGCGACGATGCCGTATGCCTTGATCTTGCTGGCGTTTCCTGTGGCTTACTATGTTGCTCATCCAGAGATTTCGTTTCGGCAGCCGATCGACCCGATCCTGATAATTTTTGCTTCCTTTGCCATATTCTCACGCCAAAAACCAGACTCGATGCTTCCATCTTTGGGCAGGAAACATCGTTCCCACCGCTGATCCCTCGGCGGGAAGAGCGCAACCATCTTTGGTCGCGATAATCAGAAGAGAAAATCAAAATCCAGGACGGCTCGACGATCCGACGTTTCCAAAAAAAGTGCCATACTGCGGATCGGCAATGTTCGAGTGCACTTCGAGCGGATTGAAGTGGTCTGTCAGATTGCGGAGCGAGCCCGATAGGCGCACGGCGTGTTTCTCGTTCACCTGTATATCTTTCGAAACGCGCAGATCGAGAGAAAAGTATCGCGGGAAACGATATTGCGGCCCGGAGGTTGCAGCCAGGTACTGCTGGAATACGTCGGTCGGCTGATAGGGAAAGCCGTTACGAAACTCCACATGCGGCGTTACCCTGATTTTTCGCGGAAACTCAAAGGTACCCCACAACAAAAAGCGATTGGGAATTTCACTGGGCAAACTCGCCACAAGGCTATCCCGTACCACAGGAAAAGGATAATTTCCGAGGTAGGAGTTGGCGTCGCTGATGTCGCCAAAGGCAAATTGCCGAACATAGGAAAAGTAAAACCGGCGATTCGAGGCCGCCCCAATCCGCGCCGTAAACTCGGTTTGCCGCGTGTGCGCCGAACCGGAGTCGCCGAGCACGAACGCGTTCTGGCTCTGCACAACTTCCGGCTGCAGCGTGATCATATTCTGCTCGTGGCTCTGAAGGTATTTCACGCGCAGCAGCAGGAAACGAGCGATAGATCGCTTCGAAGGACACGTTCCATGCCACGCTGTACGGAGCGAAATTACCGCTCTTCTGCGCACTATCGATAAACGGGAAGTTCGATTGCGCTGCCTCCACCGTAAGGTTGATGTAGCGCACCGGCGGCCCTATGGGGAAGCCGGAGGAATTGTAGGTTGTGATCGTCTGTTCGGGGTAATTGCTGAAGGCATAAACGTCGAGGGGAACGGAATCGTAAAACACGCCGATCCCACCGCGAATGACTGTTTTGCCCACGTCGGGAGTCCACGCAAAACCAGTGCGGGGAGCGGCGCGGGTGGTATAGGTAATGGTCTGGGCTTCGACACGCAGGCCGGCGTCAATCGCGAGATGAGAATTCACCACCCAGTGGTCCTGGGCAAACGCGGCCGGCTCCAGGTCGGAAAGATCGTACGCTCCCGCTCCTGAGAAATTGATCTGCTGCAGAAGACGGCCGCTGGCGTCGTCGATCGTTACCGGACGCGCGGAAAACTCGCCCACATTTTCGCTGTGGCCGAGCACGGTTCCAAACTTGAAAGTGTGCTCGCCGGCGAGGTGCAGGGTGTGCGGGGTCCACTCTTCAATCCATTCAAAGCGATTGGCACGGCGCGATTCCTGGCCGAAGTAGTTGCCGAGGTTTCCGGTTGGAGTCAGCACCATGTCAGCCGTTCCCTGCGCGGTGATGTCGCTGCTGACGACTCTGCTGGACACTGTGCTTTGCAAAAGGCCGCCGCCGAAAGCCAGCCGGTCGGTGAGCGCGACGGTGGTTTCGTGGAAATCGCCGTTCGGCGTTACTGGTTGCGGATTGAAGTAATCGAGTCCCGCATACTGCAGGGTGTGGGGAGCAAAGTGGAAGCTGCCGGTCAGAGTCTGGCTGGGAGAAACGATGGCGTCGAATTGCGTGAAGGAGTTGAACGCCTTGGAGGTGCTGAGGCTCTGAGGAAACGGCAGGGTGTAGACCTCCTGCTTGTCGAGCAGATATTCGACGCCTTCGAGGAAGTACAGGCGGTTGGCGACAATCGGGCCGCTGAGATTGAATCGCGGAGCAGCGTCACGGACGCCATCGAGGTGCCCGCTTCTGATGAAGAAGTCAGGCAACGGGTCATTCAGGCTGTAGTCCAGCTTGTCGCCTCCGCGTCGTGTATTGGCGGCGACTACACCGGCGGTGAAACGGCCATACTCGGCCAGGTAGGGCATCTCGGAGACTTCGATGGTCTGCACGCTGTCAATGGGAACACTGAGTCCAAAGCTGCCGGTCGCGGGATCGGTGACATCCACGGAATTGACCAGGAGCGCGCTGTGGTCTTCGCCGAAGCCCGCAATTCGAACACTGCCATCGGGACCGCGCACGATTCCGGGGATCAGCGGCAGAGCATCGATCAAGGTCGCGGGGCGGAGGGGAGTGTCCTTAGCCTGGCTCGGGGCTAAGGTTGACGGGTCGCTCGAAGTTTCCGTGATTGGATTGGAGGCTTCCCCTGTAACATCCACACGCTGTTGGCTCAAGGCGACGCGTGCTCAGCACGACATCGATGTCCAGATCCTGGCCGCGTTCCCTTCCCCGGCTTGCACAGTGGTCGCGTTGGGCAGCGACCCTTTTTTATCAAATCTTCAGCGAATAGGTGCCGGGAAGATTGACCGTTAAGGTCACTTTACCTGCGGCGTCGGTCGTGGAGGTACTTACGAGCTTCTCGGCCAGGCGAACTTCAACCGTGGCATCGGCACCGGCTGGCTCGCTTCGTCAACCACCGTGAGGTGAATCACCCAGGTACGGGTTTCGCCGGCATGAGAAGGGCTGGCGAGACCGCAGATTGCCAGGCAGACCAGGGTTAGACACGCGACCGCTTTGCGGAATGCGGCCGCCGCGGGTCGTTGTCGAAAGCTGGGTCCAATACTGGCAATTTTCCTTCGCATGCGAATGGCAAAAAAGCAACATCTGAAGCTTGTGATCTTCGTCTTCGGGCTGACAAATCTCTTACAGCGTTACAAATTGGTCATATGCCGCGCTCTCGGCAGGCCGGAAAAGCAACAGTAAAGATGAGTGGTAACGTCATCTGAGTGCGAGACAAATTACTGTAAACTATGATAATCAAGGGAGATCGATAGGACAACGTACAGCCTATGTCTTAGGTAACCAGTCGGAGTCCAGTTCATGCTTCGAGCGTTGTATCGACGCGAAGGAAGAAAGTATCGATCAAAAATCAGAATCGGTTAACGCTCGAAGTGCAAACGCATTCCGATCTGCTGCAAGTTGTGAATTCCAAAATCTCCAGGCTGGAAATTCTTGTGAAAAACAGAGTTATGGGGCAGTGGTTCATTGCCAGGCTCGTATACTGCGCGGGCATAACTATCATCCCGGCGAGACTAGTCGATTGCGGAGCGCGAGGGACTCGATGATCCCCAGCATCCGCCAGGTGGCGCTTGCGGTCGCGGCCATTCCATTTATCTACTATCTGATTGCGCTGTTCAGTTCGTGGCGATATTTTCGCAGCACCGCGCATCGAAACGAGCCCAATCGTAACTTCACTCCGCCGGTGAGTAATCTAAAACCGGTTCGCGGGCTCGATCCTGACGCCTATGAAAACTTCGCCAGCTTCTGCCGGCAGGATTATCCCGACTACGAAATCCTTTTCTGCGTCGGAGACAAGGACGACCCGGTTTTCCCGTGCTGGAGAAGCTGGCGCGTGATTTCCCGGAACGCCAGATTCGGAGTATTGTTCGGCTCCGGGCGCAAAGGGACCAACGATAAAGTCGTCAAGTTAGCCACTCATGGTTCGGCGAAGCGCAGCATGAAGTTGTTGTGATGAGCGACAGTGACGTGCGCGTCGATCCCGATTACCTGCGCACGGTGGTGGCTCCTTTGGCCGACCCGAAGGTGGGAGCTGTCACCTGCTTTTATGCCCCCATCGAAGATAAAACGCTCACGGACAGTCTGCAGACGATTGGGATGTTTTCCGACTTCTATGCCGGCATCCTGGTCGCGCGTCAACTGGACGGGGTGAAGTTTGCCTTGGGTCCGACCATCGCCACCACGCGCGCGCGACTGGCCGGATTCGGCGGCTATGATGCGATCAAGAACCGGCCGGCCGACGATCTGCTGGTGGGGCGCCTGATCGCCGAGCAGGGCTGCGAAGTGGAACTTCTGCCGTACACGATTCTGACGGTTGCTGATTACGGGTCGCTGAGCGAACTTCTCCACAAACGTCTGCGCTGGGTCGTGGTCATGCGGCACATGCGGCCCTGGGGACATCTTGGCTTGCTGCTCACGCAGGGGTTGCCGTGGTCCTTGGCAGCAATCGCGATCCACCCTTCGGCCGCAGTCGCGCTTGGTTATCTCGGCGCGTACCTGGGATTGCGGGTCGCCATGACCTGGATGATTGGCATCTGGGGACTGAAGCATCGTCCGCTGTGGAAAAAGCTGGGGCTGATCCCGGTATGGGACGCGGTGGCTTTCGGTATCTGGCTGGTCAGTTTTACGCGCAACACCATACGCTGGCGGGATGGCGACTACTACATTCGCGAAGGGCAACTCGTGCCCGTCGCTCCGAGCCATGCCGAGCCGGCGGGCTGAGGCTCGGGTTAGGCTCAGCCCGCGGTTCGCGACTCCAGCTCAGGTTCTGATCACAACGACACGGGTTCTCGCGCCGTCTTGCGCTCGCGGAGGTTGCGTGGCTTCCGCCAGTTGACGCGCGGCAACATCACTTGGCACTATCGATCCGGTCGCGATATTTCAACGCAACATTCATCAGCGAATCCAGCAGCGAATCGGAAAGCAAATGCGGTTGCAACCCAAGTTCGAATCAGCTTTGAGTGTTTCGCATTGTAGTAATGCTCCTCCGCCTCCACGCGGGGATCGGGAAGATGATCGACTTTGACCGTCAGACCCAGCTTCTTGCCGGCGGTTTGCACCATGTGCGCCAGGTCCAGAACGGAAAACTGTTCCGTGAACTGGTTGAAACCCGGCACTCGCCGCGAGCCGCCGGATTCATACACGCGATCTCGACGCAGCGCACGGTGTCGCGAATATCCAGAAATCCGCGGGTTTGGCCCCCCTTGCCGTAGACGGTCAGCGGGTATCCAATGGCGGCCTGCACGCAGAAGCGATTGAGCACGGTGCCAAACACGTCATCGTAATCGAAGCGATTGATCAGCGCTTCGCTCAAGGCCACTTCGTCGGTCATGGTTCCGTAGACCACGCCCTGGTTGAGGTCGGTGGCGCGCAGTCCCCAGCTTTGCAGGCGAACATGATGTTGTGACTGTCGTGCACCTTGGAAAGGTGGTAAAAAGAGCCCGGCTGCTTGGGATACGGTACGGTGTCTTTCCGCCCGTTGTGCTCGATGGTGATGTAGCCTTCTTCAATGTCGATATTGGGCGTGCCATATTCGCCCATGGTGCCGAGCTTGATGAGGTGGCAATCGGGCTGAAACTCGCGCAGGGCGAACAGCAGATTGAGCGTCCCCACGACGTTGTTCACCTGGGTGAACACCGCATGTTTGCGGTCGATCATCGAATACGGAGCCGCGCGCTGTTCGGCAAAATGGATCACCGCCTCAGGTTCGAAACCCTGATGACCGAGGAGAGAAAGTCGTACTCCATCACATCGCCGACGAAAAGTTCGATGTTCTCGCCCGTAAGCTCCTGCCAGACGCTCAGGCGATCGGAGAGCGGGCGGATCGGCGTCAGGGTCTGCACTCCAAGTTCGTGGTCCCATTGCCGGCGCGCGAAGTTGTCGACAATCGCGACCGTATGCCCTTCTTGGACAGATATAAAGCAGTCGCCCAACCGCAATAGCCATCGCCTCCCAGCACCGCAATCCTCATGTAGCCTCCTGTATTCTGAAAAATAATTACTTTAGCATCTGCCGCACGCTAGCGTGCGCTCCCGAATCTTTTTCAAATCGAGAGGCGCGTGCTTCGGGTGCTAAAGACCCCGCACTTTTCTAACGCTTTAACGGCACGGCTGAAGCCGCGCCCCACCAAACCAATCTATGTACTCTACTGAACGGACCCCGCTTCGGACAACTGCGCAACCGTTTTCACGCCCGCCAATCGCGCTAGGCGGATCGCCTCGCGAAACAGCCAACGGATGATTCGTGACAACGACCTTACCGCCGCTCGCCGCGACCAAACTTAGATGCTCAGCGCCCACCAGCGATTCCAGTCGAGGCACTACGCTCTGATTGGCCACAATATAGGAGCGCTCCGGCTTCAGCCACAGGTTCTTGAATTGTAAATCGTCGATGAACACATCGGGTACCCCGGGAGCATACGCAGCCATATTCCAGATTATTGAAGCGGCCGTTGCGCAGCAGCGCGGTGCGGCCGGTATAGAAGAAGATGGAAGAGAACGTGTAGTAGTGGTGGTCGATAATCAGCGTCCCTTCCGGCGCTTTCAGGATTGCCTCGGCCAGCGGCCGCGACGACAAGTAAGGATCGAACACAGCCAGGCCAGGCGGGCAGCATGGAAAAACAATATCATCATCAGCGCGGCAGCCAGAAACGCGCGCTGGCCGCTCCATTTCCAGTTCCGACGCGCCCAGGCAAAAGGCAATTGCCGCCACCAGCAAGGGAATCCGAAGATAGGCGAAGGACCCCAGAGTGAGATCCAGCATGTGGCCCAAGGAAAGCGTATAGGCGCCGGGATGGTGGCTGAGCGCTTGGGAAATGTCTCCCGGCGCGGGAATGTTGCGGGTGAGAAAAAAGAGAGTCAGCAGTACCAGCCCAAGACATGCCGCAGACCACGGAGAGCACACGCGTGCCGCGGCGAATCCAGTTGCTCTCCGTCGCCATTGCTGCGCCCAAAAGCAGCGCCAGCGCGGGATAGCAAGGCATCGAATAATACTCCTGAGTCGTGGAAAAAGTAAAGAAAACCAGCACGAACCCAGCCCAACAAAGCGCCAGAAGCCGGGTTCGCCCGGCCCGATCGATCGGTTTGAACGAAAGTTTGGCAACCGCGGGAAAATACACGCTCCAGGGAAACAGCCAGGCCAGATGCAGCAGCCAGAAGTAAAGGCGCGGCACGGTGTTGTAGTCGCGCGGATAGCGCAGATTCAGAAAACGCAGCAACTGCTCGTTGATGAAGAAAAACCAAAGAAAGCCGTGATATTCGCCCGGACCGCTGTGCAGGGTGAAGGCAAAGTAAGGCGGATTGCGCAGCGTGGCCAGAATGTGCCAAGGCGCAGCGATGAGCAGGACGACCAGCGCTCCGCTGAAGGGATGCAAACGCCGCCAGGCAGCCGCGGAAAAGAACTGCCGAGTGATGGCGAGATAGATGACAATCGCCGCGACCGGAAACAGGATTCCGATCAGGCTCTTGAGCAGCAGACCGACCCCGAGGTTGACGGCCAGCACGAAGGCCCAAAAGCGCGGGTGAGGCTCCTCTTCATCCAGAGCACGAAGAAACGCCCACATCGCCAAGGCGACGGTGAAGGTCAGCATGACATCGGGAATCAGGATCCGGGTGAACAAAAACAGCCCAATGCATGTGGCCATGCACAGGCCCGCATAGAATCCGGCGCGCTTGCCGAATGCCCAGGCCCCGAATGCCATCGTCAAACCAGCAGAGGGCGATGGCGGACAAGGCAATCGGAATTCGCGCGGCCCAGTCGTGCACGCCGAAAATCTTGTAGCTCACCGCCATGGTCCAGTACATCGAGCGGAGCCTTTTCCAGATAGACGACGCCATCGAGACGCGCGGTCACCCAATCGCCGGAGGTCAGCATGTTGCGCGCGATCTGCGCCTGCACGGCGTCCACGTCATCCATGAGGGAGGGCGGAGAAACAATGCAGCCCAGATAGACGGCTGCGGCGATCAGCAGAACGCCTAGATACAGGTGCCAGTTTTTTCCTGTATCCAAACGCTCGTCTCCTGGGAGGCCGCGACTTGAATCCCCCATTTTTTCATCCACAGAAACAGCACCATCAGGCCCCATAAGTGATATCCGATGTTGACTTGTCTTTCCATGTGCCGGCGAATATAAGTCTCGATGACTTCCCGGCGGAATAGCTTCGTGTGCTCGGAGGACGTGTCGAGCAAGACTTCCATCATCAGCGAGCGCAGACATCCGCGAAGCCAATCATGCGCCGGGATGTCGAATCCGACCTTCTTGCGTCGCAGAACCGAAGGCGGAAGCTTATCGCGCATCAATTCCTTCAGAAGAACCTTCTGCCGCGAACCGCGAATCTTCATCGACGCCGGCAGCGAAGCAGCAAATTCGACGATGCGGTGATCGAGGAACGGCGGCCGCACTTCGAGCGAATGCGCCATGCTCATGCGGTCGGCCTTGTTCAGGATATCGTCGGGAAGAAAGTATTTCTGATCGAACAACAAGTAGGGCGCCAGATCATTATCGGCCGCGGTGTTGGATGCGGTGTTCGCCGCAGATTGATCGCGCAATTCGTCCAGAACGCGGTCGAGCGTTGGCGGAAGTTCGGAGCGCAGCAGAGCTTGTTTTTGCGCTTCGCTGAAAGTCCCGTTCCAGTAGACGTGGGCGCGCTCGGGACTCAGCAGCGAGCCTTCGAGGAATCTCTTGAGCTGGTATTCGAAGCTGATTTTCTCATCGGAAACCGGCCACAGGCGCAGTGCGCCAAGCGCGAGCCGGCGAGATTTTTGCGGGAACTCGCCGCGCGAGAGCGGCGAGGCGATTCGCTCGATAAGTAAGATAGCCGCCGAACAACTCGTCCGCACCCTTCGCCGCTAAGGCTGACCGTCGACTTTGGTCTTACTCAGCTTGGACAGGAACCAGACGGGAAGCGCTCCCGCGTCGGCGGAAGGTTCATCGGAGTAGTATGCGAAAGCTTCAATCGCGCTGCGCAGGTCGACTTCCGGATTTAAATCCAGTTCGTGGTGGTCAGTTTGATAACGTGCGGCAACCTCGCGAATATAGGCGGTTTCGTCGAAGCTGCGCCCTTGAAATGAGACGGAAAACGTTTTGAGCGGCGTAGTGGATTCTGCCGCAGCATAGTGCAAGATCGTCGAAGAATCGATGCCTCCGCTCAGCCACATTCCCAGGGGAACATCGGAGACCATGTGCTCGCGGATGGATTGGCGGAGAAGAGCGTCTAATTCCTCGCGCGCGGACTCCAGCGTCCGATCACGTACGACGGTAAAGGGCAGGCGCCAGTAGGAATCGAAGGAAACCTTCCCTTCCCGCCACTCCATCCACTGGCCCGGGGGAAGTTTTTCGATGCCCTCGACGAGCGTCCAGGGACACGGCACATAGTTCAACGACAAATAGCAATCGAGGCCTTCCAAGCTCAATCGCCGCTCGATCTCGGGATGAATGAGGATTGCTTTTAATTCGGAGCCAAAGAACAGGTCTTCTCCGCGGCGCGCGATATAGAGCGGCTTGATCCCCATGCGGTCGCGCGCCAGAACGAGACGCTTGGTTGATTTTGTCCAGAGCGCGATGGCGAACATGCCTCGCAAACGCGCGAAACAGGCCGTATCCCACTCGAGGAACGCGTGAAGAATCGTTTCCGTGTCGCAATGGGAGTAAAAGCGATGGCCCAGCGCTTCCAGTTCGCGGCGCAGTTCCTGGTGGTTGTAGATTTCGCCGTTGAAGACGATGGCGACATCGCCATCTTCCGACAGAATCGGCTGGTCGCCAGAGCCGAGGTCGATGATCTTGAGACGGGTCGCACCCATGGAGCAGAGGCTCGACTCGAACACACCCTGCTGATCCGGTCCACGATGAATGAGCGTGGCGGTTGCGTTCCGAATGCGATCGGAATCAGGCACCCAATTTTTGTGAGTGAAACCAACGATTCCACACACGCGCGCGCACCTCTATCGCTTTCTTGAAATCAGCTTGCGATTCTCCCGCAAAATGGGCTCACGGGAAGCGTAACTCCCCGGACCAGGGCACGGCGCAAAGCTATTCAGGTAGAGAAACAATCTTTAATCCTAACGATCTTTCTGGGGATGCACAACCCGCTGCGCAAGCTTTCGACGTAAGACGTTAAGGTCGCAGCCCGAATGTTTCCGCCGAATTAGCGCCCACCAATGACAACCAGGGCTACGCCGAGGCAAACCAGAAGCACGCCTGCCCACCTTCTCGATGTGACCTGTTCACCGAGAAAGAATTTTCCTCCCAGTGCTCCGGCGCCATAGCTCAGAGCTGTAACTGGAACCACCACGCTCACGTTTTGCCTCGACAGCACCGCGAGCAATGAGAAGAACGCAGTGGCCATCAGGGTAAGACCGACCCACATCCACGAAACGCGCAAGGCACGGACGAGCACACGGCCGAGAGCAGCGGGACGAAAATCTTTTACCTCGCCGACTGACTTCATGGCGCGCGAGACGCATAACTCGCCTCCGGTGCCGGCGCAGATAATCAGAAAATAGAAAACAACAACGAGCATTTAAGTTGGCTCCGTCATCGTTGGCTCCGTGGTGCGCGGAGAGGTGTGTCCAACGACCAGGACGCCCAGGCAAATGATCAGCACTCCCACCCAACGCGTCGGCGTGACCACTTCGCGCAGCAGGAAGTGCGCCAGCAAGGCGGACATGAGATAGGCCATGGACGAGGCGGGTTGGACATAGCTGTAATCCGCCCAGGAGAGCACCAGCATGTTCGCCGCAAAAAACATCATGAGCGACGCAATCCCCAGCCAAATGGGCCCGACGTCAGGATGCGAGAGAGGATGTGAATGGCCTCCGCCGGCGTTGTGATGCTTACCGCGCCGATGCGCTTCATGCCTTTGCCGAGCAGCACGTTGCCCAAGGGACCGAAGATCACCATCAGGAAAATCAACAGATAGGTTTTGAAGTGCAGACCGGGCAGAGGACTTCATGAGTGACAGGAACCTTCCGTACGGATGAAGTCACAGGGCTGCGTCTTCGTCTGCTGCGCCTCTCGGATTCATCGGCAACAAAATATGCATTTCTAACTCATGGTACTTGATTTTCGCCCAAGGCCGCGAACGTGAACAGGGTTGAAACCCAAGCGATCTCACTCGTAGCGCAGGCTCTCCACAGGATCAAGCTTCGCAGCGCGCGCGGCCGGCACGGTGCCGAACACAATACCCACGACCGCGGAGACCACGATGGCCACGATGGCGGAGAGTCCCGAGATGGGGATGCGGTAATCGGTTAGAAAGCGTACGGAAAACGGCAGCGCTAATCCGATGATGACTCCACCGAAACCTCCGATTAAGGAAATGAGAACGGCCTCCGACATAAACTGGAAGCGAATCTCCATATTGGTCGCGCCAATGGCTTTGCGAATGCCAATTTCATGGGTTCGCGAGGTGACCGACGTCAGCATGATGTTCATGATGCCGATACCACCGACCAGCAGGGTGACGGTCGCAATGAGCAGCAACACCAGCGTCAAGGCATTTGCCGTGCGGTCGGCCACGCTGAGCAAGGCAGTGAGATTCTGCACGACATAATTCGATTCTGCCCGATGGCGTGACTTGATCACTTCGCGAATTTGTTCGGTGACGGGAATGACGATCGAAGGATCTGCGGCCGAGAAGTAGAGCTGCTGAACATAGGGCGTATTTGTAAAATATCGGCTGACGCTGTAGGGAATGACCATGGAGCTGTCGGTAACTTCCGACTGGCCGAAGGTATCGACGCGCTCGCGGAACGTGCCGATTACGGTAAAAGGCAGTCCGGTCAACTTGACGACCTTCCCCACCGCTTTGTCCGCGGAACCATAGAGTTGTTCGGCAAGTTTTTGTTGCATGACGCCGACTTTGTTGCGCGCCTGTTCGTCCTGGGCGTCGAAGAATCTTCCCGAGACAATCACCAGATTGCGGACGAAGCGGTAATCGGGAAGAACGCCAAGGACGCGAACGTCGCGCTCCTTGCCATAGCCGATGGGAATCCGATTGTCGAGCGGAACCACGGGAGAAGCGGCCACGACTCCGGATACGCGCTGGAGCACGGCGTACATATCGTCCACCGTCAACTGATCGGGAGTGGTGCCGTCGCCTCCACCCTGATACTCGGCATCGATCATGTTGGCGCCGATCGACTGGATCAGGCTCAAGACGTACTGCTTGCCGGTCATTCCGATGGTAACTACGAGAATGAGGGATGCGGTGCCGACAACCATTCCCAAGGCGGTGAGACCGACGCGCACTTTGTTGGCGCAGAAGGTGTCATAGGTAAGCCTGAAAATTTCGCCGAAAACCAGTTTCGGTGGTTGGCTCGCGGTCGCCGTGGTTGTCGCCATACTGGGTCAGATGCTACGCGATGGTGAAAAGAGGCGCAATTGACAACTCAGGAGGTTCGTTCCGATGGAGATTGATTGGAGCGGCGGAGACGCCGCAGCCGGAAGAAGGTGCCGAGCAGCCTCATCCCGATGCGAAAGATCCTGGCATTGGAAGTTCCATGGACGCGGGGAGCGTAGGTAAACGGAACCTCGATGATGCGGCCGCCTTCGTTGTGAATGCGAATCAGGATCTCTTCCAGCGCGTCGTAGGTGGTACCTTCGAACTCCACTGCCTTGACCACGTCAGCCTTGTAAAGTCGAAAGCCGCTGGACACATCGGAAACAGGAACGCCGAAGCCAGTGGTAAAAACCCAGTTCAGTACATTGCTCAGGAAACGCCGGAACAGCGGGGCCTTTGCGGCTCCGCCTTCGCAATAACGGGATGCGACCACCACGTCGGCTCGCTCGCGGTTTTCCCAAAGGCGCTGGATGAACTTGGGTTCATGGGAAAGATCGGCGTCGAGAGTGACAATATAAGTTCCGGACGCCGCCTTGAAGCCTTGTTTCAGAGCAAGTCCGTATCCCGCGCCATCCTGCTGGAATGCCAGCGCGCAGTGGCGTTTGGCCATTTCCAAAGTGCCGTCCGTAGAATCGCCATCCACTACGATGGTTTCGGACGGAACTCCAATCTCCTTGAGCACTGCATCCAGCAAAGGAAAAAGCAATTCCAGGTTGGCTTTTTCGTTTCGTGTCGGCAGCAGGATGGTTAGCTGAGGCGTCGAGCCGTTACGCCCGTTAGATTGCGAAGTTTCCAAAGCCGACGGTTCTCCCCGCTCGAAATAGGTCCGTATCAACGCTTCTCGCGGCCAAACCGCCGGAGACTAATTCCCGCTCACAGATTCTCAAGCACCAGCTTAAGGTAGTTCCAGAAACTTTCCACCGACGAGATCTCCACCCGCTCGTTCGGGCTGTGCGGACTTTCGATAGTCGGACCAAACGACACCATCTGCATACCCGGATATTTCTCGCCAATGACGCCACATTCCAAACCGGCGTGCATGGCGATCAGCTTCGCCGGTAGGCCGAAGAGCTTCTTGTGCACTTCCTGGAGCTTGTGCACGATGTCACTATTGGGCTCCGGTTTCCAGCCAGGGTATTTGCCTCCCTGCTCCACCTCGAACCCCGCCAGCCCGCATACCGTCGTAACCATGCGCGCGGCGCCCAGCATGCTGCTCTCGATCGCGCTCCGCTGACTGGTAACGACCTCTACCACGTCGCCCTTGGTACTGACGGTCGCCAGGTTCGTAGACGTCTGGACCAAGCCCGCAACATCAGGGCTCATCGCCAAAACGCCATGATGCAAGGTCGCCAGCAGCGCCACCGTCTGTTTGGCGTCATTCGCATCCAACACTTTTCTCGGACGTTCGGCTTTCTCGACCGTGATCTGCAATCCGGAGTCGAATCCTCCCAAGTCAGATTTGTATCCGGCTTCCGCAGTGGCCACAAGCGACTTCAGTTCCTTCTCGCGGGAAGGGTCGGCCAGCACCACAGCCGCAGCTTCGCGCGGAATCGCGTTCTGCGCGCTTCCACCATTGATCTCCGCAATCTCGATCCCAAGGCGATCCAGCAAGACCTGCAGCACTCCACCCATGATCCGGATCGCGTTGCCGCGCCCGAGATGGATATCGACACCGGAGTGGCCACCTTTTAAGCCCAGACACTTTGATGCGCCAAGCTGCTCCCGCGTTTGCAGGACGAAGCACTACTTTCCGTCGAGCAATCGTTTTAATGCCGCCCGAACAGCCTATGCAGATCGTTCCCTTCTCTTCGTTGTCAAGGTTGAGAAAATACTTCGACTTCAGCAACCCTCCCGGGAATGCCGCGGCGCCCGTCAGGCCGGTCTCTTCGTCAATCGTAAAAACAAACTCCAGCGGACCATGCGCGATGTCATTGCTCTCCATCACGGCCATTGCCGCGGCCACGCCCACTCCGTTATCGGAGCCCAGAGTCGTGCCGTCCGCCTTCAGCCAGTCGCCGTCCCTGACCACCTTGATCGGATCGGTATCGAAGTTATGAACGGTTCCCTCGTTCTTCTCACACACCATGTCCAGATGGCCCTGCAAAAGAGCCATCGGCGCTCCCTCGCGTCCCGGCCGAGCGGGTTTCCGAACGACGAGATTGCCGACATCGTCCTGCACGGATTCGAGGCCCAGTTTTCCGGCAACGCTCAGGACGTAATCGCGAGCTGCGGCTTCTTTTGTCGAGGCGCGAGGAATCGCCGCCAGTCGGTCAAAATGCTTCCACACCGGTTTCGGTTCGAGATTCGTAAGTGCAGGAATCATGACACGCTCCGTAGAATCCAAAGTCTAACAGGCCGGGGAGCAACTCGACGTTGAGGCTTTCTTCGACACCATTGGTGATCGGGTCATCGGGCCATCGGGTCATGAAATTCAAAGGCCCTTGTACTTCGATGGTCCGATGACCGGACGGCCAGATGGCCCGATCGGATCTTGCAGCTCTGCTGGAAGTTTACTGCTTCGCGACGTCGATCATATTGTCATCAGCATTGCGGTCAATGAGCTTGTTGTAAGGATCAATACCCGCCAGAGTGGGTTGTTCGTCGACCGTGATCACGTAGGTCTTGTGTTCTTCGCTGATTTTCTCCTTCTTCAGGTAGAGGGGTTTTTCCTCATCCTTTTTGCCGCTGAAGACTCCGATCTCAATGTAGTCGTCAAGAGGCATCGGAGTTTCTACGCCATTGCCATCGGCCTGCATCTTGCGCGCCTGCACCTCAAGCGTGACTTTGTATTTCCCGTCCGGCAGTCTTCTGGGAGGTCGCGGAGATCGCTTTGTTGTCATAAAGAACGATGCGGTTGAAGCCATCGTCGACCAGGTACTGCAGTTCGGGCGGAGTTTGCGCGCGGATAGCATCCACGAGCATGCGGGTATCGGGCCAGGCGCTATCGGTTGCAGCGGTAGCGCTCATTGTCCTTGCCATAGTGGCATCGACCTGGTTCGTCGCATTGGCGTAGCGGTATTGCATCAGGAAGTTGTGCAGCGCGAGATTGAATTTGTCTTCGCCGATGTAGTCAGCCAGCGTGTAAAGAATCTGGCCGCCCTTCTGATACCAGACGTAGGGTTCGCGTTGCACCAGAGCGAGAGGCGGCTCGTGACGGGTCTCCCCGGCGCGACCACGCAGATAAGTATCGAGCTCGTGGTGCAGGAAGCGATGCATTAGATCGCGACCGTACTTATGCGCCATCACTTGCAGGGCGGAATATTCGGCCAGGCTTTCCGCCATCATGTTGGAGCCTTCGACGTCGGCTCCCGAGCAACTGGTGAGCCCACCACTGGTGGCCGAGTTCGTGCGCGGTGACAAAGTAAGTGATGTCGATATCGGTCGGCTTCAACACGCGGCCAATGAAGCCGATGCCCTCCGAGTACGGGACCGTATTGGAGAAGGACTGCGCGAATCCGCGATAACGCGGAAATTCCAGGATGCGGAATTGGCTGAACTGGTAAGGGCTGTAAACGCGCTGATAATAGTCGAGGCCGGCGCGGGAACTGGCGAGCATGTCGTCGAGATCGTAGGTATGCGTCCGGATCGTAATACAGCTCGAGCGAAACATCGCCGCCGGCGCCGTGATAAAGCTCCTTGCGAGTCTGGTAGCGAGCGGAAAGATACGAGAAAAATTCGAGGATGTGCGTCGATCCCATGCTGTATTCGTAAAAGTTCCGGCCGTTGGCCTGCCATTCGCGCTGCAGGTATCCGGGGGCGATGGCGATCTGGTCCGGTGAAGTGCTGACCACGGTGTGATAGGTGATCCAGTCCGCCTCTTTGCGGAAAGATGATTGTTCACCGAGTGCAGCGGATCGCCGCGGTGGGCCATCTCTTCGAGCGGCGGAAGATGCTCTTCGCGCCGGCGGCGCGGGTCGTCCAGTTCGACGTCGGTTCTGTAGCCGATGTAGGGAATGTAGTCGGAGTCAAAGAAGGTGCCGTTGTAGGCAAACTCCGGGAAGCTCGTTGCTGTCGCGGAACCCGCGGGTCTGGTGTCCAACATTGCAGGTCAGCGTGATCGTTTCGCCGGGCCCCAAAGGCTGTTCCAGAGCGTAGATGGAATACATGTCGCGCGGCGCCGGAGCTGACCAGGTGGAACGGTCGGTCAAACTGCACGTTGCTGACCGACTGCTTTATGTCGGTGACATGAATCTGCGGGATCGGCTGGCCGGTCTTGTTCTGCAGAGTCATGCGCACGCTTCCGTCGAACGAGCGGCGCTCGGGATAAATATTGATCGTCGCGTCGACCGCCGTAACCTTGGGCTGGAGCAGGTTTTCATACTGCTTGAACTTGCGCTCGTAATCGGCCTGGATGCCGCGGCGCGCCTTGGAATCCAGATATTCATTGAGAACGTGAGCATTGTAGAAGTACCAGCCACCCGGCGCCAGCGGCGATGACAGCGAACAGCAAAGCGAGCGGCGCCAGCCGCGGAGCCAACCGCAGGGCCTGCCGGGCACGGGCACGCAGCGAATCTTCCGCCCCGCGGCGAGCGAAAGCCATCGACACGACGCCCAGGAGCGCGGTGATGCCAGCCAGTAAGTATTCGCCCAGAACAGCGCAGGCACAAAATGCCCGTAACCGTTCATGTCGGAGTACGTATAGGCCGGGACTTGACCGACCAGATAAAGCGTATTCTCCCATCCGAAACTGAAGAGGATCGGCATCAGCACGAAGATGCCGATCACAATGCCGTGCCCCACAAACTTATTCGAGACCACGGTCTGCACGAACATCGCCAGCAGGGTAAAAGCCAGGACCTGCGGGAAGGTCACGAGATAGAGCTCTTTGAAGTATTGCAGCAGTTCGTAATGGTAGTAACCGGCGATGGTCTGCATCAGAATGCCGACCAGCATGGCAACGGCGAGCAGAATCAATTCGACGACTACGATGGCAGTGAGGCGGCTGAGCCAGTCGGTAGATTCGCGAAACGGCAAAGCATCATGGATGCCGTCAAAGTGCATGATCGCGCTCGCGCCACAGCAACTCCGCCGCATAAAGAGTGGCCACGATGTAAAGAAACAAAATGGCGCTGCCCTCCACCGACTGCAACATGAGGTAAGTGACAGGCCAGACATTCTGATCGGCAAGGTGGCCGGCAAAATGGCCGTTGTTGATGCCGAAAGCGATCAAGGAGGGCCGTGACGCCCCAGAAAGGTATGTCGCGCAGAATATTGCGGAGCCGCAAACGGGAGAGCGAAAGATATTGCGCCCAAGTTGTGGCCGGACCGAAAGCGTAGTGCACGACAGGAATGCGCGCCGCAACCAGCGAGCGCACGGGACTGATCCTCGGCCAGTTCCTGTTCTTTCGCTTTGGCGGCGCGCCGCCCTTGCGAGCGAGCCGTCAGCGCCTCCACCGACATCGGGAAGAAAGCCCAGACGGAGCCCAGCGCCAGCAACCCGACGCTGCAGCCAGAGCAACGGTTGTAAAGGAATATGCCATTGACGAGACTCGGCGACCACGTAACAAACAGCGTGTTCTTCTCAATCACCGTCCAGTAGCGAGTGACGTCATCGAGCAGAATGAAGCCGATGGGATCGAGAATGCCCGACCAGAACCGCTCCAGCGAACGCGTCGCCGAAAACACCGTAATGCCAATGACGTAGAGCATGAACAGCGCAACGCCCTGCAGATAGACAATGAAAATCTTGCGCGTAAGTGCGGCGACGAGGAAGAACGCCGAGCCGACGAAAAATATCTGCACCGCGATGACGGAAAGAAAAGGCTGCAGGTAATTCCAAACATGATTCGGTTCGATGCGAGTGTGGTCCGCCCAGGGCGCAAAAGTTCCGAAGAAGGCGCCGAACATCATGCCCGAAAAAGCAAACAGGGTCGTGACGTAGGAGCCAGCCCAGCGTCCGCCGAGGTAGCCGAATTTGGAGATCGGCTTGGTAAACAGAATCTGGTAAGTGTCGCGCTGAAAGTCGCGCAGAATCGAAGTGCCGAAAATGGCGGCAATCACGATGATGCCGAACAGCGACGCACCAATGTCGTTAAACGTATTCGCGTAGGCCGAATTCAGAAGGATCTTGCCATTGCTGTTGCCAATGGGCCCGAAGTTCTCCGACGCGACGCAGAGAAACGAAAACGTGAGCCACAGCAGAAAGTAGACGTAGGTCGAGAGGCTCTTGAAACGGAACCTGAGCTCGAAAGTAAAAAACTCCCAGAAGAGTTGCATGGTCCGAATCCTCCTCGAGCGCTGATCGAGGCGTTAATTTGGAAGTTGGCGCTTGGCCTGCTGCGAGAGGTTGAGGAAATAGACATCCTCAAGGTCGGAATCGACCGCAGAGAACCCGTCCCCTGGAGAAGTGTCCGCGTACACGCGCACTTCATGCTGGCCGCCCACGAGGTGAGTGGAGATCACATGGAGCTTAGTTTCGATCGCGTGCAGCTCGTCGCTCGTGGCAACCACCTTCGACCAGATCTTGCCGTGCAGCGCGGCCAGCGCGTCGTTCGGAGCGCCCTCCAGCAGCAGTTCCCCCTCGGCGATGATGGCCATGCGCGGGACACAGCTGGCGCACGTCATCCACGATATGGGTCGACAGAATCACCGTGCGGTCACTGCCCAGAGACGAGAGCAGGTTGAGAAAGCGATTGCGCTCCGCGGGATCCAGCCCGGCCGTCGGCTCGTCGACAATGATCAGCCGCGGATTGCCCAGCAGCGCCTGCGCGATGCCGAAGCGCTGCTTCATGCCGCCGGAAAAAGTGGAGAGCGCTTTCTTGCGGACATCCCACAGATTCGTCTGCTGCAGCAGCGTGTCGACAATCGCCTTGCGCTCGGCCGCGGAGCGTCATCCCCTTCATAACGGCCAGATGCTGCAGCATGTCGAGCGCGGATATCTTGGGATACACCCCGAACTCCTGCGGCAAGTAGCCAAGAATCCGGCGAACCTCGTCTTTCTGGCGGAGCACGTCGATGCCATCGAGATTGATGCTGCCCGAGTCGGGATCCTGCAGCGTGGCAATGGTGCGCATCAGCGAACTCTTTCCCGCGCCGTTCGGCCCCACCAGGCCGAACATGCTATTGCCGATCGAAAGTGAGAGGTTCTTGAGAGCCTTGACTCCGTTCGGGTAAGTCTTGGACAGGCCTTGATCGTGAGCGCCACCGCTACCTCCAGATTAGAGAAATGCGTTTCAGACCCAGCACAATCTGACTGCCAAGCGCGCAGATGAGGGGTATTCTACTACCAACTGAATACGCGGAAGGGATGGCGGGAAAGTTCCTGTTGAGCGGCGACACAACACTGTCTGGGTGCGAAGTCAGCTCAATTGCGGGTCCCGATTCTCGACAGTTGCGCGGACAAGTTCTATCAGTTCAGCTAACCACCGTCTCCGGAAGTTCGTCATGGGTCAGGCTCTCGCATAGCGCGGTAAGATCGACCAGACGCGCGAGTTGGCGCCAGTCCTGCGGCAACTTGCCGCCGGCGTGCAAATAGCCGTCCGAGAAATTTGGTTCCACGAGCGGGCGCGATATCCCGTTCATAGCGGAGAAAGTGGCCGAGATCGGCCAACGGCGAACCGGAAACAGCAAACTCCCAGTCCAGCACAGCCGCCACAATCCATCGTCCCGCGATGCTTCGAACCAGCAGGTTTCGTTTGCCAAAGTCGCCGTGGACCAGACATGCCTCGTCATCCAAGTCGGCGAACTGCGGCGCCCATGACCAAACGAAAGCGTGAGTGCGATCCCGCAAATCCGGCGGCATGCGCTCTTGCAGGTGCGCCGATGCGAGACACAAATCGACGAAGCGCGGCATCCGATCTGTACCCTGGCAACAGCGGCGCTGCCACGTTCGGTCCGGGAGCGAGCCATCCCGGATTCCCGAAGGTCGTGCGTCCGATCGACGCCAGAGTTTCACCCGCGGAGTACGACGCCTGAGCGATGGCGTCTTTGTCGCCGCTTCGGGTCAGATTCACGGAAGCTGATTCCTTCCACATAACGCATCAGTGCAAACGGCGGAATCTCCTCCGCAGCCTTGCGCTTCCGCGTGAATCACCTCCGGAACGGGAACCGATCCCCGATCAGCCGAATCAGATCCACCTCTTTCTGGCAGATTGAAGGGTCGTGCTCGTAGATGCGAAGCACGATAGGCTCAGGTGTGCAGTCGAGGGAGAGCTTGAAATTGGCGTTCCGCCAACCGTCGGGCAGCGGCTGCGCATCGATCCCATGGCATCGCGGAAATGCTGTTTGAACGATCCGCTCCAAAAGCTGCAAGGGCAGCGTTCGCCGCGGCTCTGCCCGCAGCCAACGAGCCTCATGTGGAGCGCCCTCGACCATGCAGGATTATCCCTCATCTCAGGTTTCCGTTGGCGATGCCTCCTTACCGTTTTTCGTGAAACTTCGTGCCCTTTGTGATTGACGCTTTTGGCAAACGAATCACGACTTCTTTTTTCATCACATTCTTCTCGTGCACCCATCACAGACTTGCACCCGAATCGGTGCGAAGATACCTCGACAGTGCAACATCGAGAACTGCGCCAGTCTCCAGAGACGAACGTGTTTCCGGCCTCAAATTTTTCACCTGCTCTTTAACAACAAATGTCCGACAAATGGCCCCAGTCCACACACGCGCAAGTGCACGCCAAACAGCAAAAATCAACGCTAAGTACCATATTTTTAATACTTTACGTCTAACTATTTTACTATCATCGACTTAACTCATTTCGCGGGGAGGGGGGGTACCCCCCCACAATTTCCAAATTCTTACCCGTCAAAAGCAATCGTCCATCCCGCGAATCATCGCCTCAGACAGAGTGCTGAGAAACTCAATTCTTAACGAACGGGAAGGGCACCGTTCTAGCCCGCTGAAGGAATGACTGCCGCGCGCAATCGAGTTTTTCCTCAAGCTGTTCAGTCGTGCCAACCCTCCGGCCCGGGCGTCATCACCAGAGGTCGCTTCGATCAACAACTGCGAATCCCTCCGCCATAGTAAAGTAGTAGTAAGCCCCCAATCTGCACGCCTGAGGAGTTTTCGTCTGAATCCAAGTATCCGCAACATCGCCATTATCGCCCACGTGGATCACGGCAAGACCACGCTGGTCGACGCCATGCTCCGCCAGAGCGGCACCTTCCGCGATAACGAGACTGTCGCCGAGCGCGTCATGGACTCGAACGATCTCGAACGTGAGCGCGGCATCACCATCCTTGCCAAGAACACGGCAGTGTTCTATCACGGCACAAAAATCAATATCGTCGACACGCCCGGCCACTCCGATTTTGGCGGCGAAGTGGAGCGCGCGCTAAAGATGGTCGATGGCGTCATGCTGCTGGTCGATGCCAGCGAAGGCCCGCTGCCGCAAACGCGTTACGTGCTGAGCAAAGCTCTCGAAGCGAACCTGAAGCCGATTCTCGTCATCAACAAGATCGACCGCCCCGACGCGCGTCCGCAGGAAGTTCTCAACGAGGTCTATGACCTCTTTATTGATCTCGACGCCAAGGAAGAGCAACTCGACTTCCCCGTTCTCTACACCAACGCCAAGACGGGCACCGCCGCCTTGCATCAGGGAGCGCATGGCGAGGATCTGCGTCCGCTGTTTGAAGCGATCGTCGACACCATCCCCGCCCCACAGGGAGACAAAGACGGACCGCTGCAAATTCTCGTCGCGAATCTTGATTACAGCGACT
Source organism: uncultured Acidobacteriaceae bacterium (assembly GCA_963699405.1). Taxonomy (GTDB): domain Bacteria; phylum Acidobacteriota; class Terriglobia; order Terriglobales; family Acidobacteriaceae; genus Acidiflorens. Next base: position 129,200 of record CAVOTW010000033.1, on the reverse strand, counting down.
ACCTCGGCCGCCTCGCCATCGCTCGCGTCTTTTCGGGAACCATGAAGACGGGCGAAGACGTAGCTATCGCCAAGCGCGACGGCTCATTTCACAAAACAAAAATCACTAAGCTCTTCAGTTTCTCCGGCCTCAAGCGCACCGACATCACGGAAACCGCGCTCGGCGACATCATTGCCGTCGCCGGCGTCGAAGGCATCACTATTGGCGAAACCATTACCAGCGCGGAAAATCCTGCGCCGCTGCCGCCGATCGTCATCGACGAGCCCACGATTGCGATGCTCTTCACCATCAACACGTCTCCGTTCTGCGGACGCGAAGGCACCTACGTCACGTCGCGCAACCTGCGCGAGCGCCTCGAAAAGGAGCTGCTCACCAACGTCTCGCTGCGCATGGAAGAAACGGAAAGCACCGACTCGTTCAAAGTTCTTGGCCGCGGCGAACTGCAGCTTTCCATTTTGATCGAGATGATGCGCCGCGAAGGCTACGAATTGATGGTCGGCAAGCCCGAGATCGTCACCAAGCACGACAACGAAACTGGCAAACTGATGGAGCCGGTCGAACACCTCACCGTCGATATCCCCGAGGAATTCGTTGGCGTAGTCATGGAGCATGTTGGCTCGCGCAAAGGCGAAGTCGCCAACATGCACAATCACGGCTATGGCCGAGTGCGCGTGGAATTCCGCGTGCCCAGCCGCGGGCTTGATCGGACTGCGCAGCACGCTGCTCACCGACACGCGCGGCACCATCGTGATGAATGCCCTCTTTGCCGGATACATCGAGTGGCAGGGTGAAATCCCGCATCGCCCGACGGGCGCGTTGATTGCCGACCGGCCCGGACTTACGACTTCGCTACGCCCTCTACAATCTGCAGGAGCGCGGCATACTCTTCGTTGGCCCGGGCATCGACGTTTACGAAGGCATGATCATTGGCGAAAACGCCAAAGACGCCGATCTTGACGTCAATATTGTGCGCGAGAAGAAGCTGACCAACATGCGCGCATCGACTTCCGATATTGCGATTCGCCTCGTGCCTTATCGCAATCTCAATCTAGAGCAGGCGATTGAATTTATTGCCGAGGATGAGTTCGTTGAAGTGACTCCGAAATCGCTGCGGCTGCGCAAAAAAGTGTTGCAGTCGAACCAGCGGAAAAAGAAAGGTTCGATGGCGACGGTGGAAGGCTGATCGGCGCCGTAGGGACTGATCTGCTCACGTAGGGACGGGCGCCTCGCGAGCCTGCCCTGAGCGAAGTCGAGGGGTCCAGCTGAGCGAAGCTCGGCAGCTGCCGCGATCGAACTATCTTTGGACGTTGAGCAATGAAGCGAACCGCGCCCCAGAATGAAAAGACGCCAAGAACGAACTCTCGCATGTTCCTGATCCCTTGCAGTTGCGGAACCAGCTTTGCCGTGGCCGAAGACTACGACCGGAAAGGAATGCATTTGCGCAGCTTCATTCCCTGCCCCAACTGCGGCAAGCGCCACGACCCGCGCAACCGCCTGCTTGCATCTTGACTATCAGGATGAGCACTTCTGGAAGGTCGGCGGCTGCTGAGCCGCTTCGTATCTGGGATGGGTAATAGAACGTTCGTATCAGGGCATCGCTTCAGCGATGCGGAAAATTTCACAAATTAAATGCCCCTTCAGGGGCTGGCCACCCGATGCCCGCCATTGAGGCAGCCAGCACCCACGATGTACACTTGCATACGCGCCCGTAGCTCAGCTGGATAGAGCGGCAGCCTCCGGAGCTGTAGGTCGGGAGTTCGAATCTCTCCGGGCGCACCAGTTTCCCTCTGCCCCCGCCCTCAGTGAGCCCCCAGCAGGATCACAGTTTCCGTAGCAAAGTCGCCACGCTGAATGCCGATTTTGACCTTCCCGGATTTGTCCGACAGTTCGGCGAGCAATTCCATCGGCGTCCGCATCGGCTTGCCGTCCACCGACTTGATCAGATCGCCGACCTTCATGGACGCCATTTCGCCAACGCCTGATGGATCGATCTCGAGAATCTTCGCTCCATCAAACTCCTGCGGCCCCACCGCAGATCCCGAGCGCAGCAATCGCCATCCCATGGCCCGGCACATTCGCCGAGGGCTGGGCAGCGCCTGGCGGGCGCTCACGGTTGGGGGTTGACCAGCAGAAGCGCTCGGCTCGGACTTCGGAGCGCGCCCTCCGCAGACTCGCCGCCAAATCGGAAAACGACTCCGACCGAGCCGCGAAAGTTGCCTTGGCTGGGATAGTCTTCGTCGTTCAGATGACGGGTGTAGATGTAGTCGACCGGTCCCAACTGAAATCCAATGTGGCGAGATGATCCAATAATTAACCCCAGCGCCACCGGCCGAACGCCAGAGACGTATCGTTCTGGGAATGCCCCTTGATGGTCTAGCGTGGCCCGATCCTGCCCACCAGGCCATGCACAAAGAATGTCAACTTGGAGCCGTCTCTCAGGTTATAGCGCGGCCCAAACATGTAGGAGAAATTGCTGCAATTCAACGATAGTATTATTGTTGCAATCGCTCACGCGTGTGCCCGCTCACATCTCCTTCCGCAGAAAGGTGATGCCACCGGCCGACTGACACGGAGACTCCCAACCGTTCATGTCCCAGCCGCGTCGACTGTTGCCACACCCAAGCCAGGGTTCGCCGGCAGATCAAGGCTGTAGTAGGAGATAGCCGCCAAATACTTCGATGGGAATGTTCTGAGCGGACGAGATGCCCAGAAGAAGGAAAGCTGCCAGCAGCGACGAGGACAAGTTTTTTCATGTTCCTTACAGCGCCTCCAGTAATGCAAAACATTGAGACAATTGACCGAAGTACAGGATTCAACGGCCACTGGGTCTGACTCGGGGTCTCATGGTCGCGCCAGATGATGCGCCTCCTGTTCAGGGCTCGCATAGCTCAACGAATCGTGTGCAACAATCCGTGTACATCTCGCACAGGTTTATGGCGAACGGCGATTATAATGGCCGAACGAAAAAAAGGAAAATGGGACCCATGCTGTGATGCGCCTGGTTCACCTCCGCGTTGTGCATTTCCGCTGTACATGGGATAATATCGACCGATTCCACTGGAGGCGCCCATGATTGCTGGGATGACAACGTTCACTTTATTCCATGTCGTACTGAGCCTGGTAGGGATTGTCTCGGGCTTGGTCGTCGTGCGGGGGATGATCTCAGGAAGAAGGCTCGAAGGCAGGACACTGATCTTTTTGGTCACAACGGCAGCCACCAGCGTGACCGGGTTCATGTTCCCGTATCATGGCTTTACGCCGGGCATTGGGGTCGGCATCCTTTCGCTAGTGGTGCTGGCCGTCGCGATCTTCGCGCGATACAGCAGTCACCTCGCCGGCGGTTGGCGGAGAACGTATGTGATCACGGCGGTGATCGCGCTCTATTTCAATGTCTTCGTGCTGGTCGCTCAGCTCTTCGAGAAGGTGCCCGCCCTTCACGCCCTGGCGCCGAAGGGGTCAGAGCCTCCGTTCGCAGTGGCGCAGCTCATTGTGATGGTGATTTTCATCGCGCTTGGCATTGCCGCAGTAAAGGGATTCCGCGAACCCATGGCTGTGGTGCGCGACCGATCCGCACGGGCCGCTTGACCGAGGAAGCATCCCGCGTCGAGGGCGAAGGCGCATCGTCGTCCGATTCTGGATTTCGCCATTCGGGAACACACGTCGGTCCGACCACAACTGGAGTTCCCAACCTTGGCGAAATCGTCATCAACATCACCCAGCAGAGCACTAACGAGGTGATTGTCAACGTGCTCGATGCCAATGCTACGAGTCAGGCAGACAGTGGGGGCAACTCCTTGAGCGTCAGCGCATAGTTCGGAGGATGCTGGTACCCCCTAAGGCGGTCTTTTGGAATCAAAGACTTAGCGGTTGACTTTTGCCAGGTCTTTGAGGAATAAGGACTTAGCTGTAATGTATTTATAAATCAATGAGTTAGAAGGATATTCGGCTCTTCGTCGGTCTTTGAGGAACGAGGAATTATTTGCGGGCGTTCTTGAGCTCAGCTCGGGCTTACCATTATCGACTTCGTCGTTCTATTTAGTCGTCCGATGCGGATTTCGCCTGGGACTGGTGCGCTTTCTTTTGCTTGGCCAGCAATGCTTTTTTGTCCCAGCCGTCGGCGGCCAGCAGATCGGCCTTACGGGTTGCCGGCTCATCGCACTCAACATCGGCGCGCTCGCGATACACCAGACTCATGTAGGTCATGGCGTCTACGTAGTCGGGATCGATTTCGAGCGCCTTGTTCAAGTTGTCGAGGGCATCCGCCAGATTGGACGCGTTCTTACCCTTGACCACGAGGCAGGTTTCGTGGTCTTTGGCGGCGAGGGAATCTTCCGGTTTGAGCTTCAGCCTGGTGCGTTCCTGCTGACGGAATTGGTTGGAGAGGGTCCAGTCGATGACGGCGGTCAAATAGTAGGGCTCGGGATCCTGCGGGTTCAATTTTTTCGCTTTGCTGTAATAATCCTTGGACTCGTCGAATTTGTTCATCTGGGCGTTCAGAAACGCGATGCCCTTTTGTGCAGATTCGGATGCGGTTCTCGAACTGCCCTCCAGAACCCTTTCGTAGTAGCTGATGGCCTGATCGGCCACTCTTTGATTGTCTGCGTTGTCGACGCCCGGGACATACTTTTGTGCGAGGGCGTTGGCTAGATCCAGTTGTATAAAGGGGTTATTTGCTACCAGATTGTTGGCGTTATCAAAATGCTGAATCGCCTCGTCGTATTTTCCCTGAGTGAGAGCTTGCTTTCCCAGCTGGATCTCCTGTTGCGCATTTTGTGCATTCCCTGCATTTTGACCATTCCCCTGGGCAACAGCGACCGAGACCAACATTACGGCGCAGATGGTGGACAAGAAACAAAACTGACGACGTCGATGCATAACGAGCCCTCTCTTCGCGAAATGCAGTTTGGATGCGCAAACCTCAATCCGAGCGACCCAGACTTAACATCATAAGGGTGCCTTGGGACGGCTGGCAACCGCGCTCAAGCGCTGGTGGTGTCCTGAATTTAGCTTCCGGTCGCGCGGTCTTCCCCCGGGTTAGCGCGACTCACTTCTGCTCGGGACTTTCAAGTGGACTCATGGGAACTTCCGGAGCTGCCCCGAGGTGCACACCTTCCGCGCGCTCCCGTTGCGCATCCGCCTGCTTCCCCAGCTTATCGTACACATCCGCCAGGATCATGTGAGCATCAGGGCGTTCGGGCTTGTCTTCGATTGCGATCTGGAGCGGTTGAACGGCATCCTTAAAATCTCCCGTGTCGAACAAGGCTCGGCCGAGATTGAAGTTCGCGCCATAGTTATCGGGTATGGTCTTCAGCACAGTGTGGCACTCTGTGATCTCATCCTGCAGCCGGTTCGCCTTCTGGTAGAGAACAATCAGGAAAATATGCGCTTCCGTATTGAACGGTTCCGCCTTGACTACATGCTCGAAGGCGGTCATCGCCTCATCGAACTTTCTCAGTCTCCACCAGGCGCGGCCCAATTGCATTTCGGCATGAGTAAAGCTGGGATCGAGTTCTACAGCCTTGCTCAATTCGGGAGCAGCTTTTTCGTAGTCCTGTGATGCCAGGTAGCATCCACCGTAAAAGAAATGGAATATGGCAAGGTTCGGATCTTCTGCGATCGCTTTCTGCACCAGCGGCAATGCTTCGGGGCATCTGTGCCTCTGAAGCAAATCGTTGACCCGGTTCAGTGCATTCACAAGTGCGATCTTGTCCTTGGGATCGGCCCCATGTTCCGGGGATGTTCCCAAAGCAGGATTGTCGATTCTCGCGATGTATCCCAGCGCGGTAAGCTCATGCGTCTGGCCTTCAGTAATTACGGCCTTTGGCCTCTCCGCAGTGTTGGTGGTCTTCTGCAGAAAATCCTTGAGCTTGGCCGACAAAGTGTCTGCCACGGCTGGCGACGCCTGGGCCAGGTCGTGCTCCGCACCCGGATCGTTCGCCTGATCGTAGAGTTCGCGGCGCGGCGCTTCCACATACAAATATTTCCCCGTCCGCAGCGACTGAATTGCGCTCCAGCCAAAGGCGAGGTGCCCGTAATCGGCTTCGGAATAAGCGCCGCGGTCCTGCCAGTCCTTCGCGGCGGCCTGCCCTTTGGGTGTATCTGGTTCGAGGAATCCGAGCAGTGACTGCCCCTGCACTTTTTCGGGCAACGGGATGCCGAGCGAGCCTAGTATGGTCGGCGTGATATCGGCGTGCTCCACTATGGTTTCAACGCGCTTCCCGGCAGCTTGCCCATGCGGCAACTTGATTAGCAGCGGAACATGAACGGTTTCGTCGTAAAGAAAAATGCCGTGCTGGTCTTCGCCATGGTCTCCCAGCGCATCGCCGTGATCGGCGGTGACCACGATCAGCGCTCCGTCGTAGAGACCGGCGGCCTTCAACTGGCGGAAAAGAGTGCCCAGCGCCGAATCCATGTAGGCGATCTCTCCGTCGTAGAGAGCCTTGGCATAGCGTGTCTTGTAGGGCTCGGGCGGGTCGTAAGGATCGTGGGGATCGAACATGTGGACCCACATCAAAAATGGCCCAGGCGGCCGCTTACCGAGCCACCCCGTGGCATGCTTGACCACCTCGCCCGCCCGCCATTCGACGGTCTGGTAGCGGTCGCCGAGGCCGCTTCCCTCCGGCCCCGGGTGGAAGTCCGCGTAATAGGTGTCAAACCCCCGATCAAAACCCGGAACGCTAATCTTTGGGTCAAGAGCCATGGAGCCAACAAACGCTCCGGTGTGATATCCGTTAGCTCCCAAGATCTCAGGCAGGTAGGGCACAGTTCTCGCCAGAGGTAGAGGGAAGGCCAAAACCTGGTGGTACTGCGGATAGGTACCCGAAAGAATGGTGGCGTGCGCGGCGGGCGTAAACGGAGCCTGGGTGTAGGCTCGCGTGAAGACCGTGGAATCCCGCGCCAGCTTATCCAAGTTGGGCGTCAGCCCGCGCGTCGAGCCCAGAAATCCCATGCGGTCGGCGCGCGTGGTATCGAGCGTGATCAGGATGACGTTGGTGTGGGCTGCCATTGGCTGCGTGCTGGCGGCATGAGTTTTGGCCTGTGGCTGGGGGCCATCCGCAGCGAAGCTGCTCGCCACCAGGGTGAGTACGCACATAAAGCAATGAATTCCGCGCATTTTGAAATAACCTTCAGGTCGGGGGGTTGAATTCGATTTTACACAAAAACTGACTGGTCGAGGCACTGCTGGAACTGCGATGCGGTTACCGCGGGATGCCCGACCTGGCGCGTTACCCAGCCCCTAAAGCGTGCGCGTGAGAACTGATCTTACGCCCCTTTGGGGCTAAATCATTTTCCACTCATACCCACGGCTTGCGCCGTGGGCTGCATTCTTCCGCCGCTTCGCGGCTCTTGCTTGATGAATCTGTTCCGCCGCAGGATGGTCTTAGTCCGGCTTAGCGGCTGGCGGGACCGTGGCCTTGGCGGGTGGCGGAGTCTTGGGCTTCGCACCGCCCGTCAAAGGGGAAGTCAGATCCTGGCAATCGCGCGGGACCGTAAAGAGAGTGGGATCCGGAGGCTCCAGCACTACGCTCTTGTACTGGATGACCCATTGCCGCACTTTTTTCTGCTGATTGACTATCTTAATGGGAAATCCCTGCAGATCGTCCGCTTCATAGAGGCGGAAATGTGCCGGATTCGAAAACTTCTTGTGATGAACGGTAATATCTTCCACGTGGACGTGATGGCCGTCCACTGTATCTTCGCCGACTGCAACGCGCTGGTACGTGTAGCCTGGTCCCGTCATAAAAAAAGGGTAAGTGCGGGAATAAAAATAGGGTAACCTGGTGCATCCCCCCAGGGAGAGGCCGTACGCTGTTCCTTTTACCAAATCGTCCACGAAATACTGCGTCTTCCCCGCCGTGACAGCCTGAAATCTCATTAAATCACCGGAACGGTAAACATGCCCATCCCAGTCCTGGCCGGGCATCACACCTCCGTTCTGGATCGCGGAAAACTCGCGGAACCGATCCAGCGGAAATTCCGTGGACTCCGACGCAGATGTCTGTGCGGCAGGCTGTTCTGCGGCCGGGGCTTGACCGGGTGCGGCTGGCGCTTGAGTGGGCGAAGTCGGCGACGGCGGCTCCTGCGCCCACACCTGCAAGGTAAGGCAGCCCGCGAACAGCAAGGCTGCGATTGGTCGAATCATAGCTCTTATTTTCCTCCTGGCAATACTATCGCACAAAGCACACTTGTGGGTGCTTCACGTCCCAAGAATACCAAACAAAGAGAGCCACGCCGTGAACCGGCGTGGCTCGATGGAACTACATCAATTGCGAATCGTTACTTGCGGAGCAGGCCGTGACCTGTGCCAGCGGTCGTTCCGTGGCCAGCAACTGCGCCCTTCTCGGGATAGCCAGCGCCCAAGTAGCCGTAGTTGTCACCAAAGTATGTGCCGCCGTAGGATCCAGCAACGCCAACCCAGCCGTACGCGCCGGAGAAGAAACCATGTTTCTTTTTGCTGACCTTCGCGGACTGGAACACGGTCCACTGATCGCCAGTGTACCCGAGAGCGCCATCGTCATAGATAGCGTCGCCGACAACCGCGCCCTTACCATGAGCCGGCAGACCATCAGCCGGAGTGGTGGCGGAGAAGCCAACGATCGGGGAATTGTACGAGTAGAAGCAGCCGGTCGTGGTGTTGTCATATCCAGCAACCACTCCGCCGCTGTTGGTGGTAATAACGTTGAAGTTGCAATATTCGAGAGTACCCGCGCTGTCCCAGAAACTATAGGTGCCGGGTGCCTGTGCCAGAGCGAAGCTGCAGCCGAGGACTACGAGAGTGATTACCAACAAGCTTTTTTTCAAAGGATCCTCCTGGAAGTTTTTGTTCACAATTGTGAAGGTTGTACTACCCCGATCTTCAGTGCGGTTTCTACTTGGGGAATCGCAGTCACCGTGCACTGACTGACGAAGCTTAGCTCATTCCAAAACTATGTCAAGTAATAATCGCAGCTGTATCAAAAAAAAAAGTGTTTATGTGTGAAAAGGTAAAAACTTTGCGCTCTTGTAGCAAAACATCGGCATTCAAGTGAAGAATCATGTGCTTAAGGCAACGAAGATTGTTGGCAGGGCGCCGAACATTCTCGCTTGCTTTGACACCAAGTCCGATTTTTTCCACGATTCCGCGCAGGCAGTTTGGTTAGAAAGTAATCCGGACGCCAAGCTCGATCTGCCGCGGTGCGCCGTTGGCGTAGGTGCCAGAACCGGCCACAACGCGGTCCAGCCGCGACGTGCAAAAGGTGGTGGAAGCGCCGCAGAATCCCGCCGAACTGGAGTTGTTCAACGAAGTGCCCGGCGCGCCGTCCATCACGCCGCTTAACTGGTTGCCCGCGCCTCCGTAGTTCGCCCAGTTGAAGACGTTGAAGATGGAGAGATTGGGTTCGATCTTCACGTGTTCGCTTGCCTGGAAGGGCCGGCTCAACCGCAGGTCAATCGTCTTCAGCCAGGTCGCGGAGGCAGCATGGTCGGGTAGTCCTTGACATGGTTGGCCGGGCGAGCGGATGTTCGAGCAGATGAAAGGCGCATAGGCGCCCAGTTGTTGCAATTGCAGCTGGCTGAACAAACCGCTATTCACCAGTTGCTGGCCGGCCGGCGTTATCCTTCCCGGCAACGTTGTTGTTGTAATACGTGATGGCCTTGGTCAAGTTGCCGGGCGAATATTTTCCCGTGCTGCCGAGAATCGACCCCGTCAACAGGTCGCCCACCGTGCCATCACCGGTGATGTCGCTGCGGAAAATTTCTCCCGCCACGCCGCCGCCATCCTGTTGCGGAATGTAAGCGCTCAAGTGGCAGCGGCGAGGCCAAGTGAAAGATGGTGGAAAGCCGCAACCCGTGCGCCAAATCCGCTGTCGGAATGAGGGTGAACTGGTTCGTCCGGTCCATCCCGGCCGCTCCCCAATAGGCGTGCGGGCGCCGGTAATCTTCGGCGTCGTTGAGGACCGAATAATCTCCGCCGCTGCCATTCGGCTCGGCCAATGTTGCTTTTATATTTGGAGAGCGTATACGACGTTGTGACTTCCAGCCGCTGCACCCGCCGCGCCGGGATTCAGTCCGCTCACCCCGTGGTAGGTGAGTTGCACGCCGGTGTACTTCGATCGCGCCGCCCGGAAAATACATGACGTTCGATCCCACTGCCGGATTAACGCCGCCAAACGCCGCTTGTTGCTTGCCTAGCACCGAGCACGGAAACGGCCCGCAGAACGCATTCGACGAATCCAAACCGTGGCGCGCAAAATCGGTGATGCTCGCGGTCGGTCACGTTTTTCAAATAGCAATTCACGGATGCCTGCGAACTGCCGCCGGAGGAAGTCGCCTGCGGACATCCCGCTGACGCCGGATTCGCTAACAGCGTCGCATTGATCGCCGACAACTCCGCCGCATAGTTATTGAGCAAGGGATTGGAATTGTCGCCGTCCGTCAGGTAGGTTGCGTCTCCGACGTGATTGGTGTCGATCCCCATCGGGAACTGCGTGCCGATCTCGCGCACGTAGTCGGCGGAAAATATGCCGCGCTCCCCGAGCTGATGCTGAACTCCAAACGACATGTGGACCACCCGCGGCGTCTTGAAACCGGGCGCCAGCATGCCGCCAAAATCCGCGATGCTATTGGCCAGCGAGTAAACGTTGGGGCCGCCCGTGACCGCCGCTTGTGTTCGCCAAAAACTCCGACTGCAGATCCTGAACGGCTGTCGACACGCTTCCGATCGGCTGCCCGCAAATCTGGGTCGCGATGTCAAGTCCGTCCACGGAGTTCACCACCGATCCGTCGGGAAACAGCACCGCTCCCGTCGGACACAGCGTTAGGCTGCGGTTATATTGCCCGTTCGACAGGCGGTTGATGCGATCCTGATAGATATTCTGCAGCAGGAAATTGTCGTAGAACAATCCGCCGCTCGCCCGCACGACCGTCTTGCCATTGTGTCCCGGATCCCACGCCACACCCCCCTGCGGAGCAAAATTGTAAGCCGGCATGGTAGTGCGCCTGCCGAGCGACTGGCCGGGACCCACGTTTTGCGCTCCAAGCAGATCGAATTGATCGAGAATGTAACCGGTGGTGCAGGGTGGAGTCTGCACGATCGTGGTGTTGATCGCCGAACATGGCACCGGCGGCAAGTCGCTGTCCGTGCGGCCGGTATCCAGCACGTAATTCATGCCCAGGCTGATGTTCAGGTTCGGGAGCAGGTTGTAGGTGTCGCCGAGATAGCCTTCGAACCGCGTGTCGAAGTGGCCGCCCGTCGAGCGGTTGAAGGCCGAGTTCTCGCTGAAATTTCCGAGGCCGTTGAAAATCGTTACCGTGCCTACTGGATAGTTCAGCGGATTGTCCGCGGCTCCACGCGGATCGTTGGGGAAAAGCGGAAACAGGCTCGGATTGCTGTTGATGGCACTGATCACGTCTAGTCCGTTCGAGCTGGTCACCGAAGGTCCGAAGTTTCCCGGCGCAAAATAATCTCCCTGAGTGATGCGATGAATCGCTCCCCCGAAGCGGATCGCGTGCTTCACCTTGTAGAGGGTGCGGCTGTCGTAGCGCCCGAAAAGGTCGCGCTGAATCGTCTGCCGCGGTCCCGCGACGCTCGGCCCCAGCGCGTAGGATCCGATCTGCATGTGAAATGGCGCTCCCGGCAGAATCAACGAATCGCCGAGCGCCGGATTGATCGCGTTCACCATCTTCTGGTAGCCGAAGCGAGCGCTGTTCACAAACCGTCCACGGTTCCAATCCAGCCCCAAGACCAGCGCCGGAACATTCAGTTGGTTGCGAAAATTCGACTGGCTATCCGACGGCCCGATCTCGTTCACGTTGTCATAGCTGAATCGTGCAAACCCGTTCATGTTCTCGTCGAAGTGATAATCCAGGCGCGCCGTCAACATGTTCTCGCGAAAATATGCGCTCTGCAGGCTGAGTTGGTCGGAAGCAGTAGAGCCGCACAAACCGGGAATGTATGCACCGGAGCAGGGGAATCCGAGCTGAATCGGCAAATAGCCATCCTGCTTGCTACGTTCTCCGCCGACGAAAAGAAACATCTTATCCTTGATCACCGCCCCGCCCGCTCCGAACCCATACTGTTGCCGGCTGTAACCCGGACCGCCGGACGGAAACCCGGTGACACCAAGCGCGCGGTCTCGCAGATTGCCAAACAAGTTGCCGTGCCATTCGTCTCCGGCCGAGCGCGTCGTAATCCGCACCGAACCGGTCGCGTTCAGCGACTGAAACACCTCTGGAGTGACCTGCGATATGATCACTTCGCGCACCGCCTCCGCCGGGCAGGTTCATTGTGGCCGCGCCCTTGGTCTCATCCATCACTCTCGACTTCGTCCATGTCGTAGTGCGTGGTTCGACCGCTTTGACTGTCAATCGAGAGCGATTGGATCGCGCTCTTGCCCGGATCGTAAACCCTTCCATCCACTGCCTGCGTACCCGGATCGTACTGTCCCGCATTCAGATAGTTCCGGCCGTCAATCGGCAAGGTGTCGGGAGCGTCGCCAGTGAACTTGCTCTCCAGGCGCAACGGCCCCGGATTGATCCATTGCAGCTTGAAATCTGACGTGACGGCCGTTCCCGCGACCACGGTCACGGTGGTTTGGACCGGCAGCATATCGCGACCTTCCACCCGCACTACGTAACGGCCAGGCGGTAACGTTTCGGAAACATACTTGCCGTCCTTATCGGAGCGGGTCACGCCTCTGGTGTCGGTGTCCTGCGAGCCGTAGAAGACTCGTGCAGCCCCCACGGGGGCGCCGACGTCATCTCGCAGCGTCCCCTGGATGGTGCCGGCGTTCGGATTTTCTTCCTGCGCCCACAACGAAATCGTGAGCGCGACCGCTACGACGCAATAGGCGAATGAGCACGGAACCACGAACGCGCAAGCCAGAGCAATCGAACAAAGTGACTCTCCTGGGGCAGAACCTCAAGTTGAATCCGGAGGATTCCGCGTCTAAGGTCTTAAAGTTTCCACTGCGATGGAATGGAACAGTTTACTAGATGCGGGGCGTTCCCCGTCGCGATGTACGCGTTTTGTCAAGAGGTTCGCGGATTGTTGGAGCCATGAGCGTTGAGCCAGGAGCTTCGAGCCTCGAGAAAAACTGTTGGCCCGCGGCTCGCGGCTCGAAGTCTGGACTCAAAACGTCCCCTTGTGTGTGTAATAGCCAGCGCGGTAGTGCGACTGAAAAGGACCGCCCGGCGGCGCGTTCGTCAGATCTACGTGCAATTGGCGAAACTCCGAACCCGAATAACGCTCGGACGGATAGTACGCCAAGCAGATACTGGGTTCGTAGCTCGTCGCTGATCTTCTGAAAGGCATTGTCCAGTTGCGCCGCCGACGTGGCGTAGTAATACTTGCCACCCGTATCCGAGGAGATCTGAATCAGCGCATGCTCGCCCCCGGTGTCCCGTCCTGCGTCCGCTTCGATGGGCACGATGATGATGCTATAAATAATCGACTCAGCCTCTTGCGCCGCGCGCAGCGCCTCTTTGTAATCCACCTGCTCATGGTATCTCCACCGTCAGTGATCACGACCATCACTTTCCTTCCCTGCCGGCGGCTCAGCGCATGCGATCCCAGAAAAACAGCGTCGTAAAGCGCTGTCGCCGCACCATTGCGCTCGCGGTCGATTCCCGCATCGATCCTCTTCAAGTCGGAGGTGAATGGCACCATTTGGCTTACTTCTTCGCTGAACTTGTACACCGCGAGTCCATCCTGCGGCCGCACAATCGCGTGGGCAAACTTGCGCGCTGAGGTCAATTCGAGTGGCAGATCTTTTCTGGTGCTTAGGCTGGTGTCTACCGCCAGCACAATCGACAGCGGCAGGGCCGATTCTTTAGTGAAGATCGCGATCTTCTGCTCTTTACCGTCTTCCTTCAGTACAAAATTTTCTTTTTGCAGGTTGGCCACCGGAGCTCCGCGCGCATCCGTAACCGTGACGAATACGTTGACCAGTTTCACGTCGACCTTGATCGTGGTGTCGGGCTCCTCGGCCATCAACCCAGGGCTGGCACCGACAAGAAAAGCAAACACCATCAAGCAACCCGCGAACGGAGCTCGCAGCGTCTTGGGAATTCGCATCATCCTGGATTCAATCATTTAGGATGCAGACTCCTCCCGCGGTGTGCCCCCCGCCTGTCGAATTTCTTCGGGAAACGCTTCCCCATCCGCCCACGCTGCGCCATCTTCAAAGTATTCTTTCTTCCAGATCGGCACCGTCTTCTTCAGCGTGTCGATGATCCAGCGGCAGGCTTCAAACGCCGCGCCCCGGTGGGCTGCCGCAACCACGATCAGCACGCTCGTCTCCCCAATCTGCAGGCGCCCCAACCGGTGGACGATCGACGCACCTCGCACGCCAAACCGCGCCCGCGCTTCCAGCGCCAGAGATTCCATTCGCGTCAGCGCCATGGCCTCGTAGGCTTCATAGTCCAGATAAAGCGTGCGCCGCCCTCGCGTGTTGTTGCGCACCACCCCCTCGAAGATCACCGCCGCGCCATCCTCAGGCTGCTTCAACCGCCCGACGACAGTCTCCGTAGCAATCGGCTCGCGGACAATCCGTACTTCTCCCTGTATTTCGTCCATGACGTCGTCTCTCACACCGCCCCCTGCCGACCCGCCGCTCACTGGCGGCAACAGCCCGACTTCGTCCCCTTCGTGCAACGCCCGTTCCGCTCCCGAATACTCCCGATTCACCGAGATTGCCAGCGATGGCACTATGGCTTCAAACCCCGGCGCCTCGCGCGCATAATAGAGGAGCACTTCCCGCACAGCTGCGCCCTCGGGCAAATCAACCGTCTCGGCGGATCGACCAACCAAGTCCTTCAACACTCCAAAAAACAAAACGCCAATCTTCATTTAGGCACTGTACTTAGGCACTGGCAACTGGGTAGTGGCCAGTGGCAACTGCTTTCCCGCCACCAGTGTAGCGCGCCCGCGTCCCAAAGGGCCTGCCCCTTCGTTTCGCATCCGCACGAGATCCTCTGTCCTGTCCATTACCTCGGTAATCGTGCATTAGGTCACTCTCCCGCTTAGTCTTAGTGGGAACACTCTGTTATCAGCGAGGAGGCTGTTATCGCTAACGCCGTCACAACCGATGCCAGCCGCAGCGCGTCCGCTCGATCTTTTCTGCACAGCCTCAACATTTTGATCAAGTACACGCGCCTTTACGGAGTGACCCACAAACGCACCGAAGGGCAGTTCGAAACGACCTGGAAGGAACTGCAGCAGGCGCTGCCGAAGAGCAGCGACACTGGCTTTCTGCTTGGCGTTTCCGACAATAAACTTCTTCTTGATGGCATTCCGCTCGAAGCCGGACAGGCCGAGCGCAGTTTCGCACAGTTGCTGAATGCCGCCGGCCTTTCCAGCATTTTGTTTTCCAGCAACGTCACGCTCGATGACTTTACCCGCTTGGTCCGCGCCTTTTCCATGGGCGGTTCCAAAGCCCAGGAGTTCGCCAAGCAGATTAAGGAAACCCTGGGCGACAACAAGGATTCCTCGATCCGCATCAACGAAGTAAAGTTCGTTGCCGCCGATCCCACCACTGGTGAAATTCCGCTCGCTGCGCAACTCGCCGCGCAAGCTCTCGGCCCCGAATTCAAGCAGTGGCTCAATGACCCCCAGAAGCTTCTGCAGTTGATCGCTGCCGCACAGGGAGCAAGCGACGGCGCTTCCGGAGTTCCTGGCGGCGCGCCCCTCGGCAGCGTGCCCACCATCCCCATTCCCGGCGGCACGATTGCCGGAACATCGTCGTCTGGACCATCGTCAACTGGGCCGTCCTCTGGATCATGGACCGGCGGTGTCGTTCCCTTGCAGGAAGAGGAAGTGATCCAGACCATCCGCCTGCTGACTCATTTCGGTCAGGCGATGCAGGATCCCAATTCGTCACCGGACAATCTCAAGGTCGAACTCGGGAAAGCTCCCGAAGGCGCCAAAGTCAATCTCGCGCAGTTGCTCGAAAGTCTCGCCGCACAGGCTTCTCAGAACAAAAATAGCGATGCCAATGACACGCCGCTTCTGATGAAGGCGGCCGAAAGCATGGCCATCAAGTTCGCTCTCGACCGTTACCAGCGCGGAGATGTCAAGGTCAATGCCGTTCACGACATGATGGAGCACATGAGCCGGCAGATGGACACGCTCCGCCAGATTCTGCGCGTCCAGGAAGATAAAATGTCCAAGGCCGGCATCCTGGTCGAGTCACACGCCGACATTCTCGACCGCATGTTCTGGGCCGAGATTCCGGAAGCCGGCAAAAAGAGCGTTTTACTCTCGGGCGAAGCAGCCTGCGTGCCGCCTCGCAACGTTCGCCAGTTCGTGGAAATTCTGTTTGATCGCGACGACAATGAGCTCGCCGCGAAAATCCTCTCCAACTACTGCAGCGGCCTCAACGCCAAAGATGCGGATCCGCGCCGCAAGACCGCCATTGGCCTGGCACAACTCGCAGACCTCTACGCCACGGCGCCGGATGAAGTCATGCCCAATGCCCTCGCCATGATCGCGGAGAAACTGGGCAAGGAAAACGACAGCGAGGTTCAGAGCCTGCTGAGCGCCGCCTTCGCTCGCTTCGGCCAGGAAGCCTGCAGCCGTAAAAAATACAAGGCCGTCGCCGAACTCTGCTCATCGCTCGAAGCTGTGGCCCACGAACGGCCCGCCATGGGGCAGGATCTCCGCTCCCGCGTTGGCATCGAAAATCGCCTGCCCGAGATGATCGAAGAAGCCATCAACGCCGATCAGGCGCCGGAAGATTTAATCAACGTCCTGCAGCAGCTTCCCAAAAACTCCGTCGAACACCTGGCCGATCGCTTCTTCCGCGCGCAAAGACGCGTCGAATGCGATCGCATTGTGGAACTCGTCGCCGAACTCGGACGACCCGCCATTGACGATCTGCACGACATACTGCGCACGGGGCAGCCCCGCCAGGCCGCCTCCACCGTCGGGCTTTTGAGCCGCCTTTCCGTGACCTCCCTGCTCGATTTGCTGCCCTCCCGCATGGGCGAGTTCAACCGTTTTTATCAGGACGTCATCGTCCGCCAGATCGCTTACGGCGCCGCGCCCGACCGCGGACGCACCTTGCTCGAACTGCTCGAATTGCTCGACCCGCTCATCTTGCCCGAGGCCATCGACGAAATCGGCATGAGCCAGGACCACAACGCCAGTTCCAGCCTCATCGCCCTTGCCACCGCCGGTGAAGCTCAGAACCGTCCGCCCTTCGTGCAGCTGAAAGCCGTCGAATCGCTGGGCCGTTTGCGCGAGAGCGAGGCCGTCCCGGTTTTGCGCGCCATTGTCGACGACAAGAAGTTCTTCGGCCACGCCCAGCACCGCGAATTGCGAATCGCCGCCATTCAGGCGCTCTCTAAAATCGATCCCCGTCACGGCACCCAGGCTCTCATCGAAAGCGGCCTGGAGGCCGGCGAACTCGCCATCGCTCCGCTCGATTCCGGTCCCGGGATGTCCCTGGGTCCGGCAGCGCCGCTACGAACGCATCGTCTTGCCGCGCACGCTCTCCGCCACGCTTTCCAGTTCCTGGGGAAAGTCGAACATCGTCATGCGGGAGATGAGTCTCGGCGGCGGCATGGGCACGCGCAATGACAACCTCCGCGTTGGCTCCGAAGCGCACGTCGAAATTTCGCTCGGCGTGAAAAAGATCCGCGGCGAGGTTCTCCTGCGCCGCGCCCGCGTCAATGAAATCGGTTTCGAGTTCGTCGGCATGGACCTCGACAGCCGCTACCGCCTGCGCCGCGTTCTCGTCGACGCCTTGCAGGCCATCCCCGACAATGGCGCCAACAACTGGGACGGCGAACGCAAAACAAGAACATAGGATCAGCGCCCCGCTATCAGCTGTCAGCTCTCAGGAAGTGCCACACCCACGCCGCTACAGGCCGCCGTTTTCTGCGCGAAGAAAAAGCCCCTGCTTCCGCAGAGGCCCTTCCATAAATCAAGTTCAAAAACCACCAATTCGCTTACGACCACTTTCACGAAAATAATAACCAGCGCGAACAGCACCAGGGACTCGATAAACGCGAGGCCAAGAATCAGCGCCACCTGAATGCCCGCGCGGGCAGCCGGATTGCGTCCCAGCGCTTCGCAAGCCGCGGACGCGGCTTTGCCCTGGCCCTGCGCCGCCAGTCCGGCGGCGATGGCGATCGCGAAACCGGAAGTGATTGCCACCCAGTTGGTCCCGCCAGCCGCACCCGCGCCCGTCTGCGCAAACGCCGGAACCGCCAGGAAAGAGAACATCATCATCACAAACAACAACATCACAATTTTCCGCATTTTTGTTTCTCCTTGTATGAATTGCCCCAGTGGGTGGTTGACGCCGTGCCAAGAGGCCGGCGCCCTCACGCTGAAGGCAGGTGTCAGGCACCAGGTCGCAGGTCTCAGGAAAATCGCGTTTTGTTTTTCCTGAGACCTGACACCTGAGACCTGATCTTCTAGTGTTCGTGCGCCGTCGCCTCTCCCAGGTACACGCAGCCAGCAGCACAAAAATGTACGTCTGAATAAACGACACGCCGACATGCAGTCCTTCGAACACGATCGGAAGGCCGAGCGGCACCAGCGAGAAAAACACCAGCGTCACCATTTCTCCCGCGAACATGTTCGCGAAAAGACGAACGGTGAGCGACAAGACGCGGGCCGAATGACTGAAAATCTCAATCGGAAACAACAAGATTGGCAATAGCATCCGGACCGCCAGCGGCATGCCTTCTTGCGGCCCGATGAAATGCTTCAGGTATCCCACCACTCCGTTCGCGCGCAGGCCCGGCATAGTGATAGTAAAACCACGTCAGCAGCGCGCAT
Organism: uncultured Acidobacteriaceae bacterium; assembly: GCA_963699405.1. Lineage (GTDB taxonomy): Bacteria > Acidobacteriota > Terriglobia > Terriglobales > Acidobacteriaceae > Acidiflorens. The sequence continues at coordinate 110,434 of CAVOTW010000033.1, read as the reverse complement.
CCCAGCGGCACGATCGGCACTGCCGTCGGCGATTCCAGTCCCGGCACCAGACCAATCAGATTGCAGATCAGGATGAACATCCCCAGCACTGTGAGATACGGAACAAACCTCTCGGGATGATTCGCAGATGATCTCGTTGGCCAGTCCTTCGATAAAACCGTTGATGCCTTCCATGGTGTGCTGCAGCGCGCCGGGCCGCTCCACCGAAAGCCGCATGCGCACGGCAATGAAAAACAGCGTAAGCAGCAACACCACCAGCAACTCCATCGCGAAGCTGTTCGAAATGGGAGTCAGCCGGATGCTTGGGATGAATGTGCAGCGCCTGCAGCAATGCCAGGACGGCGGGACCGAACAGACGATTTAGAAATGCGGTGAAAACCAGTTGTTCCATGGTTCAGACTTTGCGATAGCTATTAGAAGTTGTCATCCCAAGCGCAGCGAGCGATATGTAGTCTTGTTCATCATCCGCAAACTGCAGATCCCTCGCTGCGCTCGGGATGACAAGACTTCCGACAAACGCTCACTCCAGCCGCCGGAAAGCCGCGTACCCTTCCCAGGCCGCCTCGGCCATCAGGGCTGCCACGGGCACGCACAACCCCCACAGAAAGCCGCGAAACGCCAGGGAAGAACCTTTGAATATAGCATAGGCAACGGCTGCTACCAACCCATAACGCACGAGAAAGCGCAGGATGATTCGGCCGCCTTTTTCCCGGCTGTTTCGGTTGACGATGCGATCGGCAAGTCCCTCGACGCCGCGCGTCAAGGAGCGAAAATTGATGTAGGAAACCGCCGCGCTCCGAAGGCAAACCCAATCGCTCCCACCCAGCGGTAAAACCAAAACGCCGGCGCGAGCAGCAGAAGGCTCGCCACCAGCATGTTGCGCAGCACGCGAGGAATGATGCGGTCATAGGTTATACGGTTCTCTTCGATGTGATCGTCGCCGTATGTGATCGCGTCCGGACGCGGTTCTCGGCAGGCGGACGGGAATGCTCATGGTCATTCATCTTTCATTCATCTTTCATCTTTGGACGCCTCATGGCCATGCGGATCATTTGCCCGAATCCAACCACCGCGCCGAACAACAATCCGACCAGATAGAGCCATCTGGTGTGCAGCCAATGATCGAGTAACTTGCCCAGGAAAAAACCGAGCAGGACGGCTGCGGGAATAATAAACCCCATCTCGGAATAGCGGGCTGCGGAGACGAGTAGGGTCCTTACCGGAAGGCTTCGGCATGCGGGAATTGTAATCCAGTTGGGAGCGGGAGTTCGGCGAAACCTGGTATTACGGGCATGGGCCCCTCTGGCCTCGGCTCGCATACTAGAAGAGCGCTTTTCGTAAAGCGCTCGCGGTTACTTCAGCATTGCCGCCACGTGCGGCGATTGCGCAATTCCGAGCGACCAGTTGACGCCGCGAATAAACGGCTCCGGATAAACGCCGATCACGATCGTCGCCAGCGCCGCATGCCCACTGCGAAACGCATTCCGACGCTGACCGGCAGCCGCTCCGTCTCCATTGGCGCGCGCATCAGCATGGCATTCGCAATCTTCAAGTAGTAATAAAGTCCGAAGAGCGAGTAGAGCACGCCGAGCGAGGCCAGCCCGTAATGTCCGCTTTCGATCAGGCTCAGGAAGATGTAGTACTTGCCCAGAAAGCCGGCTGCGGGCGGAATGCCGGCGAGCGAAAGCAGGAACAGCAGCATGAGCACGGCTTCGACCGGAGCGCGCTGGTAAAGCCCGGCCATGTCGTCGATCTCGTCGCCAATCACGTTGCGCTGCCGCAACGACGTGATCACCGCGAACGCTCCCAGATTCATGAACGTGTAGACCAGCAGGTAGATCAGGATTCCCTTGAAGCCATCGAAAAAGCCGGGGCTGCCGATCTGCGAAGTTCCCATGGCCACGAACGCCAGCAGCATGTAGCCGACGTGCGCAATCGAGGAGTAAGCGAGCAGGCGTTTGGTGTTCGTCTGCGTGAGCGCCGCGAAGTTCGCGCCCGTCATGGTGGCGATGGCGACGATGACAATCACGGGAACATAAACCGAGCGCAGCGGCCACAACCCAAACAGCAGGATGCGCAGCAGCATCGCCCAGCCCGCCGCTTTCACGGCTACCGACATGAAGCCGGTAATGCTGGTGGGCGCGCCTTCGTAAGCGTCCGGCGCCCACTGATGAAATGGAATCGCGGCGATCTTGAACAGCAATCCGACCATGGTGGTCAGCAGCGCAATGATCACTACCGGATTGTGCAGAAGCTGCGGCGCCGAGACCGCGCGCGCAATCGCCCCGAGATTCGTGCTGCCGGAAATCCCGTAGAACAGCGAGAGCCCGTAAGCAAAAATGCCCGAAGAAAATGCTCCCAGCAGCAAATACTTCAAGGCGGCTTCGTTCGAGCGCCGGTCGCGGCGCAAGAAACCCACCAGAATGTAGGTGGAAATCGCCATCAGCTCGAGGCCGATGAAGATCAGCACGATGTCGACTCCCGCCGCCATGCACATCATGCCCACCACGGAAAGCAGCATCAAAGCGTAGTATTCGCCGTGGTGCTCATCTTCCACGTCGAGATAGTGCACCGAGCCGAGGATGGCGATGCGCCGTTCCGGCCAGAAACAGATACCAGAAATAAATAGCGAAACGATCGACTAAGCAGCGAGTTATAGAACCCTAAGCAAGCCCCGCGGCGGCAGTGTCGTCTGAATCTGCCAGACGCACACAGCCGAAAACAGACACGCCGGCAAAGGCGCCCACGGCATTGATCCACTTCCATTCCCGCGGAGATCATCAGGTCAATCAGCAGAATGCCGAGCGCGAAAATGGTGAGCTCCACCATCGGCAACATCAACCGGTAATCAGTTGGCGACATGCCTCGCACTTAGTTGCTCGCTTTCGCTTGGCGACGTTCGAACTAGCTCGGAGGCCGGTTTTGGTGGGCTCGGCTTCAGCCGGCCGTTGGCGGTAATCGATGCGGCGCTTCAGCCGCCTGCGCGTTCACCGGCGCGTTCGGGTTGATTGGAGTCGTGAATCGTCTGCACCATCTGATTGACGGGCTGTTCGAGGATCTGGAAAAACGGCTTGGGATAAAGGCCGATCCACAACGCCATGATGATCAGCGGCGCGAACGTAAGAATTTCGCGCGGCGTAAGATCGTGCAGCTTTTCGTTTTTGGGATTCGTCACCGTACCGAAGAACACGCGCTGATAAAGCCAGAGCAAATAAGCCGCGGCCAGAACCACTCCCGGCGCCGCCCATGCCGCCCACTTCCAGTTCGCGGTGAATGCTCCCTGCAGAATTGTGAACTCGCCGACGAAACCGTTCAGCAGCGGCAATCCCATCGACGAGAGGAACATGATCATGGTGATGGTCGCGTAGAGCGGCATCACATTCGAGATGCCACCATACTCGGCGATCTCGCGCGTGTGCCGGCGTTCATACAGAATGCCGACAATCAAGAAGAGCGCTCCGGTGGAGATGCCGTGATTGATCTGCTGCAGCACCGACCCGGTCAGGCCCGCCGAATTCAAGGCAAAAATTCCCAGCGTGCAGAAACCCAGGTGGCTGACGGACGAGTACGCCACCAGCTTCTTCATGTCTTTCTGCATCAGCGAAACCAGCGCGCCGTAGATGATGCCGACGAGCGACAACGCCGATCACCCAGCCTTGCACCTTGGGATGCGACACGACTGAGGGGAAGAATGGCAGCGAGAAGCGCACGAAACCGTACGTTCCCATCTTCAGCAAAACGCCCGCCAGAATCACCGAGCCGGCGGTCGGCGCTTCGACGTGCGCGTCGGGCAGCCAGGTGTGGAACGGAAACATCGGAACTTTGATGGCAAATCCAATGAAGAACGCTACGAAAAGCCAGATCGCAATGTTGAAAGGAATGAGCGGCGCGGTCTTATAAAGCTCGGGAATGCTGAAGGTAAAAAAGCCCGTCAGCCGTGTGGTGATGGAAGTAGAGGAACAGAATGCCCAGCAGCATCAGCACGCGAGCCGAGCAACGTGTACAGGAAGAACTTGATGGCCGCATAAAGTTTGCGCGGGCCGCCCCAGATGCCGATCAGCAGATACATCGGCACCAGCATCGCTTCCCAGAAAACGAAGAAGAGGAAAAAATCGAGCGCCATGAAGACGCCGAGCATTCCCGTCTGCAGCACCAGAAACCAGACGTAATATTCTTTGACGCGGTTGTCGATGGCGGTCCATGAAGAGAGAATCGAGATCCATCCCGAGCAGCGTGGTCAGCATGATCAGCAGAAACGAAATGCCGTCAATGCCGAGGTTGTAACCCGCGCCAATCGAGGGAATCCAGTTGTTGGGCGTGCCCTCGAGGAACTTGAAGTGGGAAGGGGTCACGTCGAAGCGCTGCGCCCAGAACATCGGCACCAGCGGCAGCGAAATCAGGAAGCCGCGCGAGCGCGAAGATGTTCGCAATCCAGCGGATCGCGTCTTTGTTCTCCTTCGGAACGAACAGGAGAACAAACGCGCCGATGAGCGGCGTGAAGAGGATGATCGAAAGTATGTGATTCTGCATAAGAAGCTCTTAGCTTCTAGCTACGAGCCGCGGCTTCGAGTCAACCATTTGCTGCATAACGCAGCCCGATTGCTCGCAGCCCAATGCTCGTAGCTCGCATTTCACTTCCACACGTAATACACGCCAAATCCCAGCAATCCCGCGATCATGACCAGCGCGTACCACTGCACCAATCCCCATTCGAACAGGCGGGCCGGATACGAAATCATCCGCGCCAGAATCGCCGGACCGTTCACGCCCAAGCCGTCGATGATCCACTTGTCCCACCAGGTCGAAACCGTGGCCACGGCGCGCGTGACCCAGCCTACATCGTTGACGGCTCCGTCGATGATCTTGGCGTCGAACCACGACGACGCTTCGCCCGCGCCCATTGCACCCAAGCGGATGTTGCCAATTTTGCGGCGTCCGGTGAAAACGTAGTCGTAGGCCTCGTCCACAAACCATTTGTTATAGAGCAAGCGTGTAGAGTGGCGGAGCCTTGACGGCAATGGGCTCGGGATAATCTTTGCCGGCTTTCGCGTAGGATCGGCGCGCCATTCCCCAACCCGACTGCCGGCCGCCGCCAGCGATAAGAACCATCAACGCGTATTCCGTTTTATCGGTATGCTCGGCTTCTTTTTCGGCCGCCGCTAATTGCGCTCGACTTCCCTTCTTCGACTGAAGACGACCGCTTCGCGCGCGAACACCGGCTCCAGAAATTTCTCGAAGCGGTCCGATCCGCCCAGGCTGTGCGGCCAACCCAGCCATCCGGCGCCAATCGAGCAGATCGCAAGAATCACGAGCGGCACGGTCATCGACTTCGGCGACTCGTGCACGTGATGCTCGACCTCGTGGCTCATGCGCGATGGACTGTAGAAAGTCAGATACATCAGCCGGAACATGTAGAACGCGGTCATCAGCGCGGTGCCATAACCGATAAACCAGAGAATGCGATACGCGCCGCCTTCCGAAGACCACGTCTGCCACAGGATTTCGTCTTTGGAGAAGAATCCGGCGAAGGGAAAGATTCCTGCAATGGCCAGCGTCGCGATCAACATCGTCTCAATACGTAATCGGGATGCGCTTCTGCAGGTCGCCCATGTTGCGCATATCCTGCTCTCCGCTCATGGCGTGAATCACCGAGCCCGAACCGAGGAAGAGCAGCGCCTTGAAAAATGCGTGCGTGAAAACGTGGAAAACGCCGGCGGCAAAAGCGCCCACGCCGAGCGCGAGAAACATGTATCCCAATTGCGAAACGGTCGAGTAGGCCAGCACGCGCTTGATGTCGTTCTGCACCAGACCAATCGAGGCGGCAAATACGGCAGTAAGCGCGCCGACGATGGCTACGGTTTTCATCGCGGTCGGAGCCAGGACGAACACGGCATTCGAGCGCGCCACCATGTACACTCCCGCCGTCACCATGGTCGCCGCGTGGATCAGGGCCGAGACCGGCGTGGGACCTTCCATCGCATCGGGCAGCCAGACATAAAGAGGAAGTTGCGCCGACTTGCCGCAAGCTCCTACGAACAGCAGCAGCGCGGCGGCGGTGAGAATGGGATCGCCGATCGCAAAGTGTCCACTGCGCGCCAGCGCGTTGATGTCGGTGAAGCGAAACGAACCCAGATACCAGACCAGCGTGAGCGCGCCGAGAATGAATCCGGCATCGCCGATACGGTTTACGATGAATGCCTTGTTGGCGGCGGTCGAAGCGGAGTGGCGATGGAAATAAAAACCGATCAGCAAATACGAGCACAAGCCGACGCCTTCCCATCCCACGAATAAAAGCATGTAGTTATTCGCCAGGATGAGCGTAAGCATGGAAAACATGAACAGATTCATGTATCCGAAGAAGCGGTAATAGCCACCTTCGTGGGCCATGTATCCGGTGGAGTAAATGTGGATCAGCATGCCCACGCCGGTGACAAAGAGCAGCCAGATGGAAGAGAGCGGATCGAGCAGGAAACCGGCGTCGACGTTGAAGGCGGCGAGCGTGCCGTCTTTCTTTACGAAGTTCAGATGGCCATCGCCGCTGCCCAGCCAGGTATAAACAATTTTTTGGAAAGGCTGGTGAAAATGCTCGGGCGTCGCGGCCCAGTCCGTATATTGCCAGACGGCGCCGCAGGAGAACAGGAACGCGAGGACGATTACGCCGACGCAGACTCGCGTTGACGGAGGCCTTCTGCAGTCGCCGCCCGAAGAAAAACATGATCGCGGCCCCGAAGGCCGGGAAGAGCGGGATCAGGTAAATGTGGGTTAAGAACATGTCGTTGGTCGTTGGTCGTTTGTCGCTCGTCGTTCGCTATTCGTCGTTCGTCGTTAGCCCAGTTCTCAGTTATCAGTTGTCAGCGATCAGTAACAGCTTTCAGGAGGCAGCTTCGGGCCCCAACTGAAAAACTGAGCACTGATGACTGACAACTCTTCTTACCATTTCAGCAAATCAATCTCATCCACGTTGATCGTCTCTTTATTGCGGAAGAAGGCGATCAAAATGCCGAGGCCGGCCGCGGCTTCGGCGGCGGCATCGACGATGATGAAAATTGCGAAAACCTGTCCGTGGAGGTTTCCCCACATTCGCGAAAACGCCACCAAATTCAGGTTCACCGCGTTCAGGATCAGTTCAATCGACATCAGCACGATCACCACGTTGCGGCGGGTGAGCACACCGATCACTCCCAGCACGAACAGTGCCGCTGCTACGACGAGATAGTGGAACGTGGTGATTGGAACCATAAAGCGTCGTTCGTCCTTCGCTGCTTCGCTGATCGGTCTCGCCGCTGCGAACGACGGGCAGCGAACTACGCGTTAGATTTTCTTCTTCGTCATAATTACCGCCCCCAGAATCGCCACCAGCAACAACAGAGAGGCAATCTCGAAGGCGAACGTATATTGGCCCATCCTGTACTGACCCATTTTGTTAACTTCTCCGTAGAGCATGGTGGCAATCTGCTGCGTATTCGACGACTCGGGTAGGGCCACCGCGCGATCCGGAAACAACGCCTTGCCCTTGGCGAACGCGGAGATGAATAGCGCCAGCAATGTGCAAGCGGCAACCAAACCGATCGGCCAGATGCGATTGAACTGCCGCTCTTTCGACGAGATTTCGACATTCACCAGCATGATCACGAACAGGAACAGGACCATGATTCCGCCTGCGTAAACGATGATCTGCACGCCAGCGACGAACGGGGCATACAACATCAGGTAAAGGTCCGCCAGCGAGAGCAAAGTCACAATTAGGGCGAGCGCGGAATGCACGGCATTCCGTCGTGTAACCACCGCGAAGGCACCGGCGATGGCCAGTCCTGCCAGCAAATAAAAGAAGAACGGGGTCGCGACCGGGGCCATGCCCCACTTACCGCGTGTTGATGGCGGGGTTCATGAAATGATCACCCCCACGATGGCGGTCAACATCAGCACGCCGAGAGAAATCGGCAGCATCACTTTCCATCCGATCCTCATCAACTGGTCGAAGCGGTAGCGCGGCCAAGTCGCGCGATACCAGATGAAGAGATACATGAAGACGGCGACTTTGAGCACAAACCAATATACGTAGTCGATGCCTTCGCTGAATCTGGCCGCCAGGCTCGCATCCGCGGAACGGCCTGCAACCGCGATCACCAGCAACAGCAGCGCGATGAAGCCGAGCACCGCCGCGAAGGCTGCGAGCCCGATGCGCTGAATCTTGAAGAAGGAGTGCGCCGGCATCCGCACCGTACCGATCAACGCAATCGCCGCCAATCCGCCAAATGTGAGTCCTGGGAACAGGGAGAAGATGAAGTCCCACGCCGGCCGCGTGCAGCAGGTTGGGAAACGGACGCATCCATCCGCCGAGCCAGAGCGTAACCGCGATCGAAGAGACGGCAATCATGGCCGCATATTCAGCGAGCATGAACAGCGACCAGCGCAGCCCGCTGTATTCGGTGTGATATCCGGCGGTTAGTTCTGATTCCGCTTCCGCCATGTCAAAGGGCGCGCGGTTGGTCTCCGCGACCATGGCGATGGCGAAAATCGCAAACGCGAGGAAGCCCAGCGGAAAAAATTTAAAGATGAACCAGATCCCCTGCTGCTGCTGCGCCTGCACGATCCCAATCATGCTCAGCGTGCCGGTGCCCGTTGCGTTCATACTGGTCATCAGGATGGCCGAGATCACGGCCAGGCCCATAGCGACTTCGTAAGATACCATCTGCGCACTCGATCGCAGCGCGCCGATCAGCGGATAGTGCGAGTTCGAAGCCCATCCCGCGACGACGATGCCGAGCACGCCGAGCGACGAGACGCCGAGCATAAAGAGGATGCCGATGTTCATGTCGCTCACGGCCTGCGACGGGCCGAACGGAATCACGGTATAAACCGTGAACGAGGCAAGCAGGCCGATCAGCGGCGCGACCCAGAAAACGAACTGGTCGGCTTCGGCGGGAATGATGTCTTCCTTGAGCATCAACTTGAGCGCATCGGCGAATGGGCTGCAGCAACCCGTGCGGGCCGACGCGCATGGGACCGAGGCGAATCTGAAAGTGGGCCAGCGCCTTGCGCTCGATCCAGTTCATGGCCAACACGGCGACGGACACGCCAGCAAAAATGATGAGCACATAAATCAGCGCCCAGAACTGGTTGCCCGCCTGGCCGGGAGTCACGGTGCTGCCGAGATACGACATGATGAAGTTCGGCATCAGCGGTCCACCTCGCCGAGCACGATGTCAATCGTGCCGATCACGGCAATCACGTCGGCGACCAGCACTCCGCGCACCATGATGTCGAGCGCCTGCAGGTTGACGAACGATGGCGGACGAACGCGCAAGCGGTAAGGCTGCGTCGAGCCGTCGCTGACGATGAAGTATCCGAGCTCGCCCTTGGGCCCTTCGATGGAATGATAGATTTCGCCCACCGGCGGCTTGATCACCTTGGGCACTTTGGCCATGATCGGGCCTTCCGGAATGCCGTCGACGGCCTGCTCGAATGATGCGCATCGACTGGCGCATTTCGGCCATGCGAACCAGATACCGGTCGTAGGTATCGCCGTTGGTGCCGACCGGAATTTCGAAATCGAATTTCGAGTAGCTCGCGTAGGGCTGAGCTTTGCGCAGATCCCACTTCACGCCGCTGGCGCGCAGCACGGGCCCGGTCACGCCGAGCGCGATGGCATCGGCGGCGGAAATGCACGCCGATATTCTTGGTGCGCTCCAGCCAGATGCGGTTGCTGGTAAGCAGAGTCTCGTATTCGTCGATCTTGGGCGCAAAGAAAGTCAGAAAATTCTTTACGTCTTTTTCGAAGCCGGCGTAGGTTTCGTACTGGCAGCCGCCGATGCGGAAGGCATGCGTGGTGAGGCGCGCGCCGCAGTACTTTTCGAAAATCTTGAGGATCTCTTCCCGGTCGCGGAAGGTATAGAAGAGCGGCGTCATCGCGCCGATGTCGAGCGCGTGCGTGCCCAGCCAAAGCTGGTGGCTGGCAATGCGCTGGAGTTCCGTCAGGATCACGCGAATGTATTGCGCGCGCGGCGGGGCTTCGACGTTCAACAATTTCTCGACCGCTTCGCAGTAGCCCAGCCCGTTCGACACGGCGGCGCAATAGTCCATGCGATCGACGTAGGGATTGAACATCGTGTAGGTGCGGTTCTCGGCGATTTTTTCGACGCCGCGATGAAGGTATCCGATGACGCATTCGGTGCCCAGAACTTTTTCGCCGTCGAGTTTCAGAATCGACGCGCAGCACTCCGTGTGTGGCCGGATGCTGCGGTCCCATGTTGATGATGAGTTCGTTCGAATCGAGATACGGCTTATCGGGAGTGTCGAGATCGAGATGGGAGGGTCGGATGGCGACCTCGTTCTTGCCCTCGCTTTTTCCGTCGTTCACAGGAACGGGCTTCAGAGGAACACTCATTATTATTGTCCGCTCTCGATCCCCAGGTTGATCTGCACCCACTCTTTGTCCTGCTGCAGAATGCCGTAATCCTTGCGCAGGGGATGGCCCTTCCAGCCATCGGGCAGCAGAATGCGCTTCAGGTCGGGATGTCCGTCAAACTCGATGCCGAACATGTCATAGACTTCGCGCTCCAGCCAGTTGGCGGCGGCCCAAATGGGGACGCTCGACGCAATCGAAGCGCCGTCGGCGATTTGCGTTTTCACACGCATGCGCTCGTTGCGCGGGAACGAATAAAGGATCCAGACCACGTCGAACGGCTTTTCGCGCTTGGGATAATGCACCGCGGTGATATCCACGCAATAGTCGAACTGCTCTTCTTCGCGCAGCAGGCGCAGGATGTCGGGAATCAGCGAGCGATCGACGCTAAGGTAATTTTGGCCGAGATAAGTCAGCGCGTCGAGACCCGAGCCATACTGGCTCTTGTATTTTTCGACACCATCGGCGAGGTCCAGGGCACTGGTACGGGACCGGCGGGCTTGGCGGGAGCAGCGGGCTTCGCGGCGCGCAGCAGGCTTTTCCGCCGTCGGCTTCTTTTCACCTTCCGGCGGCGGTGGTGGTGGAGCAGGCGTTTTGACTTCCTCGGCCATTCTAGGGTCTATCGTTACGAACGCCGCGCTAATGTGGAAACGTTCACTTTTAACATCCGAAAGCGTCACCGTCGGTGACCGCCGTCACACGGCACGCAAGGCATGGAGAAGTGCACTCTGATTTCCCGAACCAATCTCCAGAATCCACGCACCCGGCCGCAGCCTCTCGAAAACCGGCGCGATTGCCCGGAACTACAAACTTCCTTAAGGACTGCTAGCGCCGCGCCGCCTGAAACCCTTCGATCAAATCGCGGATGCGCAGCGCGTCGGCTTTGCGATGGCCGTGGCTCGAGATCGGATCCGTACCCCCAGTGGACTCAATCAGAATGTCGGACCAGAAGATTCCGGTCGAAATCTTTACCGACGCAACTTGCGAAATTGAAATGCTTTCCTCATTGCTGCCGACGAAACGCTTTTTCACCCGGCTCACGCGCAGGGCGCTGACCACGATCCGCGTCGGAAACCACAAATTGCCCCGCGTCCAGCGGCTCGCGGTGAAGGTCTCATCCCCCGCCGCATTGGGAACCACGGGAGCTATACCCATTCGAGCGCGCCCTTCTTCCAGATCCAGATGTAGCCGACGATGAGGATGCTGAGAAAAATCAGTATTTCGACCAGCCCGAAGACGCCCAAGATTCTTGAACTTCACCGCCCACGGAAACAGGAAGACGGTTTCCACGTCGAACACCACGAACAATATGGCAATGATGTAATAGCGAACCGTGTACCGCTGGCGTGCACTGGCATAGGGATCAATGCCGCATTCATAAGGCATTAGCTTGACGCGGTTGGGACTTTGCGTGCGGATGATCCTCGCGACTACCAGCGTAAGTGGAATCGCGATGCCGACAACGGCGAGAAAAAGAAACACAGGAACGTAATTTTGCGGCATCAGTCCTCGAGCAGTTGGCAATAAGAGCGAATCTGAATACTACCGCCGAAAGCCGCTCGGCTTCAAGGACGGACGAGCGGTGCCAGTCCGACCGTCATGTCTCAAGGCCTGGGATGCGGAGCCCATCACAAGCCGATCGGGGAGGACAATCCGGAAGAACGATCGGGAAGAACGAAGGTGCGGCGGGCGAGGTCGGAGTCAAGCGTCTCCTGGCGATAAAGAGCGGCCAGCACGCCACCCTTCCAGACGAGCAGGTCGGCATTGCACTCGGCGAATTCTTCCCAGGTTTGCGGGCGCGATTGCGGGCCGGCGGCGCGGGCCTGACGCTCGCGAATCAAAAACACGTAGGCCCAGGTGATGGTCTCGTGATAACGCTGAGGCTTCCCCTGTGCGGCGGCAAATCGCTTTAATGCTGCGGAAAATTTACCCAGCGCTTCAACGGCCGGATAGCGGCACAGGTATTCAAAAGCCAGCCGCACGTGATCGGCGTGATGGAAAGTGTCAGGCGGAGTGGTGCCCTGCTCAAATTGTTCGACCAGTTCTGCCCCGCTCATGTTCTTTGCCCGGCAGCCACTGACATCCCCGCCACGACCGCCCACGCCGCCGCTGCATACACCACCAGTGCTTCTACGTCGAACCATCCGTGCACAAGGTGAAGGACAATTGCCGAAGCGAGCACGACGATCAGGAACCATCCCCCAATTGCCGTCGCGCGCGGGATGAGGAACAGAATCGCGGCGGCGATTTCCGCCCATGCCAAGGCATGGCGAATGAAGCCGGGCAGGCCGGTTTGGGCAAACGCATGCGCGGCTGCCGGCGACAACGCGAACCGTAGCGACTCCTCCAGGATCACCAGTCCCAGCACCCACTGCAGGATGCGTAACGCCACGGGCAATCGGTCGTTATTGACTCGGTCGTTTTTCGTTCGTTCGTTGTTCATTCGTGTCTCGGTCATTTTTTCTTCTCCGCGGCAGTCTTGCTCCCCGCGCGCCGCTTGATTTCTTTGAGGCGGTGGCTGGCGCTGGAGTCGAGATCGAGGGCGTAGAACCTCTTCAGGTCCTGAATGCGTTTCAGCGAATCGGAGCTGAAGGGGGTCTTGCCGTCGAAAGCATGGAGCACGATGCCTTCGAGCAAGTCGCCCAAAGACATGTCGTGATATTCCGCGAAAGCCTTGAGCACTTTGAGAAGACGTTTTTCCATGCGCACGCCCGTCTGCACGCGTTCAATGAGGAGCTGTGATTCAGTGATCATGGTACATATGTACCATGGTATATAGATACCGTCAAGACGCCCATTCCCTCCCGGTAAACGACGACTGGAAACAGCGGCTGGAAAACAACGCGAGACCAATGAGAAAATGTCACAGGTTCGTGGGAGGTAGGACTCGATGTGCCGGAATATCAAGACGCTATTCAACTTTGATCCGCCAGTCACCGCGGAAGAGATTCAAGCCGCTTCGCTGCAGTTCGTGAGAAAAATAACGGGCTTCAATAAGCCTTCGAAAGCCAACGAAGCGGCGTTCCAGACTGCTGTCGACGAAATTGCCGGCAGCGCGGCTCGCCTCCTGCACTCGCTCGATACCAACGCACCTCCGAAGAATCGAGAAGAAGAGGCTGCCAAGGCAAAGGCTCGCGCCGCCGAGAGATTCGGAGTTGGAGAAGCTTGAGTTGAAATGGTGTATCGCTTGAATGGCGTATAGTCAAAACAGCGGTCGCTGGAATTTATCAATCCCAACATAGTTATGTAAGATTCCTAGCGGCTCGCCTACGGGTGAGCCATGGCATTGCACCCTGGAGAACCGAAGCATGTTTTACCGGAGGACGCGCCAGTCGAAGGGGACCCGATCCGGCGGGACCTGGGAAAAAATGAAGACTGGTATCGCGATCTAGTTGAGCACAGCGAGGACCTGCTGTGCGTTCACGACCTCGAAGGCCGATTCCTGCTGGTCAATCCTGTTCCCGCACGCCTGCTGGGCTATAGCGTAGAAGAAATGCTGCAAAAGCCCATGCGCGATTTTCTCGACCCGCAGTTCCGGGTTCAGTTCGATGCTTATCTCCGCGAAATCGAGCGCACCGGGGAATGTCGCGGTCTGCTGACGGTGCTGACGCGAACGGGAGAGCGCCGGGTCTGGGAGTATCGCAACACGCTGCGGACCGAAGGAGTGGAGCGACCGATTGTACGCGGCATCGCGCATGATGTCACAGAGCGAATGCGGACCAAGAAGGCGGTGCGACTGAGCAACCAGCGATTGCAGGAGTCAGCGATCGAGCACGAGCAGTTCGCGACACAAACGGGGGCGGAGGCGTTACAGCCCCGTTTAGAACGCGACCTGCGCGCTATCTGCAGCTGCAACGAGACGCTTTTGCGGGCGGTCGATGAGAAAACTCTGCTCCATGACATCTGCCGCATTGTTTGCGATGAGGCTGGTTACCGCATGGCCTGGGTGGGGTACGTGCAGCACGATGCAGCGAAGACCGTGCGGCCTGTCGCGTGGGCTGGATTTGAAGATGGCTATCTCGCAACCGCCAACCTGAGCTGGGACGATACGGAGCGCGGAAGCGGTCCAACGGGACTCGCTATGCGCGGCGGAGCCAGTGTCTATATCCAGGATTTCGCCACCGACCCGATCGCCGTTCCATGGCGAGAGGATGCCTTGCGGCGCGGTTATCGCTCGAGTCTCGCCGTACCCCTCAAGGATGACCACGACAACACGTTCGGTGAGCTTGGAATCTATTCCGCGGAGCCCAATGCGTTCACGACCGAAGAGATTCACCTTTTGGAGAAACTGGCGGACAATTTGGCGTTCGGCATCACCGTCATTCGTGCTCGCGTCGAGAGGAAGCGGACGGAGGAGGCGTTGCGTCAAAGCGAGGAACGGCTCCGGCTCTTTATCGAGCACACACCGGCGGCGTTGGCGATGTTTGATCGCGATATGCGCTACCTACTGATCAGCCCCCGCTGGCAGTTAGCTATGGTCTGGGCGACCGCGATCTGCGCGGCCTATCACACTATGATGTCTTCCCGGAAATCCCCGAGCGCTGGAAGGAGGCTCATCGTCGCGCACTGGCGGGCGAGTTTCTACGCGAAGAAGAAGACCGCTTTGACCGGGCCGACGGTTCAGTGCAGTGGATACATTGGGAGATATTACCGTGGCATAACGATGCGGGAGGGATCGGCGGCCTTGTAATCTTCACAGAAGACATCACCGAGCGCAAACAGGCTGAGGAAACCTTGCGGCTAAGCGCGGAGCGGTTCCGGGTGGCACTGAAGAACTCTCCGATTGCGGTGTTCAACCAGGACCGGGATTTGCGCTATACCTGGGTGTACAACCCGCAGCTCCCGTTACCAGCGAGCGAAACACTCGGAAAAACCTCGTTCGAGCTTTTCGATGCCGAGGAAGCTGCGCGCACCACGGACGTCCGGCGAGGGGTGCTGGAAACCGGGGTCGGAGTGCGCGATGAAATGCAGATTACTTTCGGCGGCAGGAAGCACTATTTCGACGTAACGATCGAGCCGGTTTTCGACTCGAACGGAGCTGTACTTGGGCTCACCGGCGCCAGCATGGACGTCACCGAACTCCGGGAAACAACCGAAGCTCTGCTCGAAGCCAAGAAAAAGCTTACGGAAGAAAAACTTTACCTTGAGCAGGAAATCGATGTGGAACTGGGGTTCGGGGAAATCATCGGACGCAGCGCGGCTTTGCAAGCCGTGATGGAGAATGTGGGGAAAGTGGCGGCCAGCAATGCCACTGTGCTGCTGCTCGGCGAAACGGGAACGGGCAAGGAACTGGTGGCGCGCGCCATCCACCGCCTGAGTCAGCGGGCCGGCAGCAGTTTCATCAAAATGAATTGTGCGGCGATTCCTTCGGGGCTGCTGGAGAGCGAATTGTTCGGGAATGAGAAGGGCGCTTTCACCGGATCGGTGAGCAAGAAAATCGGACGACTCGAACTGGCAGACAAGGGCACGCTGTTTCTGGACGAGATCGGGGACATTTCTCTGGCGCTGCAGCCCAAGTTACTGCGTGTATTACAGGATCAGGAGTTCGAACGCTTGGGCGGAATCCAGACGTTGAAGGCTGATTTTCGCTTGATTGCCGCGACCAACCGTGATTTGGCCGAGAGTGTGCGCGAAAAAGAGTTTCGGAGCGATTTGTATTACCGGCTGAATGTATTTCCGATCCGCTTACCACCGCTACGCGAAAGGCGGGACGACATTCGCGTTGCTGGTGGAACACTTCGTGCAGAAATTCGCGCGACGGATGAAGAAGTTGATCACGACCATCCCGAAGAAAGCGATGGATGCGCTCATTTTCGTGGGAGCTGGCCGGGAAATGTGCGGGAGTTGGAGAATTTCGTCGAGCGCTCGGTGATTCTGACGCAAGGTTCGGTGCTGGTGGTGTCGCTAAGCGAATTGCAGCCGACCGGCGCAGCCGTACCCGCGAAACGCACTGACGACAGTCTCGAAGCCGGCGGAACGGGAGCACATTTTGCGTGCTTTACGGCAGAGCCACGGGCAGATTGGCGGCCCGAAAGGGGCAGCCACGCGGATTGGGATTGAAGCGAACGACGCTGCAATCGAAACTCAAGCATTTGGGAATCAATCCGCGGCCAGGGCCGACGGAAAGTTCATTAATCGCCGGTCACGGCGGCTCCGAAGGTCGGAACTTGTGGGCCTTTCTTTCGTGATCCATCGTGTCCTTTCTGGTCGTGATTCTTGCAGTTACCAATGCTCGCGCTTCGGTTACAATCCTCGCGCACATGAACCGCGAATATCAACAAGCAATATAGTCACGAATTGGGACGCGACATGGAGTCGCTCGTCTATGGGCACGCCGGCCAGCCGATCCTCGTTTTCCCCACCTCGATGGGACGTTTTTTCGAGTATGAAGATGCGGGGATGATCCGCGCGCTAAGTGGAAAACTGGAGGCGGGAGCGATCCAGGTGTTCTGCGTCGACGGCGTCGACGGCGAGAGCTGGTACAACAAGGGCGTCCATCCGGGAGCGCGGATCTGGCGGCACGTACAGTACGAGCGCTATGTGATCAATGAGTTTCTGCCGCATTTAAAATGGAAGAACTGGGCTCCGCAGATTGCTGTGACGGGATGCAGTTTTGGCGGTTATCACGCGCTAAATTTTTCCATGCGTCATCCCGATCTGGTTTCGGCGTGCGTGACCATGAGCGGGTCGTTCGATATCAAGAGCTTTCTCGACGGCTACTACGACGATAATGTCTACTTCAACAATCCTCCCGACTATCTGTCGAACATGAGCGATGAATGGTTTCTGAGCCGGCTACCGGCAGATGAAGATCGTGCTGGGATCCTCGGACTGGGATATGTGCCTGGATGCGAACGTGAAGATGGCGGCGATTTTGAGCGGCAAAGGCATTCCGCATTGGCTGGACATCTACGGCGACAACAGCAAGCATGATTGGCCGCTGTGGCAGCGGATGGCGGAGAAGTATTTTTAGATTAGCTATCCGCTGTTCGTCGTTCGCGGTCCGCTGTTCGGCCTCGCGGCGGCATGGCGAAAAGATCGATCGATTGGCATTGGTCAGCGAAGGACGAATAGCGAACAGCGTTTTTCAAGCACAAGGAGTGTATTATGAGCAGTAAGAAAATCGGAATTCTTTTCGGAATGGAGAATACTTTCCCGCCGGCTTTGGTCGAGAAGATTAACGGCATGAAGACCGAAGGCGTCACGGCGGAATTTGTGAAAATTGGCGGCATCCGCATGGATGAGCCGAAAAAGTACGACGTGATCATTGACCGCATTTCACAGGATATTCCTTTTTACCGCGCCTATCTGAAGAACGCCATGCTGCAGGGGACAATTGTCATTAACAACCCGTTCTGGTGGACGGCGGACGACAAGTTTTTCAATTATGCGCTGGCCCACAAGATGGGCGTCGCCATTCCCGCCGACGGTGATTTTGCCGCATCATAAGCACCCGCCGGATACGACCGACAAATCGATGCGGAATTTGATCTATCCGCTGAATTGGGAAGAAATATTTGCCTATGTCGGATTTCCGGCGTTCTTAAAGCCTTACTCGGGCGGCGGCTGGAAGCATGTCTACAAAGTGCATTCTCCCGAAGAATTTTTCCACAACTACAATCAGACCGGCGACCTTTGCATGACCCTGCAACACGGCGTGGAGTTTGAGGATTACTACCGCTGTTATGTCGTGGGGCAGGAAAAAGTGCACCTCATGAAGTACGATCCGAAAGCTCCGCACCACGATCGCTATGTAAAGGGAAACCCGCAGCCGGGGGCGCCGTTGAAGGAACGCATCGAGAAGGATGCGCTGGCATTATGCCGCGCGCTCGGGTATGACCTGAACACGGTCGAGTTTGCGGTGGAGGACGGCGTCCCATATGCGATTGACTTCATGAATCCGGCTCCGGATGCGGAAGTCACCTCGGTGGGCCAGCAGAATTTTGAGTGGGTGGTGGATGCCGTGGCGGAAATGGCCGTAAAGAAGGCGCTCGGCGGGGAGGATCCGGTGCAGGAATTGCGCTGGGCAGCGTTCTTGAATGGCCCGAAGCCGGTCGAAGGTCGGACGCCGAGGGCTCGGAAGAAAGCATAGGCAGAAGTACAGCCTCAGCGGCAACGATTGGTATACTACAAAGACTTGCGCCGGGTGTCCTTCCGCCTGGCAGTTCCGGATGCCGCGATGAAGCCTACATTCACGCTGGGAATCGAAGAGGAGTATCAGACTGTCGATCCTGAAACTCGGGATCTGCGGTCGCACATTCACGCCGAGATCATCGAGAAGGGCAAATTGATCCTGCAGGAACGGGTCAAGAGCGAGATGCATCAGTCGGTCGTCGAAGTAGGCACGTCGGTCTGCGCCAACATCAAGGAAGCGCGCGAAGAGCTCAAGAAGCTGCGCCAGCACATGATCCGCCTGGCCCGCGAAAATGGCCTTCGGTTGGCCTCGGCGGCAACCCATCCGTTTGCAGACTGGCGGGTGCAGGAAGTAACGCCAGACGAACGCTACATGAATATTGTCCAGGATATGCAACTGGTGGCGCGGGCGAACTTGATCTTTGGCCTGCATGTGCACGTCGGCATCGAGGATCGCGAGACGCTGATCCACATGATGAATCATGCGCGCTATTTTGTGCCGCATCTGTTGGCGCTGTCGTCGAATTCACCCTTCTGGCTGGGGATGGACACGGGGCTGAAATCGTATCGCTGCAAGGTGTTCGACAAGTTTCCGCGGACCAACCTGCCCGATTATTTTCCGAGCTGGGGTGAGTACGAGAATTATGTCAAGCTGCTGGTGAAAACCAACTCGATCGATAACGCGAAAAAAATCTGGTGGGACATCCGGCCCGCATCCATTCTTCCCGACGCTCGAGTTCCGCGTATGCGATCTGCCGATGCGCCTGGACGAGACGATCGCTTTGGCGGCGCTGATCCAGGCAACGGTCGCCAAGCTCTACAAGTTGTATTCGCAGAATCAGGGATTCCGCCTCTATCGGAAGTCGTTGCTGATGGAGAACAAGTGGCGCGCGGCGCGCTATGGGATCAACGGAAAGCTGATCGACTTCGGCAAGTCGATGGAAGTTCCGGAGCGCGATTTAATCGAAGAGTATCTGGAATTTGTGGATGACGTGCTCGACGAACTCGATTGCCGCGCGGAAGTCGAGTACATCCGCGAGATCATGAAAATGGGCACGGGCGCCGACCGGCAATTGGACGTGTACCGCAAGACCGGCGACATGAAAGCCGTAGTGGACTACATCATTGAGGAGACTGAGATGGGCGTGGACGAGGTGGACAGTTTGCCCACCGCCAAGGCCGTCTAATGAGTTTCATGAAGACTGAATTAGAATCCAACGCAAAATCCAATCGACAACTCAACCGCTTCCCTTCGACCCGCAACTTTCGCCGGGGGCGCGCAATGCGGTGCGCGTATGCCTGAGCGTGCAGCCCTCGGAAAAAGTCACCGTCATCACCGACGAAGTAAGCCTGGAGATTGCGGCGGCAATCGTGCACGAACTGGAAGACATTGGCTGCCCTTACCAGACGTGGGTGCTGGAAGATCGTGGCGCCGCGTCCGCTGATCGATTTGCCACTGGCGATCGCGGAGGATCTCGAGACCAGCCAGGTCAGCATTTTTGCCGTGCAGGCGCAGACCAACGAACTGAAATCGCGCATGCAGATGACGGACATCGTCAATCGGCGAAAAATCCGCCACGCCCACATGGTGAACATCAACAAGCGGATCATGCTGGAAGGCATGCGCGCCGACTTCCTGAAGGTGGACCGGCTGAGCGTGAAGGTGATGGAAGCGGTGCGCAAGGCAAAACAGATTCGAGCCAAGACACCTGCGGGAACGGACTTGGTGGCCGATTTGAATCCGAATTACCGCTGGGTGAAGACGAGCGGAATTATCAGCACCGAAAAATGGGGAAACTTGCCGGGCGGCGAAATTTTCACCACCCCGGGCGAAGTCAACGGCACGTTTGTGATTGACGGAGTAGTGGGCGATTATTTGTGCGCGAAGTTTGGCGATCTGAAGGCCAATCCGCTGACGATTCAGATTAAGGGAAATCGCTTGATCGAGGCGCATTCCTCGAATAAAGAATTGAAAGACGATTTCTGGGCATACACCCATACCGATGAAAACAGCAACCGGGTAGGCGAGTTTGCCATTGGCACTAACATCGAACTGAAAGATGTAATCGGAGAGATTCTGCAGGATGAGAAATACCCCGGCGTGCACATTGCGTTTGGAAATCCCTATGGAGCGCACACGGGCGCGGAATGGTACTCCGTCGACGCACATTGATGTAGTGGGGCGGAAATTCGATATTTGGGTAGATGGTGAGCAGATTATGCGGGGCGGGCAGTTCTTGATTGAAGGCGTAACGATCGTGTGGTGGCGTTCGACAGGTCGCATCCTTCGCTGCGGACCGGCAAGCCGCATGAGCCGCTGAAGTCGACCAGTACGAAGTCGCTTCGGATTGATCCCCTCCTACCGGCAGGAACTTCAACTCGCGATTCACTGCTGAAAAATATGAACGGTTTCGCCGCGAGATGACTTCGCGCTGCGGGATGGACGTTCCCTTCGCGCTTTGCGAGACGCCCTGCTTCTTTCCTGATGCGCTCGTCGAGCGAATGGGAGAGGATGGCAACGCGCTGATCAGGCAGTTGGTCGAGAATCCGGAATATCGTGCGCGTTCGGAGGCCTC
Source organism: uncultured Acidobacteriaceae bacterium (assembly GCA_963699405.1). Lineage (GTDB taxonomy): Bacteria > Acidobacteriota > Terriglobia > Terriglobales > Acidobacteriaceae > Acidiflorens. The sequence continues at coordinate 89,320 of CAVOTW010000033.1, read as the reverse complement.
GATCCCCGCGAAGTTTCGCGTGCCCAACGAACCGCCGCATCCGATGTTCATTCAGGTGGACTTCGGCCTGGTGCGCGATTCCGCCGGAGAGCTACACCCGAAGTTGGTCGAGTTGCAGGCCTTCCCTTCCCTCTACGCCTATCAGCCGGTTTTGGCGCAGACTTACATCGATGTATTCGAGCTCGACCCGCAGCTTCGCTACTTTTTGAGCGGGCTGGACTCCGCTTTCCTACAAACGGCTTTTGCAAGATGCGATTGTGGCGGGGCACGATCCGGCGAACGTGGTGTTGATGGAAGTGCATCCGGAAGAGCAGAAAACGCGCCCGGATTTTCTGCTGACGGAAAAGCTGCTAGGAATCCGCACCGTCTGCATCACCAAGATTCGCAAACAGGGCCGGCGTCTGTTTTATGAAGAAGCAGGCAAACAGATTCCGATTCGAGCGAATCTATAACCGCACCATCGTCGATGAATTGGAACGCAAGGGCGTGAGCGTGCCATTCGATTTTCGCGACGATTTGGATGTCGAGTGGGCGGGTCATCCGAACTGGTATTTCCGGATGAGCAAGTATTCGATTCCATATTTGAAGCATCCGTCGGTGCCGCGGACCTGGTTTTTAGATCAATTGTTTCTGGATCAACTGCCGGAAGTGCCGCCAGATCTGGAGAATTTTGTTCTGAAGCCGCTGTATTCCTTTGCGGGATTGGGCGTGGTAATCGCGCCCACGCGAGCCGACATTGACGCGATCCCTGCGCAAAACGTAACGAATATATTCTGCAGGAGCGCATGAACTTTACCCCGGTGGTCGAGACTCCCTACGGCGCGACGAAGGTCGAACTGCGGATCATGTATGTGTGGCTCGACGAATTACTGCCGGTGCTGACCATCGTGCGCATGGGCCGCGGCCTGATGATGGGCGTTGATCAGAACAAGAACATGCAATGGGTAGGATCGTCGGCGGCCCTGGTTGCAGATAGCGCTTGGCGGATAGTGTTTGACGACATAGCGTGAAGACAGAGATCGTAAAACGCCCCTCGAACAGAGTTGCTGTTTGCCGCCGACATGGCCGGCACTCTCCTCTTCGGCATCGAGGGCGCCGAGGCCGCCATCACCGGCAATCTCGACTTACTCGGACTTATGGTGCTGGCCTTTTCCACGGCATTGGCGGGCGGGATCTTTCGCGATCTCCTCATCGGCGCCGTCCCACCCAGTGCGCTGCGCGACTGGCGCTATTCGGCGATGGCGTTCACCGGGGCTGCGATCGTTTTCTTTTTGTATCGCTTTGTGCAGGGAATTCCGAGTGGCGTGATCCTCGGCCTTGATGCCGCGGGCCTGTCATTGTTTGCGGTAGCCGGAACGGAAAAAGCGCTGCTCTACGAAATGCATCCTTTCATCGCCATTTTGCTGGGCACCATCACCGGCGTCGGCGGAGGGACGGTGCGAGACATCCTGCTGGCACGGGTTCCCAACGTGCTCCACGCCGACATCTACGCTACGGCGGCCATGGCTGGAGCAGCGGTCATGATAGCGGGCCGGAAGCTGAAAATTCCCCACACATGGGCTGCCTTACTGGGCGGTCTGACCTGTTTTGTGCTGCGCATGGTCAGTCTTTGGCGACACTGGAACCTCCCAAGGGTGATGATGCCGTGAGAAAACATCCTTCCTATTTTCAGTCTCGGTTGACCCGACCGCGATGACGCTCTACCATTACGCCTTCACGGGCTAGAGGAGCTTTCAGCCCTGACACCTAGAATCAAAGCAATGGCGGCGGACGAGGAGTGGCCAGCCGCCCCACGCTACTTTTATGGAGATCGTTGGCCAAACGGTATCCCATTACCGCGTGCTGTCGAAGCTGGGCGGCGGCGGAATGGGAGTGGTTTATGAAGCGGAGGACCTCCGCCTCGGCCGGCACGTTGCGCTGAAATTTATTCCCGAACACCTGGCCAAGGATCCGCGCTCGCTAGAGCGTTTTACTGCGCGAAGCCCGCGCCGCATCGCAGCTCAACCACCCCAACATCTGCACCATCCACGACATTGAAGACGAACGACGGCCATCCGTTCATCGTCATGGAAAAGCTCGAAGGCGAAAGCCTGAAGCAGCGGATCCATGGCAAAGCCATCAGATCTCGAAGACCTGCTCGACATTGCCGTGCAGGTGGCGGATGCGCTGGCGGCTTCGCATGCCAAGGGAATCGTGCATCGCGACATCAAGCCGGCAAATATTTTTCTGACTCCGAATGGACAGGTGAAGATTCTCGACTTCGGACTGGCCAAACTGGCCAAAGGGGCAGTGTGGGCACCACGACCGACACGTCGCTGGAAGAATCGCTGACCCAGGTGGGAGTGATTCCCGGAACCGCCGTCTATATGTCGCCCGAGCAGGCGCGATCGGAAGATCTGGACGTGCGCAGCGACATCTTTTCCTTCGGCGTGGTGCTGTTCGAGATGGCTACCGGCAAGAAGCCTTTCACCGGAACGAACGTGGTCATGACGCTGCACGCGGTGATCAATTCGAAGCCGGCCTCGCCGCGCTCCATCAATCCGGCGGTACCGGCCGGCGCTCGAAACCATCATTGGGAAGGCGATGGAGAAGGACCGCAACCTTCGCTACAAGAACGCGGCGGAGATGAAGGCCGACCTGGTGAAGCTAAGAAGCAAAGACGGCACGGAGCCGACCCTGCGCAGCGGACTGCGCGAAGCAACTGGCTTCCATCTAAGCGACGACCAAGACGTTCCAGAAGTCGAGTTCGAAGCTGCGTTGGATCGTCCTCGCGGTTATCTGCTGGCTCTGCTTAGCGGTGACGGCAGCTCTTGGGGCGTGGTGGGTTACCCACGAAACCGCCGCGACGGTAAATGCCGGTGAACGAACGATCGCGGTGCTGCCGCTGCAGAACATTAATAACGATGCGGAAAGCGAGTTTCTGCGTTTTGCGCTGGCGGATGAGATTGCCAATGCGCTGACCTATGCGCATTCGCTCGAAATCCGGCCCTCGGCGTCGACCCAGAAATACGCCAATGCGGAGACCGACCCGGCCAAAGCCGGACGCGAGTTGGGCGTGCGGTACGGTGGTCGTGGGACACTTTCTGCGTCAGGACAAAATGGTGATGGTCACGCTCGAAGCGGTGGAGGTGCAAAGACAACAAGGTGATCTGGACCGGCACCCTGACCGCGCCGGTCGAGAACTTGATCGCTCTGCGCAACCAGATGGCGAAAGAAGTGCGGCAGGAACTGGTGCCGGCCCTGGGCATCACGCATGCTGCCGCCGAAACCACCACTACGCCCTCGAATCAGGAAGGCTATGACCTGTATCTGCGCAGCGTCGCGATGGCGCACGATGGGGCCGCGAATAAGGAAGCGATCGCGATTCTGGAGCGGGCGGTGGCACTCGATTCGAATTATGCTCCGACCTGGGAAGCGCTGGGCGGCGCTATTACTTCGATGCGATTTACTCGGACGGAGGTGAGGCGGGATATCAGCGCTCGAATGCCGCCTACAAGCGCGCGCTTGCGCTGGAGCCGGGACGGGTCAGCGCCGCCGGATTGTTGGCGGCGAATGAAGCCGAGGGCGGAAATCTCGACCAGGCCTATGACGATGCCCGGCACTTGTACGCAAGCGTCCCGGATGCCGCGTTTGCGCATTATTCGCTGGCCTATGTGCTGCGCTATGCGGGGCGGCTGGGCGAAGCGCAGAGCGAGTGCGACAAGGCAGTGGCCATCGATGCGCGGAATTACAACTGGCGTTCGTGCTCGCTGGCCTTTGCTGGAAGCGGGGAAATCGGCGCGGGCCATGGAATATCTGAACCGCGATGCGGGCTCGGAGTGGTCGAATGCGATGCGGGTCGCGGTGCTGATGCGGCAGGGCAAGATGATGGAAGCCCGGCAGGCCGTTCCGCAGGTAACGGAAAATCCCATGTGGATGCGCGGATTGCTGCAGGCATGCCTGGACAAGGCTCCGGCGGCGGATATCCAGCAACTGGCGGAGCAAGCCCAAAGCGAATTATTAGGCGAAACATGAATCCCGAGATGAAGTATCACCAGGGCACGTTGCTGGCCGCGTGCGGCGAAAAGCAGATTGCATTCGCGTTTCTGCGCCAGGCCGTTGCCGGAAATTACTGCGCGCATCAGGCGTTGCAATCCGATCCGCTGCTGGCCAGCGTGCGCGGAGATCCCGAGTTCCGCGCAGATTGTGCAAGCGGCGGCAGACTGTCAGCAAAAGTTCAACGCGGCGCAGCGGCTCGGCAAGTAACCCGAGCGCAATATTTTTGATCCTTTCTTTGGAGTAGATCCATCAGATTCTCATGTTTGTGATGCAAAATAAATTCGGGCTTGGACAAGTGTGCCGTACCTTGCAGCCGCAGCACTCCTGACGGCGCTGACAGTTTCGGCCGCGAATATCAGCCGCCGCGCAGCAAGAAAAAAAGCCGGACGATCACACCGCTGAGCATTCTTCGGCCGATCGGCGGGGGCATTCTTCCGTCGACCGTTATTACGAACCCCTCCCGCAAGACACCGGCACGAACGGCCTGAATCTGATGCTGCGGCGGTTGCAGACGACGGGGCGGCTGATGCAGGTTGACGCACATCCCGACGATGAGGATGGCGGCATGCTGACGCTGGAAGCGCGCGGCAAAGGCGTTTCGACCTTGTTGATGACGCTGAACCGAGGCGAAGGCGGACAGAACAAACTCGGCAGCAATCTGTTCGATGTGCTGGGTGTGTTGCGTACGCTGGAAGTGTTGGCCGCCGACCGCTACTACGGCGTCGAGCAGCGGTTTTCGCGCGTCGCGGATTTCGGCTACTCGAAAACTCCAGAAGAAACATTTCAGAAATGGCAGGGGCATGACATCGCCCTGGCCGACATAGTGCGGGTGATTCGCACCTTTCGTCCGGATGTGCTGGTAGCGCGGTTTTCGGGAACCGAGCGCGACGGCCACGGCCATCATCAGGCATCGGCGATATTGACGAAAGAGGCATTCCGCGCCGCCGCCGACCCGAAGCGCTTTCCAGAGCAGATCAAAGAAGGATTGCAGCCCTGGCAACCGAAGAAGTTGTATATCGGAAACGTGTGCGGCTTTGGCGCTTCAACCTGCGACCCAGCCAATTACACCGTCAAGCTGAACACGGGGAAAGAAGACCCTTTGTTGGGGATGTCGTATGTGCAGTTTGCCGTGGAGGGATTGCGTCATCAAGAATCGCAGGGGCTAGGGGATATCTCGATCCCCAAAGGCGACCGATTTGCATACTACAAGCTGGTTGATTCGGTGGTGGACTCGCCAAAAGATAAAGACGGCCACGAACAGGATTTCTTCGACGGAATCGATACGACGCTGCCGGGCCTGGCTTCGCGACTGGGCGATGAAGAAAAGAAGGCGCCCTGGCTGAGGGGCGAAATTAGAGGAGATTCAAGAGAAGATTGAGACGGCAGTGGGAACGAATGATGCACAGGTGTTGGAGGCGTCGCTTATTAGCGCTCGAACATTAAATGCGCGACTCTTCAATGAAGTTGCTGGATCTGAATTGTCGGATTGGGCTAAAGCGTATTTTCAGCTGCAGTTATTGCAACGGTTGTTCTTGATCAGGTATGTGCGTGGGTTGGCGGCTGGGGCGAAGCTGGACACTGTAGTCGACGTGCCCGTGGGCGCGACAACGGGTGACGCATTCATGGCTGTGCCCGGGAAAACGCTTGAAGTGACAGCGAAGTTTTCAATGCCAAAGATGCAAGACGATAAGGCAAACATCAGGCTTCAGTTGCCTGGGGGATGGAAGTCTGAAGTAGTAAAGAAGGAATTACTGGACAATGAGGTTGTTATGCATTTTCGTGTGCAAGTTCCTCTCGATGCCCGAATCACGCGGCCGTATTGGCATCGGAGCGATCCCGAGAGGGACACACTGAATATTATTGACGATGCGAAGGATCAGGGACTGCCGTTTCCTTCGCCGCCGGTGGAGGCGGAGGCAAGCTATGCCGAAGAGCCCCTGGCCAATGCCGTTTGCATGGTGCGTTACAAGGATTCGGCGGGCGTGGTTTTCGGAGCGCCCGCTGGCAATAGCTCCAGCGTTTTCGGTGCTGCTTGATTCGGGAGAGCAGGTGGTCCCTGCCAGCGATGGGAAAGAACTGACGGCGAGAGTTGGAGTAAGTTCCAGCGCTGCGGGCGCGCCGGACGGATCGCTTCGGCTGGAACTCCCCGCCGGCTGGAAATCTGAGCCGCGCCAGTTGTCAGTACATTTACCGAATGGCGGCGATAGGAAAGATTTTGTGTTCAAGCTTTTTCCGGCCAGTTTGAAAGAAGAACGGACTGAGGTTCGCGCGGTTCTTGAGGCAGGTGGCAAGAAATACGCGAAGGCTACACCCTCGTCACGCGAGAGGATCTAGGCGCAGCCTACTACTATCAGCCCGCGCTACAGCGCGTCAGCATCGTCGATGTGAAAGTCCCGAAAAACCTGAAGGTCGGCTACATCATGGGCGCCGGCGACGACATTCCAACTGTGCTCGAACAGATCGGGATGAATGTCACCATGATTCCGGCGGAAAAGCTGGCGACCGAAGACCTGAGCAAAGAAGACCTGAGCAAATATCAGACGATCGTGCTCGGCATTCGCGCCTACGACACGCAAAAAGATGTCATCGACAACAACAAGCGGTTGCTCGGCTATGTCGCAGAATGGCGGGCGCTTGGTCGTGCAATACAACACCATGGGATCCTTTGGTTCGCCCATCGATTTCAATGACGGCAAGTACACGCCGTATCCGGCAACGCTCAGCCGGGCGCGGGTTTCGGTGGAAGAGGCGCCGGTACAAATTCTCGATCCCGCCAACCCGATCTTCCATTCTCCCAACGAAATTACGCAAAAAGATTTCGAGGGCTGGGTGCAGGAGCGCGGGCTGTATTTCATGTCGCAGTGGGACCCGAACTTCACGCCGCTGCTGGAATCGCACGATCCCGGCGAAGCCGAGCAGAAAGGCGGCTTGCTGGTGGCGCATTACGGCAAAGGAACGTACATCTACACGGGATATGCGTTCTTCCGGCAGTTGCCCGCAGGCGTGCCCGGAGCGGTGCGGCTTGTTTGTGAATCTGATAAGCGGTCGTTAGTCGTTGGTCGTTGGTCGTTGGCGATCCGTATGAGCAGTTGGTCGAGCTGCGATGGCGACAGATACTTGCTGTCGCTCGAAATAACTAGGTCGATCGCTGAGCGCAGTTCGAAGGACCGCTTGTCACAACGTTCAATGCGTCATGCGAATGATCGACCAACGACTAACGACCATCGACCAACGACCTTCTTCATGACCTTCTCCCGCGAAAGCAATGCCGAATCCGCCACCAACCCGCAACTCGTCCGCGGCATCGGCCTCGGCTCCGCCACTGCGCTGAACATGATTGACATGATCGGCGTGGGACCGTTCATCACGATCCCGCTGATCGTCAGCGCCATGGGCGGGCCGCAAGCCATGCTGGGATGGGTACTGGGCGCGCTGCTAGCCGTCTGCGATGGCCTGGTGTGGGCCGAACTGGGCGCGGCCATGCCGGGCTCGGGCGGATCGTATCGGTATTTGAAAGAAATCTACGGCCCGCAAAAACTGGGACGCCTCATCTCTTTCCTCTTCATCTGGCAACTTTCGTTCAGCGCTCCGCTCTCGATCGCCTCGGGCGCCATCGGCCTCTCGCAATATGCGGCTTTTTTCTGGCCCGGACTGGAGCGCGTCTGGTCGACCCGCACCGGCAGCCTCAATCTGCCGCTGATCGGAACTCTGCAGTTGACCTGGGTTGCCATGCCGGCCACGCTGGTCGCCATCGGCGTCTGCGCGCTCACCGCGTTCCTGCTTTACCGGCGCATCACCGCGATTTCGCGCCTCACTAACCTGCTTTGGCTGGGCGTGATGGGCAACGATCGGATGGATCATCTTCACCGGACTCACTCATTTCAACGCGCATCAGGCATTCGATTTGCCTCCCGGAGCGTTTTCATTCTCGCCCGACTTTTTTCGCGGGCTGGGCGGAGCGATGCTGATCGCCGCCTACGACATTGGCGGCTACTACAACGTGTGCTTCCTCGGGCGATGAAGTCAAGAATCCGGAGAAAAATATTCCGCGCGCGCTGTTGCTTGTCGATTCTGGCGGTCGCGTGTCTCTACATCGTGATGAACATCAGCATTCTGGGCGTCATCCCCTGGCGGGAACTGGCGCAGTCGGGCGCGGCTAACAGCAAGCTCTATGTGGTTTCAACCATGATGCAGCGAGTCTACGGACAAGGCGCGGCGCGGGTGATTTCGGTGCTGGTGATGTGGACGGCATTTGCCTCGGTGTTTTCGCTGACGCTGGGTTATTCGCGCGTGCCCGTATGCGGCCGCGCTCGATGGAAATTATTTTCGCGCCTTTGCGCGCGTGCATCCCGTGCACAAGTTTCCTTATGTTTCGCTGCTGGCGCTGGCGGGAGTGGCGGCGCTGTTTTGTTTTCTGCGGCTGGCCGACCTGATTGCGGCGCTGATCGTGATCCGCATTGTGCTGCAATTCCTGGTGCAGAGCATCGGAGTGATCGTGCTGCGCATCCGCCGTCCCGACATGCCGCGTCCGTTTCGCATGTGGCTCTATCCGCTGCCCGCGCTGATCGCGGCGGCCAGCTTCGTCTTCATTCTGATTTCGCGGCGAAACTTTCTGCGCGAGGTTCGCTATGCCGCAGTCATTCTGGTGGTAGGGATCGCGATCTACACGGTGCGAGCGTGGCGGCGGGGCGAGTGGCCGTTTGGGGATCGGTCGCTGGTCGCTGGTCGTTAGTCGTTCGCGAAGGTTGTGTGGCTGCGGGCACTGTCCCGTACGCGCTAACTTAGGCAGATTGACTCGAAGTGGAGCCTATGCATGATGAGTGCTCTTGGGATTTTTCGTAAGTCTGCCAATTCCCGAAGGTGTACTATGGTGCTGTTTTTCGGGTTTAAAAAGGAATTTTCCCAGTTAGATCGCAAAGAGGGCGGCACGTGAAAAAACCGGCGCAGTTGGCTATTTTCTTGTTCATCGGCATCTCATTCCTCTTTTCAGAAACTATTAAGTTTGATGACGTCAAGATTCGACGGCACAAGAGCGCGGAAAAACGGGAATTGGTGGATAAGATCGGCGTTCTCAGCTTCGACGATGACGCTAGAAAACTGACGTTTCGGAGTGGGGCGGGCGATAACTTCGCCGTTCCATATTCCGACATCACAAAAGTGGTCTTTAGATTCGGATGCCCATATGAACGCGGGTGCAAAGTCCGTGGTGGTTACCGCATTGAGTCCACTCGCGGGCGCGGTGGTTGCAAGCATTCATGCGCATGATCACTGGCTTTACTTGGAGTACAGCCAAGGGGATCTTTCGGAGAAGGTGCTATTAGTCCTGCCGGGAGCCATATACGATAAGGCAACCGCCAAAACCCAAAGTCTGTTTGGCGAACGCGTGACGATTACGAATTATTTCGAAAAGGGAAAATCCATCATCGACAAGTACGATGGCATTGACAAGAGCCGTGTTCCGGATTTGAAGTCCAAGCACTCGATGAAACTGGACCGAGCGACTCATCCATTGCCCGAGGCAAAGATAGACAAGGCAACCATTGTCGTTGTCTGTCCCCCACTGGCCGCGCGCAACACTGGGTGGGGAAATCAGTTCAAGCTGCATGCCAATGGCAAGGTCATCGCGGTAAACAAGATGGGCACCTACAGCATCGCCTATGTCGACCCCGGAAAATATTCCCTCATTTCGCAGGCTGACAACGCGAACGGATTCGACATGGATCTCGAAGCCAGCAAGACGTATTACTTCATACAGGAGACTTTTGAGGGATTTGTGAAAGGCGAGACGATCCTCTCCCGCAATAGCCCCGAGGTCGTAATGTACCTTGTGGATGGTGCCTACTTTTCCGACTGGAAACGATTGAATTAGGTTTTGACTTCGCGTTCCCAGCACGCATTTCTTTGCTCAAAAGGCTGTTCCCGTATTACGCCGAGCTGACGAAGACAGGCGATTTCGCGTTGGGTTCTAATTCCGGCCGGATGATGGGTAACCCGAGGTAATTCTGAAGTTAGCTCTTATGGGAGGGAGTCTCCGTCACCAAACGACACTATTTCCACACAGCCACTATTTCTTGGAAGACCCGTGATGCTTGCGCCAGTCGGCTCCGTCGCATCCGCCGTGTTGAGCGATCCCGGTGAGAATAAGTTCGGCGGTCAAACGGCGCTTGGTGAGGTGAGCGGCGATTCTCTGCTTCGCCTTCTTCGGTGAAACTTTCGGATCAAGAAACACCAGCACCGACGGGCCCGCTCCGCTCAGAGCGCAGCGCCGAGAATGCCGGAATCTCCCGTGAGTTCCTTGAGCGCCGGAAGCAGCGGACAGAGCGGCGCGCGATAAGGCTGGTGGATGCGGTCTTCGAGCGCCGAAGAGAGCAGGTCGGGACGGTCCTGCGTAAAGGCCGCGAGCAGCAGCATCGAGTTCTGAATGTTGGTGACGGCATCGGCGCGCGAGTACTGGAACGGCAGCACGCGGCGCGCTTGCTCGGTCAAGAGCGGAGCGTCGGGAACAGCCAGCAGCAGCGGCCACTTCCCTTTCGGCTTCACTTCGACGACCTGCGCCTGCACCTGATTCGCCATGCGAGCCACGGTAAGCGCGCCCATCCAGCAGGCCGAAGCGTTATCAGGATGGTGCTCGCGCATGGAAGCCTCGCCGACGATGCGGTCATTTTTCCAGCGCAGATGTCCGAAATGTACCGCCAGCGCAATGCCCGCCAGGCGCGCCGCAGCCGACGATCCGCAACCCCGGCCGATCGGAATCTCGTTTTCGAGGTGGATGCGCAACGGCGCAATCTTGCGGTTCTCCGACTCCAGCACCTCGCAATAAGTAGTCGTGATGAGGTGGTTCTCCATGCGGGCGCAGATCTGCGCGTCGCGGCCTTCGGCGGTGACAAAGAAGTCAGGCGCACGCTCGGCGCGCACGCGAAGGTGGAAATCGAGAGCCAGGGCAGCGGCGTCAAACGCCGGACCCAGATTAGCGGACGTGGCTGGAAGCGCCAGGCGCAATGAGCGATCTAAAGATGTGGGACGTGAAGGCATAAGTTAAACAGCAAACTCCTCGGCACCCGAAAATAGGTCCCGAAATAACAGAAATTAAAGGCTTTAGCCAGATTTGGCCTGACCGGAATCCACAACAGCGGCCACGGACAATCGAACTGTGTTTTATACACGAATTTGAGGCGAACTGCTACGAATTTCTCTCGGCCGCGTCGAGCGCGGCAATGACAGCTCCCAGATTGGCGTCGAGCACGATGGGGCGCGCTGCAGATTTTTGCCGCGGCAGCCTCAGTCCCTTCGGGCGTCCCAGCGAAAAAATCGCCGCGATGGAACTGGATGGTGAAGTCCGGATCCTTGAGTTGATGGCCGGTGAGGATCAGAACGACAGATTCGCCGGGTTTGACGAACCCGCTAAGACGCAGCTTCTTGAGCCCCGCCAGCGTGACGGCAGAGGCCGGTTCGCACCCGATGCCATCGGCGCCAATTTCGGCTTTGGCAACGGCGATCTCGACTTCCGAAACTTGTTCGACCTCACCGCCGGTCGCCTGCAGCACGCGCAGCGCTTTCTTCCACGATGCCGGATTGCCGATGCGTATGGCGGTCGCCAGCGTGTCGGCAGTCATCGGTTCGAGCTTCTTGCCGCCGAACTCGCGTACGCGAGCGGTAGAACGGATTCGCGCCCTGCGCCTGAATGATGGAAAGTTTCGGCAGACGCGAAATCAGTTTGAGCTCGCGCATTTCAACCAGCGCTTTGCCGATCGCCGAACTGTTCCCGAGATTGCCTCCAGGAACAATGATGTGATCGGGAGGCTCCCAGCCAAGTTGCTCCATAAGTTCGATAGCCGCGGTCTTCTGGCCTTCGATGCGATACGGATTCACCGAATTCAGCAAGTAGACCGGCTTCTGGCGGACGAGTTCGTTGAGGATGCGGACGCATCCGTCGAAATCGGTGCGCAGTTGGCAAGTGAGCGCTCCGTAGTCGAGCGCTTGCGAAAGCTTGCCCCAGGAAATTTTGCCATCCGGAATGAGCACCAGGCTATGCATGTTGCCGCGCGCGGCATAAGCCGCCATCGAAGCCGAAGTGTTGCCCGTGGAGGCGCACGCCACCCATTTGAATCCGCCCTGGTGCGCGGACGAAGCGGCGAACGTCATGCCCGTGTCCTTGAACGACGCGGTCGGGTTCATGCCCTGATGCTTGGCGTGAAGGTTCTCGACCCCAATCGCGCGCGCGCACCGTGGCAGGTGGTAGAGCGGCGTATTGCCTTCGCGCAGCGTGATGGCATGCTCTTCGGGAATATGAGGAAGAAGCTCGCGGAAACGCCAGACTCCGCTCTGGTCAAGCTCTTCGCGCGAAGTGCGGCGCTGGAGCCAGAGAGCCTTCAATGCCGCGGGATCGGTGTGGTGACGGGGCTCAGCCCGGTCTCGCTGGTCGAGCATCCATCCGGGGAAAAAGAATTCCAGCAGATCGCCGCACGCGGTGCAACGGAAGTCTTGCGCGGCGGAGTCAGGAGTGGCCGCGCAGGCGATGCAGCGCAGGCGAGCTGCGGCTGTCGACGTTTCGTGTAGTCGAAGTTCGAGTGGTCGACAAAGGGCTATGATCCGGCGGTTCGCGGGTGACTGCGCTCGCCTCTTCGATGATACGGCAAGCTTGCGCGGGGCGCGATTCGCGATCAGATTCCTCAGGCGCTGCTGCGCAGACCAGGAGTGTCCGCGCCACACGCGCTAATATTGACGTGCTGTAAATAACGCTGTTGAAATTTCCGTTGTAGTTGAAGCCCGCGCACCAGATCTGATGATGCTTTCCGGCGATGTGTGGTCCGCGCACGATCCCATCTCCGAGTTGGTGGTGACGTCGACCGACCAGGTGTTGCCACCGTCGGTTGAGAAATACATGCCGCCCACATCGGTGTAGACATTGCCGCCGCCCGCCCAGCCTGTTGTTTTATTCAGAAACAAGATCGACCGGATCGGCCACGGGCCGTCCAGAGTGCGGCCGCTCCAGGTCTTGCCGCCGTTGGTGGTGACATGCAGCCACCCTTCCACGTTGGGAGAAATTTCACCTCCGCCAACCCATCCATCTTTATCGTTCAAGAAGAAAACGGGGCCATCGAAAACGGAATCGACCGAAGGGCCGCAGGTCCAGTCGGAACCGCCCGTTAGGCTGGTGCAGAAATTGATGCCAGAAGCGCGAGCGTGCAGGTTATTGAGAAAAGAAAATTGCGGACCGAACCAGCCGCCATCGGGATTGGCGTACAGCGCTGTCCCAATCGGAAAGTCCCGCGCCACCATCGCTCGTGTACTCGGCGAGCGTATTAGGATCGCCCTCGACCGGGCCCAAGGTCAACATGAGGCCATTCTGTTTCTTCACGAACCGGACTTGCTGCAACCACTCCGGACCGGTACTCATGTCGCTGCTCCAGGTGCTGCCGCCGTCTTCCGTCCAGCGGAAAACGCCGTAAGCGCCGCCCGAACCATCGAAGAAGCCGGAGATGATGACCTTCTTCGTCGTGATCGCAGCGACGCCGTAGAAGTAGTCGCTTGCAGCATCGGGCGGGACCTGTTGCACCCAGTTCGTTCCGCCGTCGGTCGTTTTCCAAACCTGCCCCTCTTCGCCCACGGCGTATCCAATCTTGGCGGTGGGAAAAGCAATATCGTGAATAATCACTCCCGGTATAGTGGCGAGTAACTGCCAGGTGTTGCCCGGGACTTCGCGGCTGGTGTTGGGCTGAGTAATCGCGTGCGGCGCCGATGAACGCTCGGCGGTTAGCTGGATTCGAGAAGAAGACACGGGCATATTGCCGGCAACGTGGTGAGAAGGTTTCGCAACGATCCTGCGAGAACGAGAGCGAGCTAATCAGCAACAGCGGGAGGAAGCAAGTGAGCCAACGGCACATAAACAATCTCCTGAAGTCATCCAACCGGGAATGTTACCACAGGCGCGCCCAGCGGCCCATTTGGGCTATTTTCAGTCGATTTCTCTACCGCAAGTAAGCGTCTGTCTTGTTGATCCAGTCGGCGCGTGGCGGATTGAAAATATCGAGATCGACCGTATCCGCCAGGGCCTCGGCCGAGTGCGGCATGTTGGGCGGAATGGTGAGGACTTCTCCCGCATTCACGACGATTTCTTTGCCGTCGATGCCAAACTTCAGCGCGCCTTCGAGAATGTAGGTGATCTGTTCGTTGTGGTGGCTGTGCTCGGGAACGACGCACCCTTTCTTGAGCAGGACGCGGGCGAGCATGACGTTCTGCCCGACCACAAAGTGGCGGCCCAGCAAAGGATTCAGGGCCTCGACTGCGACCGAACTCCATGGGATGTGACGCAACTCGGCCTTGGGCTTGCCTTTCAGGACTGTGGCTTTCAGAGCGACTTTGCTCGCTGAACGCGCCGGTTTCTTTTTCCTCGCCGCAGACTTCTTCTCGACGGTTTTCAGCTTCTTCTTTCTCATAGCGGTGGCTCAAGCAAGGATATTACAGACGCCAGGCCGTGTCTAAGTATTGCCGCGGCTGAACGGCACAGGTAATCTTTAAGAAGCGGCGGGTTTCGTGTAGATACGGGGCTTGCCCCTTCTACTCTGGGACGCGGCGGGAGACTCGGCAAGCCGCGTCTCTACAGGAGATTGGCAAAATGAAGAAGCACACATTCCGGCAGGAAACCGAGGCGGTGCGCGGCGGTACCAGCCTCGCCAAGAAGAACGGCCCGCTCTCCACGCCGATCTATCAGACTTCAACTTTCGAAGCCACCGACATGCAGGAACAGGTGCGCGTCACACCGACCGACCAGTTCTACACGCGCTACGGCAATCCCACGCAGACCGTCGCCGAGAATGCCATCGCCCAACTGGAAGGCACGGATGCGGCGCTCCTGTTCTCTTCGGGCATGGCCGCGATCACTACGTCGATTCTTTCGCTGGTGAAGGCGGGCGACCACATCGTGGCGCAGCGCGATATTTACGGAGGCGTGATCAAGTTCTTATCGCAATGGCTGCCGAAACTGGGCATCGAAACCACGTTCGTCGACACCAACGATATCGCGCAACACGAGCGCGCGATCCGCCCCAACACAAAACTCCTGCACATCGAATCGCCGACGAATCCCAATGTGCGGGTCGTCGACCTGGAAAAGATTGCAGCGCTGGCGCGTAAACGCGGCATCATCACAACCATCGATTCGACTTTCTCCACGCCCATCAATTGCCGTCCAGCGGAGTGGGGCATTGATCTGGTGCTGCATTCGGGAACAAAATATTTTGGCGGACATTCCGACCTGATCTGCGGCATCGCAACCGGACGACGCGATCTGATCGAGCAAATTCATTCCACGCGCACCACACTTGGCTGCTGCATGGATCCGCACGCGGCATTTCTGCTGCTGCGCGGAATCAAGACGCTGGCCGTCCGAGTCGAGCGCCAGAACGAAAGCGCGCTGCGGATTGCCGAGTTCCTGAGCCAGCATGCCAAAGTGGCGCGGGTGCATTATCCGATGCTCAAACAGCATCCTGACTACGCGATCGCGAGAAAGCAAATGGCGGGCGCAGGCGCTGTGGTGAGCTTCGAAGTGGAAGGCACGGGCGCCGACGCGTGTCGCGTAGCTGAAGCGCTGAATCTGTTTACCCTGGCACCCAGCCTCGGCGGAGTGGATTCGCTGGTGACCATCCCGGTGCTAACCTCGCACGCCATGATCGCTCCAGAGATGCGCAAAAAGATGGGCGTGACTGAGCAGATGATTCGCCTGTCGGTAGGCATCGAGCACGTCGACGATCTGATTGCCGACTTGGAAAAAGCCTTAGCCGTCCTAAGCAGCACGCGAAAAGAGGCGGTGGTCGCGGATTAAGCTTGTGTGGTGACGGGGCTCTGCCCTTCCAAACAATCTCAATATAATCTCAGCGCGATTGCACGCACTCCAAAATTTCAGCTTCGCTTAACGTATGGTCACTCGACTTGGCGCATTGGTAAATGCGCTCAACGACCTCGTCGTTCACCGGAAGGCCGCGGTGTTCCAGCCAGAAAAGAACATTGGATTTTCCGCTCATGGGACCGATGTCGATGATCTGATCCAATCCGAAGTATTGCGCCGGTACGCCGGAATATACGGAGTTTGCGAGTTCAACATCGTTTTTCTTGTACGCCTTGATCACGGCAGCGGCGTGAACGCCGGTGGCAGTGCGAAATGCATCCTCGCCAACCACGGGATAGTTCGCGGGAATCGGAACACCCGTGGCGACCGAGACCGCCTCGCAATAGCGTTTGAGCTTGGTCAAATCTTGCTGATCCCAGGGCGCAATGCCCATGAGCTTCAGGTTGACCAGCATCTGATCCATCTGCGTGTTGCCCACGCGTTCACCGAGGCCCAGTGCAGTCGCGTGCACGCAATCCGCGCCTGCCACTAACGCGGCCATAGCGTTAGCGGTCGCCAGTCCACGATCGCAGTGTCCGTGCCAGTCGACGCGGATTTTTTTCCCCGCAGGCTTCACGACTTGCTCAAGCACAAACTTGACCAGCGCGACCGTGCCCATGGGAGTGGCGTGTCCGGCAGTGTCGCACAGCACCAGAGCATGCGCGCCGCAGTTGATGGCCAGCGAGTTGAGTTGCTTCACCGTTTCCGGATCGCAGCGGGTGGTGTCCTCGGTGACGTACATGACTTCCAAGCCGAGCGAGACCGCATATTGGACGGCCTTTTCGGTAGTCCGAAGCAAGAAGTCGTTATTCCATCCCTCGGTGTAACGCCGGATCGGACTCGTTCCAAGAAATGCAGCCACCTCGATGGGGAGTCCGGTTTTCTGAACGATCTCGGCGATCGGGCGAATGTCGTTCTCGACCGTGCGGGCGGCGCAATATGCCGTGATCTTCATTTTGTGCGAGACGATTTCGCGCGCCAGCGCCGTCACGTGCTCCACCGCGCGCGGCCCGGCCCGGGAAGCCCAAGGTCGAGCGTGCTAATGCCCAGCGCCTCCATCAGGTGCAGAATTTCGATCTTCTGCTCGATGGAAGGATCGCGGACGGAAGGCGATTGCAAGCCGTCGCGCAGCGTTTCATCGGTCAGGCGCACGGGTCCCGGCGGATGCAGCGACTTCGGATACAGGGCATTCCAATCGTAGATGAGTTCAGAAGTATTCATGGAAGACTGGTGTCAGGTGTCAGGTGACAGGTCTCAGGAAAACCTCAGTCATGACACCTGAGACCTGACACCTGACACCTTCATTTAGGTTTCTCTTCCTTCGGAGGAACCGTCAGTCCAAACATCGAAATCTGGCCCCGGCCCGCAACGTTCATCCCGCGCGCATCCTCGGGACTGGGCAAGTAGAGTGTCTGGCAAAATTCGCAGCGATACACTTCGGCGTCCGGTCCCCAGGCTTTCTCCACGCAGCCGCATTCCTTTTCCAGCACGTCCGCGGTGTAGAACCAGCGCTTCAAATGTCCGCCGCAGAACTTACCCTTTTCATTTTTTTCGTTGCAGGAACGCTGGTCGAGCTTCTTGATCTTGACCTTGTGGTTCGGAAGCTGCGGAATCGCGCTCGTGGCAGCAGTTGCCGTTTCGCCGGAAGCCATCGAATCTCCTGTGCGCCGTGCAAGGCGCTTCCCTGATATTCTACTCAGCCCCCGTCAGGAGGCCAAGGCAACTGCGTCTGCTGGACGAAACTCATGTCGATTGACGGTGCAACCAAGCCAAATCGAGACGCCAACGAATGTCGAGATCGTGAATTGGGTATGGGCCGCAACATCACCCGTCGCGATTTCCTGAACGGAATCAGCATCGCCGTCGGAGCGTCGCTCGCGGCAAATTCCACATGGCTGCACGCCTTCGGCATCCCGCAATCCCCGTTCGCTCCGGAGCAGGATCCCAGCTACTACCCGCCCGCGAAAACCGGCATGCGCGGCAGTCACGACGGCTCCTGGGAAGTAGCGCACGACTTGCGCGATGGCAAGTACATGGCCTGGGCAAGCCATCGACGACGGTGAGTCGTACGATTTGGTCATCGTCGGCGCTGGCATCAGTGGCTTGGCCGCTGCATACTTTTACCGCAAGTTTGCTGAACCAAACTCCAAAATCCTTCTGCTCGACAACCACGATGATTTCGGTGGCCACGCCAAGCGCAATGAGTTCCAGGCAGGCAAGCGCTTGCTGCTCGGATACGGTGGAACGCAGTCCATCGAAGCGCCCGGCAACTACAGCAAAGTGTCGATCGGGCTTCTGAAAGAGTTGGGAATCGAACCACGGCGTTTCTTCAAGTACTACGACCAGAAAGTTGTTTGACTCGATGCATCTCGAAGAAGGCGTCTTCTTCGACAAGGAAACCTTTGGCGCCGACCGCCTCGTGCCGCAGAAGGGCCTCCACTATTTTGGCCTCGCCTTCGCCATGGAGAACGTCTCCCAGATGCCGATCGCCGAGGCCGCGCGCAAGGATCTGCTCCGCTTGCAGCATGCCCGCGTCGATTACTTGCCCGACCTTACCCCGGAGCAGAAACGCCGCAAGCTGATCAAGACCAGCTACAAAGATTTCCTGCTGCAATACTGCCAAGGTTCACCCCGACGTGGTCAAAGTCCTTCAAACCTCGACCCACGATATTTATGCCGTCGGAATCGATGCCGTTTCCGCGAATGATTGCGCCGTAAACGGATTTCCCGGCTTCAAGGGAATGACTCTTCCCAAGAGCCATGAGCAAAATCCCGAACTCGACGAGCCTTACATTTTCCATTTTCCCGATGGCAACGCTTCCATTGCCAGGATGCTGGTGCGATCGCTGGTGCCCGCTACTTTTCCCGGCCACAGCGTTCCCGGCCACACCATGGAAAACATCGTCACTGCTCGCGCGAACTACGCTCGCCTCGACGATGTCTCGTCCCCGATCCGCATTCGCCTGAACAGCACGGCCGTGAAAGTGAGGCACGTCGGAGATCGAGATCCCGATCCGCAAACCGCCAAGGAAGTCGAAGTCACTTACGTTCGCGGCGGGCAGGCGCGCCGGGTCCGCGGCGCAAACTGCATCCTCGCCTGCTACAACATGATCATTCCTTATCTGTGTCCGGAAATGCCCGCCAAACAAAAGGAATCTCTCGCGTACTGCGTGAAGCTTCCGCTGGTCTACACCAACGTGCAAATCAGCAACTGGAAGGCGTTTCAGAAACTCGGTGTCAGCGCCGTTTACGCTCCGGGATCGTACTTCACCAACGTAACTTTGGATTTCCCGGTCTCGATGGGCGACTACCACTTTCCCAGTTCGCCCGAGGAATCCTGCCTGCTTCACCTTCTGCGCACTCCCTGCGCGCCCGGCGAAGATTGCAAGGATCAGTACCGCGCCGGACGCGCTGAACTCGTCAGCACGACATTCGAAACCTTCGAGCGCAATGTGCGCGATCAACTTGGCCGCATGCTCTCCGCCGGAGGTTTCGATCCCGCGCGCGACATTCAAGCCATTACGGTCAATCGTTGGCCTCACGGCTATGCCTATGAGTACAACGAACTGTTCGAGCCTCTGGACCGGCCGGCATCGGAACGTCCGTGCGTGATTGGCCGCCAGCCCTTCGGAAGAATCAAGATCGCGAACTCGGATGCCGACGGCCACGCCTATACCAACACCGCCATCGATCAAGGTTATCGCGCGGTGAGAGAAATTGTGGGAACGTAAGGATAACGTCGTTGGTCGTTCGTCGTTGGTCGCTCGGGACGCGTCGATCTTTTGAACACCACGAACGACCAATGACCGATGACCGACGACTAACCACTAGGGAGCTTGGTCATGACTACCCGTAGGTTGCGAATGCTGGCGTCAGCAATGTTTCTCTTGTTCTGCGGCGCCGCATTTGGCGCTGTAGTCGACATAACCTGCACCAACACCACCGGGGACACGGGCGCGCTGAACGGTGGGATTGGAAATAGCAATCCAGGCGACGACATTAGAATCCACGGGAATTGCCTGATCAACGGCACCATCGTGTTGCTCGGAGACAGAACGTACGCCGGAGACTCGCGCACGGGGACGACGATCACCCAGGCCAACGGAACCAATCTGGTGGCGATGCTCGCCTCCGACAGTTGGAATTCGGATAGCGCGTACACCGGCGACCCGATCCGTATCGCCCACTTGACCCTGGACGGCAGCAGCAAGACGAATTCCGGCACGAACGCGCTGGTGATCCGGTCATGGCTGACCGTGATTGAAGACTTGCAGGTGGAAAACGCTCCGGGGGATGGGATCCAGATCACGAATCTCAGCAAGGATGGTGTGGCTCTGCAAAGCTCGCAGGTCAACGGACGCATCAGCAACTGTTTCGTGACCAATTCTGGAGGCGTCGGAATTCATGTGGTCGACACCGGCAACAGCGTGACCGACTGGGATCTTCTCGACTCCTGGGTAGCCAACTCCGGGCAGTCGGCGATCTATATGGATAATGCCGCGGGCTGGAAGGTCCGGGGCAATCATCTGTACGGCGTTCAGCAGCACGCGCTTTTTGCTAATGCCTGTTTTGCAACTGCCATCGACGGAAACTATATCGAGGATTTCGGCGACTCCGGAGGCGATAACACCTGGTACGGGATCGCCTGCACGGTGCAGGGCGGCGCAGCGTCAGTGATCACCGGCAACAAAGTTTTCATGTTCGCGAAGGAGCCGGCGTCCTCCGCCTTCATCTACATTGGAGTACCGCAAGTCAACTATGACATCGGTGAACTCAACGTCGTCGACAACACGATTCGAGGAGCCGGAACCGGCGCCGACATTGGACTCTCCTACGAACTCAATGGCGGCAAGGGCCTCAACCTGCTATCCAGCAATAACAACGTGCAATCGGTGCACACGGACCGCAAGGTGGGACGAGGCGTCAAACTGGTTTCAGGATTCTAGAATCCGTCGTGCCGGTCAGAACGGCTTGCGTGGCGGCGCCTGATCCGCGCCCACGCGGCCCATGGTGATCTCGGCAGCGAAATAGTTTTCGCCTTTGATCGGAACGCCGGCCATGCGCCGCAACATCGCAATCTGACCTACGTGCGTGAGCGCGTCGGCAATCGGACCCTGAAATAATTTCTCGGCCGAGATTTCGAGTGGCTTCTCTGACGCCAGGTAGTCGTCAAACTTTTTCAAGGCAGCGAAGAAACGCTCACATTCTGGTTCCCACGGCAGGGGCAACGAATCCTTCCACTCGCGGCGGCCTTCGGACATAGCCAGACCCCAATCCATCAGGTCGCCAATGTGCGCCAGAATTTTTGCCGGCGTGCGCGAAGTCTCCGCCTCGCCATAGCTGGCAAAGTTCGGCCCGGCATCGCGGATCGCTTTTGCTCCGCGGTAGGCGAGGGTCGCAAGGGTGTGGCGCAGAAACGCGCGGGAGTCGCTCATGGATTAGTTCCTCTCTTTTCATTTTCAAAGACGCAAGCTACACATTGTCTTCCCGATTTGCGCTTCTTGTCATCTCCCACGCGTCGCGGTAGCGGGTAAATCTGATTTCACAGTTAGGCGATGGTCATTACGGCGGTGCTGTTCTTGGATAGCTGCGCGTGAGTTCGCTCGATGGTTGCGGCGTCGGCTTCCTTTGCCAGGAGATACTGCTCTGCTTTTTTCCAGTTGATGAATCGAAGCGCGGGTACCATCTTCGTGTCTCCAGTTCGTGGATTGATTTCGATTGCCATGCCAAACTGCGAAATGTCCACGACTAGAATCGTATGATTTAAGGAGTGAAGCAAGAACCGATGTTTCATAGGTTATGAGATCCGTTTCTACGAGCCGTATGATGCCACGGAATCAGCGCATATGCGATAGCCTGTGGAAATCAAACTGACCCACGACCGGGATGAGCGTAACGTTGCTGACTTCCCTGCCGCTCTGCTACTTTGGTTAGTTTTCCGTTCCCTATCTTCTGACCTAGTGGGGTGAGACCTAATGCCGGCCATCAAATTCCGTGGTGTGGACTTCATCGAGTTCGACACGCTGCTCAATGACGATGAGCGCCTGGTGCGCGCGACCGCGCGCCAGTTCATCGAAGACAACCTCATCCCGATCATCGAGGAATGCAACCGCGCCGGCCGTTTCCCGCGCGAACTCGTCAAACCCATGGCCGATCTGGGATTCTTCGGCGCGTCGCTTGAACGGCTATGGCTGCGCCGGCATGTCGAACGTCGAGTACGGACTGGTCACGCAGGAACTGGAGCGCGGAGACTCCGGCGTGCGCTCGTTCGTCAGCGTGCAATCGGCGCTGGTGATGTATCCGATTTATACCTTCGGGTCGGACGAGCAGAAAAACACCTGGCTGCCCGCGATGCAGAAAGGCGAAAAGCTAGGCTGCTTCGGATTGACCGAGCCCGACTTCGGATCGAATCCCGGAGGCATGAGAACGCGCGCGCGCAAAGTTGGCAAAGAGTATGTGCTGAACGGCGAGAAAATGTGGATCACCTCGGGCACCATCGCCGACGTCGCCGTGATCTGGGCCAAGGTGGAAGACGAAGGAGATAAAGTACGCGGATTCCTGGTCGAGACCGACCGCCCCGGATTCAAGGCCGACAACATTCACGGCAAGTGGTCGCTGCGAGCATCGGTGACGTCAGGCTTGTCGCTGCAGGATGTGCACATTCCAGAGTCGAACCTGTTGCCGGGATCGGGCGGATTGAAGTCTCCGCTGATGTGTCTGAACCAGGCGCGCTATGGCATCGCGTGGGGAGCGGTCGGCGCGGCGATGGCGTGTTACGACTGCGCGCTGCAGTATTCGTTATTGCGAAAACAATTCCGCGATCAGCCCATCGCCTCCCATCAGCTCGTGCAGGAAAAACTTGCCTGGATGATCAACGAGATCACAAAAGCGCAATTGCTCGTGCTGCAAGTCGGCCGCTTGAAAGACGCCGGAAAAGTGCAGCACCAGCACATCTCGATGGCGAAGAGAAACAACGTCTGGATGGCGCTTGAGTGCGCCCGCATGTCGCGAGACATTCTGGGAGCAAACGGCGTGGCCGACGATTATCCCATCATGCGGCACCTGATGAACCTCGAAAGCGTAAAGACCTACGAGGGGACGCATGACATCCACACGCTGATTATTGGGGCCAGCGTGACGGGGATTGACGCGTTCTGATACACACTCACCCGTACAACTCCGTCAGCAACTCATACGCCCTTCGTACGTGCGGAATCACGATGCTGCCGCCTACGACCAGCGCGATATTGATCGCCTCTTCCTGTTCCGCGCGGGGCACGCCCAGGCGGTAGGACTGAATCGCGTGGTAGTAGATACAGTCGTCGCAGCGCAGGCAAGCCGAGGCAACCAGGCCCATCAATTCTTTGTATTTCGCCGGCAGAGCGCCTTCCATGTACGCGTTGTGATCCAGGTTGTAGAAGCGCTTGACGAGGAAGTTGTCGGCTTTGTGCACGTTTTCATTCAGACGCGTGCGATTGTCCAGAAAACGCCGCGCCAGTTCGCTTTTTTCCGCCACCTGCTTCTCGGTGTGGAGATAGGCAGGTTCCTTGCGGTCCTTGGTCGTTGTCTCAGGGGTCGTCGGTTCCGCGGGCATTGGTTCAGTCGTCATGAGAAAAGATTAGCAGACGGTTTGCCGCCGGGAGCGCCCGGCAGCCTGAACCCGTGTGACGCGTGCCCTTCCATCTCCGCTCCGAAGGGACTATATTCCAAGATCGCATTTATAGGAGGAATTTATGGAAACTCAAACCCGTCCCGAAGTGCACGCGAAAAAGTTCGGCGAGAACATTGAAAGCGACCTCGCACTGGAATTTTTGCGCGTGGTGGAGAACGCCGCCATCGAGTCGGCGCGCACCATGGGACAAGGCGACCGTCCACTGAGCGACCAGGTGGCCACCGAGGCCATGCGCCGGACAATGGACACGGTACCGATGCGCGGCACCATCGTGATCGGCGAGGGCGAGCGTGACGATGCTCCCATGCTTTATATCGGCGAGCAGGTCGGCGGATCGTATCCGGACGGACGAGAGGTTCCGCAAATCGATATCGCGGTCGATCCGCTGGAAGGCACCAACCTGTGCGCCACCGGTTCTCCGGGAGCGATCACGGTGCTGGCGGCCTCAGAAAAAGGTGGCTTGCTGCATGCTCCCGACTGCTACATGGAAAAAATCGTGGTCGGACCATCGTGCAAGAACGCGGTGGAACTCGACGCGCCGGTGGCCGTGAATCTGAAGAATATTGCGCGGCGGCTGCATCGCGGCGTGGAGGATCTCGTGATCATCGTGCTCGATCGTCCACGGCACGAAAAGCTGATCTCCGATATTCGGAAAGCGGGAGCGCGCATCAAGCTGATTGGCGACGGCGATCTCTCGGCGGGAATTGCCGCCGCGGTGATCGGAACCGGCGTGCACGCGGTGATGGGATCGGGCGGCGCTCCGGAAGGCGTGATCACGGCGGCTGCGATCCGCTGCCTGAACGGATACATGCAAGGGCGTCTCGTGATCGACAAGCCGGAACTGGAAGAGCGCATTGCCAAGATGGGGATTCGAGACAAGAACAAAATCTACGAGGCGGAAGACCTGGCTCCTGGGAAACAGCTGATTTTCGCTGCAACCGGCGTGACCGAAGGCGCGTTGCTGAAAGGCGTCCGCTTCTTCGGCGAAGGGACGCGGACCTCTTCGGTGATTCTGACACTGAGAACGGGGCGGGTGCGGTTTATCGAGAGCATCCATCTGGATAAGGGGCCGGACGTGCGGGTGCGGTTCGCGTAAGCTGACGGCTCTCAGCCGTCAGTA
The DNA here is from genome assembly GCA_963699405.1 of uncultured Acidobacteriaceae bacterium. GTDB lineage: Bacteria > Acidobacteriota > Terriglobia > Terriglobales > Acidobacteriaceae > Acidiflorens. Next base: position 64,606 of record CAVOTW010000033.1, on the reverse strand, counting down.
AAACCTGGCGCACAACCTTCGCTGACTGGGGTGCTCAGAATTGTATGTACACCCTTTGTAGTTACAAAATGTTTCACGTGAAACGTTTTGTAGTTACGTTTTATGTACGTACTATTTTGTATGGCATGACAGGAGAGGCAAACTTGCCGCAAGTCATTGATACTGCTGAGCCCCGGGTGTGGTTAAATCGCCGCAAGTACGGTGTTTCTGGCGGGCCGAATTTTATAGGTTCGCCTCCGGCTGACCCATTTTTCCGTGGATTTCGGCGCGGTTCTCGAGTACTACCCATCTCGCGAACGAGATTCTAGGGGGCGAGCATTATTTGCCCTTATTAAGGGTTTCCCTTATTATGGGTGCATGAACATCACGCTTTCGCTGGACGATGATCTGGTCAGGGAAGTCCGGAAGATTGCGGTTGAGCGCGATACCACGCTGACTGGACTGGTACGCGCGCACCTGCAAGATTTGGCCGCCGAACATGGGAAATCCGGGCGCAAGCGGCGGGAGTTGGAGGCGCTCGAACGGAGCTTCAAACTGCTTAAGGTCAAGATAGGAAAACGCACTTGGAAACGGGAAGATCTCTATGAACGGCGGTGACTTCCTGGACACGAATGTCGTCGTCTATGCCTACGACGAAAGCAATCCACAAAAACAGCGAATCGCGCGCCACCTGCTCAACGCTGGAGTTACGGGAAATATCGTAATTTCAACCCAGGTTCTGGCTGAGTTTGCCGCCACCATGCTGCACAAAGTTTCGCCGCCAGCCACGGCGGACGCAATCATGGAAGGGCTGGACGCGCTGACGACGATCCGGCTGATCGTTCCGGATGGGGAGTTGGTTCGGCGTGCAGTCCAGGCGCGCGCCGCCTATGGTATCCACTTCTATGACGGAATGATTGTTGCGGCGGCGGAACGGGCGGGGTGTAAGCGCATCTTGTCGGAAGATCTCAGTGCCGGGCAGGAGTATTTTGGCATCACGGTATCGAACCCGTTCCGATAGACGAAAGTAGGAAAAAATCAAAGAATTGCGCTAAGTCATTGACAGGAAAATACTTTATACATAAGTCCTTATTCCTCAAAGACATGGCGAAGATTATCTCTAAGTCTTTGATTCCAAAAGACCGGCTCTAGGGGACTCCACCGTCTGTGCCAATGTGAAGCGTTCCACAGGCTCTGGCGCAAGTCTCCTGCTACAATCGCTAGCTCTATGATTCAACGGAACTTCCTGCCGCACAGAAACGTATTCCTCGTGTGCTGTTAGAGACCTGTGCCTGGCGCGAACAGCTACATAGGTCCTTCGCTTGGCTCAGGATGACAACATAGAGATTAGGCGCGGTTCGCGAGATTGAGCGCAGTTCGCGGAGTCTGCTTTGGATGATGCCCAAGTTGTCGGATTGCTGGTCCGTCGCTGCATTTCGGGCGATGCCGCGGCTTGGGAAGAGATTGTCCAGCGCTATCACCGGCGAATTTACAACGTCTGCTACCGGTTTGCCGGGGATTCCGACAACGCTCAAGACCTCACCCAGGAGGTCTTTATCAAGATGTACCGGACTCTGAACACCTATGACTCCGGTAAGGGCGCGTTTATGACTTGGGTCACCACCATTACCCGCAACCTTCTGGTGGATCATTTTCGGAAGACCAAGGGCGACCGAATCACTGATTCTCTGGATTCGGCGCCCGCGGAACGGGATGATGCGCAGCCGCTGAGCGAGCAGATCGCGGACCGGGGCTGCCTCCGGATGCGGCGGTCGCGAGCCGCGGAAACGCGGGAAATGGTGCATTTGGCGCTGCAGAAACTGTCTCCGGAGCTGCGGGAGGCAGTGATTTTGAGGGATCTACAGGACATGGACTATCGGGAAATTGCCACGGCTTTGCGGGTTCCGGAGGGAACCGTCAAGTCACGAATTAACCGGGGACGAGCGGAACTTGCACGGCTCCTACAACGTACATATAAGCAGGTGATGTGATGCCAGAAGAAAGCAAAACACGGCCCGAATGGAATGCGCCGAGTTCGAAGCGCACTGCTCAGACGACGGCGATCGACGGCGAGGTGCCGGAGTTGAGCCCGGCTCAGCAAGGAGAGCTTCGACGCGCATCGGCGCGTCTGCGAGGTTTGCGGTCCGCTGTTTGCGGACGTGCAGGCGGGGCGGGAGTGGCTGCGCTCGCTCGAGGCGGTCGAGCCTCCGGCTCATCTGGTGCACAACATTCTGGTGGCGACCAGCGGAGTGGTGAGTACGCGAGACAGGCGGCTGCCGGGGGGCGCACGACTCCATTCGGCGAGCGGCTGCGGGAGCGCTGGGATTCGTTCTTCACTCCGGTGACGGCATTTGTGCGGCAGCCGCGGTTTGTCATGTCGTTTGGGATGATCTTCTTCTCGTTTTCGCTGGGGCTAAGCGCGATGGGCGTAAAGGCGACGGATGTGGCGAAGGTCGATTTGCGGCCGTCGGCTTTGCGGCACGCGTACAATGGCGCGCAAATCAAAGTGGTGAAGTACTACGACAATATTCGTTTCGTGTATGAAATCGAATCGAAACTGCGCGAGCTGAAGCGGACCAACACTCCCGCTGAGCCCGGGCCGCAACAACAGAAGGAAAATCGCAAGAACAACACCAGTGGACAACCAGAACAAAGACAGGATCGTAACTATTCGCAGGATTACAACCAGCCGGTATTGGCTGCGCTGCGGGACGGAGATTCCAGCACGCCGGTTTTGCGTGATGGGCCCGGAGAAGCACCACCTGTAACGGCGACCACGAACAGGAGGTTTGTATGAACTGCGCCAATCATGCTGATGCGTCAGCAGTGGCCTATTGCCGCACTTGCGGAAAGGCACTGTGCGCGAACTGTACACGTCCCGTGCGGGGCGTGATCTATTGCGAGGATTGCCTGGGAGCGAAGATGGAAGGCGTTCCCACGGGCAGTTCTGCCGGGAGCTCGGGATTCGCTGCTGGCGGCTTCTCTTCCACCGTGGGCGCTCCGGCCACGATGGGTGCGCCGGCCGCGTTTGGGCAGATTCCCCGCCCCGCCGCCCCATATCAGCGGCAGCGGACCGAACCCGACAGTGGCTGGAATTCTGGCTGGATTTTTTCCCTTCGGCGTGGGCGCCGTATACACCGGGCAATATGCCAAGGGGCTGGCGCACCTCTGTATCTTCGGTTTACTGATCGCCGGGATTAGCGCCGGTGACAGCGGGCACAGCGAAGCGCTTGGCGTCATCTGCGGCATCGGCATCTCTTTCTTTTACGTGTACCAGATTATCGATGCGGTGCGTTCGGCACGCGCGATTCAAGCGGGCTTGCCGGCGCCAGATCCGTACGGCTTGGCCGCAACTTTCAGCGGCGGAGCGAGGATTGAAACCAGCAAAATTCCGATGGGAGCGATCGTTCTCATTTTGCTCGGTGTGCTCTTTCTGTTGCACACCATGGGCTTGACTGAATTCGGACTGGATCGTTTCTGGCCTTTAATTTTGATCTTTATCGGCGGTTGGGGATTTGCGCGTGCCTGGGGCTGGGTAGCTCCGACGAGGAACGCAGCTCAAGCTAAGGAGATGATGGCGAGCCGCGGCTTTTCCCCGACTATGCAGAATCTGGCGGCAGCATCGAGGTGCCAATGCGCACGGTGCCGCGCTCGGCGGATTACGGGTCCGGCGATTGTTTTCACGATCGGTGTTTTGTTTCTGCTGCAGAACCTCGATGTGGCGAACTTGCACTTTGGGCGCACCTGGCCTCTGATTCTGCTGGTGGTCGGCGCTCTGAAATTATTGCAGGGAAGCGCATCGGTGGAGGGACACATTCCGGCGTTCGGGACGTGCGCAACACCGTCTGGAGGGCCAATTCCTCCAGTGCCGCCGGTTCCACCTGTACCACCTGTACCGCCTACAAGTGAGGTGAATCGTGGCTAGCCCAATCGTTCCTCCACAAATGCCGCTACCACCGCGTCTTCCGCGCCGTTCGATTGCCGGTCCAGTGGTTCTGATCGTGATAGGAATCCTGTTCCTGCTGGGGACGATGGGGATCATGGATATTCACCATCTGGGATCGCTATTTGCGCGCTTCTGGCCTGCCCTGCTGATCCTGTGGGGCGTGCTGAAGCTGATCGAATACGAACAGGCCAAACGTTACGGGCAGCCGACCCGCGGCATTGGCGTCGGTGGCGTTTTCCTGATGCTGTTTTTGATCATAGCGGGTTTGATTGCCACGCAGGCGTCGCGCGTGGATTGGAAGAACCTCGGCGACCACATCCAACTGGGCGATGATGAAGGACTCGACGAAATCTTCAGCGGATCAACCTTCGACTACAGCGGCGAACTCAGCAGCGACTTTGCTGCCGCTGGGAACATCCTGCATATCAATGACGATCGCGGGACGATTACGATCAATGTGTCGGACTCTAATCCGAACGACAAGAAACTGAAGGTCTCATGGCGCAAGAAAGTTCGCGCCGAAAAGCAGGAGGAAGCCGACCGTTACAACGCCAAGACCGATCCGCGCACAACCCAGGGCGATAAGGTGACCACACTGGACGCAAATACCGGGGGCGCGGGCGATAAGAGCGTGACCGTCGACATGGACGTCTATGTGCCATCGAATACTGCGCTGGTCATCGTCTCGCGCCATGGCGATGTGACGATCGCCGGGATGAGCAGCACGGTCGAGATCAACCACCAGCGCGGCGAAGTCAATGTCAGCGACCACACCGGAAACGTGACGCTGAACCTGGATAATAGTTCCGCCCAACTGGAGCATGTAAAGGGCGACGTGACGATTCAGGGCAAGGCCAACGAAGTGGGCGTGGAAGATGTGGACGGCACGCTGCATCTGAATGGCGAGTTTCAGGAAAGCGTGCGGCTGGTGCGGATTGGAAAGACGGTCACGTTTCATTCCTCGCGCACGGAAATGGAATTTTCGCGAATCGATGGCAGGCTGGACCTGGATTCCGGCGACCTGCGCGCCGATTCGATCACCGGACCGATGCACCTGACCACGCACTCGAAAGACATTTCGCTGGAAGGCTTGTCGGGCGATCTGCGTCTGGAAGACGGAAACGGCACGGTGTCGGTGGGGCTGTACAAGCCGGGGAATATCCAGATCGACAACCGGAAGGGCGACGTGCAGGTCACGATTCCGCCGAATACCGCGGTTAAGGTGGAAGCGCGCACCCGAGGAGGAGATATCGAGAGCGATTTTGGCGAAATCAAAATTGACAGCCGGGACGACCAAGCGAGCGCCAGCGGTTCCATTGGAACGAACGGCCCGAAGCTGGCGTTGAATTGCGACAAGGGAACGATTGAGATCCGCAAGGGGACAGTAGCCGTCATGGCTCCGGCTCCGCCGATTCCTCCCACGCCGGTAAAACCGGGCAAGCCCGCGAAAGCGTTGCCGGCTCCGAAGGCTAAACCAGTTGAGAGCGAGAATTAGGAAAACGGGGGCTGGCTTTAGGCACGACTTCGGATCTTGCTTATCGCTGTCGCTGAGAGCGATTCCAGACCGGTGAACGCGATCGCCTGCTCGCGACGGTTACCACCTCAGGATTCCCTCTCTCTACCGTAGGAAGTGTATGGACATCTGCCTGTTGACGTCCTGAATATTGAGTGGGGAGGCCGTGATTGACGGGCACAGAGTCGACGCGGGCAGAATTGGACGAATTGCTAACGCAGCTCCGTGAACTGGTTAAGAAAGTTGCCGCTGAGAGCGATCCAGGCAAAATCCATATGCTATTCGCGCAAATCAGGAGTCTTCTCCGAGCCCAACTGGCCAACAGTGAACGGCGGATCATGTGGGTTGGAAACCGCCGCCGGGCTTAAGCTGCCGTCGACGACGAAGAGGCCCTTACCAGACTTACGATCTTCTTCTTCATCAAATGCGGCAATTAGCTCCTCAACGAGTTCGATCAACTTCTCAGGGTCACTCTGGAGTTCGGCCTTCTTAGCAATTTCACGCCATCGTTCCTGCCGAGGTGGGACTCCATCTTGCGATTTAATCGTCACATCGTCAATTTCTAAGCCGTTGGGGAGTGCTTGGGCAATTTGTTTTACGGTTGCCACCGGAATCTGCTCAAAATGAGTCTTCGAAGCTTTCATCGATTTACCTCGCTCACATCACAAACCGTACCATTGCTGAGGTCGTACGGGTTATATCTTTTGGACAATTTTTGCTCCGACTTTAGCGCGTTAAGTTATTCAAAAAACGGGATTTGTGCGGTGTTAACCTCGACGTTGCGTACCGTTACGACTCTTCGTTTAACGGATCATTTTGTGCTTGCACGACTCGTAACGTTATATTACGATAGCGCTACGTTAGGTTAATTATTCTCTCCATTCTGGAGGGCATCCAATGAACCAGGCAAGAAAGAGCTCGATGAACTTCAAGACCATGTCTCAGGTGGATGTTCCGCAAGGCCGCAACGGAAAGCATAAGCGGATCATCACGCAGATTCTCTCGGACCTCGATCAGTTGGCGGATGGGGTTGCGCTTAAAGTGCCGTTGGCGCAATTAGACGAGAGCAAGGAAAAGGTACGGTCCGCGCTAAATCGCGCGATTCATAAGGGCGGTCGCAGTGTTAAAACCGCAAGCGACAGCGAGTTTTTGTACGTGTGGAACGAGAGCCAATCCTGATCTCCGGCGTTTACCCGCATAGGGATAGTTCAGTTGATGTCTTTTGCGCAATCTGAGGGTTGGCATTAAGACAAGCTTGTGCAAACGCCGACCCTCTCCGCCTCAACTGGTGAAACGTAGTTGCACGAACTAGTTGTCCAAACTACCGCGGTTGTGAGCGTGAACATCAGGCCACCTTCCTCACGCCTCAGAAGCTGATTTTGATAATCGTACCCCCCAAGCCCACTAGCCATCCCGCGTCCGGACTGGCGAAGGCAACCGCCCATTCCCCGGTGACTCCGGGCAACACGTACCAGGTTGTACCTTCATTGGGCGTCCATGCTGCTCCTCCTGTACTGGCAGTGACCACCACATAGGGGAGAAGCGCTTGGCACGTTTTATTGCAGGATTTACCGAGCTCACGCACATAGCTGAGCCCGTAGATGGCTCCGGTCACCGGAGGAGCGTTGGTGAGCGTCCAGGTTTGACCGCCATCGCTTGAGGACGCGGTTCGGGCATTGTCCGGATCGCTCGGGTCGAGGTCGCCGCCGCCAACGATACCGTTCAGGGGATTGCGGAAATCGACGGTGAACGCACCGGCGCTGGATGAGCTATACAGCGGGGTGTCATAAGCGTTCCAGGTATCGCCGCCGTCGGTTGTGGCGAGAATGCGGGCAATGCTCGCGCCACCGGTCGCAATCCAGGCATTGTCCTCGCCCTGCGTGGCGACACAAGTGTCGCTGGAAGAGAACGAGAATTCGCCCGACAGCGCTGGCGGCATATTGCCGGCGATGCTCTGCCATGTCATGCCATCTGTGGTGCGGAGGTCAGGGAATACTCCATTCACCGAATCACTGTGTGCAATGCCGCGCTTCGGCGTCCAGAAGGCGAAGCAATCGTAGAATGCTCCTGCGAGATCGTTCTTAAACTGCATGATCCACGTCGCGCCGCCATCTTCCGTCTTGTAAATGCGAAAGTCTGCAGGGGCATTTCCAATGGACAAGAGATACGCCTCGGTTGCGCTCACACCTCGCACGCCACGGAATTGCAGCCACTCGGCGCCCTTCACGATGCCGGACTTCCAGGTTTCTCCCCCGTCGGTCGTGAGCAGAAATGTACCATGAGTTCCGGCTGCCCAAACCACTTTCGAATCGACCGGACTGACCGTAATCAGCAATTCCGTAACGCCACTCGTTTGCTGAGTCAACTTGGGTTGATAAAGTTTTTGCGCGAAGCTCAAAGTCGCGCAAGCGGTCACCAGCAAAACCACGAGAACCATACGAGGGGTACGCATCGGAGTCTCTCCTTAACGTTTTTCTTGGCCAGTTGTCGATGGAAACGCAGTCCAGAGAATTCGGCGATTCGCCTTCTGGGCGGTGCATCTCGACTGACAAGAGCTGCTCTTGGGAGCAGGCGAAGCGGGATCATTGTAGTACGAAAGAGCGCGTGCCGCCAGGAAAGTGGTGGCGGGTGCCGAAGCTTCGACACCCGCGAGCGAGAGTTCCAAACTATGTTTTCCTAGTCGTCGTCGGCGTCGTCGTCGGGTGCCACCGCTTTTTCGGATTTGGGTAGACCGGTGAAGTAGGTGATGTCCTCGACCGACGGGATATAGCTGCCAAAGGGTTGCGCTGTCGTTTCTGTGAAGAACTCATGCAGATCGGCATTCGACCGCTTATCTGCAAAGCCCAGCAGATGCTCATTGGCAGTTCCAAAGAAAATGCCCTGGATCATGTTCAGGACGCTGCCGAAGTCCTCAGGCTGAATTGTGCTGATCATTCCCGGCGTGGTGTATGCCGAGATCACGATTAACGGCACTCGAAACCCGTAGTTATAGTTGCTGTAAGGGGGCGCGAGTTTCCACGGTGCTTCGTGATCGAACCACCCTCCCCAGTCATCCCAGGTCAGGACGATGGCGGTGTTGTCCCAATATCCGCAGGTGTTGCTGTCGAATCCTGCGATGCCATTCACGATGGCGGCTACATAGGAGGGCCCCAGACCCTTGTTGGAACTGGCGTGATCGGACCATTTCCCGTCGGGAATCACCCAACTGACCTGCCGGCAATGCGCAGTTCTGAAGATCATTCAAAAAAGGCACTGCCCCATAGCTGGCCGTGAAGGGGAAGATCACGTTCGACCAATCCGCGCCGCCCATACAATCCGTGTAGGCTTTGTTGGGATTGCAGATCGCGGAAAACGAACTGGGCGCATCCCAAATCGAACCCGCAGCGGGCGCATAGTACTTCCAGGAAACGGCGGGAGCCACCGGAGGCGTGTCCAGCACCGTGGCCATGGTCTCGTGGCCGTAGCAGAAGTCACCCAAGGCCCCGCCGTAAGCGGTCTCCACGCCGCTCGAATTGATCAGGAAATTCATGGCGGTAGTTTTCGCAAGACAACCGGCGTAAGTTCCGCTGGGCGTGAAGTTCTCCGAGACAAACGTTCCGTTGGTATCGTCGGTCTGGGTGGGAGCCGAGGTGCCGCTGAACATAAACTGGTGCGCCGGATAACTTGGGCCCTGATTGGTCTGGTACATGTAGTTCGCCCACCCCCAACGCGTCGCCATGGCGATGTAGGGATCGAGAATGTGAGTGGTGCCCGACCCGTACAAATTCTTGTATTTCAGTGCTTGCCCGTTATCGACGTACATAAACTGATTCCAGGTCGAGGCCGCGCATCCGAAGACCTCTGCGTTTTTGGAACCGCCGCAACCGGGAACCAGCGGGGTCGTGGAAGTGCCAGCGGTCGATTCCGACACGAACGCACTATGCGCGTGGCTGAGGTCGAAGTTCGTCGCCAGACCGACCGGCATCAAGAGGTACCTGGGTGCCCGAGGAGTTCACCCAATAGTTCTGGATGTCATAGGGCACTCCGTTCGAACCTGTGAGGCCGTTCAGGCCCTGGAAAAGGTTATCGGGAGTGCGGTTCTCCTGGAAGACGATTACGACGTGCTTGATTTGCGAGGGAAATTGAGCGTGCGCGACGGCTCCGACTAGAGCCGCTAGTAGTAGAAACTGGGCTGAGCGTTTCATCGGCCTCTCCTGTGGGTATGGCGTGGGTCGTCGCGTCTCCCTGGCAAGCGTCTCTGCCGAAGGCGTGAGTGGGCGCGACGAAAGTGGCGTCATGATGCGCCCAGCGAGAACCATTGTCAAGAGCGGCCTTCTCCATTGCAGATGGAAAAACAAATCTCCTGTAAGCTGCTGACACCACAAACTGAAAGCTGAGAGCTAAAGCTCCCCATGTTAGATTCGACGGATGCGCTGGATTCTGCAAAAACGGTCGCGGTCTCTGCGATTTGTTTTTGCGGCCAATGTGATTTCGATGCTGGGAAGCGGGATGAACTCGGCCGCCGTGGCCTGGACGATCTTGCAGCGCACTCACTCGGAGATGGCGTTGGGGACGTTTGCCGCGCTGCAAATGATTCCGGCCATGCTGATGCTTCCCTTTACTGGCGTCATCATTGATCGCGAAGACCGGCGGATGCTGGTGATGTGGCTGGATGCCGCGCGCGCTGTCATCATTCTTGCGGTCACGGTGCTTGCATTTCTTCACCGCGTGCAAGTTTGGGAACTGTACCTGATGAATACGCTGGTGGCGGCAGGCTTCTGGATGTTCTGGCCGACGATTACGGCTCTGATTCAGGAGTTGACGCCCGAGGGCGAGTTCGTACATTCCAATACGTTTCTGATGGCGGGGGTACAGGGCGGATGGCTGATTGCCGGCGCGCTGGTTGGATTTGTTTATGAACATATTGGGCTGGGCGGGGTGCTGCTCGTTGATGTGAGCACTTATGTCGTTTCTTTTGCCTGCTACTTCGCGGTGCGCCGGGGACGGCACGTGGTGCCGCGTGCGGACGAATTGCGCCACGATCTGGAAGCGGCAGAAACGGCGGTCGGACGCTTCTTGCGCGAGATGCGCGAAGGACTGACATTTTTGCGCGAACATCCGAGCGTGGTCCTCCTGGGTACGAGTTGGGCTTTGTTCCTGGGCGCGATGACGACGGGAGTAGTGGTAACGGCGCCGCTCAGCGATCGCATCTTCCATGCTGGCGCAACGGGCTACGGATGGCTGAATGCGGGATGGGGGGTGGGCGCGTTTCTGAGCGCTCTTTATACTCCGGCGCTGATTGCACGGGCGGGATCGCGGCTTTCCATTGCTCTGGCCATGCTGCTCATGAGTCTTGACCATGGCGCTGGCGCCCTATTCTCCCTGGCTGGCGCTGGCCGTGCTGCTCTATTGGCTGATGGGATCGGGACGCGGGATCAGCGGGGTGTCCATGAACACCAGCCTGATGGAGCAGGTGCCTCCGCATTTCATGGGACGCGTGCAGAACACTTTTAATTTCTTCGGCACGCTTTTGCAGGTTGGGCTGGGACTGACGGTGGGGTGGATTGCATCGCGGGTCAGTCTGGCGGCCGGGTTTGGCGCCATTGCCGCAGTGTACGCGGTCGCTTTTGGCAGTTCGTGCTGGCCGGTTCGTGTTCGGCATGCCGTGGTGCGGCGGAGTGACGTTCCGACGGGCCATCCTGACGTCGGACAAAGCGCGACGTCAGGATCTGGCACCCGTTATCGTTGCTTGCTGATATTCTTTCTTTTCTTTTACTGGAGATTCATTCATGTTTGAGGACTTGAAGGGACGGACGGCGGTTGTCTTTGGAGTCGCGAACAAGCGCTCGATCGCTTGGGCAATTGCTCAAGGACTGCACTCGGCGGGTGTCAATCTTGCCATCACTTATCAGAATGAGCGCATGGAACTGGAAGCGAAAGATCTGATTCTGTCGCTGCCGGGGGCGGAAGCTTTCATGTGCGACGTTTCTGAGCGATGCGGCGATTGCGGGGTTGTTTGAAAAGCTCAAGGCGCGCTACGGCAAATTGCATGTTCTGGTGCACAGCGTGGCGTTTGCTCCGGCTGACGAACTGAAGGGCGACTTCGTCAACACTACGCGCGAGGGCTTTCGCGTGGCGCACGACGTGAGCGTGTATTCGCTGATCGCGGTGTGCCGGGCGGCGGCCCCGCTGATGGAAGACGGCGGCAGCGTCATCACCATGACTTATTACGGCGCGGAGAAAGTTGTGCCGCACTATAACGTGATGGGGGTGGCCAAGGCCGCACTGGAATGCACGGTGCGTTATCTGGCGCAGGATCTGGGGCGACGGAAGATTCGCGTCAATGCGATCTCCGCGGGTCCGATTAAAACGCTGGCCGCACGCGGCATCTCCGGACTGGGAGACATGTTGCGTTCGCACGCCGAGCGCGCTCCGCTGCAGCGGAATGTGGAAGTCAGCGAAGTGGGCAGCACGGGGGTGTTTCTTGCGTCCGACGCCAGTTCGGGGATCACCGGCGAGGTCATCTATGTGGATTGCGGATACAACATCATGGGATTTTAGACAGGTTAGAGGTCAGAGGTGAGATTGCAGAGGTTCGGATCATCCGCTGCAAATTGTGGCTTTTCACCTCTGCAAGCCGACCTCTGACCTTACCAGATTGATTACTCCCGTTACTTTTGACAAATAATTGACAAAAATCCTTGGACATCTGGCGGTAAGCTTACTTTCTATGAAGTACCCTCGGATTCTCTGCCTGTGTGCCTGGGTGATGTTGTCGCTGACGCCATGTTTTGCGCATCACATGGCGGTGGTCGTCAACAAAGACAACGTTGCTCAAAACTTTACTTCCACGCATCTGGCTAAGATCTTCAAGGGAGAAGTAAAGAAGTGGCCCGATGGCAAGAATGTGGTGCTGGTATTGCACAACGCTTCGCCCGGCGAGATGGCCACGCTGGAACATCTGACCAAGATGAGCGAAACGGAGATGAAGGCGCTGCTCGCTGCGCAAAAGGATTCCATCCGAACGGCGGCATCGGATGCCGGGGTCATCGATGCGGTCGCGTCTACACCGGGAGCGATTGGCTTCGTGGAGGAACGATCGATCACCGATCGCGTGGCAGTGGTCAAGGTAGACGGAAAACTTCCGATGGAGTCTGGCTATCTGCCGCATTAGTTTCGCGGGCTAAGAACATAGAGCCTCTTGCTGGCGTTGTTCCTCCTGCTAGCAACCCCACTCGGCCGATCCTGGCTTCGCAAAATAACGCCTGGAGTCTTCTACTTCATTCGCCGTCGAAGCCACTTCTAATATGGCCAACCGGGCGGCTGCCACCATGCGATTTCTTTCTGGTTGGGATACGTGTTCCCATGACTCGGGCGTGGAGCCGTCCACGACAGCCAAAATCCGGGGCCAGCGCCTGATGATAATGGTGGAAGAGTTGCGCTAATTGTTCCGCCGATACTTCCTGGATAGACATCTGAGATTCCCTTTCTGCCGGGCTCCCCACTGAATGGCCCGAAACTCATCTTGCCTATTCGACACGATGGGCCATAAGTTTCGAATAAAGCATCCATAAAGAGTTCGTAAAAACGTGCAAACGCGACGCTACAAGGACTTGCCCAGGGATGCGAGGTACCAACCTTGCTGCAGGAATTGCTCGATGGAGCATTCTTGCACGCCCTCTTGGACGCGTAGTTCGTCGTTTAGAAAATGGTAGGAAATGCTTTCGGCGCCGACTTCCGTACGATTAATGCGATCGATCCGAATGCGATTGCCGTCGCGATCGGCGCAGATGAGGCCAACTTCCAGATCGGGTTCGCTAGCCTTCCTCACAGTTGCTTGGGGATTTGGAGCCATCACGAAATTGGATGAGATGAGTCGCAATAAGGACCCGACCGGTGGCAAGAACCAAGCCGGACGCTAACCGATCGGGGCGATTGCCAGGTTCGTCTATTTTGCGCCACAATAATGCCCATGCGGTCCCGCACTGTGGTGTTCATCGTTTTCGCGACGGCAATGCTGTTCTCGGTGGTTCGGGAATGGAGCGCGCCGGTGGGCTGCCCGCGCCAGGACTTGATCCGGAATAATTCGCGGCATCGCTAAGGCACGTTTAATATTTTCCGCGAAATATGGCGTGATCGATGTCCGGCCAGAACTCTTTTAGCACGTTGAACACGCCGTCCAGGCCCACCTGCGTTCCCCAACGCTGATACGTCTTCACAAAGGGGTTAGATTCTGACGGGTAATATGCGTTGCCGATGCCCGCGGCCGCTCCGGCCCCCACGATTTCCGATAGATTAAAAGTGCTTTTGCCGGAGTTGGTTCTGGTGATCAACAGCCGACTTACTGCATAACCGGTCCGCTTAAAGAATCCGCCTTTGCCCATGGTGTAGTATCTCGGGTCTTCTCTGGTCACCGCTGGGCACGATCGCTTCGGTCATGTAGTTCTCGATGGCGCCGTCGACAAAGACGTGCCAGTAGTATTTACCGTAGCCCTCGGCGCCTTGCCCAAAAGTCGGCTGCGATTTTTCTGCCATCGCAACTCCCGCGAGCCCTCCCACGAAAATGAAGTCCGAGTAGTCGAATGTGTCCTGGGTTGCCAGCCAGAGTTCACTCTTGAAACTCAGCGGAGGCAAATGCGTATTGGCGCTGACCGCACGGTAATTGGGGACGACCCACAGAATTCTCTTGGGTTGTTTTCCATACTGCTCATTGGGGTTCGCGGCTTCTGCGGGGTTGGGCTTGGGTGTCGGCGCGTCCGGGGGCGAGGATTTTCCATTCGTCGCTGTGCCTGTTTGTGTTGTGCTCGGTTGCTGTGGGTCAGAGGTGAGCAGCGAAACGTCGCCCACGCCCAGATTACCGTGGTTGTTGCGATGGTTCTGGGGCGGTCGTTGGTCGCTGGGTCCCTGAGCTTGAACAGACGACGTTGCCAATGTCACGGCCAACGCTATCACTAAGCAAAATGTTCGAATCGCTTTCAATTCTTCCCCCCACATTCGTATTTTTCCTGTCGTCCCTAATCAGTTCCTCAGCGGCTGATGCTGCAGCTCTCCTGCGCCAGTTGCGGTGCCGATGAAGCCGGCACCCTTTCAAAACAAAATCAAAAACTGAGTTTTTCCGTAAGCTGTGAAGCCGTGCCGTTTCAAAGCCTCTCCAAACTGCCCGACTACCCGCGTTTCGAATATCTCCTGCAAGTTTCTAGGTGTTGGAGCGTCAGTCGATTGCCTTTTCTTCTTTCTTCTGCAGATGGCGGGCATGTCTCCTCTGCAAATAGTGGTGAATATCGGGCCAAAATTCCTTCAATTCATTTCCAAAAGCATCGATGCCCATCTGCGTTCCCCACCCGGAGATGCTCGCCAGAAGCACCGCGATCGGCGGCGGGATAATAGAAGTTGGAAATGGCAATCGCCGTGGCATTGCCCGCAAACTCGGGAATGTTGAACGTGTTCTTGCCGGAATCTGTTCGGGCAATGAAAATACGGCTGAAGGCATAGCCAAAGCGGTGCATGAACGAGCCTTGACCCAATTGAAAATAGCGAGGATCTATTTTTAGGATGGTGGGGAAAACGCCGCCCACCATGATGTTGCCATCCACCTGATCGGCGAAGGCCGCTCCATACCGCTTCGCATATCCCTCCACTCCCTGTCCGAACCCCGGAGAGGAATTTTCCGCCTGGCGGATGCCCGCCACGATGCCCACGATCGTGAATTCATAAGGGTCGAAGGATCCCTTCGCTGCCATGGCGAACTTCTCTTTCCAGGAGACCGGCGGCACTTGCGACTGACTATCTACCGTCAAGTAGTTGGGCATCACGTAAAACATCCGGTCGTCTTTCTTCTTGGTATCTTCTTTTTTTTTAGGATCTTGCTGGGCCGGGCTGTTTTGATCCTGAGAATTAGCCTGGGCAGACGGCTGGTCTGCGGGCTTGTCTGGCGTAGGAGGAGTGGTCGCGGGCGTTGGGCGGATTGGGCCGGGTACGAAGTACGGGGCTGGGGGGCGTCTTGAGCCGCGCAAAATGTCGCAGAGGAAAAGATCGACCACGCTCAACATGCCCACAAGTATGGAATAGCTTAGCTTCAAGTTGACTATGGCTCTACCTTCAGTTGATTGAGATGCGCCGAGGCCTTGGTAGATCAAGATTCAATGGGTGGTCCGGCAGATTCTGCGGTCAACTTCCCCCACTCTCTCCAGGGTAATTTCGACGTTCTTGTCGCGATGGAAGCGAGGGAACTTCTCTCCCCACTCTATCAGTAAGATGCAGTTTGGCGCGAGCAAGTCGTCGAGGCCAACGTTTCCAGTTCGCGCTGGGTATCGATACGGTACAGGTCGATATGGTAGAGAGTGGCGCGGGGTCCGCGATATTCGTGGACAAGAGTGAATGTGGGGCTGGTGACGTTTTCGGCACGGGCGGCTTCGAAGCCTTCGGCGATTCCCTTGACCAGGGTCGTTTTGCCGGCTCCGAGATCGCCGCGGAGCAGCACGATCAGGGGTGGGTTGAGCTCGGCGGCAAGGGTGCGACCGAAGGCGATCGTCTCCTCGGCAGAATGGGTGATAGTCTCGGTGGTCATTCCGGAGATTCAGTATAGCGAGAAGACAGGTGGCAAGTCTCAGGCGTCAGGAAAGCACAGTTGGGTTTTCTCATGCGACCTGAGATCTTAGGACCTGCGACCTGATCTCAGAAACCGGCCGGCGTCTGCAGATGCTCGCGAGGCAGCGTCGAGGAAACTGCGATCGAGAGCGGAATCGAGGGCCATGCGCAGCTTGCGGTGGTCTTCGTCACCCAGAGCAATGAAGCGGAAAGGCTGCAGGCACGCGCTCTGAAACTTGCGTGTTGGGTTCAGCATTTCGGCCATGCCGCAGATGGCGCCGGAGCGGGTATGGAAAGCGATTTCGACGAAATCTCCGGTGGAAAGCTCCTGCTGCAACTGAAGCAATCCGCCGTTGATGGAGATGGATTGTAGTTTTGCGCGCGCTCGCTGGCCACCTTCGGCCATGACTGCGGCCGCAACGGATCCATTGAGTTGTACTCGGGGGAACGCTGGTTGGCATTGGTTTGGGGGAAGTGTGTCATAGCCGATATGAACTATGCCATGCTCCCGGGCGGGAGCGGGAGATTACGAAAGCAGCCTGTACACGGGCGTATGCATGAGCAATGCGCACGAATTGGTTCTGCCTAGACCCCAAGTTTGCGATAATAACGGCAGTAACTTTTCCGGCGGGCGCCGAGGAGAGTACCTTTGGTGCAGACAGGGCACTGAAAACGACAAAGTTTGCGCGGATGTGAAGGCGGTAAGGGATATGGGTATGGCTAAAGTGTGGAGAGTTGCAGTATGCGAGTGGCGGCGATCTGCTTGCTGGTGACGCTGCTGGCAGGGTGTTCGCGCGATCCGAACGTGAGCAAACAAAAGTATCTGGAAAGCGGAGCAGCGCTACTTCGACAAAAGGCCAGTATCGGGAAGCCGCGATTCAGTTTGAGAACGCGATCCAGGTCGATGAACGTTTCGCCGATGCCCACTACAAGCTGGCACAGACGGCCATCAAGCTGGAACAGTGGCCCAGCGCCTTCAGGAACTGTCGAAGACCATCGAATTGCAACCCGATCATTATGCCGCGCAACTTGATCTGGCCAATCTGCTGATTTCCTGGGGCGACATTACGGCGAAGCCAAGCAGCATCTGGATCTGCTGGTGCAAAACCAACCGAGAATCCGGATGTTTATATGGCACGTTCCAACTACGACGTCGGCACCAACAACACCACGGCAGCGCTGGCGGACGTGCAGAAGGCGCTACAACTGGATCCCAGCCGGTCCGACTCCTATCTGAATCTGGGCATGCTGCAGATGCGGGGGCAGCAGTTTGACGCGGCGGAGGCGAATTTCAAGAAAGCGGTGGATCTGACTCCGAAGTCCACAAATGCGCTGACGTTCGCTGGGAAACTTCTATCAGACGCGCGGACGCTTTCCCGAGGCAGAGCAAATGGTTCCGGCGCGCCATAGAGGCTGCACCCAATGATCCCAACCCCAGGCTGTCCCTTGCCCGTTTGTATGTGGCAGAGAACAAAGCTACACAAGCGGAGGACTTGCTGCGGCAATCGAAGAAAGATTTCCCGGATAATTCCGCGGGCTACCGCATGCTTGGCGATTTCTACTACACAACGGCCAGTTCGACAAGGCGATTGACGAATATGCCTCGCTGTATCAGGAACATCCCAAGGACATCGTGGTAAAGAAGAATTACATTCAGCTGCTGATTCTGAAAAACCGGCTGGATGATGCCCGCAAGTTGAACGACGAGATTTTGAAAGAGAAGCCGGACGACGAGGACGCGCAGATTTACAAAGGGGAGATCGAGATTCGCAGCGGCAAGGGCAGCGATGCAGTCAATACGCTGCAAGCGGTGTTGAAGAACAATCCCGACAATGCGATTGCGCATTATCAGCTGGGTCTGGCCTTCGACAGATGGGCAATATGCAACCGGGCAGAAGCGGAATGGCGCGATGCGGTTCGACTGCGTAATGGAATTGTGGAAGCGCATCGGGCCTTGGCGGGAGTTGCCATCCATCGCGGCGATGCCGCCGGGCTGGCGCAGGAAGCGGACCAGATCATCGCCTTGCAGCCAGAGGCTCCGGACGGATATCTGCTGCGCGGACTGGCCGAGATCGATCGCAAGGATTTCGCAGCGGGCGGATGAGTATCTTACATCGGTCGATCGAGAAGCAGCCCAACAATCCCGACGCCTATGTGCAGCTGGGCAATTTGCGGATGGCCGCAGAACAAGTCTGGACGAAGCGCAAAAGGCGTACCAGCAGGCGCTCGATCAGGATCCGAATTCCACCGACGCGCTGGGCGGCGTCTCAACGTGGATCTGACGGAGCATAAGCAGCCGGACCGCGCGCATCGCCACGGCCAAGACGCAGATCTCGAAGTACCCGAAGAACGTCGGGTTTCACATCATGCTGGGGCCGCTGCTGGTGGAACAGAAAAAAGATCTGGCGGGGGCGGAAGAGGAATTCAAACAGGCCTTGGAGCTGGATAAGAAGAGCAGCGAGGCGACGGTGAAACTCGGCATGGTGCAGAGCGCAGCGTGGCGCCACCGATCAGGCGCTGCAAACCTATCTCGAGGGCGCCAAGATCAATCCCAAAGGTGGTCCTTTACCTGCTGGCGGGCGGCATCTACGAGAACAGGCACGATTGGGATCATGCCAAGGAGCAGTACCAGAAGGCGCTGGACATTGAGCCGGAAAATCCACTGGCCTCCAATAATCTGGCGTACGTGATGCTGCAGCAGGGCGGCAATGTGGACGTCGCTTTTGCCATGGCGCAGACGGCACGGCGCCAGATGCCCGATAATCCAAATTCCGCCGACACGCTGGGCTGGGCCTTCTATCACAAACACGTCTACGGATCGGCGATCACGCTTTTCAAAGAAGCGGTGAAAAAGGAACCGGACAACGCGCTCTTCAACTACCATCTAGGACTCGCTTACGCCAAGAACGGTCAGGCGGCGCTGGCACGGCAACAACTGGACCGCTTGGTGAGGATGAAGCCGAATTCTCCGGATGTGGACGAATTGCGGCGGGCGCTGGCCGAGGCCAAAGGGTAAATACCGGCGGGGACTCTTACTCATCTCTGAAGTGTTCGACGATTCTCGGCATCCGTTCGGGACTGTAGATCGTTCTACGATCTGGCTTGCTTGGGAACCAAAACGGGTACCTGCGCAAGTGCAGTGAATTTGTGCACAATGTGAAATTCCGGGTTGAATCGCGTAATTCTTGCTCTCCGGAATGGCCGCCCTCCCCCTTGGCCAGCTCTTAACTGGCCGTCTTTGCACTAAGTTGCTTTGGTGATTTGCTTGCGATCCGAAAAGAGGTCGCGAGAAGAGTACTCTAGTCATTCGCTTATGGCAGAAGCAGCCGATCAGGCTCAACACGAGTTTTGGCGGGCACCGATGCCCGGCATCGCGCAGTCAGCGGTCACTTCCGCGGAACGACGCGCGACCTGCCGCTGCGGAACCGAGTTCATCGTTAGTTCCGTCTACTGTCACTCTGTGGCGCCAGACGGCCGGGCGCTGGGAGCTGCCCGCTCCGCTGGAAATCCATGGACTTGCTGAACTGGCGGCGACTTGGCGAGCGGCTGGGGCTTACGGCACCGTCGGCCATCGCTTTTCTGGTTGGCCTGCTTTGCGGGCTGGGAGCCTTGGCGGTTAGCGTGTTCTTCAGCGTCCGTACCATGCTCGACTGGCAGGCTATCCAACTGTGGCGGATCGAGTGGCTACTGGCCTCAATTGCTGCATTTTTGGTTGGCATGCTGCTTAAGAAATAGCTCTTCGCTCTCAGTTATCGGTTCCTTCCCATAACATTCTTAATCTCGACCGCGCTGGCCTCCTTGACGTGCGGACTTGCTCCGCAACCGGAACGAACGGAGACGGTTCTAGCCGCGCCGTCACTCGGAACCTCATCAGTCAGTTTCTTTGGTGGGCGTGCTCGATTTCTGCGACTACAGCGCTCGGCCTGCGTTGCTGGCTCATGCGGTAGAGGTGATGCAGTGGACCTACGCCCTTGCCCAGAGGGTAGGCGCCTGCGATGGCCGCAGAAACGTAAACTTTGGAGAGCAGGACCGCCTCGGGTAGTCCCCGGCCATGCGCCAAGTGGCAGGCCAACGCGGTCGCGAAGGCGCACCCCGTGCCATGGGTAGAATTCGAAGGCTGACGGTCCGCTTTGAACACTTCCGTTTCCGTTCCATGCGGCGTGCTAAAGCTAAGCAGGTCGATCGCCTTCTCCAGATGTCCCCCGGTGATGACCACATTCGCCGCTCCGAGAGTGTGCAGCCGAACGGTGGCTGCGCGCATCTGGTCGAGATCGGTGACCGGCAAGCCGGTCAGCGCGCTGGCTTCGCTAAGGTTTGGAGTAATGACTTCCACCAGCGGGAGCAGTTTCTCTAGCAAGAGCTGGGTTCCGGCTGCATCCAGTAAGTCCGCTCCAGAACTCGACCTCAGAATTGGATCGAGGACGACGTGAGGAAGATTTGCTCGATCTGCAGAAGCTTGACCCAGAAAATCTGCGACGACCTCGACGATCTTGCGCGTTTCCCAACATTCCGATGTGCACGGCATCCGGCGCCAAGTCCGAAAACAGTTCGCGCAGAGTTTCGGCAACGATGCCGGGAGTCACGACCTCGACCCGCCGCACCCCCTGCGTTGACTGGACAGTTAGGGCGGTGATGCAGGAAATGCCATAGCATTCATGGGCCGCGATGGTTTTAATGTCAGCGGTAATCCCGGCGCCCGAGGAGGGGTCGAATCCGGCGATCGTCAAAACTACGGGCGGGGACAGGGCCATGCCGTCACTGTAAACCCAAACTTCAAACAGTGGAACAGCACTTCCGGGGTTCGGGTGCCGGTCTTAGAAAGAAGTCAGTATTTCAATATGTTAAGTCTAGGCCCCAAGTTGTGGGGCGTGTACCAACTTGTTATCAACTTCATGCTGTAGGTGATTGATTGTAGTGCGGTTATCAGCGTTTTCTTACAACTGTAACATTCCAAAGGGCCTTTAAAAAATGCGCGCCACGCCGGTTTTGCATAGTAACCATTCGATTAACATTCCCTACAGCCTAGTTTCAACGAGATAGGGAACAAATCCATGATTTTCATGGAGCTAAGTGATTGATTAATTACCATTTAGTTAATTCCCTAGGGGGTTTTTCTCATTGACACCATCACTCTACCTGCGTAGCATCAGCGAATCGTTATGACGAAAGGAGCATACGACCAAGAAACGACTTTCCACGACTGGAGGTAACTGAATGCGACGTTTAGCCGAAGGTCTGGCGGTCCTTTTATCCATTGCCAGTCTGGGGGCCGGAGCCGCATCCGGGCCAAGCAGCCTGGAAGCCGCCAAGGTCACAAAGCAACCGGCGATCATGACCGGAATGCACAAAACTCGAACGACAAACAGCCAGAGGTCAAAGAGCTATCAGGTAGGGACCGCGTCCTGGTACGGAGAACAGTTCCAGGGCAAGCAAACCGCTAGCGGAGAACCCTTCGATATGCACGATTTCACGGCCGCTCACCCTAGTCTGCCGCTGGGGACATTGGTGAAGGTCACCAACCTGAGGAATGGCAAAGCCGTAGTTGTGCGCATCAATGACCGGGGTCCGGTGGTGGATGGCCGGATCATCGACGTTTCTTATACCGCCGCGCAGGCATTAGGCTTTGACGCCTGCGGCGTACAGCGGGTCAAGCTGGATCTCTTCCCGACAAGGCAGAACCGACCAGTGACAGTGGCGCAACTACAGCCCGTAGCCAAGCTCAACTAAACCCGATAGACTCGGGAACAATAGTTGGGAATATGGATCCGCGCCAGCGTCTGATCGTTGCTTTGGATGTATCGACAGCTGCGGCCGCCCGGAAGATCGTGGCGGCCGTCGGCGACTCTGCTCATGCATATAAAGTCGGCATGCAGCTCTACACGGCCGAAGGTCCGTCGATCGTCCGCGAACTAGTGGGTTGCGGACGACGAGTCTTTCTCGACCTCAAGTATCACGACATTCCTAACACATGCGGGGCAGCCGTGCGCGAAGCGTCGCAGCTGGGCGTGAGCATGTTGACTGTCCACGCCGCGGGCGGGGGGAAGATGTTGCGAGCCGCGGTCGAGGCCGCGCAAGGTGCAAAGCCCGATTTGCTGGTGCTGGCGGTCACGGTCCTTACCAGCCTGGACGATGTCGAACTGGGCAAGATTGGCGTGCGCGGAGCTGTGCTCGAACAGGTTCTGAGGTTGGCTGCGCTGGCGCTTTCAAACGGCTGCGAAGGCGTGGTCGCTTCGGCGCAAGAAGCCGGCGCCCTGCGTGAACAGTTTGGTCTGGACTTTGCGATTGTGACGCCCGGAGTACGCCTCGCGGGAAGCGGACCTCACGACCAAGCGCGCGTCGTCACTCCGGCGGAAGCAATCGCCGCGGGTGCCTCGCACATTGTCGTCGGGCGTCCGATCACGGAAGCTGTCGATCCGGCGGCTGAGGCGCGGGCGATTTTGGGACAGGTTGGATAGGGAAGTACCCAGTATCTAGTACCCAGAGAAAGACAAGGCGCGACGATAATTCCGCGCCTCTTTCTATCAGTTGTGTGGTGGTCTTACCTGGTTGCTGGCTGGATACTGCTCTTACAGTTTTTCGAAGAATTCGCAGCCCGAGCACGAAATATAGATTCCGCCGGGCACGCCGCGCTCGCGGTCTTTCATCCGCTTGACGATGCGGGTTTCCTTGCCGCACTGGGGACATGCGGTTGATTTCGTGGTGTCCATGACCTTTTTCCGGTCGGCTGTCTTCGCTATTTTTGCCATGTAGTGTCTCCTGACAGGAATGTGCCTCAGCCCGAGAGCCGCGGTTCTACCTGGAAATTGGGGAGTATTCTCGTTTGGTATCGTCGTCGTTTGAACGTTTACTGAACAACGAATGCCGGCCTATCTCCAATCAGCCCGGCAGCGTCGACCCACACAAAAGCGGTGCACTGTTACTCGCCTCTAGAATCTTACACGAATTGCGGCCGTGCGGCGGGAGTGAATCCGGCTTATTCACCAAGCGTCGTCTGGAATAAAAGTGTCGCCTGAAGATTGAAGAGGGCCGATGGCTCGGCCCTCCCCGGGTTGGATTACAGGTTAACGACAACGTCAAGCTTACGGAGCGACGACGTCGAGCTTAACCTTCGTCTTCTTCGTCAACGTTCCGGACGTGCCCTCAATGGTGATGGTCGACTTTCCGGTGGCTGCCCCGGCACCTACTATCAGCGTCAAGGTGCTGGTGGAAGTGGTGGGGTTGGGATTGAACGTCGCGGTGACTCCGGTGGGCAGATCGATTGCGGTCAGAGTGACTTCCTGATCGAATCCTCCCGTCGGATTCACGGTGATGGTGCTGGTTCCGCTGCTACCTTGCGCCACCGTCAAACTGCTCGGCGAAGCCGTCAGCGTGAAGTTGCCCAGTGCATCGACCGTCAGCGTGAGGGTTGTGGTTGCCTTCAGGCTACCGGAGGTTCCCGTGATGGTGATCGTTGAGGTCCCTGCCTTTGCCGTTTTGGCAGCGGTGAGAGTCAGAACGCTGGTTGAAGTTGCCGGGTTCGGACTGAACTGAGCAGTTACGCCCTTCGGCAGCGCGGAATTGGTCAGCGTGACACTGCCGGAGAATCCGTTCACCGGAGTGATGGTGATGGTGCTGGTACCGCTGGCTCCGCCCTTAGCGATGCTCACTGAGCTTGGCGAAGCGGAGAGAGTGAAGCTTTGAACCAAAGCTTGGACGGTTAGGCTGATGGTGGTGGAACTAGTCAAACTACCCGACGTGCCCTGGATCGTTACCGAGACGGTTCCGGTAGCCGCTGTGCTGCTGGCCGTCAAGGTTAGCGTGCTGGTTGTGGTGGCGGGATTCGGACTGAACTGCGCCGTCACGCCGTTAGGCAGGCCGAGGCGGACAGCGTGACGCTGCCGCTGAAGCCGTCCTCAGGAGTGATGGTGATGGTGCTGGTGCCGCTGCTGCCCTGGGTGATAGTGACACTGCTCGGATTCGCGGACAACAGGAAATCTGGCCCGGTCGGAGCCAGAGCGTTGATCAGACCGGCACCGTTCGGACTGCCCCAGCCGCCGCACATGTTGTAACCGGCTACGCACGGAAAGCCGTTGCTGCCGTTCGCGTCGCTGGTGATGTCATGGAAATAGGCGTCGTTGTTGCCGGCATTCAGCGAGTAAATGGTTGGATCGAGGAAGCCGGGTGCCGGATCGCCAACACCGGCCGCCTGTTGATTGACGAGAGCAATGTAGCCGGCCCACATGGGGGCGGCAAAACTGGTCCCGCCGTATTCATTGGCCGTGCATCCGCCTAAGCCTTTTTGATCGGCGCAGACGTAAAAGCTGAAGTTCGAGTTGGCCGCAACGTCCGGGACGTCCCGGTAGGTCGTGGAGCATTCCCCGCCTTCGCTGTCGCATTGCGTGGCCGCAGCTACCTGCCAGGAGGGGATATCAACGTTGCTACCCCATGCCGCCGCCGCCGTCTGACCAAACGGTCTCGGAAGCCCAGGGGCCGCCGGCGCCGGTTGTAGTTAAGTCGGTGCCGCCGACCGGGATCGTATATTGAGAATTCATCGGCCACGGGGACTGGTGCGTGTATCCGCCGCTATCGCCGGCTGCCTGAAAGAAGGTCTGGCCCTGCGCCGCCATCTTCTCGAAGTAGGGATCGTCGCCGTTCGGGTTCGTTCCCCAACTCCACGAAGAACTCAAGTTCAAAGGCAACGGAGTGTCCGTAGACATGCCGCTCAATATGGCGGTGTCGCTGGATCCCACGTAGACGTAAACGGTGGTTACGCCCGGTGCCATGCCGCCTGCTTGAGTGATATCAAGGGTCTGTTCGGTATCATCACAGCTGGGCTCGGTGCAGTTGATGTTGGTGCCGTCTGTGGAAATACCAGTGACATTGAAGGTTCTTGTTTGGTTGGCGCCCTGGTAATAGGTGTTGACGTCGGTGATGTCGAATCCGGCGAACTCCAGCAATCCGATATTCTGGCCGGAGCCGGTCAGAGCGTTTGATTCGTAGTAGGCGGCGCGCATGTCGCTGCCGCAGAAAGATGCCTTAGGACAAGAGCCGGTTGTGGCATTGGGCTTAGGTTTGGCGTTTCTATGCTGGAAAAGGGGGCGCGGGATGGAATAGTTGTCCAAGCCCGAGATGTGCTGGAGCTGCACTGAAACGGCAGGGGTGGGTTCGCGATCAGGAGCGTAGAAGGTGCGGTCTTCCGTCGGGTGCTGGTAGACACCCATCGTCACATTGAAGGCTTTCTCGATATTTGCCACGGTGCCGGTAAGCTGCACGTCGAAACCGTCGCGGGAGCCTTTCACCACCGTAAAACCACTGGCTTTCGCGAAAGCGATTAGGGCGTCATAATCCTCCTGGCTGGGACCAAACCGCTCGGTGAACTCTGGCACCGTGACGAAGTGCCGGTAGGAGGGACTGGTAGGATCGTAGACTTGTTGCAGGAAGTTTTCTAACTCCGGCTGATGACGCAGCGCCAGAACGATATCGAAGTGAATAGTTTGATCTGCAGGGAGCTTCCCGACTAATTTTGCTTGCCCGTTAAGAACCGCCTCACGCACCTGGCTCGTCAAAAGGGTCTGTGACTCCGCTTGGCACACGATATTCACGGTCGTCACAATCGCAATGAGCGTGAGCAAAAACACACTGAGTCTTCGAATCATAATTTCTCCTGGTTAGTATCTATCTCATGGAAGATCGTTCTGTCCGTAGCACGCCCTCAGACCCACTCTGCGTCTGGTTTTACGTGCCGGATTGAACCCGGATCCCCCACCGGGGGTGGCGAGGGAATTTCTATCGGAGCGTAGTTTAAGCCGCCATGTAGCGGAAGACAAGGAAAATTCGAGCGCTGTAGACGCTTTGATTTTCCGCGGCACGCGCTCCCAAAACTTTGCACACAATGTGCACGAACCTGACTACAAATACCCCGTGGGCCGAGGACAGTCGCATCACTTTGCAGTAGAGTAGGGAGTTACCCCATCACTGGCGAGGAATGAGAAACAGACCGAGCGAGAGGGACCGTTTGGCGGCGTGTCCTTTCCTTCTGGCAGTCGTTCTGACGATGCTGCCGCCTGCTGCGCCCGTCTGGGCCCGCACGCACAGCCATTCGGCCGAGCAGTCGATAACGTCCGATCCGGGCTACGCTTTCGCCTTGGCAGCCGCCGACCATTTCCTGCACGCGTGGCAAACGGGAGATGCGGAAAACGGAATGGTGCTGCTTGGCGAGGGTGTTCGTCACTCGCAAAACGCCGATAAACTGGAACAATTCTTTTCCAACGCGAAGGACCGGGCCTTCGAGATCACGCGCGGTCATGGGCGTCCCGGGCGCTACATCTTTCCGGTCGTGCTGGTCACGCCTCTAGGGTCGCATGTCACCCGCAAATTTTCTGAAATCACCCTGGTGGACGCTGGAAAAAACGACTGGGTGGTCGATAAACTTCCGTAGGAGCGGTTGCAGAAGTATTTCTTATTGCAGGAGTCGCCATTATGAAACGGATTCACAAGGTTGCAGTCTTGGGCGCGGGCACGATGGGCGCCCGCATCGCGGCACATTTCGCGAACGCCGGCGTGCCTTCGTTGCTGCTCGACATGGTTCCGCCAGATGCCGACGGTCCGGCGCGCAACAAAATCGCAGCGGCCGGACTCGACGGAGCCCGGAAATCAAAGCCCGCGGCGTTTTTCGACGCGTCGCTTTCGCGCCTGGTCACAGTGGGGAATTTCGATGACGACCTCAAACGCCTGGCCGATGTCGACTGGATTATCGAGGCCATCGTCGAGAACCTTGATATCAAGCGGTCGCTGCTGAAGAAGGTCGAAGCCATTCGCAAGCCGGGGACGATTGTCACCACCAACACCAGCGGACTTCCCGTCGCGAAAATCGCCGAGGGATTCTCCGAAGACTTCCGGCGGTCATGGTTCGGCACGCACTTTTTTAATCCTCCGCGCTATATGCGGCTGTTGGAGCTGATCCCAACGCCCGATGCAGACCGCGCGCTGATCGAGGCCGTTACCCACTTCTGCGACGCGCAACTGGGCAAAGGAGTCGTGCTCGCCAAAGACACTCCGAACTTCATCGGGAATCGCATCGGCACATTTTCCGTGCTCAACGTAATGCGCCTGATGCAGGAAATGGACCTGACGATCGAAGAGATCGACGCGCTCACCGGCCAAGCCGTGGGCTGGCCGCGGTCGGCGACGTTCCGGACGATTGATCTGGTGGGGCTCGACGTACTCGGGCACGTGGTCGCGAACATGACCGCGAACGTGCACGATGAGCGCAGTGAATTGCAGGTTCCGGATTTTTTCCGCCAGATGCTGGAGCGCAAGTGGCTAGGCGACAAGACCCGCGGCGGCTTCTATAAGAAGGTAAAAAGCGCGCACGGCAAAGACACGGACGGTAAAAAGCAAGAAGACGAACGCATGGCGCTCGACTGGAAGACGCTGGAATATCATCCGCGGCAGAAGCCGAAGTTCGCGGGGTTGGAAATGGCGAAAAACGTCGAAGACACGGGCGCGCGAATTCGCATGTTGCTCGGCTTGGGTGGAGACGGTGGCGCGCCGCAGAAGACCGATAAGGCCAGCTCTTTCCTGTGGACGGCACTCGCTGACTTGTGGACTTATTCCGCCAACCGCATTCCGGAGATTTCCGATTCCGTGGTTGCCATCGATCAGGCGATGCGGCATGGGATTCGCCTGGGAACTCGGTCCGTTTGAACTCTGGGACGCGGCGGGTGTGGAAGCCACCGTCGCGCGGATGAAAAAGGAAGGGCGTCCGGTCGCGGCCAACGTGGAAAAGCTGCTCGGATCCGGGCGACAAGTCCTGGTACGCGGACGACCCCAAGACGCCATCGGGCCGCAGCGTATTGGGATCTCGCAACTGGCCACTGGCAACCAGTCGCTGTTCCGGCAGGAGTCTGGTCGGTCGAAGTGGCCAGGAAGTCCAATGGCGTGGTCAAGAAAAATTCCGGCGCGTCGCTGGTCGACCTGGGCGATGGCGTGGGTTGCATCGAGTTCCACTCCAAGATGAATGCCCTTGGCGCCGACATTATTTCGCTGATCCTGCAGACGCTGAAGCCGGGCGGACCGGGCGATGCGGTTCGACGCCTTCGTGATCACCAATGATGCGGCAAACTTTTCCGTCGGCGCGAACCTGATGCTGCTGCTCATGTCGGTGCAGGAGGAAGAGTGGGACGACGTTGACCTGGCTATCCGCCAGTTTCAGGGCATGACGCAAGCCATCAAATTCTCGCCGAAACCGGTAGTGAGCGCGCCTTTTGGGTTGACGCTCGGCGGCGGTTGCGAGATCTCGCTGCACGCGGCCGCTCGACAGCCGCACGCCGAACTCTACATGGGGCTCGTCGAGGTCGGGGTCGGCCTGCTTCCTGGTGGGGGCGGCTGCAAGGAAATGCTGCTGCGCGCGGTCGACAGCGCGGCGTCGATTCGTCCCGACGGCCGGGGCGAATCGGTCGAAGTGATGGAGGCGATGAAGAAGGCTTTCGAAACCATCGCTACGGCGAAGGTCGCCACCTCGGCAGAGGAAGCCCGCGGACTCGGGTTCTTGTCTACCTCCGACCGGATCACCATGAACCGCGAGCGCGTTCTCTCCGACGCCAAAGCGCGCGCGCTGGAGCTGGTACGCGCTGGCTACGAGCCTCCGGTGATGCGCACGAACATCCCGGCTCCGGGCGAGAACATTCTTGCCGCTCTCAAAATGGGCGTCTACCTGATGCGGCAAGGCGAGTTCATCAGCGATCACGAGCTGAAGCTGGGATCGAAGATCGCGGAAGTGCTCTGCGGCGGGAATATCACGCCCGGCACTCCTGTCAGCGAACAGTATCTGCTCGATCTGGAGCGCGAGGCATTCAAGTCCTTGTGCGGCGAGAAAAAGACGCAGGAAAGAATCCAGTTCACGCTGAAGACGGGTAAAACACTGAGAAACTAGCTCCCAGAGGACTTCAATCTATGTGGGGCGGACGTCTACCTGCCTCAGCCGAGCAACTACGCGTGACCGCCGCAAATTCTAACTGGCCGCAATTAAGATCTAGCCTGCGTTCGGCAGTACCTTACCTGCGACTTCACTTCGACAGCCCTCGATCCAACGAAAACGCGCCGGCCCCTCGTAACAACAATGCCGCAGACATTGCGATTACGAGCAGGTGATATTCGAATCCTTCGCCCTTCTGGGTGCCAAACCAATTCATGAAGAATCCGTTCTGGAGGTGAACCATGAAGATCGCGCCGATCATCTCGACCCCGATGCCGAGCGCTGCGATCCTGGTCAGTAACCCGACGATCAATCCGAGGCCGCCGAAAAATTCGGTGCAGATCACCAGAAATGCAACCGGCGCGGGCATTCCCATATGTGGTAAAAAATCCCATGGTCGCGTGAAAACCGTAAGCCTCCAAACCATCCCAGCATTTTTTGCGCACCATGGGCTAAGAAAACCACTCCGAGAACCAACCGCAGGATGGTCAACGCTACGTCGTTGCTTGTACCCATCAGTCTCTTCACGATGTTTCTCCTGGGCGGAAGGCTATTGTTCTTCAGCGCTTCCGCAATTGTCGTTATAACGACATTATACTTCGATTCCCTTCCCCGGCATGAAGATTCATTTTCCCCGGCGACGCAAACTCGGTCATGCCGACCCGAGAAAATCGCCGCGCGCCGGATGCGGGGTATAATTTCAACACTAAGATTTCGCGAAGGATGGTACGACAATGTCCGCAGGCAATGGCGGTTCGACAAACGGCGCTAACGGCAACGGTTTGGATGCGGTTCTGAAACCGCGGGCAGAGTGGCTGGCGAAGCGGAAGGCCGAAAACACCGACGGCAACTTCTCGCAGATGCATTACGCGCGCCAGGGCGTGATCACCGACGAGATGCAATACGTCGCTCACCGCGAAAAGATCACGCCGGAACTGGTGCGCGATGAAGTCGCTCGCGGCCGCATGATCATTCCCGCGAACATCAACCATCCCGAACTGGAGCCGATGGCGATCGGCGTCGCGTCGCTGTGCAAGATTAACGCGAACATCGGGAATTCGGCGGTTACGTCGAATGTCGATGAAGAGCTCAAGAAACTGCACACCGCCGTGCACTACGGCGCGGACACGGTCATGGACCTCTCGACCGGCGGCGACATTCATACCATTCGCGAAGCCATCATCCGGCATTCGCCCGTGCCGATCGGGACGGTGCCGATTTACGAAGCGATCTCGCGCGTCAAGCGCGTTGAAGATCTCACAGCGAGCGTGATGCTTGAGGTGATCGAGGAACAGGCGCAGCAGGGCGTGGATTACATGACCATTCACGCGGGCGTGCTCATTCAATATGTGCCCATGGTCTCCAAGCGCATCACGGGCATCGTAAGCCGCGGCGGCGCGATTCTGGCGCAGTGGATGACGCATCACCACAAGCAGAACTTCCTCTACGAATGCTTCGACGACATCTGCAAGATTTTCGCGAAGTACGATGTGAGCTTCTCGCTTGGGGACGGCCTGCGTCCCGGCTGCCTGGCCGACGCGAGCGACGAAGCACAGTTCTGCCGAACTCAAGACTCTGGGCGAACTGACGCGGATCGCGTGGAAGCACGACGTACAGGTAATGATCGAAGGGCCGGGGCATATTCCGATTCACAAGATCAAGGAGCAGGTCGAGAAGGAAAACGAGTGGTGCGACGAGGCTCCGTTCTACACGCTGGGGCCGCTGGTTACCGATATCGCTCCCGGTTACGACCACATCACATCGGCCATCGGAGCGGCGATGATCGGGTGGTATGGCGCGTCGATGCTTTGCTACGTCACCCCGAAAGAGCATCTCGGCCTACCTAATGAAAAAGATGTAAAAGATGGAATCATCGCCTACAAGATTGCAGCGCACGCTGCCGACCTGGCGCGGGAGCGTCCGGGCGCGCGTGATCGTGACGACGCTCTTAGCTATGCCCGCTACAAGTTTGATTGGGAAAAACAGTTCGAACTTTCACTTGATCCCGAGACGGCGCGCTCCATGCACGACGAGACCCTGCCCGAGGAGGGATATAAGACGGCAGCGTTCTGCTCCATGTGCGGCCCGAAGTTCTGCTCGATGAACTACTCCAGCAAGGTGGACGAGTACAACAAGCAGGTACATGGACTGGAGAAGAAGGACTACTCGGAACTGGTGGAGAAGCTGGTCACGATCAAGTAAGCCCTTTTCTTAGTCGCAGTGAGTCGGGGAGTGGTCTTGTTATCGCGTCAGCGAAAAATCCCCCACAGCATGCTCTTGTGGAATCCCATCCTTGCGCAAAGGTCCGCGCAAGGATGGGACACCCCGCTGATGAAGGAGATTCCGGTGGGTATGTCGCGGTATGAAGGGCTGATGGAGGAGTTTGAGAAGTATGCGCGCTCGGCGGCTGGGACAAAGTCTCTTATGCAGCGGATTTCTCAACGCCTGCATGAAGAGACGACGCGCTACAACTGGGTTGGCTTTTATCTGATGGAGGCTCCGGCTTTCGACGCTCTGGTGGTCGGACCTTGCGCCGGCAGCTTCATCCCCACGCCGCGGATCCCGCTCGACAAAGGATTGTGCGGAGCGGCGGCCACTTCCGGAAAGGCCGTGGCAGTGAATAACGTGGCAGCAGATCCTCGCTACCTCGGATCGGATCTTGTGAAATCGAATATGGTAGCGCCGATCTTTGTGAAGAAGCGGGTGGTGGCGGAAATCTGCATTGAGAGCTACTTTGCGGATACGTTCACACTGCCGGAGCAGAGATTCATCGAGTCGTGCGCGGCGCTCGTCGGGCGGTATATGGAAAAAGAGGCTCTCCCCGCGGCGGAATAACACGAGCACAAAAGGCACATTGTGGGACATCTTCAGCCGTCGCTCGGGGACTTGAATCATTCCTTTTACCTTTCCTTCCCCGTTTTTCAGCGCTAAAACACTGGCCCGTATCACACCAAAACCGAGCGCAAGGGGGTCCCGACGCTGCTTCGGCCCAAGAGAATTGCGAGACCGCTTTTTCTGCAACCGTGAAGTTATGACCGGCCTATAACTTACCCGAAATTGTTTAGGAAATACGTCTATGATTGCAGGTTAATCATTGTGAGTGGCCGGGATACGACTGTTCAGCGCACGCAATTTTTGAATCTCGTCCATAGATAAATTGGGGGAAATCCCCACTTGCTGTCGCACAGCTTTTTGTGGCATAAATTCGGGAAGTCCCAGGGGCCAAGCAACTGCTTTTTTCAGCAACCGCTTTTGCGGAATTGCATCTCAGATTTATTGCACCGCCAGGTGCGAGTAAGGAGACGTGTATGGCCACGAAGTTTGTCCAGATTGAAAACGACTTGGAGCTCAAACAACGTCTGGAAGCGGAGCGCATGCGCTTGCGCAAGATTGCCGGTCTTGACCGGCCCACACACTTTCCACCGACCGGTGGAGCGCGCGTTTACGGCGGAGGAGCGCGGCAAAGTCACGATTCTGTTTGGGGGGTTCACCTGGAAGCACGAGGATTTGATCCGCGCAGTATTCCAGGGCTGTGGGTATCGCTGCGAGAAACTGCCGGTGCCGGATGTGCCTGCGTTTCAGATCGGCAAAGAGTTCGGCAACAACGGGCAATGCAATCCGACATATTTTACGGTTGGGAATCTGGTGCAGTATCTGCAATTCCTCGAGAAGGAAGGCGTGGCGCGCAAGGACATTCTGGACAACTACGTTTTCTTTACGGCAGGCTCGTGCGGACCTTGCCGCTTCGGCATGTATGAGGCGGAGTATCGCTTCGCATTGAAGAATGCGGGCTTTGACGGCTTCCGGGTGCTGCTGTTCAAGGACAGCGATGGGATCAAGGCGGCTTCGGGCGAGCCGGGACTGAAGTTCACTATCGACTTCGGATTCGGCATGCTGAATGCCATGCACATGGGCGATGTGTTCAACGACCTGATTTACCAGATTCGTCCGTTTGAAGTGAACAAGGGCGAGACGGAGCGCGTGTTTCGCGAGACGGTGGATGGGCTCTGCGACGACCTCAGAAATCGGAATTCGTTTGAGATCGAAGAGCGGGCTCCGGAGTGGGCCAAGCCGAAATTCAAGAGCAACAAGATTCTGCGCAACACGTTTAACGTGTTCGGCAAGATGCACGAGCATCTTTGGGGGAAGGATTATCTGAATGCGCTGGCGACGGCTCGCGCGAAGATGGACAGCATTGAAGTCGATCGCACGAAGGTGAAGCCGGTGGTCAAGATCACGGGCGAGTTCTGGGCCCAGATTACCGAGGGCGATGGCAACTTCCACATGTTCGACTTCCTGGAGCGCGAGGGCGCGCAGGTGCTGGTTGAGCCGATCGCCACCTGGGTTGCTTACCTTATGTATCAGGCGAAGGCGCACGCCAAGGCGAAGTGGCCAGTGAATCGTCCGCACCGGAACCCGAAATGGTGGGAAGTGAAAAAGCACCTGGCGAATGATTTCGGATTGCGCAAGAAGCTGATGGGGATTGGCGCCGGTGAAAAGATGTGGAACTATCTCTATCACCGGACAATCAAGAATCTGGGCGGGATTACGCATCACCTGGTGCCGCAGCCGGAGTTAGCGGAGATGGCGCATCCGTTCTACAACCAGTTTGCGCGTGGCGGCGAAGGGCATCTTGAGGTCGGGAAGAACGTGTACTACACAGTTAACCATCTCTGCCACATGGTGCTGGCGCTGAAGCCGTTCGGATGCATGCCTTCATCGCAGTCGGACGGAGTGCAATCGGCGGTCATCAACAAGTTCAAGGACATGATCTTCCTGCCGATCGAGACTTCGGGCGAGGGCGAAGTGAACGCGCACAGCCGGGTGCAGATGGCGCTGGGCGAGGCCAAAGTGAAAGCCAAAACAGAGTTCGAGCAATGCCTGAAGTCTACGGGCAAGAGCCTTGGACGAAATTCGGGAATACATTGCCGAGCATCCGGAACTGAAGCGGCCGTTCTATCACGTACCGCATCGGGAAGGAGTTGCGGGCACGGCGGCGCAGTTCATTTTGCACGTGAACGATCGGATCGACAAAGGAACCTGGCTCAGGCGTCGCAGTCGCGTGCCGGGGATTGCAGTTCCGAACGCTGCTTAAACCGGTCTTGGCCGGCGGCGATCATGCTGCCGCCGGTCATCATCACCTTATCTCCTTTGTCGTTACCTTGATTTTTTTCTCGCTTTGACCTGATCGGAGAGAAAATGCACGACCATTCGACGGGACACTCGCTACAACCGCCCGTGCTGCTGCAGATTGCGGCAGCTCCCTACCAAAAGCCGCACGACCACCATACCCAATTCCTGGTGGGGCTTGACGTGGGCTCCACTACCGTCAAGGCTACGGTTGTGGAAGCCGCGAGCGACAAGATTCTCTGGCAAGACTACCAGCGGCACGAGACCAAGCAACCGGAGAAGACACTGGAATTCCTGCGCCGGATGGAAGAAGAAGTCGGGATCGACCGGCACAACACGCGGATGTTCATGACCGGCTCGGGCGGCAGCGGGATCGCAGAACAGATTGGCGCGAAGTTTGTGCAGGAAGTTACGGCGGTGTCGTTGGCGGTCGAGAAACTTCATCCCGAAGTGTATTCGGTGATCGAACTGGGCGGACAGGACGCTAAGATCATCGTCTTTAAGGATGACGATGAGACTGGACGGAAGAAGAAAATTCCGTCGATGAACGACAAGTGCGCGGGCGGCACGGGTGCGGTCATCGACAAGATCAACGCGAAGCTGAAGATCCCGACGGCCGAGCTGGCGATGCAAGGGTACAACGGAGTCAAACTGCACAAGGTGGCGGGCAAGTGCGGAGTGTTTGCCGAGACCGACATCAATGGCCTGCAAAAAGTTGGAACACCGCCGGATGAGTTGATGGCTTCGCTGTTTGAAGCGATCGTGCTGCAGAACTTGAGCGTGCTGACGCGCGGCCACACTTTGCGGCCTCACGTGTTGCTGCTGGGCGGTCCGAACAGTTTTATCAAGGGCATGCGCGAGGCTTGGCAGGCGAACATCCCTCGGATGTGGCAGGAGCGCAAGGTTGCGATTCCGGAGGGCGCTAAGCCCGAGGATCTGATCAAGGTTCCGAATAACGCGCAGTACTTCGCGGCTCTGGGCGCGATTGAATTCGGCAAGAGTGAAGAGGATTGCGTCGGCTGCTACATGGGCTATGAGAAGCTTTTGTACTACATCGAGTACGGACGGCAGGAGGAGAAAGCGAAGGCGGGCGCGAAGGGATTGGTTTCGAAGGAAGGCGAACTTGACGGATTTAAGGAAGTCTACCGCAAGAAAAAGTTTACCCCCGCAACATTTCAGAAGGGACAGACGGTGGGGGGCTTTATCGGCATTGATGGCGGATCGACTTCCACCAAGGCCGTTCTGCTCGATGACCACGGCGACATTCTTTGCAAGGCGTACCAGCTTTCAAACGGGAATCCGATCCAGGACACGATCGAGATGTTCGAAAACCTGCGCGGCCAGGTGGAGGCGCAGAACGCGAAGCTGGAGGTATTGGGAGTCGCGACTACAGGCTACGCCAAGGATATTTTGAAAGACGTGTTGCACGCGGACGTGGCTTTGGTTGAGACCGTCGCGCATACGGAATCGGCGCTCAAGTTTTACGAAGATCCGCATGTGATTGTCGATGTGGGCGGGCAGGATATCAAGATCATCATTCTGCATAACGGTCGCGTCAAAGATTTCAAGCTGAATACGCAGTGCTCGGCGGGCAATGGATACTTCTTGCAGTCGACGGCGGAAGGCTTTGGCTTAGGCGTTGAACAATACGCCGACCTGGCGTTTTCGGCGCAGTCCATGCCGGTGTTTGGTTATGGGTGCGCGGTGTTCATGCAGTCAGACATCGTCAACTTCCAGCGACAAGGTTGGAGGGCTGAAGAGATTCTGGCCGGGCTGGCAGCTGTGCTGCCTAAGAATGTGTTCCTCTACGTCGCGAGTATTCCGAATCTCGCAGCGCTGGGCACTCGGTTTGTATTGCAAGGCGGAACGCAGAACAACATGGCGGTGGTGAAAGCGGAAGTCGATTTCATCAACAACAGTTTCCGCGCGGCAGGTAAGAAGCCGGAAATTATCGTGCACGAGTTCTGCGGTGAGTCGGGCGCGATTGGCGCAGCGGCTGAGTCTCTGCGGTTATGGCGCAAGGGACTGCAAACATCGTTTGTCGGGCTGGATGCGGTGCGCAAGATCCAGTACCGCACCACGCGGAACGAAGCTACGCGGTGCAATTTCTGCAAGAACAACTGCCTGCGCACGTTTATTGACATCAGAACTGCTCCGAAGGATGAGATGAGCATCATTCCGGTGCAGAAAGTCACTAAGGTTCCGTTGATGCATGGGGAGCAGCGTCTGATTATTGCCACCTGCGAAAAAGGCCTGGTCGAAGATATCAACGACATGAAGGACATCAAGGCCGGCATCGACGAGATCAAGGATAAATATCCTAACTTTGTCGACTTTGCCGCTCACGAAGTCTTCCGCCCGGTGAATGCTAAGAGCGTGGCCGATCCCGTTCCGGCGGCGAAATTCTGGAACAAGGCGGCCAAAGAGCGAATTCCTTTGATGGAGGGATCGCAAGAAGGTACGCGTCGGCATTCCGCGCGTGCTGAATATCTACAGCTATGCGCCGCTTTTCAACGGATATCTGGAGAGCCTGGGCGTGCAGCCGGAAAACATCATTTACTCCGATTACACCAGTTCCGATCTTTACCGTGCGGGCGCTAGCCGCGGGGCAATTGATCCGTGTTTCCCCGCCAAGATCGGCATTTCGCACGTCTATAACCTGATTCAGGAAAAGCATCGCAAGAAGCCGCTAAACGTGATTTTCTTCCCGATGTATGACGTGCTCACTTCGCCGCTGGTAAAGATTGTGGCAGCGAACGCTTGCCCTACGGTGACCGCTACTCCAGAAACGGTGAAGGCTGCGTTTACGAAGGAGAACGACGTATTTGCCGAGCACAACGTGAAGTACATTGCTCCGGTTTTGAATTTTGCCGATCGCAAGCTGTTTGCGCACCAGATGCTGCAGGCTTGGCAGCCGATCCTTGGCCTCTCGCAGGAAGAAAACGATCGCGCGGTTGAGGTGGGATATAAGGCACTGGCGGACTACGAAACGAGCATCCGGCGGCGCGCTCGCGAGGTGATGGATCAATTGGAACGCGAAGATCGCATTGGTATCGTGATGCTGGGGCGTCCTTATCATCATGATCCGGGATTGAATCACGAGATTCTGGAGGAGTTCCAGAAGCTGGGCTATCCGATTTTTTCGCAGAATACGTTGCCACTGGACGAAGATCTGCTGGAGAGGTTGTTTGGCGAGGAAGTTCGCGACGGCGTGATCAGCCACCCGCTGGATATCAGCGACGCGTGGAAGAACTCCTACTCCTGCAGCACGAACCATAAGGTGTGGGCGGCGAAGTTTACGGCTCGGCATCCGAACCTGGTCGCGCTGGAGATTTCGAGCTTTAAGTGCGGGCACGACGCGCCGATCTACGGTGTGATCGAGGGGATCATCGAACAGTCGGGTACTCCATACTTCTGCTTTAAGGATCTGGACGAAAACAAGCCCTCAGGTTCGATCAAGATTCGCGTCGAGACCATCGACTACTTCCTGCGGCGGTATCGCGAGGAAGTCATCAGGAAGCGCAAGGCAGTCGAGGAGGTCGAGGCGCAGCTCGCGGAGTACGAGAATCAACTGCGAGAGCAGATGGAGCCGGAGACGCGATACATGCCAGCGGATTGATTTGTCGCCTGCTTTTTTGCCGAGTGTCGCAGAGAAGTTTTGGATGGGGCTTGCTATGCACAGCGCCCATCCCTGTCCGCCGTCGTTAGCTTTCCGATCCCACACATCGGTAATTATTCTTGCATCTTCTCGCCCTGCACCAATCCATTTAGCATAAGACATGAAGGGCCAGAAACGCATTGGCTTGGCGCGAGCGCTTTCTAAAATGGGCTATTGCTCGCGGTCGCAGGCGGCGATCTTTGATTCGCGCCGGACGTGTTGCTCTGCAATGGGCGGATCATCGCGCGATCCCGAAAGCCCGGTGCGAATTCCGGGGGACCGGATCGACGACCGGATTGAAGTCGACGGTTTGCCACTCGACCAAGCACCGGCAATCTATCTTGTCATGAATAAACCGCGGGGCATGGTGACTACTGCGTCCGATGAGAAAGGGCGCGACACGGTTTACGATCTGCTGGAGACGGGGCTGCCGTGGGTTGGTCCGGTGGGACGGTTGGATAAGGCTAGCGAAGGGCTGCTGCTGTTGACTAATGATTCGGAGTGGGCGGCTCGGATTGCCTCGTCCGGCGAGTCATCTCGATAAAAAATATCACGTGCAGGTGGACTGTGTGGCGGATGCCGATCTTTTGGCGAGACTCACTCGCGGGTGCGCGGTTAGGGAGGCTCGGCCGAACATCTGCGGGCCAAGGGGGCACGGCTTTTGCGGCACGGGGATAAGAATAGCTGGATTGAGATTACTCTCGACGAAGGCAAGAACCGGCAGATTCGGCGTCTGCTGGAGGCGCTGGAGGTTCGGGTTTTGCGGCTGGTGCGGGTTTCGATTGGGCCGATTGAATTGGGCGACTTGACGAAGGGATCGACGCGACGGTTGACGGCGGCGGAGAAGCGGGACATCGATCGGGCGAGTGCGCGCGTGACAGCAGCCTGCCTCTATCCTATCGGGTGAAATCCCGTTACCTGGCTGACCCCGCTGGGATGGAGCGAAAAAAACCAGGCGAGCTTTCCTCGCCTGGACGGACGAGGGCGTCCGTCCCTACGTGAGCATTCTGGACGACGAATCTTAAAGCGTGCCCTGTTTTTCCACATAATCCTGGGCTTGGCGCAGCACTTTGCGCTCGTTGCTGTAGGCTAGTTGTTTGGCTGCTTCGGCTAACGGAACCCAGCGCGCTTGCTTGACTTCGATTCGCATGTCGGAGGCGAGGTTGTCGATTTCTCCCGAGACATAGCGCATCAGATAGAAACTTACGATTTTGAAAACTCGTTCGCCGTCGCCCCAGGTGCGGACGTAGACATACTTGTTGTCCGCGAGTTTGGTGACCGGTTCGGCAATGATGCCGGTCTCTTCGCGCACTTCGCGGATGGCTGCTGCTTGCGGTTTTTCGCCGGGATCGACCAGGCCCTTGGGAGGGCTAGCACGGCTCGCGTGCGCTTGCGCGGCGTCTTTGACGGCTTCTCCTCTTCTTTCTGCGGGCCATTCTTTTTGGGGTTCACTTTTCTGTGGTTCGATCAGGGCGACTTGCCAGACTCCTGACATCTGCCTTAGCACCACGCCACCTGCTGAAATTTCCCTTGGCATAACGCATACCTTATCGCGACGCTAGCATTGCGGTGAGCTGGCGGCAGTTGCCGAGCTGCGCTCGGCTGGGACGGACGAATGCGTCCGTCCCCTACATGAACAAAACCTTATCATCAGGAATTCTCTAGCTTCCTCAGTCTCTTGCTGGATTCGCTGCCAGGCTTGCTTCTACGTGGCGTGTTCTGGCGTGTTGGTTTGGCCAACGCAAAATCGGAGCGTGAGCTTGCCATCTAGCTTGGTGTGCGTCAGGTAGAGATCGCCGCTGGCATTCAGCCGGTCCATCAGTTGCTGATTGGCCTCATCTCCGGCTGCGGAGCCGGAAGCAGACGAGATTGAGCTGGGCGGGCGCGGCCAGTTCGAAGCGCTGGATCGTTGCGCACCCAGGCTACGAATTGCTGAGCGAGGCGCACGTGCTCGCGAATGTGGTGCTGCAGGCCTTCGATCCCGTAATGGCGGATCACGAACCAGAGCTTGAGCGACCGAAAACGGCGGCCTAGCTGGATGTGCCAATCGCGATAATCGATTACGGCGCCGGATTCCGTGGCCTGGTTGCGCAGGTACTCGGGCAGAATCGAGAGCGTTTCGATGAGGTGCTTGCGGTCGGCGACGTAAAAGACGTTGCAATCGAAATTGGTGAACATCCATTTGTGGGGGTTGAAGGTGTAGCTGTCGGCGAACTCGACGCCATCGTGGATGAAGCGGAATTCGGGGCAGAGGGCGGCTGTGCCGCTCATGGCGGAATCCACGTGCAGCCAGAGATTGTGGTCGCGGCAGATGCGGGCAATTTCGCGAGACGGGATCGATGGCGTTCGACGATGTCGTTCCTACGGTGGCGCAGACGAAGCAGGGAATCAGGCCGGCTTGTGAGGTCTCGCTCGATCTTGCTGCGCCAGCGCTTCGGGGCGCATGGCGAAACTCTTGTCCACCTCGATGTGGCGGAGATTGTCGGAGCCCATGCCGGCGATCTTCATCGCTTTTTCGATGGAGGAGTGGGTTTGGGTGGAGCAATAGGCGACGAGGCGTCCATCGCAACCTTTGCGATTGCTGGCGAAATTTGGTTGCGCGCTCGCGCGCGGCCAGCAGAGCGCAGAGCGAGGCGCTGGACGCGGTGTCCTGAATCACTCCGCCGCCGGCGCTGCTGGTGGAAAGAAATTTCTCGGGCAGGCCGAGCATGGGC
The DNA here is from genome assembly GCA_963699405.1 of uncultured Acidobacteriaceae bacterium. GTDB lineage: Bacteria > Acidobacteriota > Terriglobia > Terriglobales > Acidobacteriaceae > Acidiflorens. Next base: position 24,145 of record CAVOTW010000033.1, on the reverse strand, counting down.
ACCAGCCAATCGAGCACGTGCGTTTCGAGTTCGGTGCAGGCGGGGCTGGTGGACCAGAGCATGCCTTGGACGCCGAGTCCGGAGGAAACCAGATCGCCTAGAATCGCGGGGCCGGAGGCGTTCGCCGGGAAGTAGGCGAAGAAGTTGGGCGACTGCCAGTGCGTGATGCCGGGAAGGATGATGCGCTCGATGTCGCCTAGAATCTGGTCGAAGGCCTCGCCCTGCTCGGGCGCGCTGGGCGGCAGCTTCGCGCGGATTTCTCCCGGCTGCACGCGCGACAGAACGGGAAAGCTTTCAATGCGGGAATGATAGTCGGCGATCCAGTCCACGACGGCGTGGCCCTGGCGGCGGAACTCCTCGGGAGACATGTGGAAGGACTTGAGTCAGGCATCGAACATTTGTAATTGTGTAATTTGTAATTTGTAATTTGAAACCTTAAACGCCCTTAAATTACAAATTACAAATCCTCAATTACAAATGTCCGTAAAACACTCGCGTGTTGTATTCGAATTCGACTTTGCCATCTTGCGGCGTGGGCGCGAAAGATTCGTTGCAGTTCCCGCATCATGGGCTCGTAGTTGGGATGGCCTTCCAGCGGCGCGTAGGAAGAAGACAGCAGCCGCCCGGCAGTACCTTCGTAGTCAAACTGCTGGCGCAGGTCGAAGACGCGCTCTTCGCGACCGCGCAGGGCGCAAAAAAATCGTGGATGATGGCGGTTGTACGCTCGTGGCGGACTTCCTTGTAATCGGTGCCGTAGGTGAGCAGGAGTTGCTCGTAGTCGCGCAGGAAAGGGGTGCTGGCGGTGCGGCGCTCATTCCAGATCAGGACGCACCATCCACCCGGCTTCAGGATGCGGACAAATTCGGCGCGGGCGCGGGGCAGATCGAACCAGTGCGCCGCCTGGGCGGCGGTGACGAAATCGACGGAAGCGGAGCGCAGCGTTGTCTCCTCGGCTGTTCCCGCAACGGACACAAGCCTGGGGTAGAGTTCGAGTTGATGGACACCCATTCTCGCGCATCTCGGCATTGGGCTCGACGGCAAAAACGGAATTGCCGTTCTCCAAAAGCAGGCGGGTAAAGACGCCCGTGCCGGAAGCGATGTCGGCGACGACGTGACTGGGCTGCAATCCGCATTCGGCGCGAAGCAGGTCGAGAACTTCGGGGGGATATCCCGGGCGATAGCGAACGTAATTCTCCACGCGATCGGAAAAACGAGCTGTTGGCGACTTGGTCATTTCTTTAGTGTAACGCGTCCCTCGCGGGTCCCTCCGCGCTGTACAATTTTCATTTTGTGCTCGGGATTTGGTGACGCGTTATTTCTTGTTGACGGAATCCGTGGTTTCTATAAGGAGCTTCATGAAACTTGTTTCGGGTTTAGTTGTGTTCCTCCTGCTGATTGGATCGAACCTGCAGGCGTTTGATGGGACGGGCAAAGGTGCGACTGGCAACGAGAAAGGGCCCGTGGACAACTGGTCCATCAGCGGGTTCCGCGATGTGGCCCTCGAGCGGGAAGTCGAAAAGAAGTTCATGGCTGTGCCCGATCCAAAGCTGGCCGAAGAACATCTGCGGATTCTGACCCAGGCACCGCACATCGCCGGCTCTCCCGAGGACAAAGCGACCGCCGAGTATGTGGCACAGAAATTTCGCGAGGCTGGACTGGAGACCGAAATTGTCGAATACAAGGTATGGCTCAACTACCCGGAAGAGATTCGAGTGGACATGACTTCGCCTCCCGGAGTCGAGATGCACGGACCGCGGCGTGAGCACGTCGACGACGATCCGGGTCAGGACGATCCGCGGGTGGTGACTCCTTACAACGGTATGGCGCCTTCGGGCGACGCGGAGGCGGAGGTTGTCTACGCGAACTACGGCTCCCCGGCGGACTTTGACAAGTTGAAACAGATGAACGTGGATGTGCGCGGAAAAATCGTGATCGTTCGCTATGGGGAAAATTTTCGCGGCGTGAAAGTGTTCGTGGCACAGGAACGGGGCGCGGCGGGAGTGATTATTTATTCCGACCCGAAAGATGATGGCTACTACCGCGGCGATGCCTATCCGAAGGGGCCGTGGCGGCCGGCAAGCGGTGTGCAGCGCGGATCGGTTGGATTCATGTTTCAGTTTCCCGGCGATCCGACCACGCCGGGAGTGGCGTCTACTCCGGGGCTGCCGGATTCGAAGCGCATGTCCCCCGCGGAATCGGAGCAGTTGCCGAAGATTCCCGTGACTCCACTGTCTTACGCCGATGCCTCGCCGATTCTCGAGCATTTGGGCGGGCCGCCTTCGCCTCGCGAGTGGCAGGGCGCGTTGCCGTTTACTTATCACGTTGGACCGGGGCCCGCGAAAATCAGGATGCACCTCAAGCAGGATTACCAGTTCCGAACGATCTGGGACGTGGTTGGCAAAATTCGCGGAGCGTCTTCGCCTGATGAGTGGGTGGTGGCGGGCAATCATCGGGATGCATGGGTGTATGGAGCGGTGGATCCGAACAGCGGCACCGCGGCGATGCTGGAGGCGGTGCACGGTCTGGGCGAAATGCTGAAATCGGGTTGGAAGCCGAAGCGCACGATTGTGATTGGAAGCTGGGATGCGGAAGAAGAAGGGCTGATCGGCTCGACCGAGTGGGGCGAAGATCATGCGGAGGAACTCGGAAACGCTGACGCTTATTTCAACATGGACGTGGCCGTGTCGGGCAAGAAATTCGGAGCGTCAGGCGTTCCCACTTTGAAAGAATTTATCCGCGAGATCGCTAAGTCAGTGGCTTCTCCGCAGGGCGGGACGGTGTACGACGCGTGGAAAAAGTCGAACGCGGCGGGTGCAGAAAGCAACCATCCGCAGGAAACAGCCATCTACCACCCGAACGCCATGCAGAATGATGTACCAGTGGGCGATCTGGGCAGTGGTTCGGACTACACGGTGTTTCTGCAGCATCTCGGCGTGCCTTCGACCGACATCAGTTCGAGTGGCGACTATGGCGTGTATCACTCGACCTTCGATGACTTCACCTGGTTCAAGAAATTCGGCGATCCCGACTTCCTGTACGAGCAGGAGATGGCCCGCATTTACGGCCTGGAAGTGCTGCGCATGTCGAACGCCGACGTGCTGCCCTACGATTACGAGAATTACGGGAAGGAAATTCTGGTTTACCTGGAGGCTGCCAGGAACAAGAGCAAAGACCGCTTTGGAGACAAGGGGCCGGATTTCTCTGCGGCATTCGAAAGCGCCCGGCATCTGCAGGAAGCGGGCGGGAAAATACTACAAAGGCAGAGGAAATTGACTGGAGCGCCGGATCATGTGAATGCTAAACTGCGGGAAGCAGAGCGGGCGCTGTTGATTCCAGAGGGATTACCGAACCGTCCGTGGTTTCACCATGCGATTTACGCTCCGGGTCAGTACACCGGATATGCGGCCGTGGTGATACCTGGGGTGAACGAGGCGATTGATCGGGGTGATCAGCGCCGGACCGAACAACAAATCGCAGCGCTGGCGTCGGCTTTAAACCGGGCCGTTCTGGTACTGGAGCAAGCGCGCTGACTGCGGTCTCAAGGCAACGCCTCAACCGTGCGGCAAGTTCGATGCCGAGGCGACACGAGTTATGGCACTGGCAAGAATCATAACGCGCTCTCATGCGTGCTCGCGAGAGCTGGCGCTGGATTTGCTTGCCCGCGGTTACACTGTCGAGATCGTTTCTCCTGACTCGATCCCCGACAATATTGCCGACCTGGAATTGCGCGTCGATACAACTCCCGCGAATCAGTTGATCGCGAGCGTGGAAGCACACGAGGGCGGGCGTACAGCTTCGCTGGACTTCTTGCATCATTTGAAAGCGCCGATGGTGGACTTCTCGCGCAGGACTCCGGAGGCTGACGTAGCGGTCCACGTTTCGGGACAACCCGACAGCTTTGAGGCCGAGCCGGGAACTCAGGAAGCGGAGATGCCTTCCGCAGTGTCGCAATTGACAGCCGAGACTGTAACCACCGCAGTCGAGCCTCTACCGGCACGTCTGCCCGATCCTACAAACAATCTCCCCAAACCTGCACTCCGCGAGTTCGATGCGGGAGCGAGCGGGCGTGTGATTTTGCCTTTAGATCCGTTGCGGTCGGCGCCGATAGCGCCACTGAGTTATCTCGCTGTCGAAGATTCGGCGATTGCACCGCCCACAGTTGCGTCGCCTATGACCGAGCAACCGCAGCGGGAGGCACGACGGCGCGATCCATCGGCGGAAAGGTTCTCGGTGGGATGGTTCTCGCCGGGTGCCCTGACTTTTGCCGGCGTGGTGCTGGTGGCTTTGGTTCTCGGATTAGGCAGGCACCCGGGCGGAAAAACTCTGTTGCAGAGTTCTGGAGCGCCGCAAGGAGAGAAAGTCGCGGCAGCCTCCACCGGAGTGAACTTGTCCAGTGCCCCGGCTCCCGCGAAAGAGGCCGAAAATGGTCAGGGCGTTGTTCCGGCTTTGGCGGTGGCGCCCCCAACTACAAAGTCAGCAAGGGACTCCACCAAGCTGTCGGAGGAATCGCGGGTCGCGAAAACAGGAACCGCCGCTGGGGCTAAGAAGTCGCACGAGCATGGTGACGGCTTGATTGCTCGCGACACGGTGACCTATCTCGATGAGCGATACCGGCCCGCGCCGAAAGGCAAACCAGTTGATCACCTCGCTGGCCAACATCGGGGTTTGCACAAGCGCGGCGGCGTGGTCGCTGCCAATACTGGCGCTAACGTCAACAAGCCAGACCCGACAACGGCGAAGTAGATCTAGGGTTTCCACCTGGCTGACTCATTCCACGTGCAGCGCAGACTCGCGAAGACGCCCGTTCTTCGACGATATGATTCCGTCAGAGGTCACACATCCATGGTCGGGAGATCACTGACACGGAACAGGCGCTAGCCGGACAATACAAGAGGGGCTGAAGGAGCCTTCGGAATGCAGGAGGCAATATGAAAAAGGTCGTTTCTCTGCTTGTCGTACTGACGGCGGCTTTCATCATCCTAGCTAGCGGGCTCGCACTCGCGCAGGAGAAAACGCCGGTCAAGGTGAAAAGCTCACAGGTGGTAACGGGCGTTGTCATTGTTCACGTCGAGAAGGGGGGGAACTCTCTGGAACTGCAGTGCAACGAGGGAGCAGGGAGTTGCAAAGCTCTGGCAAGCGGTGACTACTTGATGGTCGAACTACCCAAGAACTACGGGATGTACGATTGCAAGAACGTTGAGGTGTATCGCGGGAATCTCGACAAGCCAGAAGCAGCCGAATTGGCGGGGGCATACTGCCTGATAGAGAAGTGAGGCTGAGGGCCCAGGGTTATTTCCGGGTGAGCACGTTGCGTGCGCTCGAGAATCGGTCGCGCCTCCGGAACTTCCTCGTCTCCACCACTTCCCCCGCTGAAGCGTCGAGCTATTTTCAGTCTTCGCTCTGGGACCGGAAGCATCGGGTCGACCGGCACGAGCCTAGCAGCCTGATTGTGGGGATAAGGCGGTGTCGTGATACAGCACGCGGCCAGTTAGCAGGTTGCTGAGAAACTCGTGGATTCTGGCCTTCGGTCAAGCGTCGACTTCCTGGCGCGATGACATCACACGAGTCTGTTACTCTCGTCACCGACGGCTGGAGTTTAGCAGCCTATTGTGATCACGAGTTGTTTTCTGCCCCGCGCACTGCTCCGCCGGAGGGCCGCCATGCGGCGACGAGTTCTGATGCTGCTTCTAGTCTTGCTAGTTTCCGTGACCGGCTTTATTTCCGCGCAAATCAGTAACCAACAAACGCCAGCAATTCGTCCGGTGGACGGGGCCAGCATCTATCGAAATTACTGTGCTGCCTGCCACGGAGTCGATGGGCGTGGGAATGGCCCGGTTGCCAAGGCCTTGAAACGGGAGGTTCCCGACTTGACCAGACTTTCGCAGCGAAGTAACGGCTCGTTTCCCGGCATCCACGTGCGGACCATTATTATGTTTGGCGGCGACGATTTGCTTTCGGCACATGGCTCAAAGGAGATGCCAATTTGGGGGTCGATCTTCCACGAGATCGAATTCGATCAGGACTTGGGCAATGTGCGACTGGAGAATGTCGCCAAGTATTTGGAGTCGATGCAGCGAAAGTAGGTTGGCCTGACATCACCAAACGGTTTCATCCGAAAACATTTCCCTCAGGTGTAACGCCAGCATTTTTGACGGGCCTTTAGACGACGAGGCTGAAGACATCCCTTCAAAGCAACGCCAACATTCCGGGTTGTTCGTTGTCGGCCCCTGCCAGTTTTTTTCGTGAGTTGTTAGTGATCGTGCTCATGGCGCGCGTGGCCATGAAGGTGGGGGTGCGAGTGCACGATTCCACCGTGGGAATGGCGATGGGCATGAATCAGGTTAGCTCTCAGAAGGAGATCGGTGTTGGAAAGAATCTCGGATGGAGCACCCTCTGCAACTACGCTGCCTGCCTCGAGCACGAGGACGCGATCCGCAATGTCTTCTACGATCTCCAGTTGATGAGTTGCGGTGATCACGGTTTTCGCCGTGCCTTTCCAATGTTGAATGAGGTCGATGATATGGCTCTGGCTCTTGGGGTCGAGAGTCGCGGTGGGCTCATCAAGCAGCAAGACTTCGGGGTCGAGCACGAGGACGGAGGCGAGGGCAACGCGTTTTTTCTCACCTCCCGAGAGGCGATAAGGGGAGCGATCTCGAAGGTGCGCAATGGACATTGTCTCGAGCGTTTCTTCCACTCGCCGCAGCACTTCTTCCTTGCTCCATTGCAGCTGTAGAGGAGCATAAGCTACCTCGTCGAATACTGTCGGGTTGAAGAGTTGGACATCAGGATTCTGAAAGACGAGCGCTACGCTGCGCCGGAAATTCAGAAAGAATTCCTCCTGCTGAAGATGTTTTTCGGTCAGAGCATCGCCTTTGAATTTGACAGAACCGGTTGAGGGAAAATAGAGCGCATCCAAGATTCGTAAGAGAGTCGACTTGCCCGAACCGTTGGCGCCGAGCAAGGCGATTCGATTCCCTGCTTCGATGCGGAGCGTGAGTCCACGGATCGCCGGAATCGCTTCGTACGAGAAGCTAATATCTTGGAGCTCGAATGTGGCTGGCAATGCCCTACCTCCCCATCCATACGACTACGCAAGCAGTCGCGAAAAAGGCAGTGAGGCTGAGGTAGTCGCGGGGTTGGAAGCGGAAGTCGGTTAAGAGACGGACATCGCTGCGAAAACCACGTGACAACATGGCAAGATAAACCTCTTGGCTGAGTTCGATGCTCTTGCTGAGGAGAACTCCGGCGGTTCGGGTGGTCATTCTGCGCCGCTCAGCGCCGCTCAGTACGCCTACGGTTCGGCTTTGCCTGGATTCGAACATCTGGTTTGCGGTTTCGATCAGCAAGAACACGTAGCGGTGCGTCATCGCCAGCATGGTAACGATTTCGGCGGGCAGGTGCAGGGAACGGAGCGCCTTGAGGATGTGAGTCCACGCGGTCGAAAGCACCAGCACTGTGGTTAACGTCGCTGCGGTTTCTGCTCGCAGGACCAGGAGCACCGCGGTCCGCACGCCTTGAACGGAAACGGTAAGATGAAGGGCTGGCGCCATGAACAGCGGCTCTCCGGGAGTCAGAAATAATGCGGGCACGGCGATCACACCCGAGAAGCCCAGGACCACCAACCAAACTCGTTTTGCTAATGATGTGAGGCTGACTCGCGAAGCGACCGCTATGGCAACGGCGATCAGGAAGATGGCGGCGATGGCCTCAGGCCGTCGACAGAGGATCACCGAAACAACGAGAGTAAGGATTCCTAGGACGCGGACACGGGGATCGAGTTGCTGTAACAGTCCCGGCTGGGTTCGCGGCATGTTCCGATTGCAGGGCTTTCGAGACCGCTCTGGCGAAGCCTTGCAAGGTCGTTTCGAGGAAGGAATTTCGGCTCATGAGCGGAGGTTCCCCGCTGACCATTTTCTGCTTACGGCCCGCGCTAGCAGCGAGGCGAGGACCAGGAAACCTACGCCAAAAATTGCCGAGAGCAAATAGCCGAACATCGGATTCCTGATAAACCTTGGCGCATAACCTGGGAACGGCGCTGTCCACAAGCTTGATAATCTTTGGATTCCAACAGGAACCGACGATGGAGGTACGTGGTTTCCCGACGCGGATGCGATCTGGTCACGGGTCTGCGGATTCATGAAAGCGGTGGAGGACCATTCGCCCCAGGCAGTGCCCGCAGCCAAAATGCCCAGGGGCGTCAACAGCATCAGGCACGCTACCATCCACCAGAGGCGTACGGGCGAAGGATCGGGAGTTGCGCCCGCGATGATCGGAGTTGGGGTCTGGGCCAATCCGGCGACGCCTCTCAGGAGACCTACATCCGAACGCTGTAGATAGGACACCATACCTGCCGCTATCACCGCTTCCGCCAATCCGGCAACGGTCAAATGCCCGATCAACATGGCTGGAATGGCTACATGCCAAGGATATGGCGCGAAGAGCGGCGTGCCGCTGGCGTCATGAAAGAGCATAGGCTGAATACCGAGTTCAACCGCTGTAACCAGGGCCGAGGCATTGATGGCAACATAACCGGCGACTGCCGCGGCCAGCACCCGGCGTCGAGACTTCAGATCGGAGTTTGCGGCGACCATTCGGTACACGGCGTAGGCTGTAAATGATCCGACTATCGCCATGTTGAAGCAATTCGCTCCGAGCGTGGTGATTCCGCCGTCGCCGAAGAACAATGCCTGGATCGCGACCGCGATGGAAATGGCAAGGATGGAACCCCAGGGGCCAAGCACGATGGCGGAGACGCCAACGCCAACCGCATGGCCGGTGGTTCCGCCGGGCAGTGGCACGTTGAACATCATGACGACAAAACAGAAAGCGGCAAACACCGAGATCAGCGGGATGGCGCGGGTGGCAAGAAGCTGCTTGATGCGTTTCAGGGCCGCATACCAGCCCGACGCTGCGACCAGATAGAAGGTGGCACAGGTCGACGGACTAAGGTAACCATCAGGAATGTGCATGATCTCGTCAATTTCTACCGGGTTTGCAGCCTCCAACGCAAGGTGATTCCAACGGTGGCTTGGACGAGTGTCGCCGAGCATGGTGGCACGCTAACTTGAAGAGCCAATCCCAGATGCGACGACCTAGGGCTTGAAACCCACGCTCTTCCACAGTTCGGCGGCGTTATACATCGTACCGTTCGTTACAACGGATTCCACGTTGCGAGTGTTGTGAATATCCTGCAGTGGATCTCCGTGGATCACAATCAGATCGGCGCGCTTTCCGACTTCTACCGTTCCGACCTCTTTGTCGACGCCCATCACGCGCGCGGGCACGATGGTCGCAGCCTGGATCGCTTCCATCGCAGTGAACCCTGCCTGCACGTACAATTCGATCTCGCGATGCAAGCTGTGTCCGGGGACGGTCTGATCGGTCCCAGCAACGATTGGAATGCCAGCTTTGTGCAACGCTCCGACGATCGCCACAAACTTTTCGAACGATTTTTCGCCCACCGCCGCATTCGGCCCGGGCGGTCCCACATCATTGAGTTGGGCGGCCAGTTCCACGGGCAGTTTCGTCACTCCGGGCTCGAAACTCGCCGGCGGCTTGGCGGTGGAAGCGGTATAGAACTCCATCAGCGCGAGCGTAGGGTCGACGACAGTATGGTGCGCTACGAGGAACGCAATCGCCTTTTGCGCTTTAGGAGAATTCAGATCGATGCCCGCGATCGCCTTGGAGCGCTCCAATCGCGTCACTCCTTGGGGCAAGGGATCGTACATCATTGATGCGATGTAGTGGATGTGGTTGATCTGATCCTGTCCCGCCTCAACTGTTTGATAGGCCGTCAAACCCTCCGGCACGTGGCCGGTCACCGTCATGCCGAGCCGATGGGCCTCATCGGCGATTACCTTTACCTCTTCCAATTTGACAGAGCTGTAAATCTTCATCTGCTGAAAGCCGGCGTCGTGATACTTGTCCGTCCACATCTTTGCTTGCTCGGGCGTATCCACGCGCTGTATACCAACAGTCAGCTTGCCTGAGCCGTCAACGATCCCGGCCAGCAGCAGGCGCGGACCGAGACCTTTGCCGGCGGCAATCGCATCGCGTACCGCTTTGATGAACTCGAATTCGTTGCCGCAATCGCGAACCGTGGTAACCCCAGCCGCGAGGTAAATCGGCCCCCACTCCACCTGCTCAAAGTGAGCGTGCATATCCCACAAACCCGGGAGGATGGTCTTGCCGGTCTCATCGATCACGATTGCGTGCCTCGGAATTTTGACTCTAGATCTTGCCCCCGCCGCAACGATACGGCCTTTCTTGATGACAACGACAGCATTCGGGACCGGCTGATTGCCGGTGCCATCAATCAAGGTCGCGCCGGCTAAGGCGAGCGTCTCCACCCGGCTACCGGAGATTCCTTTTGACAGCTCGGCGAGCGCCGCCATGTTGTCAGCCCCGGCTCGCGCCACAAAGTCGCCGAGCGCGCTCTCGTAGCCGTCTCGGATGGCCTCGAAGTGATCGAATTCCGCATCGGTCGTGATCGCCGCGACAAGATTGTGATCGGCGTCGAACCACAGCGTTTCCCTTCCCCAAATCAGCCCTTCGACGGTGTAACGGCTTAGCTTTTCGGTCTTGTCTTGCACCGCTATGTCATCCTCGCCGCGGGGCTCAATCTTCACGCTTCCGCTGGGGAGGGTCGCCAGTTCGACCGGCGAGCCATGGGCTTCCCAGTAGCGCACCATCAGCATTTGCATCGTAGTGGGCGCATATCCGGCGATGGTAAAAAACCGTTGCGCAGATGCGATTTCCGTCCACTTCTCCCGATCCCGAAGACGCACCTTACCCGGTTGGATTTCTACCTCCTGATCGATCTCGACCGGCCGAGCAGTTTTTCCCTTGATCTTGAAGGCCTCGGGCGTCCAGTCTTGCGCGCCACGAAAAGTCGCGGTCAGCGGCACGGGACTCCCACGGTCTGTGAAGTGAAAGTCCATCTTCACCGCGAGCGAATTTCCATCGCGGGTTACCTCGTAACTCTCTTCGCCGATGGGCTGCTCAAATTTGTGCAACTGAAAGTGCCCGCGCTCAACGATACCCTGCGGTGGCGCCGGATTTTCCACTTGGCACCAGGCTGCCAGGGCGCCCCTGGCCACAAAAAAAATGAGCAGGGAGAATGTCCGCAACTTTCGCATCATGGGATTACTTTACCTTTCTGAATGAGAATCGGAGATTTGTTTATGCCGCCGACTGCGAGCGTCTATTGTAACTATGCGGGGCGGCGGAGGTTTGTTCCAAGCCAGACTTTGGAAGGCTACGCACTGAAATGCGCATGCTGGATTGCTTGTTCTTCAGCTTCTGTCGGAAAGATTGCGGATTGCGGGAGGACAGTTGGACAGGGAATGAAGATCGTTTTCGTTACGCCAGCGAAGCCTCACTTGTTGGAAATCACAAAGTTGACCACACTCTTCTGGCTTCCCGTGACCGTGACCGACTTCTCCCAACTTTTCGGTTCGGTGAAGACGGGCCGATCGACTTTGAATTGGGATAAAACATCGTAGACTTGCTGTTTCCCCGCAACGTTCCAGCCCTCATGCCAGGCGACGATCTGATAAGTTCCGGGGGGCACATCGGTAAATTCAAAGTGTCCGCTTTCGTCGGTGACGGCATAGTAGGGATGCGCCACCACCATCATGGCGGCGTTCATCCAGACATGGCCCCCGTTGCACTGGATGTGGACAAGGCCGGGTGCGGACATCGTGCGCGACGTAATCTGGTGCGTGAACGGAAAAGGCAGATTGAAGGTGGCGGCACCCTCCATATGAATGGTATGCAGGGTGGCGTCAGAACTCTCCATTTGCAGCGTGGCATTCTGCGGCACGAGTAAAATGTGCGGAACATAGTGGCAACGCACCTGGTCGAGATGGCGCCGTTGCTCAGGCAAGTCCATGGCTTTTCCAGCGGTGATGTCTTTGAGGAAAACGATGGTATTGGCCACGCCTCCTTGAGGCCCGATGATCAATCTTTCCAAATCCACCGTCTTCTTGGAGTCAGGGTCGCAAATCTGCGGGTCTTTGGTGACCGGGAACTTCAGTTCGCGCGGCTCCGGACCTGACCATTTCACGGTGCCTGAAACGGTTCCACCGTTCGAAACCGTGATCACCTTGTAGTTGCTCTGCGCCAAGAGCACGGTAGTTGCAGCAAACAGGAAACTGATCAGGAAAGAGTACTTGGGTCCCCTTGCTGCTTTCGTCATTAAGCCCCCTTTGAGCCTCGCGGCTCCAACGTGCCTCAGCGCAAGTCATGACGCGGGCGGCACGGTTTGTGACAGAGTCAGGGGAAAGCCCCGTTCAACTCGAACGCACACCTGGAATGGCTACAAGGCCAAGCTTTGATGTGGCGGGACGTTCAACCTCTTGCGGCTGACCCCACGTCTTGCCGCACCGTCCAAACGCGCTCCAAGCAGCGGACTGGGGGTGTCCAGATCGGAGAGCCATTGGACAGAGACGCCTCAGAATAAAGGAAGAGCCTACTGGTAGGCTAGATTCCGTTAGACCATGAACACTTGGTGGGAAGATGTCGTTGAGAACTACCAATTGCGGTCGGAGTCAGGCGAATCGTCGGCTTGTCTGAACTGATTGCGCTTGCGATAGACAATAAAAATCATGCCGACCGACATAAAGGTGGGAGGAACCACAAGAATCAGAATCCCACTGCGCAAGGCCTGAATCATTCGAGCGCCGGCGGAAGCTGCCTGGGTATAGCAGAGAGCGCAACTCTGGGAGAAGGCCGGAATCGGGGCAGCGAGCATGACCAGCGCCAACAGCGCAATACCCACGAGCCGGAGGGGTTTCTCGACCCGCATCTTTGCTCCCGGCTTCTTACTGAACATATTTTTGCCTAACCTCTTTTTACTTTACATCTTCTTCTGAACATCGGTATCTCCGGCCGTTCCCAATACTACATCAGCTTGAAAATGGAGCATGGCCAACCAGCATCCGGAAGGCGTCGGTCCATCCATATTGCATCCCGAGCAGGACAGAAATCGTAAAGATCAGGACAAACCAGAGCAAGCTCGCTTTTCCGTCCAAAGATGCATGAAAAACAACACCGCCAGCCCGGCCTCGACGCAGGCGACCGTAAGCATTCGCCAGAACATCTGCGATGCGTCGATATTCTGATAGGCAATGACGAATTGGAGACCGGCCAAAGCCAACAGGCAAACATAGATCACCAAGTCTTTCGTGATCCCGCCACTCTTATGCCCTTCCGCGGTAGTCATAGCATTCTGCTCCAAAGATTCCTGATCTAATGTGCGAGATTCAACAGGTAAACCAAGGGTACGACGAACATCCAAACCAGATCCACGAAGTGCCAGTACAGGCCCAGGATTTCGATGTCATCGGCGTTGTAGCGGCCACCCTTATAGCGCAGGCCGACAACGATAAGGGCGATCACGCCGCAGGTAACGTGAGTGAGATGCAATCCTGTGATACTGAAAAATGAAGCCCCGAACAATCCGGTTCCCCATGGGTTCTTAAAGAGGGTCATGCCCTTGTCGATGAGTTCCATCCATTCACGAATGTGCAGCACCGCGAAAATGATGCCCAGAACGGCGGTGATCATGGTCCAACGGAAGGCGCCGGCTTTGTCTCCCGCACGCGCGGAGCGCAGTCCGATCAGCATGGTCAAGCTGCTGGTGAGAAGGATGAAGGTCATCAGGGCGACGTTCGTGATGCCGGGAAAAGGCCGGGGCCAGTTGGGAGTCCCATTACGCAGGAATCCATAGGCGACGAGGCACGCGGCAAAGGTCATGGTGTCCGCGATAATGAACAGCCACATCGCCAGTTTTTTTGTAGGAACCGAAAATGCCGGTCCTACCATAAGGCTGGAAGTGTGTCCTTCCATGGTCAAATCCGCTTGGCTCACGACGCCTCCTAAGTGTCGAGTCGGTTAAAGCTTCCTCCACAGCAGCAAGAGCAGGTACAGCCAAAGAATGCCCATGAAATGCCAGTAGCGGGCAGTCGCAACCAACTGGTTCCGGCGCAGGATCGATGTACTCAGTTTGCGGATTACATAGAGCAAGCCGCCCAAGCCTCCGAGCACGTGCAGCGCATGTACAGCCGTCAGCAAATAAAAAAAAGAACTGCTTGGATTGGTGGCGAGATAGAGTCCCTCGGACCGCAGTTGCAACCAAGCGACGTACTGACCGGCAACAAAAAGCGCGCCGAGGAACAGAGTTACGTACAGCCAGAGCGCCGGGTTCTCAACCGCAGTTCTCGGACCTCCCATGAACGCAGAGACGCGGCGCCGTGCGATTTCCAGGGTCACGCTGCTGGCAATAAGTACAAGTGTGTTGAAGTAGAGCATCGACGGCAGAGTAAAACCCTGCCAGTCCTGCGATGAACCTTTGCGAACGATGAGAGCGCTGGTGAAAGCGGCAAACATCATCATGACGCCGAACATCACTACAAAGATCGCGGTCGAAGTCGGCGGCGGCGAGGGCTCCAGCGTCAGACGCAAGTCACCTTCCGCCGGAACGAGGTTTCTGCCGCCGTTGTTTCCCGAGTGCCCATGATCGGGCAAACGGTCAATTTGCGGCGGTTCAGGTACCGTAGTTGCCATAACTGCTCAACTTCCTTTCGGCTTATACCGCTGTTCCCGTTTATTCAGTCGTCCGTCTGGGACTTTGAATCGCGCACTTACTTCTCATCGTTCTCGGTCTTGACTTGCTCCGGGGAAGTCTGCATCACGTAATCACCGACCGAACTCTGTACGCCGTATTGATAGGGATCGTGGTACACCACGGGATGCTTTCCGCCAAAATTGTCGAACGGTGGGGGCGTCGCCGTGCTCCACTCCAGCGAGGTGGCCTGCCACGGGTTATCCGGTGCAGGCGGACCCCAGAACCGGCTGTGAATCAGGTTGTAGAGGAAAACCAACTGGGCCGCACCGGTAACGAGGGCAGCGACCGTGATAAAGCGGTGGACCGGGATCAGCGGCTGCAGGTAGTCGTCCACGAAAGTTGAGTAGCGGCGGACATTTCCGGCCATGCCAAGGTAATGGAATGGCATGAAGATGCAATACGCACCCACGAAGCTCAGCCAGAAATGAATCTTTCCCAGAGTCTCGTTCATCATTCTTCCGAACATCTTGGGAAACCAGAAATACGTTCCACCGAAGATGCCAAACATAGCCGCGACGCCCATGACCAAGTGGAAGTGGCCCACTACGAAGTAAGTCGCGTGGAGCATGATATCGATCGAAGGCTGCGCCAAGAAGAAGCCGCTTACCCCACCGCTGACGAACATCGAAATAAAGCCGAGGGCAAAGAGGGATGCCGAATTGATGCGCAGTTTAGAACCGTACAGACTGAAGGTCCACATCAGCACGACGATGGTGGATGGGATGGTGATGACCAAGGTCGGGAACGAAAACGCGAGGGAAGAAAAAGGATTCATCCCGCTGACAAACATGTGGTGCCCATACACCATGTAACTGAGGATGGCGAGCGCTCCCATCGAATAGATGAGGACTCGGTGACTGAGCATCGGCTTGCGCATGTTCGTGATCAAAATATGGGAAACGATGCCCATACCGGGCACGATCGCGATGTAGACCTCCGGATGTCCGAAGAACCAGAACAGGTGCTGCCAGAGAAGAGTCGAACCACCGGAGTGGGGTAATAATTGATCGTTGACGACCAGACCGGACGGAACGAAAAAGCTGGTACCGGCCACGTGATCGAGAATCGCGAGGATACATGCCGGCATTAACACAGCGAATGCCGTGAGACCCATGCACGAGGTAATGAACCATGCCCAGGCACTGAGCGGCAGACGCATGAGACTCATGCCTTTGACACGCAAATCGAGCGTGGTAGTGATGAAGTTCAGGGATCCCAACAACTGGCCTACACAAAACAAGGCAATGGAGGTCATCCACAGGATCACGCCCAAGCCTTGGCCGGGACCCGCGCCCGAACCGACGGCGTTGAGCGGCGCATATTGAGTCCATCCTCCGAGAGTGGGTCCATCGCCCACGAAAAATGATGCCATCAGGACGAGGAAGGCGGCGAAGGTGACCCAGAACGACATCATATTGAAGTGCGGGAAGGGCATGTCCTCGGCGCCGACCTGGATGGGCAGGAAGAAATTGCCGAAAGCTGCAAACGGCGCGGTGGTGAGCACGAAAAAGACCATGATCGTGCCGTGCATGGTCATCAATTGCAGGTAATACTCGGGGGTTATGACGCCGCCGGGGGCACCAGTCTTCGAAAGCAATTGCAGGCCGGGGATCGGGGCGTTATTCCAAGCCAGATGGATGCGCATCAGCCAGGAGAGCAGCCATTCCGATATACGCGGCGATCAGGGCCAACCCGTAATACTGTTTGCCGATTACCTTATGGTCGAGACTGAATATGTGCTTTCGAATAAAACCTGTCGGAGCATGGTGCACCGCGTGCGCTACATCGTGCATATATCCTCACCTCACGAAAATGGGCCCGGTCCACTCGCGCGTGAATGCTGACCGAACGAGCTACTGCATTGCCGCTTGTTTCTTCAGCCAGTCGTCGAAGTCTTGCTGGGACATTACTTCGAGGTACGCCTTCATGTTGTAGTGTCCCAATCCACAAAGCTGCGTGCAGACAATTTCGTACTTACCGACCTTGGTTGCTGTGAAGTGCAGAGAAACATCCAAGCCGGGAACAAAATCCTGCTGCACGCGCAACTCCCGCACGTAGAAAGAATGCCCAAGATCTTTGGAATGCATAAGGAGATGGATTTCCTTGTTGACAGGAATCGCCATCTCGGCGGTCACGATGTCGTCTTTGGAATCCGTATCGTGGTCGAGGTCGAGACCCATGTAATTCTGCGTGCTCTCGTTAATGAGCTCAGGGTGCAGTGGGCCGAAGGTTCCATCGGGACCTGGATAGCGGAAATAGAAAGCGAACTGCCCGGCCTGGACCTGGATCGGCATGGCATTGGCCGACGGCGGCGTAAGATACACGTTCGCCCATGCCTTCACCCCGAAAATTCCGAGGGCCATGACCTCTATACCTACGACTAGAAAAGCGGCAATCACCAAACCTTTGGCGCCACCTGGAAAGTTCTTGAGCTTGGCATCGGGACCAGGGTTCGAAAACTTCCAGATGAAAAACGCCAAAACAAACTGTGCGACGAGGAAGGAAATTCCAGCCTCGGCCATGGTCTCCGACATCTGCTCGTCGATGAGCGCGCCGTGGGTCGAAATGTCCTCCGGCGCATCCCAGGTGTGCCGAAGGATCGGAATCGCGGACAGGATCGCGATTACGACGATTGTGACTGCAAAGAATTTAGCCATGATCCTTCACCTTCCGCCGACCTCCAGGTTCGTCTTCACGCGTGTTTCGCAGTGCCGTTGAGGCTGAGCGTTAGCTGCTGAACGACTTGAGCGCACTAGCTTCGTCTCTTTCGATATCGAAGACGCTAGCCAGCCGAGTCAATTGAAGCAAGTCGTGCACTCTTTTGTTGAGGTTTGCAAGTTTCAATTGGCCACCTTTGTTCCGGATCGTGGTGTGAGTCTTAACCAGTTCACCTAGCCCTGAGCTATCGATGTACACCACCTCACCCAGATTCAGGACAATGAGATTGTTTCCTTTTTCCGCCAGGTCGCGAACAATCTCACGCAACATCACGTTCCCTTCCCCCACCGTAATCCTGCCGGTGACGTCTAGGACTGTCACGGTTCCGACTTGACGGGCATTTGTTTGCATCTTGACCGGAGCCGCTCCCTGCATGCCAAGAGCAAGGCGATCAAGGACGGCGCAAGCGGTAGCTGCAATCTCTTTCGATTCCGTGCGAACCACGACCAGCGACCGCCCCTCCTTAAGAACCTCGCGAAAAAAAGCGGCGTCTTCTGAACACTTCTCCGCGCTGGTGGGTTCTGGAGCCGCTGCGTCGTGGCCTATTGCTGATCCCGCCGACGCTCCGGCACCCGCACCAGCGAGTCCGAGCAGAGCGGCAGCGCCAAACCCGAGAGCAAAGACGGCCCCTACGCCGGGAAGGAGCAGAGTGGCGGCAGCTACTCCTGCCGACATGCCAGCCGCCCCACCGACGAACCCTCCGGTGAATGCGCCCAATTGCTTGCCTACCGTTTTGGCTTCACTTTCGGAGCGCGTCAAGAAGACGAGGGACGATTCCGGTACCCCCCGGCTGCAACAACTCTTTGACGCTTTCCTGCGCACTATCCCGCGAAGAAAAGACTCCGATCGCAGTTTCCATGTGTCCTCCTGAGCCACTGCCTGAAGACTCCGCCCCTCCACGGCTCTCGAGTGCTGTTGCGGAGGGTCGGAAAGCCGGCGAACTTAGGCAGTCTGAATCGTTTCTGTTACCGAGGATCCCTCACTTCGCTTTGAATGTGAAGTCAGCCTTGGCTGCCCCTCCGGCCGCGACGGTCACTTTTTGCGTCTGAGTACCGAGGGTTTCTTGCCATGCCGTTACGGTGTAACTCCCGGGAGGTACATTTTGAATGGTATAGTTGCCGCTATCATCGGTGGTGGCGTAGGGGCCCTTGACCACGGCGAACCAGCCACTCATCCAGGGATGGATGTTGCACTTGACGTGGATCATTTCCGGGGCTTTCCAACTCTTAGTGACCGGCGCAGCCCCTGGCGGCTGCGACTGGTTCCACGGAATATTACCGGTAAGCGGATTGGGCTCCGGATGGATATTGTGGGCCGTCTGATCGCTGGTTTCCACTTTGAAATCCTGCCCGACATCCATTGCCAGTACGTGGGGAGTGTACATACATCCCTTCTGGTCAAATACTGGGATTTGGGTCGGTTTGGCGCCGAGCGCGCTGGCGCTCAAACCTTCGGAGATATAGAGAACAACATTCTCCAAACCGCCGCCACTGCCAACTACGACATTCTCGGAATGGGCGGGGTCGGTGGCGTGCGCCTTGCTGCAAAACGGGTCTTTGGACATGTCAATGCCTCGCATGTGCGGGGCCGCGCCATCGAGTTTGACGGTGCCGGTAATTTTGCCTTCACCCGCCGCACTCGCCCTCTGGTTAATCCCGAGCGCTAAAAGACCGACCAAAGCTACAACGGCTACAAACGCGCACCCACGCTCGACTGTTCCACTTCATGGCTTTTCTCCTAAGTTCGAGTAAGTGAGGGAGCTTAGCGCTCCCGATCACTGTGCTGGTGCATTGGGATTGACTGGCTTTAATCCCAGTTGATTGGCAATCTGTCTTTCCTTGGCGTTGAAAGCATTGTGGGGCTGCAGTGAGCGCAGATAGAACACCAAGTCCCATGCCTCTTCCGGTTTAATGTTGTCTGCAAATGACGGCATAGGCGTGCCATCCAGGCCGGTCATGAAAATCCTGTAGATATCCGCGATCGGTGTCGCCGCATTTCGGTCGGGAGCCGTCAGTAAAGTTGAAAGCCGCAATCGGGCGCTGAGGTCGTCCGCCAGGGTAGAAGCGGACGGCCCATTGGCCATACCTTGGACGCCGTGGCACTTCCAGCACTGCATCCTGGCGAACACTGTCTTGCCCGGCTTTGACCCTTTCCGGCGTAATTTCCGGCTCCGGCGGAATCTGGATGGGCGTTCCAGGTTTTTCATTCTGCCACCGCGGCGAGAAGTGTTTGATCCAAGCCACCAGGTCAGCCCGCTCCTGCTTGGTCAATGGGTTCCACGACGGCATGTTGGTGCGGTCAAAGCCGCGAGTGATGGCGTCGAAAAGATCCTGGTCGGTAGGCAACGTTCCGGTAGGAGTGGAGCGGCATTTGAAAATCGCGAGTTGGAAGTCTCGCGGCTTCTGGTACATGGGGGGTGGCATCCAGACAGCGTTTTCCCCGTTGCCATCCCCGAGAGGGCCGTGGCAGCCGACGCAGTACCGGCGGTAAGGCGAGGCGGCGGCTTTGGCGTTCCCGGTTACGTTGCCAACGTGGCTCGACGCTGCTGGCGAATTCAGCCAGTCTTGCTGCTGGTACGTAGTGAGCTGCGCGTACGAGGCAGAAGACAGACAGAGAGCGACAACCACGCCCATCAACAGCGACCACTTGAGTAAGTTCGTATGCATTGTCATCCCTCTCTTTAGAAGTCGAAGTCCATTCCGAACAGCAATTCGCTGGTGTTTACGTCGGTGGCATTGCCAGCTGCGTTAATCGGCCCCGTGCCGGTCTGGTGGAAGAGATTGAATTCGCCGAAATAGGCGAAGCCAGCGCGGCTCGTCATGAACGGGTTGTAGCGGTAGCCAATGGAGTAGTTGTTGATATTTCCCAGGCTAGACAGCGTCCCGGGAAGAGCTTGTTGTTGCATTCTTTCCGCCTCATAGACGGCCTTGAAGATCAGCTGCGGACTAACGACGTAGCGAGCTTCGAAGGTGTAGCCATTCCAAATCGGAGACCGCGACCCCAGCGGAAGAGTTGTTCCCGGCGTATTGTTCGGGGGACAACCGGTGGGAGTCGTGCAGGTGGCGGTTCCATTGCCATCCGAGGCTATAGCGCTGCCGTAGCCCTGTCCGAAAAATGCGTTATCCGACCCGTGCTGAGTGACCACATTCAAGTCAAAATGGGGGCCGAGGTAGAACTGGCCGTAAAAACCCACACGGCTGAAGCTCTTGTTGCCGATTCCCGAACCGGGGATCGGCACGCCGCCAGAAGTCAGATAGTACGTTGCCGCCTCTCCGACAAACGCGTACGCCCCGAGACGCTCCGTGCCCAACTTGCCCGCATCAAAGGCCTGGTCGAAGGTAAAGAATCCGCTATAGGAGTTGGCTCCGGTGATCAGACCCACGCTCCCATCACTCGAACTGAGCAAGGCCGCGGAAACACGCGTTCGATCATCCATCGAGTGTCCCATGTACTCCATGCCGAGCTGATTGTCGCCCATTTGCCCAAACGTGTTTCCGTCACCCACCGGAATGAAGTGATAGGTCTGATAAATTCCGCCATTGCCGGTTAGCCACAGGGTCCGCTTTTCAGAAAGCAGGTTGTTGAGCTCGAATTTACCGAACCGGACGTTCAGCCAAGAGCTGCCCGCGATGTTATCTAGACGCGCGTTAACGCTCTCAAAATGAAACGCACCCGTTGGGTCCGACGATGGAAGCACATAGAAGGAAAAATTCTTCTCCAGCGTTCCACCGGTGTGGAAGTCGAGCCCGCTTAGGTCAAAGCCAGACGACGAGATGCGCGCCAGCGTCGACCCTGTGGGATTGGGATTTCCCGGTGTGTAGGTGTCGACCGAGTTAAGGCTGCTGACCCGGTGCCAGATCGGAGTAATACGGAAAGTCACCGGCCAATAGCCGGGATTCTGCCAGATCGGAGCATCCCGATCGTTCATCAGTTGGTAGCCGTTGTCTCTGAATTTCAATCCGAAGTTGTTCAAGGCGGGCCACGACTCGTGGCAGGCCGAACAACGCAGCCCGTACTTTCTGGCGAAGGCCGGCAATGCGCTCGCCGACTGGCTGCCCAGAATCAGGAAGATTAACGCGAATGCAGCGGCGAGAATAGAACTTCCCCGCTGCGGCTTCTGACAGAGATGAGACTGCGCCCACATACGCATGCTGCACTCCTCAGACAACGGACAAATTTTTTGCAGAGCTGGAAAATCACCCCACCCGCCGCAAATGACGCCAAAAAGCAAGCTACAAAGCGTAAAAACCGGAAGTAGTACCGGTTCATAACCCAAAACTATTTGCGGTTAGGTGGTCCAACCACCCCACAGTCGCCGGATACTACTACTCTCAAAAACGAAGTGCAAGAGGGTTGTGAAATTTTTTTTATATTTTGTTAACGTGCTGGAGATTTGCGTACGGTGGAGTACTATCGCGCAAACTTGTCGCAGTTGACAACAATCAACCAGCGTAAGAGACTCTTGCCACGGGAATGCCGGAGCCGGTTGTGATGCGGGACAAGAGTTTTCGCGGTAAGGTGGCTGCGTCGTAGGGTCGCGTTTCCTAGAGTTCCGCCACATCGAACTGCGCTTCCTCTCCGCGCGACCGCAGTATTTCTTCTCGTCGTTGCGGCGGCGATCTCCTCGGCCGGGCCGCGAAAAAGATGTTGTTGAGTATGGTGCAGGCCTGATCGTCAACATTCCGCTGCCAGAGCCCGAAGTGGCGCAAGTGGTGGAAGACGTGGTCGCAGAACACGATCATCCGCGGAACCAAGGAATACGACAAAGACCAGTTCGTCAAGGGAGCGATCGCGGTCACGTCGACGCCGGTTTTCCCGATATGGACGGAGGGCGGCAAGGTTTTCTACAAAGTGCGTAAGGGAGCCCTCGATCCGCGAAATTTCAAAAACAGCAGCGATCTAGGGACGCTAGCCGTGCGCTACGTGGTGCAGGTCCAGGGCTTCGAAAATACGGTGCTGCGAATTGACGCGGTGTTTGTGGAGGATATACGACACACCGTCCATCCTTCGAACGGAACAGTGGAAAGCAGCGAGTATGCGGACATCCACGAACGTCTGGACGCAGTCGAGTTGATGAAAAAGGAAAACGCCGAGGCTTTGCGAGCGAAACAGGAACGCTTGGCGAAGGAAAACTTTGGCCTGGGAAGCGACACAGTGGTGCTAAGCACTCCGCCATCGGAAACAACTGACGACAATGCGAGTGGGGAGAACACGCGCGCGCAGACGACGGGCGAGCAGCCACCTCAAACGCTGGAAGAACACGTTGCCGAGCTGCGCCGTCAGGTGGAGCGGATCGTCAAGAAGCCCGGGGCTCCGCTCAAGTCCGCTCCGTTCCACACCGCGAGCACGCTGAAACCTTTAGAGCCTGGCGATGAAGTCCTGATTCAGATTGCAACGCCTTATTGGTACGGGGTCGAAACCCACGACGGACAGCACGGATGGATTCAACGCGACCAGTTGGAGCAGACGCCATGACCGCTCGGAAGCTGTCCGTCGCTGCTTTGAGGGGCACGGCTCCGCCACACACTCAGCTATTCCTCCGTGCTGCGGTCTCTGCGTTTCTTGTGGTTGTGTTTCTGGGGGCTGCGATCGAGAGCGGACGGGCGCAGGCACCTTTGCAAGCCGGACCTTTCGAGCGCACATACCCTCAATCGAAAACCGCCGTGGAGAAAGCGCTGAAGACCTTAAAGCCGTCTATGAGTGGACGGTTGCCTACTCTGGAAGGATTTGCTGTACCGGGCGATCACGGCTTGGGCCGCTACCAGCGTGCTTATTACGAATCTGACGTGCGCGTAAGCTCGACTGCGTCGGGGGGATCGGTGGTGAGGGTAAACACGAAAGTGACGGCTTGGTATGCCGATTCCGTTTCATCGCACTCGGGATACCAACTGCTCACTTCGAATGGCCGGCTCGAATCCGACCTGCTGGACCAATTGTCGGACCTGCTGACAAGCAGCTCGGGCGCGCAATGCCGGCGGGAGTCCTAAGGAAGGCGTTCGGGCTACGACTTCGCCGGCAGGATCGGGTCAGAAGCCGGTAACGCGCGGAAAAAGGAGTTACGACCCAAGGCAACGCGGGACCTGAAATCTCGGCGCCGATGCCCCAGTCGCCGGAAACCGGGCGCACGTTCCCGTCTCGCGTCGTCGTCGTTGCCACGGAGTCTGCCGGGTCCGCCATCGGCGGAGACGAAACCATCCACCGGCAAAGCCGCCGATTCGACAAGGCCCGAGTTGCAGGCCGAGGCCGCGAGTTTGGAGGAGGTACTCAAGAACCAGGCGCATCCCAGGAATCTTGTCGCGATCAAGAAAACCGGAACGCCGGTTGTCGCGTCTCCCAGTTTGAACGCCAAGCCTTTATTTCTTGCGACCGCGCACGATGAGTTTGAACTGTTGGATTTCAATGCAGACTGGGTGCACGTGCGGATTTCGGGTCTCTCGCGGGGATGGATCTGGCGCACAAGTCTGGAGATGCCGGAGGGTTTTTCGGACGTTCCGCTGGTGGGCACGAAGGCCGCACCGGTTGCGGACGATCTGTTCGTGGTGGCGCGAGAGGAAACGGCGACCTTTCCGGGGGATTGGGAGGCGCTGCGGGGCAGAAACGTTAAAATCATCTCGGTGCAAAAGATCCATGAGGACGAGAAGAATAGCGGCGCGCAAGCAAAGTTGGAGTTTGCCAAGTCTTTGCTCGACAAGAGCTATACGGAACTGTCGGCAAAATCCCAGGAACTCGCGGGAGTGGTGCTGATGTTCGATTCGGTCGATGGGGGCAAGCAATACGCTGCGTCAAAGGCTACAGTAC
>CAVOTW010000032.1:0-34339 GCA_963699405.1 uncultured Acidobacteriaceae bacterium | reverse complement strand
CCAGAGCAGAGATTTCTCATACGGCGGAATCAATTCACCAGGAGCCTGTTTTCAAAGCGAGCCGGAAGCGCGTCTACGAAGCGCTCACCGACGCCAAGCAGTTTGACAAAGTCATACAGCTCAGTGGAGTCCTACAGACCATGCACCTGGGAGACAAGCCCGCGGAAATCAGTCTTGAAGTGGGAGGCGGTTCACGCTCTTCGGCGGGTACATCACGGGACGACATGTCGAGCTTGTGCCGAACGAGCGAATCGTGCAGGCCTGGCGGGCGGGCGGCTGGCCTCCGGGCGTTTATTCGATTGCGAGGTTCGAGCTTGTGGAGCAAGGCTCCGGGACCAAGATTGTATTTGACCATACGGGTTTTCCGAAAGGCGAGGCGGAAAGCCTGGCTTCGGGATGGAAAGCGCACTATTGGGAGCCGCTCGAGAAACTCCTGGCGTAGATTCGACCCTAAAGGGTAGATGGTACAAGGCCAGGAATCATGGCGTTCCTGGATGTACCGCCTTACTCATCCTCACTCTCGACAACTTGCTCCAACCATCGAGGCGATGCGCGGGCGAGTTCGCGGTTGTCGCCCGTCCGGGCATTAGTGGCTGGACGACAACGTTACGTTAGTTATCTTTGCCTACGCCACTAGTTATCTACAATCTCACCAGTGTGTTCGCCACTCTGGCAAACTCGCGCAGGCGATCCGGAAGAAAAGCCGCATCATTGTTTGGGTTGCTTTGCCTTGTCTGCGCGCCTGGCCTGATGCAGGCGAAGCAATTGATCATGGTGGCCGACAATGACCAGCACCACCACCAACCTCAAAGCGAGCGAACTGGCGGATATTTTCAATGCCCGCATCCGAACTTGGCAGGATGGCAAGCCGATCACGTGGTCATGCGCGATCCCGCTACGGAAGATGCGCAACTGATTTTGCGCCGCATCCTGAATATGACGTCCGATCAGGCCCGCGCCTTTATCCAGTCGCATCACGGCGTGATCGTTATTGCGGCGAGCGACGACGAAATCTGCGATATCGTCTCCAGCACCCGCGGAGCGATCGGGGTCATTGACCTCTATTCGCTGACCAAGGATGTCAACGTGGTGAAGATTGACGGCAAACTGCCGCTGCAACCGGGCTATCTCTTAAAAGGGAACTAGAAATAGAATACCACCTGGACTCACCTCCGCACGCTCCAGATCGCGTTATGCATCGCCCTCTCCCGCTGCTACCCGCGGCTGCAGCCACGAAGGCCGCGCCCAAGAAGGCGGAGACGCAACCCGCCACTTTCCAGCTCACCACCAGTTCGCCGGAAGCCCGCGCGCTCGTCGAAAAAGCTCTAGCCATCTACCTTGCCCAGGTCGAGCAGACCCAAGCCATCGAAATGCTGCGCAAGGCGGTGAAACTTGATCCTGCCTTCGCCATGGCGCACGAACTTCTCGCCCAGATCAGTCTGGATTCCGCGGAGCAAGTGAGTGAGCAAGCCCAGGCTTTTAAGTACCGCGAGGAAGCCAGCGCCCCCGAACGGGTGGCAATCGAGTGGTATCAGGATGCCACCGACCATAAGCTTCTGTCGGCTATCACCGAAATGAACGACCTGCTGTCGCAGCTTCCACACGACCAGACCGTCGTCTGGATGACTACCTGGTGGCTGATGACGCAGCAGCAATATGATCGCTCCATCGCTGTATACGAGCGTTCTGGCATCAAGGATTCTCCGGGCTTGTTGAACAACATGGCCTACAACTATGCCTATGTGCGCCGGTTCGACAAGGCGTTCGAACTCATGGATCAGTATGTTGCCACGTTGCCCCACGATCCCAATCCGCAGGATTCGTATGCGGAAATCTGTCGGCTAGCTGGACGCTTCGATGCGTCCATCGATCACTACCGCGCGTCGCTTGCCATTGATCCCGAATTCTATTCCTCGCAGTTTGGGCTGGCGGATACTTACTCGCTGAAAGGCGAGCGAGGTTCGCGCCCGCCGCGAGTACGAAGCCGGATTCCGCAGATTTCCGCTTCCCGAGCAGCAGCGCGTACTGTGGCGGACTCGCGAAGCCGCCACGTTTATCCGCGAAGGCGACTTTGAATGGGCCGATCGTGCGTTTCAAGCGATTGCCGATGACGCTCATGCTCATCACACCAGCCTTGCCGAAGCCGATACGTACCGGCAAATGGCGATGTATCAAGAGGACTCCACTCGTGCTCTGGAACTGCTGAGTAAAGCGGATGCCGCTGCCGCTGCCGGAGAGAACGCGAACCACACCGCGATCCAGCAGGTAACCGCCCAAATTCTGCGCGCTCGTGTCGAAGTCGCCATGAAAATGGGAAATGACGAAGATTGCGAACTCCAGCCTCGAAGCGCTGACCAAAATGTCTGAAGACTCCAACGACAAGGTCATCGACCTGGCGTATAACGGAGCGCTCGGAGCGCTGCTCGTTTCGCAGCAGAAATTCAGCGAAGCGATTCCGCACCTCGAGGAAGACAACACGTAACCCGCTTTCCCTGAAACTGCTAGCCATTGCCTACGGAAAGACTGGCGACAATACCGCCGCCCACCGGACGCTGGACCTGCTCTCGAACCTCAACGATCCCACGCTCGAACAGGCATTAGTGGTCCCGGCTGTCCGTCAATGCGCGCAAGATCCCGCCTGTGCCGGCAGGGTCAACAACGCCTCGATCAAGGTACCGCACACGCTCTGATCAACGCCTCGATCCAAGCTTTGGTCGAAGAACAAGCCCTCTTCGTCGTGTCAAGTCCCACCGAAGGTACCAGTAATTGAAAATCTATTGTGGTTTCCACAGCCTGTAGGGGTAAGCTTACGCCTATGGCAGTGTCGGTTACGGTGCTCGCCAGCGGCAGTCGTGGGAACTGCTCGGTGGTGGCGACGACTTCAACCCGAATTTTGGTGGATGCTGGTCTTTCCGGCCGCGAAACCTTCAAGCGGCTGCGAGTTCTTGCTGATCGTAATGATGAGTGCACCCAGGAAATCTCCGCGATTCTGATTACCCACGAGCACTCCGACCATGTTGCCGGACTACAACGCTTGGCCGCCAAGTTGAATGTGCCGGTTTTTTTGACCGCGCCGACGCATCACGCCTGGAAACGGGCAGTTTGCGATGAGCAAGGCGCGAGTCCCGAACTTCCTAAATCCGAGCACTTCTCGGCCGGACGCGGCTTTCGCATCGGTGATATCGAGGTCATGCCCTTTACCATTCCTCATGACGCCGCCGATCCGGTGGGCTTCACGTTTCGCGCGGAGGGTGTCAAGATCGGCTTTGTCACCGACCTGGGTTACATGCCGACGAACGTGCGGAATCATTTGCGCGGATGCAGCGTATTGGTGATGGAGTCGAATCACGATGTGGAGATGTTGCGCTCGGGCCCGTATCCATGGTCGGTGAAACAGCGGGTGATGAGCCGGGTGGGCCATCTCTCGAATGAGGCGCTCGCGGAATTTTTCTCCAGCGACTATGATGGAGGGGCCGAGTATATAGTCTTGGCACATCTGTCTGAACAGAATAACGATCCAGAAAGAGCGCGACTTGCGGCAGAACAAGCGCTTGCTGGCCGCCAGGGCCTGTGGCGCAACCGTGTGCTGCTGGCAACGCAGGCGAACGTTCTCGAATCCATCCGGTTATAGACTCTTCGGTTTTAGCCGCTTATGAGTGAGTGTGTGGAACCGATCGTCGGCAAAATCCTTGCGGGATGGCGTTACGATATCTCCGGCCTGGCCCCAGAGATGCGCGTGGATTACGAATTACATTTCGCCGACTGCGAGCATTGCCGGAGCCGCCAGAAACTGCACCGCATCATCGATATTTCCCTGATTGCGCTGGCGTCGGCTTCCGCCGCCGTGTTTCTGCTCGCGTTCGCCGTGATCCGCCATTTTGGGCCGCGTCACGCCGTCTGGTTAGAGGTGGGAGCGCTGGGTGGCTTTGCCTTGTCGGCGCTCATCTGGCTGGGAGTCGCTGTGGCAACGCCCGCGCCCACTGCGGTAGTGGATGTGGCAATGCTCGGCGCGCGACATGTGCATGACCACCTGCCGGCTGAAATTCGCGACCGGCTACCAGAAGAAATACGGACGAAGCTCACAGGCTCGTAAGCGCGCTAAGTTGGATTCCAAGATGACGTGGGCACCAAAAATCGTTGGGTTTCTGCTGATCGCCGCGGTTGTGATCGCTCCGCTGACGACAGGTGTTTGGGCCGAGGCCGAAAGCGCCGCTGCGTCACAGCCAGGACTCGGCGACCGCCCAGCAATGTGCCATAAGCACCAGGGCACCACTGCTCCTGTTTCAAACTTTCCCCATTCTCCCCATTCAGTGCCCCCGAGCTACCAGTGTTGTCTGACCGGTCATGATGCGGCCGTGGTGCAGGCATCTGATTCCCCGCAACCTGCCGCTAGCCGTGCATGCATCACCGTGCACATCGAGCCTGCGCTGATGCTGTCTTTGGGCGGCCTGGAAGGTGCGATTCTTCCCTCCGCCGACTCGCCGGGCACAACTCCACTGCGGATTTAGTCTCCCTCCTCGTTCCAGATCAAAAATATTTCAAAGCAAGAACTTTATTTTGCACGCGTGATTTTCTAGTGCATGAGGAGTAGCAAACGTGCGCACGCTAATTTTCGGTTTCCTTGTCGTTACCTGTTGTGTGTATTTCGCGACGGCGCAGGATGTAGATGTGGCCCGAAATCCTTCCGACCAAACAGAGCAGAAGATGGACATGCCGGGCATGCACATGTCGCAGCCTGGCCCGGACTGGATGCCGTCGCCCGATAATAACTCGGGCACCGAATGGCAGCCTGCGGCGACCGTCGGCCACATGTGGATGAAGTCCGCAAGCGACTGGGATCTGATGGCCCATGGCGTGATCTTTGTGGATTACAACCAGCAAGGAGGCCCACGCGGCGAAGGCAAGGCAGAGTCAATCAACTGGTTGATGCTCATGGAGGAGCATAAGCTCGGTCGCGGCAAGATCCTCTTCCGCGAAATGTTTTCCGCCGAGTCGCTAACCTCACCGCATCCGGGATTTCCCGAACTTTTTCAGACGGGTGAAACCTACCACGACCAGCCGCTGGTCGACCACCAGCATCCCCACAACGTATTTGCCGAACTCTCGATGTATTACACGGTCCCACTTCACAAAGAGATTTCGTGGCTGTTTTATGGAGGGCCCGCAGCCGAACCGGCACTCGGTCCGGTCGCCTACATGCACCGCGCCTCCGCGGCGGAATTGCCAATGGCTCCGCTGTCGCACCATTTGCAGGATTCCACGCACACCAGCTTCGGAGTGATTACCACCGGACTGGACGTCAATCGATTCAGAGTCGAAGGCTCGATATTCAACGGCCGGGAGCCAGGCGAGAAGCGA
This sequence comes from uncultured Acidobacteriaceae bacterium, assembly GCA_963699405.1. Taxonomy (GTDB): domain Bacteria; phylum Acidobacteriota; class Terriglobia; order Terriglobales; family Acidobacteriaceae; genus Acidiflorens. The sequence continues at coordinate 28,981 of CAVOTW010000032.1, read as the reverse complement.
TACACGATTCAGTTCGCGCCGCTTGATTCCTGGTCGGCGCGTTTGAGCGTGGCGGCGTCGCGCAACTGGACGGCGCAGTACAGTTACGGACGGCTGGAGCATCCCGAAGCCCTGGAACCGGGAAGCCAGCGCCGGCAGACGGCTTCGGCGGAATACGTGCGCCCGTTTGCAAGAGGCTCGTGGGCAACGTCGGTGGTCTGGGGACGGGTCCACAAAGTGTTTGATGACCACAATCTTAACGGCTATTTGCTGGAGACCACGGCGAACTTCAAGTTGCGTAACTATGTGTTCTCTCGAGTGGAGTTAGTCGACAAAGACGAGTTATTTCCCGACAATCCTTCGCGTCCGAGCTTTCGTATCGGAGCCTACACCTTCGGAGGAGCGCGCGATCTTGTCCAGAGCCGGCTCTGGCAACTAGCGCTGGGCACCGATTTTACCTTCTACTCAAAGCCCGCGACCCTGGATTCCGCCTACGGCAGGCATCCGGTATCGTTCCAGGTATTTCTGCGGCTGCGTCCCGCCCTGTCCCATCACGATCAGTAGCAGCTCGCGTTTCCGGCCGCGATAGAGGGACGTGCGCCATGGCTGCTTCGAGCTACGGCAATGTCCAATCTCCATGGTTTTTGGACGGGGCTGGATTATTGAACGCGGTGCTTCTGGTTTTTCCACGATTGTTCGACATCGAACATACGAAAGACGGCTGCGGTTGTAATACTGCCGCGTCATCATGAATCAGAAGGATAGCGATCGGATCCACGAGCTCTGCTCGCTGATCGAGCAGGAGCAAGACAGGGACAAATTTCTAGCCCTTGTGAAAGAGCTCAATCGAATCTTGAATGTTCAGCGCGCAACCTTGCCCGGCAAAATCCAGGATGACTCTGACAGCGGGTAAGAACCGATAATGTTTGCCTTGTCTTCTCCCCGGATCATCTTGGAAATATCGTGAGATTCGTGGTGGGCCCTACAGGGTCGCGGAAAAGAAGCGAGCGGGTTCCAAGAATCGAAATACGCATGGATACTTTCGCGAAAGGAAAGATAATCGCTAAAAGATTGGCACGGCCGGTCAAGGCGGTTCCCCTTCCCGCTGGTGCACGCTCTGACGCGGCAGGCAAGGCGGTCAGCAATGTCGTTCTGTTGTCGCTCCCGAACGAGGAATACAACCTGCTGCGGCCTCATCTGGAGCCGGTCGATCTGCCCCAGTATGAAATCCTGCATGAGCCCGGGGAAAGAATCGATTTCGCTTATTTTCTGAACGAGGGCATGATCTCTCTCGTGGCGCTGAACCATGATGGCAGAAGCGTCGAAGTCGGCATCGTCGGCAAGGAAGGGATGGTAGGAATGTCGTTGATGATGGGGCTGCGGCGCGGAATTTTTCGCTCCATCATGCAGATGGCGGGAACTGGATTGCGGGTACGAGCGAAGGTTTTTCAGGATATTTTGCGTGATGCTCCACACCTCCAGGCGGAACTCTGCCGCTTTGCGTTGATGCACGGGATGCAGGTCGCCCAACTCGCTGCCTGCAATCGCTTGCATGAGATTGACCAGCGTCTGGCTCGATGGTTGCTGATGTGCCAGGACCGCGTCGACTCCGAACTGCTTCCCTTAACGCACGAATTTCTGGCGCAGATGCTCGGTACCGGGCGTCCCAGTGTGAGCCTGGCGGCGGCTGTTCTCGAAAACGCCGGATTGATCGAAAACCTGCGCGGTACGGTTAGGCTCTTGAACCGCAAAAGTCTAGAAGGCGCGGCCTGCGAATGCTATGGGGTGATCCAGCATTTCAACGGCGGCCTTGGTCTGAAATAACCTGAAGTGAACTGAAATAACCATGTGTGGTGACGGGGCTCTGCTCCGTCCAAGGTTCAGAGCTTTGGTCAGAGCGCACTGCGACGAACCTACCGGCTGCCCTACTTGCTCGCAGCGGTGCCAGCCGTGGCCACAGGCGGGGCCGTCAGTTTCCTAACATCGTCCACAAGCGCGGACATCGTCTGATCGAAGTTCTTCCGGCCTGTCGATTGCCGCATCCATGGCTGCACCGGCTCGGCGAATGTCCACAGCACAACATGTGTTTTAGGATCGAGAACCACCAGACGAAGCTGCGGATTTAACAAGACCACAAAATTGATAGTAAAGATCAAATCGGCGTCAGCTGGCGCCAGCACCAGTTCATACTGTCCCCAACCCTTCATGTGGTCATAGAGCACGTTGTAAGTCAGGTTCGGCACTCCGAAAATGATATCGGCCGTGCTTTCGGTATTGGAAATAAACACCTTCTTCCCGTTTCGAACTTGCACAGGTATGGGAGCTGCAGGCGGATCCGGCACCTTCTTCGCCGTTGCGATCGGAACGGTAAACAGGCAATTATCGCGATGATTCCGACGATGCCGATCCTGGCGATTCTACGCCTATATGAACGCAGTTGAAAACTTAGTGCTGATCTCGGCGGGTTCTTGGCTCATTGTAAAGTTCATTCATGAAGGAGTCGAGCATTCGGCATTGAGCAGGGACGAGCTTCTTAAGAGCGGCCGGGCCCGTCGTTCACATTTTGCCCGCTAACCGACAGCGCAATCAGCCGTCCATGTAGGAAGTCACACCAGCTTCCGGAAAACAAATACATAAAGATCGGAGAAACGACCGTGAAGATACGCATTGTGAAAGTAATTTCCCTCTGGCTTTTCCTAAGCACGACCACGTTATTCGCTGAGCAAATCGGCGAGGGATTCTGGGGGGGATATAACGGTGAGTGGAACCATGTATCTTCGCAGTTGATCGCCCTCGCTGAGGCGACTCCGGCGGACAAATTCGCTTGGCGCCCCGCGGCCGGAGTGCGTTCCACGAGCGAAGTCTACATGCACATTGTGACGGCGAATTACTATATGTTGAACCTGATCGGCCAGAAGCCTCCTGCCGGCGTCAATAAAGACATGGGGAAGACGGTTACCTCCAAGGCCGAAGTCATCGACTGGCTGAAGCGTTCGTTGGACGCCGTAAAAGAGGCTCACTTGGCCGTCAAGCCGGCCGACCTTACGCGCGAAATCCATAGTGCCGGTGTGGATACAACGGTGGATGGAGTTTATCTTCGGCTAATCGTCCATAACAACGAGCACATGGGCCAACTGGTAGCCTATGCCCGCATGACCGGAGTAGTGCCGCCATGGTCGAAGAACTGATGCCGGAGCAGTTAGCCTTCGATGGTTCGCATGGTGACTACCGGGTTCGAGTTTCCGTTGCCGCGGGTTGACCGGCGAACCGCTTCGGGGTAAAGTTCAAATGCTAGGGTTTCGTTTTGCCCCCCGCCCTGGTTGCAGGCCTCGTTTTCCATGCGCTCCGCTTGGTCCAAACTCGTTATCGTTCTGTGTGCGCTGGCCACCCTGGCTTGGGCCGCGCCGCCACAATTTTCCGCCCAGAAGCGGGTCGGCCTCACCACTGGCGATCAGTGGGAACCCTCCGTTGCAGCCGACGGTTCGGGACGGATCTACGTTCTGTATCCGCACTATGGGCAGGTGCCCGACTGTAAGGACTGCCGCGTGCCCACCATGCTGTTGGTGGCGAGCGGTGACAATGGCAAGACCTGGCAGACTCCGCGCGTGATGCTGGAAACGGGCTCGGGCCAGTTTGACGCCCAGATTGCCGTCGATCCCGCCGACCGTCGCACCCTGTATGCGGCGTGGCTGCAGAACGAGAAACGCGCGGTCATGCTCGCCAAGTCAGTGGATTCCGGCGCCACGTGGGCTTTTACGATTGCGGTTCGCAGTGAAGTGGAACTCGATAAACCGGCTCTCGCGGTGCGCGGCCAGAGCGTTTACGTGGCGTTCAATCATGAAGAAGAGGTGTGGGTAGCGGCCTCGCAGGATGGCGGCCGCAGCTTTACGCCGACGCGCGTGAATGCCGAAAGCCGTCCCGGATGGTCTCTGCTAGGCGCCGCCACGGTCGATCCCTGCTGGCAATGCGTATCTGGCATGGGCTTCCTACTCCAAAGCAGGAGGAGCGCGCGGCTCGGTGAACCTCTATGTAGCGAAGTCAGCGGATGCTGGCAAGACGTGGAGCCCAACTCTGCTCGATGTTTCCGCGGCGGCGCCCGGCTGCAAAGACGAAGATTGTGGCGAGGCCTATCTGGGCGCGCAAGTCGCCCTGACGTCAGACGCCGAAGGAACTCTTTACGCGCTCTGGAGCGCGGGCAGCGCGCCCTGGGGCCGCAACGCATTTACTTCTCGTCGTCGACCAATGGCGGCGAAAACTGGCTGCCGCGGGCGGTGTTTCTGACGCCGGACCGGGCGTGGAACATGCTTTCCCAGCACTCGTGGCGGGAAACGCCGGCGACGTCCGCATCGCATGGATGGACACGCGCGGTTCTACTCGCGACACTACGAATTGGAACACCTACTATCGAAGTTCAAGCAACGGCGGCGCGACCTGGGGAGAAGAGATTCGAATCTCAGGCTACGTGCCGGACTATCGCTATATCAGGTCAAGACGGTTTCCGCTTTCCCTTCGGAGACTATTTCGGACTCGCCATCGACAACCACGGCGACACCCACGTGGTGTGGGGCGAAGGCCTGAACTATCAGTCCCCGGGATCGATCTGGCACGCCAGCGGACGATAGAAAATGGATTTTGTAAATTGGTAATCGGGCAATTTGGTAATTTTGAAAAACCTGAGATCGCACGATTTCAAATTGCCAAATTACCTGATTCTAAAATGACAAGATGAATTTCGTCAGTCCGTCAGCAGCCCGCCAGTGAATTCGCTGAGCCGTCTCGATGCGGTGTTCGCGGCAGTAGTCGGTCAGTTCTTCCACCAGCGTTTCGGTCGCCACCGGATCGAAGTAACTAGCCGTTCCCACCTGTACGGCGCTTGCTCCTGCCAGCATGAATTCCACAACATCCACTGGCGTCGTGATTCCACCCATGCCGATCACCGGAATCTTCACGGCGTGAGCCGCGTCATAGACCATGCGCAGCGCGATCGGCTTGATGGCCGGCCCGGACAGCCCGGCGGTGACATTCGCAATTCGCGGACGGCGCGTTTCCGGGTCAATCGCCATTGCGAGAAACGTATTCACCAGCGAGATGGCGTCGGCGCCCGCTTCCTCGGCAACATGCGCCATCAGCGCGATCGAAGTCACATTAGGCGAAAGCTTGACGATGATCGGCCGCGCTCGCCACGCGCTTCGCCGTCCGTACCACTTCGTCGAGCAGCATGCGGATCGCTGCCGAACTGAATGCCGCCGTGCGCCGTGTTCGGGCAGGATACGTTGATTTCGTACGCCGCAATGCCTTCGCCCTGATTCAGAATCTCAATCGTCTCCTCGTAATCCGAGCGGGTGTAGCCGAAAACGTTGGCGAAGACGACGACATTTTTCTTCTCGCGCAACCCGGGGCAGTTTTTCGGTGAGAAACGCGGGCGCGCCGATATTCTGCAGGCCGATCGCATTCAGCATTCCGGCCGCCGTTTCAAACAGTCGCGGCGGCGGATTTCCGGTCATCGGTTCTTTCGACAGACCTTTGACGACCAATCCGCCAAGCCGGTCGAGATGCACGATGTCTTCAAACTCGATGCCATAGCCGAATGTGCCGGAAGCGGCAATGATCGGATTCTTCAGTTCGATGCCGGCGAAGCTGACGCTCAAGTCCGGATGGGCGACAGGCGTCATTGCGTTCCACCGGCGGGCGTCGAATTGGAGACGGCTGCCGGTGCGGCCGGCGGAGCGATGCCGGATGATGCGGCGGCGCCAGCGCCTCGGTCAGCACTCTTCCCGTGGCCTGCGCCGGAGCGTTGATTCCGAGCAAGGAAGCGAGCGTTACCGCAAGATCGACCGGTTCAGCGTGCGTCCGGTAAATTCCGGGCTGAAAGGCGAGACCATAAAAAGCGAGCGGCACATGGGTATCGTAAGAAAAAGGCGTCGCGTGATCGGTACCCTTCGTGATTCCGACCTGAAATGGATTGGGCATTCCGATCACATACCATCCGCCCTCAGGCGAATAGCTGTGAGCGTAGCGGCGTCCGATTTCGGTGGGCTGGAACCTCTCCGCGCGCCAATTGCGACTTGGTAAAGTATCCGGTCAATCCCGACTTGCTTCATGGCCTCGCCCGCGTCGGCTTCGGCGTCTGATTCCTTATGTCCGAGGAAATCCCGGCGAACGCATCTTCGTTCAGCCACGCGACCGGATAGTCGAGATCGAGCAACGTAGTCGCCTTTCTTGGCGTATTTTTTCGAGAGCAGGGAATTGATCTGTTCGCGCAAAGCTTTCGCATCGAGATTGGCGGCGGGCAGGCGAAGAGTCTTCGCGAATTCCGGCAGCGGCGCGATGCCATGATCGGCGGAAAGCGCCATCCACACATTCGCCATTCCGATCTGATGACCGAGGAAGTCGAAGAAATCCGCCAGACTCCGGTCGAGTTCGAGCGCCATGCTGCGCATTTGCGGAGAATCGGGGCCAACCTGGTGGCCAAGAATATCGTTCGCCGAAAGGCTGATGACCAGCAGATCGGTAGCCGAGCCCGCGCCCAGCTTCTCGTACACAACGAGCTCCTTGGCGAATTCCAACTGGTATTCGTTGGCGAAGGGAGTGGCGCCGACGACCTCGTAGAACCCGGCTGGCGCTGCCGTCTTTGCCGGCTTCGCGGCGCGGTCGAGCCCAGGAGTTTTCCGTCGCGTCGTCTTTCCACTCGCGGTTCCAGTATTTTTCGGCCCGATGGCCGCCGTTAAAATTGCGCACCCACTCCGGCAGATCGGGGCGGTAGTAAGTCGAAGTGATCCAGTCGCCGCTTTTGGGATCGATCCAGTAAGCGCCGTCTCCGGCAAATCCGGCAGGCAACACGGCGGCGCGATCTTTTAGCGAGATGGCGAAGACCCGCGCCTTGCCGCCTGTGGCCAGTTTCAATTCGTCCCCAAGCGTATCGCTCAAAAGATTGTGCGGAGACGCGCCAGGACCGCTACTGGCGACTCCGACAAGTTTTGTCGCGTCGTCCTCGACCGAAGTCACCCGCTTCTTTTTCTGCGGATCCCACCATTCGTTCGCCACGATGCCGTGTCCGCTGGTGTAGGTTCCGGTGAAGAGCGTGGCGTGCCCGGGAGCGGTGCGGGTATTGGCGTAGTCGTAATTGCAATCGGTGAAATAAGCGCCGTGATCGAGAAACAGGCGAAATCCGCCGTCGCCGAACTGATCGCGATAGCGTTCCAGATAATCGCCGCGAAACTGGTCGATCACGATCACGACAACCAGCTTGGGCTGGGCGTTATAGGCGGACGCGAACGCGGCCGGAGTCAAGCCGAGCAACAGCAAGAGCACGCACAGAGAGCGGGGAAGTCTCATTGCGAGCTAGTTTACAGGAGAACAAGATCGCGTAACCGCAGACGTCGTTGACGGGCAGGGTCGAGGTTCGGCCATCCTTGCTCAGCGATCGTCTGCGTAATCTCAGCGTCCTCCGCGTTGGAAGTCTTGCGAGCGTCGGTCATTCTGCCGGCGTGCACGGAATCGCATTTTTCAGCTAAAGTTAATGCAGAATGCTCGATCTGAATTTTGTTCGCGACAACCTCGCGCTGGTGGAAGAAAAGCTGCGCCAGCGCGGAATGAATCCGGCGGAAGTTTTGAAAGACTTCCACGCCATCGATGCCGAACGCCGCCAGGCCATCACCGCAGCGGAAACGCTGCAGGCGCGCCGCAACCGCGCTTCCGAAGAGATTGCCAAGCTCAAGAAGAGCGGGCAAGACGCTTCGGCGCAGATCAACGAAACCAAAGAACTGCGCGAGCAGATTGCAGGAGTCGGAAAAGAAGGCGGCCGAACAAGAAGCCCGCTTGCGCGAAATTCTGACCTCGATTCCGAATCTTCCGCACGCCAGCGTGCCCGTCGGGCAAGCGCGAAGCCGATAACGTGGAAGCACGCCGCTGGGGCACGCCGCCGCAATTCGATTTCAAGCCCAAGCCGCACTGGGAACTGGGCGAAGCATCTCGGGATTCTCGATCTGGAGCGCGCCGCCAAGTTGTCCGGCGCTCGCTTTGCCGTGTACTGGGCGCTGGGCGCGCGTTTGGAGCGAGCGCTCGCCAATTTCATGCTCGATCTGCACACGCGCGAGCACGGCTACACGGAAGTGCTTCCGCCGTATCTGGTGAACTCCGAGTCGATGTATGGCACGGGCCAGTTGCCGAAATTCGCGGAGGATTTGTTTCGCGTGCCGCACGGAGAAAAAGATCTCTGGCTGATTCCGACCGCCGAAGTCCCGGTCACGAATCTCTATCGCGACGAAGTGCTGGACGCGCGCCCGTCTGCCAGTCTGCCTGACCGCCTATACTCCATGCTTTCGCAGTGAAGCGGGATCGTACGGCAAAGATGTTCGCGGAATTATCCGCCAGCACCAGTTTCAAAAAGTGGAGCTGGTGAAGTTCTCCCGCCCCGAAACGTTCGTACGACGAACTCGAAAAGCTGACCCACAACGCCGAGACCGTGCTGCAGAAACTTGGCCTGCACTACCGCGTGATGACGTTGTGCACTGCTGATATCGGATTCTCCTCGGCCAAGACCTACGACATCGAAGTCTGGCTCCCGGGACAGAACCTATTTCGCGAAATTTCTTCCTGCTCGAACTTCGAAAGTTTTCAGGCGCGCCGCGCGAATATTCGCTACCGTCCCGAAGGGCAAGAGCAAGACAGAATTTCTGCACACGCTGAACGGCAGCGGCTTGGCGGTCGGACGAACCTGGGTTGCGATCGTCGAGAATTATCAGCAAGCCGACGGCAGCGTGCGGATTCCGGAGGCGCTGCAGCCGTATATGGGGACCGACCGCATCACAGCGCGTGATCCATAGAAACGCGGCTTGACCGCGCCTTCCGCAGCGCCCGAGATGCTGCCAGCCGAGACGGAGCAAGCCCGTATCTACGTTGCGGTGCCGGAGATTTGCCATCCTATGAATTCCCAAATAGACTTGCAACGATCCTGAAGCAGCCTCGACGGCGCTCGAAGCGCTGTCTCTCCCATGGGCGCGATCTGGCGCACAATCCGCGGATACATTCTCTGGTCGTATGAGCGGGGAAGCCTGCACTACGACATCATGGTCACGCTGATCCTCCTCTTTGTTTTTGTTTCGCCGCATTTCATCAACTTCAAAGACAAACCGGTCGAGCGCATTCCGCATCTTACCGGCGTGGTCGTGATTCCCGGCGAGAAGGGCGAGTTCATTTATCAGATCCAGGCCTCGGCGGTGGATACGTCCGCAGGCGGAGACGTTCGCCGGCAGTTGGAGCGCATCATCGAACCGATTTCCGGAGCGGTCAGCATCACGCAATATCGAAACGGTCAAAGACGCATCGGGACACATCGCAGAGCTACAAGGTCTGGGTTGAAAAAGAATAGAGAGCCAGGTTTCAAGGTTCAGATTTCAAGGTTTCAACGTTCAAATTGAATTCCTGAATGAGAGCTCCGCTCAAAGCCCTTTTTCTCGGGACGCTCGTCATCGGTTGGTTGTTCGCCGCGACCGCTTCGGCGCAGATTGTGGGCGAATCCCCTGCGCTGGAGCACGTCCTGGCCCAAATGGATGCTGCCGCTAAGAACTTCAAAACCACTGAGGCGAGCGTCGTCTGGGACCAATACCAGAAAGTCATCAACGAAACCGAGACGGAGAAGGGCAGGATTTATTTCCGGCGCGAAGGCGACGAAATCCAGATGGCCGCCGACTTCGTTGAGCCCGACAAGAAGTACGTCGTCTACAGTGGCGGCAAAGTGCAGGTTTACCAGCCCAAAATCGACCAGGTCAATGAATACAATGCGGGAAAAAACCGCAGCGACGTCGAGAGCTTTCTGGTGATCGGTTTTGGCGGCAGCGGCCGCGATCTGTTCAAGTCCTACGGCGTAAAGTTATTGGCGACCGAGACCGTGGGCGGCATCGCAGCCAGCAAACTGGAGTTGATTCCAAAGTCCGACCGCCTTGCGCAACAACATCGCGCGCATCTGGCTCTGGATCGACCCCTCGCGCGGAATTTCGGTGCAGCAGCAGTTTTTTGAACCGGACGGCGACTACCGTCTGGCGAAATATTCCGACATCAAGGTCAACCAGAAACTGCCGGAGGATGTCTTTAAGCTGAAGACCACCAAGAAAACCCGGTTTGTTTCGCCGCAAGGATAGGCACAGGCTCGCGTGTCGGCTCCCACAAAAAACCGAACCAAGAGAATCAAGCTGAAAAAGAATGCCGACGGCTATATACTGCCAAAGAACCTCTGAAAGTCGAACGCATGGCAAGAGTATTTACCATTCCGGTCCCCCCCGACTTATCGCGCACAAAGCGTGAGCGCATCGCCGACCCCCGCTACGTGGATGGACAGAAGATGCTGGTGGAAGCGATGAGCTACCTCGCCAAAGCCGATCCGGTGGGAAATCGCGAGGCCATTGAACTCTTGTCCGAACACGTCCGCACCCGTTTCCGCATGACCGACTCTCCCCTCAGTTAACGATCGCTGATCACGGTCGCTGATTTTTTGCCAAACCCCGAAAGCCATCCCGATGCCAGCACCAGAATGGCGGGATAGCATTCCAGTGTGTAGCGCGGTTCCGGGTTTTCCAAACTTCCCAGAAATGCCGATCGCAGCAGCAGGAAGCCGACTAGCAATCCGGCAAAGCGAATTTCCGATCGCACGCCGAACTTTCCACCAAGTATCGCCAGGAGCGCTCCCGCCACGTAAGCCAGATTCAGCAAACCGAATCCAACTGCCGCGGCCGAGTGGGTTGCGTCATCGTTGAAGTCCCACCAGCGCGGATCGGGGGGAAGAAGTTCGGTTCGTGGACGCAGCCACATGTCCGCCACGCGCAACAGGGGCAGCGTGATGTAGTAGCGAATGGGATGGGCGCGAATTCGACTCGCCGCTAGCGTACCGAAGCGCGCATCCAGGTCCGCGTTCATGTCGGTCGACTCGTTATAGTCAGCAATGACGGCCAGCGTTGCATCCCTTTCGTCCGGGTTTTCGAGGGCCCGCGACGGCAGCTTTGCCGGGTCAATCTTGTCGCCGGGAACGTTCCAGTAGATTTCCTCCACCGATACGTAGTCGACGATCCAGGTCTTTACCCAGCGGTTAAAGCCTCGAAGAACGAGTTCATCGGCATCGTTGGCATACCGCGGAGCCAGCGGCTGGAAATGATGAAGCGTGTGAAAATTGCGAATTGTCCAAGGAGCGAGCGGCGCGAGCGCAAACGCTGCGACGATGATCCCAGCAACCCCAGCGCCGCGGAAGAACTCGGACCTTATATGGCGTCGCGCTTCCGGTTTCGTATCAGGGCATTGCTTTAGCGATGACATAGGCCGCACGCCATCATCCGCCCCTTTAGGGGCCGCTACCGCCAGATAAAGCAAGACCGCCGCCAGCAGGATGCCGCCATCGGGACGTACCACAATGCAGGCAGCAATCGTCACACCAGTCGCGGCCCAGAGCTTGCCCACGCCCATGCGCCCCTCACGCATTCGATTCAGAGCGGCGACGGCGCAATCTAGAGCAAGCGCAGTGAAGAAGATCTCCAAAGTCTCGGTGAGTTCGGCGGCGGCGTAGTTGGCCAGGAAAGGACAGAGCGCTGCCAGCAGAAATGCGATTCTCGCCGCGCGTTCGGAAATCACTCGGCGCGCCAGGTCGGCAACGATCAGGCAACTGCCCAGGTCGAACAAAATCTGCGTCAGCATTACGGCTCTAAAGTTGCCGGCCCCAAATAGCCAGTAGATCCCAGCCAGAAACGCCGGGTATCCGGGCAGGCGCCCGTCGGTCGGTAGGATTTGCACACCCTGCGGGCCGGTCTGCGTCTGGCCGTAGATACCGTGCTGCAGCCAGTTCGTGGCGAGGTCGGAATAGATGCGCGAGTCATCCGTAATCATTGGGAAATAAACAAAGAAAATCAGTCGCAGAGCCAGCGCAGCCAGTACGGTTGCCAGAAATAGACTGCGATGTCCGCGGACCAAGGAGAGCACGTTGGGAATATATCGTGAATCGCGCGGTTTTCCGCGCCCCGTACGAAATGCGCGTTGTTCGCTGTTCGCTAAGACCGGCGACCAGCGAACAGCGAACGACGAATAGCGAACGACCGGTCCAAGCCCGTTTGACCCCTCGCCGCTCGCACCTTAGGATGAGTACACCACAAACAAATGGCGAAACAGGTTTTTTACGATCCCTTGCAAGCCCGCTGGCGCCGCATTCGCCGTTTTGTCGACGCGGCGGCCATCGCTTTTTCTTTGCTGGTGATCTTTTTTATCTACAGCGCCTTGCGCAGCGAGCCCCTGCCGGACCTTTCCTGGCTTACAGAAAAACGCCCTTACCACGCTCTCAAAGAGAACGAAAAGACGAAAGCGCGCGAGAAGCGCCGCCTTGCCACTCTGGCCCGCATCGGGCATCGCCACCAGGTCCGCAAAGCTCCTTCGCAACTCACGCTGAACTCCGTGCAAGGCGTTCGGGCCGCATTCTATGTTTCGTGGGACGCGGCCAGTTTTTCTTCTTTGCGCGAGTATGCCCGCCAGATTGACTTACTCTTTCCCACCTGGCTGCAGGTTCTCAGTACCGACGGTCATCTCGAAGCCGTGGATCCGGAAACGAATGCCATGTTTGACGTCATTCATGGCAATACCGTTCATCCCGTCGATAACCGCGTGATGCCGTTTCTGAAGGCAGAAGATACCGACATGGAAGTGTTTCCGGTGGTGCAGAACTTCGATGGCACCGACTTTGTTCCCGGCATTCTAGATTTTCTGAACAGCCCCCAGGCACACGCCAATTTTCGGCGCGAGATCGGGCTTTTTCTCGCCACCGACCATTATCGCGGCTTAATGATCGACTTCGAATCCTTTCCGAAGGCAGGGCAGTCGGGATACGTAACGCTGCTCAACGAACTGGCATCGGACCTGCACGCCAAGGGCATGAAGTTGTACGTGAGTGTCCAGGTGCGCAATGAGGATTTTGACCTTAAGTCCATTTCTGCCGCCGTGGATGGCGTCGTCATCATGAACTACGATGAGCACTTTCCCGGCGGTACTCCCGGTCCCGTTGCTTCCCAGGATTGGTTTATGGACAACCTTGATGCTGCGATCGAGGACATTCCGAAAGAGAAGCTCATCTGTGCCATCGGCAATTACGGGTACGATTGGGTCGACCGGCCCGACAAAGGCAAACTTCCGCCAGGAGAGGCCGACAAGAGCGTATCGGTGCAGGAAGCCTGGATTGGAGCGCGCGATGCCGAAGAGGACGTTGACTTCGACGGCGACGCGCTCAACCCCCACTTCAGCTACGAAGACGATGATCACTACCACCACCATGTCTGGTTTCTGGATGCGGTGACGGCTCTGAACGAGATGCGTGCCGCCCAGACGGTTGGCATCCAGACCTTCGCCTTATGGCGGCTGGGCTCCGAGGACCGTTCCCTGTGGCGGGTCTGGGATATGCCCGGAGAAGCCAATGCGTCCGATCGATTGAAGGACGTTCCTCCCGGCCAGGACGTCGATATGGAGGGCAGCGGCGAGATCCTGCATATCGAGGCGCGCCCCACCAACGGCGTGCGCGAGTTGACCATCGACAGAAAGACCGGACTCATCGACGGGGAAGAGTTCAAGAGCCTGCCCCAGCCCTATCGGGTAGCGCGCTATGGCGCTAGCAAGAACCACCTTGCCCTCACCTTTGACGATGGTCCCGATCCCGAATGGACCCCGAAAATTCTCGACGTCCTCAAACGCGAACATGTGCCGGGAACATTCTTTTTGATCGGAATCCAAGCGGAGAAGTTCGGCAGTTTAACCAAACGGATTTACCGGGAAGGCCATGAAATCGGGAACCACACCTTTACCCATCCCGATATCAGCTCGATTGGCTCCAGCTACATGAGGGTAGAGCTGAACCTCACCGAACAATTGTTTGCCAGCCAATTGGGCATTCGCAGCACCTTGTTCCGGCCGCCCTACTCCGTGGATGCCGAACCCGACACCGAAGACGAGGTGAAGCCGCTCGAAGTCACGCAAAGCCTGGGTTATGTCACCATCGGCAACAAGATCGACACTCGAGACTGGAACGACGATCCCCCGCTCTCGCCGAAACAGATTGCCGCACGGGTTCTCGACCACCTGCCGCCCTGCCAGCCGAACGACACGCAGTGCGGCAACATCATCCTGATGCACGATGGCGGAGGCAACCGGGAAAGAACCGTTCTGGCGCTCCCCTTGATCATCGACGGCGCTCGTGCCCGCGGATTTGATTTTGTTCCCGTTTATCAGTTGATGGGCAAGACCAAAGCCGACGTCATGCCGCCTCTTAAAACCGGCGAGTATTGGTCCGCCTTGCTGAATTGGATCGGTTTTGGGCTCTTTGGTGCCACCATGGCCGGTATCGCCCTCATTTTTTTCCTCGGCGACATTCTCATGACCGGACGCCTCATTTCCGTCGGTGTCCTTGCCATCTATGACCGGCTCCGCGATCATGTGTATGGAACGCCCGAGCAGATAGCCGCCTACCACCCTCGTGTTGCCGTTCTCATTCCCGCCTATAACGAGGAGAAGGTCATCGAACGCACCATCCAAGGCGCACTGGATTCCGACTATCCCAATCTGCGTGTGATCGTCATCGACGATGGTTCCAAGGATCGTACTTTGGAAATCGCTCGCCGTGCCTTTGCCGCCGAAGAAGCCGCCGGCCGCGTACTGATTCTCACCAAGCCCAACGGTGGCAAAGCTGAGGCGCTGAACTTTGGACTGGAGCACATTGGCGATGCAGAAGTCTTCGTCGGTATCGACGCCGATACCATCATTGCTCCCGATGCCATTGCCCGCATGGTGCCGCATTTCCTCAATCCGAAAGTTGCTGCCGTGGCCGGCAATGCCAAAGTTGGAAACCGCGTCAATCTATGGACCCGCTGGCAGGCGCTCGAATACATCACCAGCCAGAATTTCGAACGGCGAGCGCTCAACACCATGGGCGCGGTAAGCGTGGTGCCCGGCGCGATTGGCGCCTGGCGCACCGCGCTGGTTCGCGAAATGGGTGGCTATCATATCGACACCGTTGCCGAAGATGCCGATCTGACCATGGCGCTCTTGCGCAGCGGCTATCGCGTGGAATATGAAGACCGGGCTCTCGCCTTCACCGAAGCTCCCACCAGTGCCAATGCCCTCATGCGCCAGCGCTTCCGCTGGTCGTTCGGAATCTTGCAGTCGGTTTTCAAGCACAAGAAAGTTTTCGCGCGTAAAGGCGCCTTGGGATTTGTCGCGCTGCCCAACATCCTCATCTTCCAGATTCTGCTTCCGTTGGTCTCCCCCTTTATCGACGTGATGTTTGTGGTCGGCGTCGTCTGGTATTTCATCCAGAAACACTTTCACCCGGAATCCACCGATCCCGCTAGCTTCCAGCGGTTGCTGGTTTTCTTTGTAGCCTTCCTGGTAATTGACTTCCTCGCCTCGGCCCTCGCCTTCGCCCTCGAGCGTCGCCAGCCCGAAGCCCGCGAAGACGCCTGGCTGTTAAGCCAGGTATGGTTGCAGCGCTTCGCCTATCGTCAGGTTTTTTCTCTGGTTCTGTTCCGCACTCTGAAGCGCGCCATCCAGGGCCGGCCCTTTGCGTGGGATAAGCTCGAGCGCACCGCCGCCGTGAAATATGTTCCTGCGGAGCGCCGGGATTCAGTCAAAGTGTGAAGATCGCGAAGTGAGGGTGACCGGGGCGCCCTCGCCCGCTAAATGCCTGCAGAGAAAACACCGGTTCCCACCGTTCCGTGATCCCAATCACTGACATCCCCACCCGAATCGTGTCTGGTTAAAGAGAGAAACGACCATGCCCCGCACCATCATCGAGCCTTTCCGCATCAAGAGCATCGAGCCTATTCACTGGACGACCCGCGCCGAGCGCGAGCACCTGCTCCGCGCCGCGTTCTACAACCTTTTTCTTCTGCCCGCGGACGATGTCCTCATCGATCTGCTCACCGATTCCGGCACCGGCGCCATGTCTACCCATCAGTGGGCGGCCATGATGGAAGGCGACGAAAGTTATGCCGGAAGCCGCAGCTTCGAGCAGTTCCGCTCCTCCGTGCAGGATATTTTCGGCTACAAGCACGTCATCCCCACCCACCAGGGCCGCGCTGCCGAGCGCATTCTATTCAGTGTGATGTGCAAAAAAGGCGACGTCGTCCCCAACAACACGCATTTCGACACGACTCGCGCGAACGTGGAGTTCGTCGGTGCCGAGGCGGTCGATCTGGTCATCGCCGAAGGCCGCCAGGCCAGCCTCAAGCATCCCTTCAAAGGCAACATGGACGTCGCCGCCCTCGAAGCTCTGATCCAGAAAGTCGGCTCCAAAGAAGCCCGCGTGCCCCTCGTCATGCTGACCGTGACCAATAACTCCGGCGGGGGCCAGCCCGTGTCGATGGAGAACGTCAAGGCTGTGAGCGCGATTTGCCGCAAGCATCGAATCCCGCTCTACTTCGATGCCTGCCGTTTTGCCGAGAACTCCTACTTCATCAAAATCCGCGAACAGGGCTACCAGGACAAGTCGCCGAAAGAAATCGCGCAGGAAATGTTCAGCTATGGCGACGGCTGCACCATGTCGGCGAAGAAAGACGGCATGGCGAACATTGGCGGTTTTCTCTGCACCAACGACGATCTGCTGGCTCAGCAGGAAAAGAATCTGCTGATCCTCACCGAGGGCTATCCCACCTACGGAGGACTGGCCGGGCGCGATCTTGAAGCCATCGCAGTTGGAGTCCAGGAAGCTCTGCACCAGGACTACCTCGAATATCGCATAGCCTCCACGGCATATTTAGGCAACCACATTGCGGAAGAAGGAGTGCCCATTGTGCAGCCGCCGGGTGGCCACGCCGTTTACATCGATGCGCGCGCCTTTCTGCCGCATATTGCACCGGATCATTTTCCCGCCGTGGCGCTCGCCAACGAACTTTATCTCGAAGGCGGCATCCGCTCCGTCGAGATCGGTACCTTGATGTTCGGGGCAGCGGCAAAGATGGACCTCGTCCGTCTGGCGATTCCCCGTCGCGTCTATACCCAGAGCCACATCGACTACGTGGTGGAAGTCATCCTCGAAGTCTGGAAGAAGCGCGAGCAAATTCTTGGCATGAAGCTAACCTACGAAGCCCCGTTCCTGCGCCACTTCACGGCGAAACTGAAGCCAGCGGAAGTAGCAGCCGCCGTACGCGGCTGAGTTTTCGGGCCTGCCTTACGACTTCGGTGCTCGGCCGATGCACTACTCGTCACGACCTCGGAACCGGCCACATAATTTGCCGCTAACCGAGTCTCGATGCCGCCGTCTATACTTCGTCCTTCCAAAACGTGCATTCCATCTCAGAACGAGGTCATATGCGGACTGATTCGAGAACTTTGCGGACTTCTTGCCTGATTGCAGCAGGGTTGATTCTCACCGTTCTCGCGGGAGCGAGTTCTCCTTCTGTTCCGTCACAGTCCGGCGATGCCCAAACGGCCGCCCGCATCCAGCGCGTTGAAAATGAAATCCCTCGCATCTCGCTCGGCGCAGGCGAGCCTCCACTGCAACTCAATCTCCAACGGCTGATGGAGATCTACAAAGTGCCAGCGGTGAGTGTCGCGGTTGTCGACAATTTCAAAATCGCATGGGCCAAAGCCTATGGAGTTACCGAAGCAGGAGGCGCCACGCCCGCCACTACGCACACCCTGTTTCAAGCTGGCTCAATCAGCAAAACCGTAGCCGCAACCGGCGCGCTCTGGCTGGTGGAGCATGGCCAGCTCTCGCTTGATGAAGATGTCAACCAGAAACTGGTGACGTGGAAAGTGCCGGAGAACGAATTCACCAATTCCAAAGACCAGAAAGTCACGTTGCGCCGACTGCAGAGCCACAGCGCGGGACTCACCGTGCACGGGTTCCCGGGGTACGCAGTAGGTGATCCGATGCCGACTCTGGTCCAGATCTTCAACGGCGAAAAGCCCGCCAACACTGCGCCGGTCCGCGTCGATTCCGTGCCCGGCAGCAAGTTCTGGTATTCCGGTGGCGGGGTCACGATCGAACAGCAACTGATCATGGACGTGAGCGGGCAACAATTTCCGCAATTCATGCGGGCCACGGTGCTGGATAAGATCGGCATGAGCGACAGCACCTACGAGCAACCGCTTCCACCGGAACGTGCGAAGCTAGCAGCATCCGGGACCCACGTGGATGGCAAGGTTGTACCGGGCAAATGGCACATCTATCCGGAAATGGCGGCAGCCGGTCTCTGGACCACACCTACCGACCTGGCAAAATTTGGCAATGAAATCGCTCTCTCGAAGTCGGGTAAGGCGAACCACATCCTCTCCGAAGCGATGACGCGCCAGATGCTCACGCCGCAGATTGACCACGTGGGCTTGGCGTTTTTTCTTGGCCAAGGCGGGAATCCGGAGGCGTTCGGCCATGACGGCGATGACGAGGGATTTCAGGCCCAACTGATTATGTTCGCCGATTCGGGCAAAGGTGTTGCAGTCATGGCGAACTCTAACAGCGGTCTCGCCGTAGCCAACTATCTGGTGCAGAGCATCGCCAAGGAATATGGCTGGAATTACACAAGCGAGCAAAATGCCGCCGATCTTTTATGGCTGGTTGCCAGTGCCCGAGACACGCAGACGGCGCTGCGGAAGTATTCGGATCTTAAGGATCACTCTCCAAAAGAACTGGATGAAAATACTCTGATCCAAGTTGGATACGGGATCCTGTTTGCGGGCAAGGTGGAGCAGGCAATCCAGGTGTTCAAACTCGAAGTTCAGGACTATCCAAAATACTGGAACGCCTACGACAGTCTGGGTGAGGCCTACATGAACGCAAAGCAAAATGACCTTGCCATCAAAAATTATGAAACATCGATTGCGCTGAAACCCGACAACCAAAACGGGATCGACATGTTGAAGAAGTTAAAAGCGCAGAAGTGACCGCGCCGCTCGCCGCGATCGTTATCCTCGCAACTTCCGTTCTCGATCGAGACTGACGTCGGCAAGTGTCGCGAGCCGTCCCCCGCAGAACTTGCGCCGCTCCTTAGTAGGCAATTGCTACGGAAGACATTGTGGGCAAGAATCTAACCAGTGGGTCTTTGCCTGGTGGAGAACTCAAGAAAGAGTGTTGCCCAAGTCCGGGAACTTGCGATTACGTACTCGTCCGAGGGCGGCGACAACGCCGTTCGCGCTCTGGATGGCGTTAGCATCGACATTCGCGATCGAGAAGTCGTCGGAATATTGGGAGAATCCGGTTGCGGAAAAAGCACGCTGGCAAGAGCATTGCTGCGTTTGCTGCCGCCGAATGCGATCTGGACCCGGGGCACAATTCTGATCGACGGCCGCGATCTGTTGCATCGATCGGAGCGCGAATTACGTTTGATCCGTGGGCGGGTGATATCGCTGATCCCGCAAGATCCGGCCGTGGCGCTTAATCCGGTGCTGGCGGTGGGTTCGCAGGTTGGCGAGGCTATGCGCGCGCATTTGCTCCTGAACGCGGAGCAGCGGCGGCAGCGAGCCATGGAGTTGCTGCAGGAAGTCGGTTTCGAACACCCGGATCAAATCTATTCCGCCTATCCTCATCAGCTCAGCGGTGGACAACGGCAGCGGATTACCATTGCGCAGGCGGTGGCCTGCCAACCGCTTCTTCTGATCGCCGACGAACCTACGAGCAAACTGGACGTAACCCTGCAGACAGAGATCATTGCGCTGCTGTCACAGATTCGGCGACAACACGGGACCGCGATTCTCGCGATCAGCCACGAGCCGGCGTTGTTTGCGGGCTTTGCCGACCGCATTGCCGTGATGTATGCCGGCCGCATTGTGGAAGTTGGAAGCAGCGCCGAAATTTTTGGTCATCCGCTACACCCTTACACGCAGGCGCTGGTACGAATCGCGACCTCGGCCGCAGTCACCGGATCCACGGCACGGTCGCGGCTTCCTTCGATTGAAGGCGAATCTTTCGATCCCACTCGTGTGTCGGTCGGCTGCCGGTTTGCTCCGCGTTGCCCTGAGCGCATGGACGTCTGTTCCTACCGCTATCCAGGCGAATTCCTGCCGGAGCCGTCACGGCCAGTGAACTGTTTCAAGTACGGGGAGTAACTTGTCGACTCACTTGCCCGCTAACCTATCGAAGGGCGGAGAGCCAATCCAAGACTTGCTGCAAGTGAAACGGCTCTCGAAACAATACGTCCGCGGAGGTCTGTGGCGGAAGCGCGTGCCCATTGCGGCAATAAGCAAAGTCGATTTCGAGATTCCACGCGGGCAAACGTTCGCGCTGGTAGGAGATTCGGGATCAGGGAAGTCCACGGTCGCGAGATGTGTAACGCGCCTGGAAAGGCCGGACTCGGGCCAGATCCTGATTCAGGGAGACGATATCGCGCAGCTTCATGCGCGCGAGCTGGTTCCTTTTCGCGCTGGCATTCAGATGGTCTTTCAGGATGCAGTTACCGCGATGAACCCGCGCTTCTCCGCCCTGGAGGTGATCGAGGAACCTTTATTGATTCATGCTCGAGGGGGCCTTGATAGCGGCAATGGGCAGAATCGGCGCGAACTGGCCAGCGCCTTGATGATTGAGGTCGGGCTGTCTCCAGATTGGATCGACCGATCGATTCTTCATTTCAGCGGTGGGCAACGCCAACGGCTCGCGCTCGCACGGGCACTCGCCTTGCGCCCGCGGCTTCTGGTTCTCGATGAAGCGCTCTCGGGATTGGACTTGTCCACGCAAGCGCAAATTGCCAACCTGTTGCTCGATCTGCAAGCCACGCATTCGCTGACTTACCTTCTCATTTCTCACGATCTGACGCTGGTGGCACAGCTGGCCGATGTGATTGGAGTCATGTCGGGAGGAAAGACGGTGGAAGTCGGACCGGCCCGGCAGATCCTGTCCAATCCCAACCATGAGGCGACGAAGCGGTTGCTGGCGTCGGCAAAAACATTCGCATCGAACCTCGCAGCAATGACACTGACTGGGGCATCCGCGTGAGTTATATCGGACGCAGGCTGCTGCGGGCCTTGCTGTTATTGATCGGGGTGTCTGCACTCTGTTTCCTGTTCTCGGAAATGGCGCCTGGAAGTTTCTTTGACGAAATGCGGCTGAATCCGCAGATTTCTCCAGAAACGATTCTGGCGTTGCGTTCGCGCTACGGACTCGACCAGCCGCTGGCTGGTGAGATATGGCAGGTGGGTGAGATCTGCGCTGCACGCCGATCTAGGATATTCCATCGCCTACAACCTGCCGGTCGCGCCATTGTTGTGGAGCCGCGCGAAAAACACTCTGCTGCTCACGACGACGGCATTGGTTCTGACCTGGCTCATCTCCGTTCCTCTGGGTGTGTGGACGGCCAACCGGCGCGGCGGATTGCTGGATAAGGCGGTTAGGCTGGTCGAGTGCACTCCTGGTCTCTGTTCCAGAACTTGTGATTGCCGTAGGACTACTGGCGGTCGCGGTTCGTTGGCGGATCCTGCACGTTGGTGGAATGATGTCGGCTGACTTCGAGGACTTGTCGAGTTGGGCGAAATTGCAGGATGTACTGCTTCATCTGGCGTTGCCGGTATTCATCCTCGTGCTTTGCGAGACCGCAGTGATCGTTCGGCACGTTCGCGCCAGCGTGCTCGAAGTTCTCGGCGCTCCTTACGTCGAAGCCGCACGCGGATTTGGAACCAGGCCGGCACGACTCCTCTTTCGGCACGTGCTGCCGGTGGCCGCTAATCCGGCTATTTCTCTCCTAGGATTTTCTCTGGCTGGACTGCTCAGCGGATCGCTGATGGTGGAAGTGGTTTGCGGTTGGCCGGGCTTGGGGCCGTTGATTCTGGAGGCGACGCTCTCCCGCGACCTCTATCTTGTGATCGGGGGAATCATGTTTTCCGCGCTCTTCATGATCGGCGGGAACCTGGTTGCCGACATCATGCTGCTGGCATTCGATCCGCGAATTCGCAGATGAGGGATCAGGTGCGCGCTAGATTGCGAAATGGATTGCAGGCAAGGACCGCCATCCTGATTGCCGTTCTCGCCGGGTTGCATCTGCTGCTGCTGTTCGCTGGTTTTGTTGCGCCTTACGATCCCGCGACCCAGGACCGTGAGTTGCCGTACGCTCCGCCCACGCGCCTGCATTTCAACGACGCCTCGGGGTTCCATTTGCGCCCGTTTGTCTACGCGTCGACGCCTGTGCTGGAGGGCGATCAAGCGGGAGGTTATCAAGAAGACCCGCGCCAGGCTTATTCCGTTCGCTTGTTTGTTCGGGGGCCGAGTTACAAAGTTTTCGGTATTTACGAATCCACCATACATCTGTTCGGCGTCGCCGAGCCGGCAAAAATCCTGCTCTTCGGAACCGACGGCTACGGACGGGATGAATTCTCTCGCGTTCTGTTCGGCGGCCAGATTTCAGTCGCCGCTGGGATCACGGCAACGTTCATCACCCTGCTTGCTGGGAAGCATTCTCGGAATCATAGCGGGATACTACGGGCGCTGGATTGACGAGTCGTTGATGGGAGTGACTGAACTCTTTCTCTCATTACCGTGGCTCTATTTCCTGCTAGGCGTGCGCGCATTCCTACCGCTGCATCTGAGTGCGCTCCGCACGTTTTTTCTTCTGACGGGCGTGATCGGCTTGATTGGCTGGGCCCGTCCGGCCCGGCTGGTGCGGGGAATCGTCCTCAGCTCGCGAAACCGCAACTACGTTCTGGCGGCGCGGGGCTTTGGCGGATCCGATTTCTACCTGCTGCGGCGGCACATTCTGCCAGACGCTTTCGGCGTGCTGCTGACCCAGGCCGCACTGCTTGTTCCGCGTTATATTGCCGCCGAAGTGACGCTCTCTTTCTTTGGCCTCGGAGTTAGTGAGCCGGTTCCGAGCTGGGGTAACATGCTCAGTACCCTTCAGCAGTACAGCGTGCTGGTTTCCTATGCATGGCTTCTGGCTCCGGCCTGCGCTTTGGTGGTTACTTCCGTACTCTATAGTTCCCTCGCTGATGCACTCCATTCGCGGTTAAAATCTCTTAAACCTAGGAAATCGTTCTGTGGGGTAAGGGGTCGTTTATGAAAGTAGTGCATTCGCCTAACCCTGCTCTACGTGTGCCTGCTCGCGGGTACGTGTTTTGCCACCGCGCCCGCTCCGGAAGCGGCTCAACCCGGCGAAGAACTCGCTCGCATGGCTGACGTCTCTGGCCACTATGGCGGCCACCTCACGATCGGCCAACGCTCCGAACCGAAGACGCTCAACCCGGCGACCGCCACGGATGCAGTTTCACGAGAAGTGATCGGTCGTCTGATGGGCGATCTGATCGAGATCAACCGATCGTCGCAGCAGACAGAACCCGCGCTAGCGAAATCCTGGAAGATATCTCCCGACGGCCGCACCTTCACGCTGCAACTTCGCAAAGGGAATCCGGTTCTCCGACGGCCATCCCTTCGATGCCGACGATGTCGTTTTCTCCTTTGCCGTTTACATGGATGAGGCGGTAGATTCGCCGCAGCGCGATCTGCTGATCATCGACGGCAAGCCCATCGCGATTACCAAAATCGATCCCTACACAGTGCGGTTCGTGTTGCCGCGTCCCTATGCGGCAGCCGAGAGATTGTTCGACGGATTAGCGATGCTGCCGAAGCATCTGCTGGAAAAGCCATATCGCGAAGGCCATTTCGCACAGGCGTGGTCCCTGAATGCCCAGGCTTCGGAAATCGCTGGATTGGGGCCGTTTCGCCTCAAGCAATATGTGCCCGGCCAGCGCATCGTGGTGGAACGCAATCCTTATTACTGGAAGGTTGACCGCGAAAACCAGCGGCTGCCTTATCTGGACGAACTCGTATTTCTGTTTGTGGGCACTGAAGATGCGCAAGTGATGCGCTTCGAGGCGGGTGAAACCGACATCATCAGCCGCCTCAGCGCAGAAAATTACAACTTGCTTGCGCGCGAGAAATCGCGCGTTCGGCTCGCAACTCGCGGATATGGGTCCCAGCCTCGAATATAACTTCCTGCTGTTCAATCTGAACGACCTCGGCGGCAAGAAACTCGACGAAGTTGCCGGCAAACAAGCCTGGTTTCGCGACCTGAAATTTCGTCAGGCGATCTCGGCAGCAGTGGATCGCGAGTCCATCGTGCGCCTGGTCTATGGGGCGCGCGGAGCAGCCTTGTGGGGCAATGTCGGGCCGGGCAATAAACTCTGGATCAACGCAGCCATCCCGCATCCAGCGCGGTCTGTCGAAAGCGCACGCCAGTTGCTCAAGTCCGCTGGATATTCGTGGAACTCCGCGGGCCAGCTGCTCGATGCTCATGGACGGCCAGTCGAATTCTCGATCATCACCAACTCCTCGAACAGCCAGCGCATGAAGATGGCAACCCTGCTCCAGGACGATCTGTCGCACCTCGGCATGCAGGTGCATGTCGTTCCGCTTGAATTTCGCGCCCTGATCGACCGCGTCTTTCAAAGCTTCGATTACGATGCCGCGATCATGGGGCTCGGCGGCGGAGATGCCGACCCAAATCCGGAGATGAATGTCTGGACCTTCGCCGGGCACCTCGCACCTTTGGCACCTCGGCGAAACTCAGCCCGCGACGGATTGGGAGCGCGAGCTCGACCAATTGATGCAACAACAGATGGTCACGCTCGACTATGCCAAGCGCAAACAGTTATACGATCGCGCGCAGCAACTGATCGCCGAGAATCTGCCGTTTATTTTCCTGGGAACGCCCAACATTCTTGCCGAGCGCGAGCCGCCGGGTCGGCAATTTCCATCCGGCAATGCTTGACCCCTACACGCTGTGGAACGCGGACGAACTCTACGTTCGCGGTCCTCGCCATCGGAATCCAGATGCGGGAGTTCGATGACAGGAACGGCAACAGGAAGAGCGCCCGAGCGGCCGATGACGACTCCTCCGACGAGCAGCTGATCGGCGCGCTGCCTGAAGGGCGATCAGGAAGCCTGGTCGGCGTTGATCGACAAGTACAAGAATCTCATCTACTCGATTCCGATCAAGCTCGGCATGCATCAGGATGCGGCCGACATCTTTCAGTCCGTCTGTGTGGACCTGCTTTCCGAGTTGCCGCGCCTCCGCGAACACCGCGCCCTGCCGAAATGGCTGATGCAGACCTGCTATCACAAGTGCCTCCATTCCAGCGCGCCGCGGAGAGGATGGTTGATCTTGCCCCCGACGGCACGAAGACGACGCGGCCCTGCTGCCTGCCAGCAGCGTCGAAGACCTGCCGGAGCACATGCTGGTGCAGCTTGAACAAGAACAGATCTTGCGCGACGCCATTTCCGAGTTTACCCGAAAAGTGCGAGCAGATGGTCCGATTGCTTTTTTTCGAAATTCCTCCGCGGCCCTACGAAGATATTGCGGAGGAGTTAGGTATGGCGACCGGTTCGATCGGAGCGATCCGCGGCCGCTGTCTGGCACAGCTCAAGAAACAACTTGAGAAGAGGGGCTTCTAGATGAGCGTCCATGCGGTTCAGAAGACCGAATCCGACGCCATCATCGAGCGTCTGCTCGCGCTTGACGATGCCCCGAGCCGCGCGCAGTTGGTCGCGGCAAAACCCAGCCGTGCGCATGGGATGAAATCGTAAACATGCTCACCGAAAGAGTTTGGCAAGAAGTTCGCGTCGACACGCATCGCGCCAAGCGACTGGCCGAGGCAGCCTTGGATGTGGCGCAAACTCTTGGCAGTCCAAGCCTGCTCGCTCGCAGCTTTCGCGCGAAAGCAAACGCCATGTACGCTCTCGACGAGCACACTGAAGCCGTCTACTTGCACGAGCAGGCCATCGTTCTGTTTGAGCAGACCGGCGACGAAGCGGAACTCGCCCGCACTCTGAGCGGATCCATTCAGTCGTTGCTGCTGCTGGGCTGGTACGATCAGGCGCTCGCTGCCGGCGAGCGCGCCGGTGCAATTTTTCGGCAACAAGGCAACACTCGCCGCCTGGCTCGCCTGGAAATCAACATCGGCAATATCTATCACCGGCAGATCGATTCACCGAGGCGCTGGCGTTTTACGAGCGCGCGTATGAGCAGAAGCAATACGCAACTGAGCCGAGTAAGTGCGGCGGCCTCCGCATTGCTCTCCACCTCGTGACCCGCGACAGCAGGCCGTTGCGGTGCAAAATCTTCTCGTCCATGTGGGAGCGCGATCTCCAGCGACAACGCGCCAGCAACTCCTCGCGCTGGATCGGCACCGTGCCAACCTTACTGACGACAATTCCGGCGGCGACATTGGCGAGTTCGACCGCAGTCTCGATAGGCACGTCGCAGGCCATGGCGAGCGCCAGAACCGCGATCACCGTGTCTCCTGCGCCGGAAACGTCGTACACCTGGCGCACTATGGCGGGCGAATGAAATCGTGAATTCCGTCGCAATACGGCGATTCCCTTCTCTCCCAGCGTCACCGCGATGAACTCGACTTCAAGTGACGGTACCAGAGCTTGCCCCGCGACCAGGAGACGATCCAGATTGGCCGGCGCTTCTCCCGTCGCCGCTGCCAGCTCTTTAAGATTGGGGCAGATTGCAGTTGCGCCCCGATATCGCGCAAGACTCTGGCTCTTGGGATCCACCAGAACTGGGATGTTGCGCTTTCGCGCTTCCCGAATCACTGCCTGGCAAACGGCTTCGGGGAGCGCACCCTTTGCATAATCTGACAGCACCACAACCGCGGCGTCGGCCATTGCGGCGAACGGCCCGCTCCAACAGTCTCCGGTAATCGTCCTCGGAAAAATCCGGCCCCGCTTCCGAATCAAGTCTCATCATCTGCTGATGGCCCGAGAGAATTCGCAGCTTAGTAGTTGTAGGCGTGTCCGGGACCGCCGTCAGCAACGGCTCGATTCCCTGGTCCGCCAGGAGCGATTCCAAGCTCCCTGTTCGCGGTCACCGCCGCCGAAGCCCACCAGCGTCACCCGACGCGCCGAGCCCGCCCAGGTTCATCGCGACATTGGCTGCGCCGCCGGGCTTCTCGTCGCGGAGTGTGGCCCGCAGCACCGGAACCGGCGCCTCGGGCGAGATGCGGTCCACTTCGCCCCAAATGTACTGATCCAGCATCGCGTCGCCGACTACCAGAACCGCGACATGGCTCCAGCCCGACTCGACCAGCGCCATGATGTCACGCAGCTCCGGGATCATAGGCTCCTCCTTCGCCCGCAACCACTTCGCGGATGCAGGTGGCCAGCTCGATCCACTCGCACAGCATGTGCCCGTAAAGGATATGGGCCTCCTGGATCCGCGCCGGATCGGTTGAAGGCACGCGAATGCAAACGTCCGCCAACGAGGCCATCCGGCCGCCGTTCCTCCCCGTCATCGCCACCGTCAGCCCCTTGAGTTGGCGGGCCTTCTGCAACGCGGCGCAAACGTTCTTGCTGTTCCCGGAAGTAGAGATGCCGACCACGACATCGCCCGGCTGGCACAGTGCGTCGACTTGGCGGCTGAAGACCTCGTCATATCCAAAGTCGTTGGCGACGGCAGTCAGAATGGACGTGTCGGTGGTCAGCGCTATAGAGGCCAGTCCGGAGCGGCGGCGCCTGAAGCGTCCCACCAGTTCGGCGGCAAGGTGTTGGGAATCCGCGGCGCTGCCGCCGTTGCCGCACCAGAGCACTTTGTTGCCCCGGACAAAGCATCGGTGATGAGAGTGGCCGCACGCTCGAAAGCGTCCTGTTGAGCTTCCAGTCGGCGGATAATGGTGATGTGTTCGGAAAGCGCGTCACTGAAGACGCCAGCCAGATTCAGAGAAGATGGCATTCGCCCCTCGTGCTACGAGGAATGTGAGGATCTTCCCAAGAACCTGTGGAGAGCTTGTTGCAAAATTATAAATGCTATGGGCAACCGTCGAGACATTGAATTTTCGGATATCGAGTACGTTTTCCTGGATCGGGACGGCGTCCTGAACCGCCAGCCTTCAGAGGAACGCTTCGTTACCCGCCCGGAAGAGCTCGAATTGCTGCCGGGCGTCGAGGACGCGGTCGCGGCGCTGAACCGTTCGGGGCGCAAAGTGATCGTCATCACCAACCAGCGGGGAATCGCGCTGGGCCTGTATTCCCACGACGATCTGGCGCGGATCCATTCTCAGTTACGGGACTGTTTGGCCGCGCGCGGCGCCCATCTGGATGGCATCTACGTTTGCCCCCATGACGAAGGTCAATGTAATTGCCGCAAGCCGCTGACCGGGCTGTTCGAGCAGGCTTTCCTGGACTTCCCTGCTGCCCGTCCAGAAAACAGCCTCATGGCAGGAGATTCGCTGAGCGATATTGAAGCCGGGCTGCGCCTCGGCATGAGAACGGTGTTCATTGCTGACGATGTGGAGACTGGCTCCGCCGAAGCGGATAGGGCAAAGACGCTGGCTCTGCTTTCAGTGGCGTCGCTGCCAGAGCTGGTGCATCGCTATCTGCGTCCTAGGAACGGTTTGCTCTGTTGATTTTCTCGCCGTGCTAACAACCGGTCGGCGGATAAGTGCCAGCAACCGAGTCCCGCGTTGCAGGACCGTTTCTTAGTGGACCAACTGCTCCAGAGCCTGATGAACCACCGACAAACTACCGGGCCAGAGAGTCATCACTGCGATCGCCAGCGCTGTCAGTGCGCCCGCACCGGTGAGGAGGGGCACAAGTTCCCTGACCGGCTTGCCCGGTTGCGGTTGCGGACGCAGTAGCCTCTCCACGCGCTCCGAGAGTTGCTGGTCGCTGCCCAGTAGCGAGCAGGAGAGATACCCCAGTCGGGGCTTCGATCCCATTTTGGCGACTCGAACCAATGCCGATGCCAGCGACAACGCCCGCTGCGGATCTCCTTCCGTCGCCTGATCGTCGGCGGCCCATTCCGTGAATTTCGCCCAGGCCTGGTCCATGCCGCGGAACGTCCGCACAAAGGGCACCGCATCCGGCGCCAGCAGAATCATGAACCGCTTGAAGTTGTCGCCCGCGGCCAAATGTGCATGTTCATGGCGCAACGCAGCCTCTCGTTGTTCGGCGGAAAGACCATGCATCACTCGCCGGGAAATCAACAGTTGCGGCCGGAACACGCCTGCGACCGCCAGCACTGGAGCTCTATCTGCCAGCAGGAGGGCCGGCGAAGCTTCGCCCGGCATC